>NZ_JCAQIH010000010.1:0-1361 GCF_059628195.1 Sulfitobacter sp. IGS-18 | reverse complement strand
TAGGGGACAACGACGGGGGGCGGGTCGACATCGAGGATCGAGACAGCCGCGGCACTCAGACAGCCGATGATACCGAAGACAAGGCCCATCAGACCAAGGCGTTGCCAGAGCCGTTCGCGGCGCAGGGCACCGTAGACCAGTTCTTCCTCGATGATTTCTTGTTCAGTCGCCACCATTCATGCCCCCGCTCGGCATTTCGAAATGAGTTGAATCGGTTCTTCGCTGCCTCTCGCTGCGCTCGAACGCGAAAACCGATATTTGTTTTTGGGGATCAATTTCGAAACGCCTTAGTCTGCCCGCAGGTCCGGCAAGGTGAAATCCATGAAGCGCTGCTCTTCAGCGATGGTGGCGGCATCGATCACGCCGCCGGTGCCGTCACCCACGGTTTGAATTGCTTCCAGTTGCCACATCGCCACGAGGGCGATGGCCAATTCTGCTGTCACGCGCGTGTTGAGATCGATGCTTTCCTTTAGTTCGTCCATGTCGTCGATGAGTCCGACAAGGCGGTCGACCCGCTCGATCGATTGGCCGGCATCCTCATAGCTGTTCTGGGCGGCGGCTGAGACGAGTGCGCCGGTTGTGGCCTGCGTGGCCACGCGGTTGGCCCCGGGATTGCCGCTGGTGGCCATTTCCGAGAGGGTGTCTTCATCGAAGCCGAGGTCGGCCAGAACGCGGTCCATCTGGGTTTCGATCTCGCCTGCGCCGGAGCCCGAGAGGCCCGAGAAATCCCCAGTCTTGATCGCCTCAATCGTGGCGAGGATGTCGCCGAACTCTTGGTCGAGCAGGCCGTTCAACTCGTCTTCCATTTCCGTGCGGATGATTTCGGGAAGCTCGGCAAGTCGGGTGAGCGCTTCATAGGTTCTTTGCAGCTCCGCGAGTTGATCCGTGAGTGTGGCAAGCTGTTCGCGGAGCTGCGTCAGCTGCTCGTTTTGCAGAATCTCGTCCTCGATCATCTGCCGCAGCTGCTGGATGTTTTGCGCGATGTTCTGGGTGTCGACGACGGGCACGCCTTGCGCGAGGGCAGGGGATAGGGCGCCAAGATGCAGACCGATCCCAAGTGTCGTGGCCAAAGCTGTCCTCAAGAGCAGATGTCCCATCATTCAATCTCCCTGATCGTAAAATCCATGAACGCGCCTTCGGTCATGCGAGCGCTGGCCTGGGCCAGCTCCTCGGCAGAAAGGACGCGGGTGCGTGCCGCCTGAAGCCGGATGCGTGCAGCGACGAGGCGCACGAGTTCGGCGCGGGCATAGGTGTTGAGCGCCATGCTCTCCTGCACATCTTCTGTCTCGGAAATCCGCTCGACGATATCGCGGATGCGCAGGGCGGCTTGGCGGATCGCGGCGGGTGAGTTGCTGCCATAA
>NZ_JCAQIH010000009.1:0-2495 GCF_059628195.1 Sulfitobacter sp. IGS-18 | reverse complement strand
CGGTCGAATTCTTCAGCGAAAGTTCCCGAGGGCCCCGGACTGCCGCCGCCGACCGAGGCCACCAGCGCGCCCGCGATACTGTCGATCCCATAGAGAATGGCAGACGAGAACGCGTTGAACTGCATCCAATTGGTCGCGAATATCCCGATGAGCCCGATCTTGACCGCGAGCCAGAAGGCTGTGTGCCCATCCATGGCCCGATATTGATAGATCATGTTGATGCCGACGAGGATCACCACCAGCGTTGTCCCCAAAACCAGGAGCGTGCCGACCGTTGCTGCAACCGCACCAAACTGTGTCTCAGCGGCGGTGTCGAGATAGGCTTGGGAGGTTTCAACGAAATAGGTGACAACGCTCATCGCGGCCCCGCCTTACCAATTGCCTGCGGCGTCGCAGATTGCTTTCGCTGCAGGGCGGGCGGCGTTGGCGCGGCGGTTGTTGGCGTCCGAGGCTCGCAGCATCTCCCATCGTTCGTCGCTCGCGTGGCGCTCACGAAACACCGCTTCGGCAGCGTCCCAGGACGGGAACCGGATTTCGCAGGCGCAGCTGACGGTCTCGACAATCCGCTCGAGGTTCTGGGCGCGGTAGATGTCTTGAACCAACACGCGCTGATAGGCTTGGCGCAGGGGGATCTCCTGCATCCACACGGGTTCAGCGGGCCGGTCTGGACAGACGTTGAAACTGCGCTCGAGGGTCGGCACCAGGTTGCGCTCGGCAACGGCGAAGGTAGGCGTCAGGCTTAGGGCCAGCGCGGCCAAGGCGAGGTGCTGCGCCTGCCTCATGCCGTGGCTCCGGCTGGTGTGGTCTCACGCTTCAGGAAAACGGTGTGCCCGATATTGGCGAATTCCGAAGTGCTGATCGACACCACCTCCCACCCGTCTGCGCCCTTCTCGTTCAGGCTGGCCTGCATGTCGGAGAGGCTGGTCTTGCGGGTCATGGGAAAGGACAGGATATTGTATTCAAACGTCTTCATGGAGAAGTTCCAATCTCAGTTGCGCCGGGGAGGTAGAATTCTGTGATGCCGCGTTTGCCGTCATGGCGGCCGGCCTGGATGATCACGTCGATGGAGTTCTCGATGTACTGGATCATGTCGGCATAGGTCATCGGGATTTCGGTTTTGAGTGCTGCGATCGCAAGCCGCTGCACGGCCAGTTGCGGGGTTTCGGCATGCAACGTGGTCATGGAGCCGCCATGGCCGGTGTTGATGGCTTCCAGAAAGGTCATGGCCTCCTTGCCACGCACCTCGCCCAGGATGATCCGGTCGGGGCGCATGCGCAGCGTGGCGGTGAGAAGCACATCGGCGGTCTGGAATTCTGCGTCGCGATTGGCGATGAGGGTCACGGCATTGGGCTGGGTCGGCAGAAGCTCGGCCGCTTCCTCGATGGTAACGATGCGTTCCTCGGCCGGCACATGGGCGAGGATCTTGCGCGCGGCCACGGTCTTGCCGGTGGAGGTGCCGCCCGAGACGATCATGTTGAGCTTGTTCTCGACGCAAAATGCCAGCGCATCATCGATCACGCCCGCGGCCACGACGGCGCGCAAGGCGCGCTTCTTTTCCACGCGCAGGTCTTCGAGCTTTCGCTCCTTTCCGTAGAGGAAATCGAGCGCAATGCCCTCGAGTGGCAGGCTTGAGAAGAACCGCAGGCTGATCGACATGGCCGAGAGCACGGCGGGCGGGGTGATGACCTGTGCGCGGATCGGGCGCCCCTTATAGGTGATCGAGACCGAGACGATGGGGCGGTCCTTGCTCATCGTGGTATTGGCCGAGGAGGCGATCTGGTTGCCGAGGTCCCTGACCTGAACGCCCGTCAGCCTCTGGTCCAGCGCGCGCATGAAGTGATCACCCTGGAATTCGCCCCAGCAGGTCCCGTCTGGATTGATGCAAATCTCGATGACATCGTCGCGGGCGGCGGCGTCGATCCGGTCGAGCGAGGTTTCAAGATAGCTCAGCGACATGGGCTCAGAATATCTCCAGATCGCGGTCGACCATGACAGTGACGCGCGCGCCCTGGTCGACATAGATGACGGGGCCGATGGAGAGGTAATCGCCTATGACGCTGTCCGTGGCATCTGCCAGATCATCGCCAACGTCTTCGAGAACGTCGGCGGCAGTCTCATCCTGGACCTCGGAGGCGGCGGCACTTGGTGCCGCGGAAATCAGCGAGATCAAGGCGGCCGACCCGAAACGCTCGGCGAAGCGTGTGTCCACGAAACCCGTGACGCCAGAACGGCCCAGTTCATCACCCCCGAATGAACTGATCTGGACGGTCTGGTTGTCGGGCAGGATGATCCGGTCCCAGGCAATCGTGACGCGGCGCTGCGCGATATCGACGCCGGCGCGGTAGCGCCCGATGAGGCGGGATCCGCGGGGGATCAAGAGGCGCGCGCCATCGACGCTGTAGACATCCTCGGACACCACGGCACGGGTCTGGCCGGGCAGGGAGCTGTCAAGGGCAGTTTCCATGACGGCCTGGATCATGGTGCCCTGTAGAATC
>NZ_JCAQIH010000008.1:0-7051 GCF_059628195.1 Sulfitobacter sp. IGS-18 | reverse complement strand
TGGTGAAACTCCCGCTGCTACGGCAGCTTCCTCGCTGGATAGCCCCGTCGCAATCTCCCGCCAGAACCGGCACAGATGCTCACGCTGCCAGACTGGTGGCCGACCTGGCGAGGATAATTTGCGTCGCATCGAACGATCCGACTTCCGTCTTCCTGACATCAACAACACCTCCAATAGCGGGGTGTTGCGACGACCGGTTGAATCCGCCCAGTTCACCAGCAGCGATAGGCTCGATGAGCTGAGGGAGGCCAAGGTGCAGATATCGATGGATGGCAAGGGCCGCTGGATCGACAACCGCATGATCGAGCGGCTCTGGCGGTCGCTGAAATATGAATGCGTCTACCTGCGCGCCTTCGAGACCGGGTCACAGGCCCGAGACGGTATCGGGCAATGGCTGGCCTATTACAACGCCGAGCGGCCCCACTCGACCCATGGCATCTTGCCCCGCGACGATGTCCATGCCAGCAAAATCGAACCCGTGAGAATGGCAGCCTGATGTGAAACCCTGATCCACCTTAACCGGGCTGCATTCTGGTCGAAAAAGCAGGACCACCTATCTATGCAGCCGGTGTGGATTCCACAGCCGACCGCAAGCCTGTTGGCTACAAGAAGCTGGGCAACCAGAGTGCCAGTTCCGGGAATATGAACAGCACAAACAGAACCAGCACTTCGAGGCAGATGAACGGGATCGCTGCTCGATAGATCGCCAGCATCGATATCCACTCTGGCGCCACGCCGCGCATCACGAACAACAGAAGTCCGAATGGCGGTGTCAGCAGGCTGACCTCCATCACCACAAGGAACAAGACGCCAAGCCACAGCATGTTGACGTCTTGCGCATGCGCAATGGGTAGGAAGAAGGGGAGCGTCACCAGCAACATGCTGACCTGATCCATGAAAGCACCTAGGAAGATCAACACGATCAACATCATCAACACCGCACCAAAGGCGGTCAGATTCAGCCCGTCCACGAAACCCAGCATCCCCTGAATCGCTCCAGAAAGGGACAGGAGCTGTGAGAACGTCGTAGACCCGGCCACGATGAGCATGATCATCGAAGCGACCTTGGCCGTTTCAGACAGCGCGGTATTCAACACCTCAAGAGACAGCGACCGGTAGGCCGCCGCGGCGATCAACGCCGCCATGCAACCGATCGCGGCTGCCTCGGTGGGCGACGCGATGCCACCAAAGATGCTGCCCACCACGGCGACAAAGATCAACATCAGCGGCAAAACGTAAATCAGGAACGGCTCCCATTTTTCGCGGCGCGTCAAGTTGTCGACGCTTTCCTGAACCGGTGCCAGTTCGGGGTTGATGGTGCACCGGATCAGCACATAGCCCAGAAACAGCGCTGCCATGAGCATGCCGGGCATGAGCCCCGCCACCAGGAGGGACGAAATCGGAATATAGGCCAGACTGCCGAGCAGCACCGCCAATGCCGAAGGCGGAATCAGCATCGCAATCCCCCCTGTCGCCATGATCGGTCCCATGGCGATACCTGGATCATAGCCGCGCTTTAGCATGTCAGGCAAAAGAACACCGCCCATCAGCGCCGTGTTGGCAATAGTTGAACCGGTCAGCGATGAAAAGATGGTGCCGCCGGTGATGGCCACGACCGACATGCGCCCGGGAACCCGCGAAATCAGAATGTCGACGGCGTTGATCGCCCGGAAGGCAACTTTGGACTGGAACAGGATTTCTCCCATCAGCAAAAACAAGACGACGGGCAGAAAGGAAAACTTAGCCACCGATTCAAACATTTCGCCGGATAGAAACTCCAGCGACCCGGTGCCCCCCATGAACAGCACCATGCCGATTAGATTGGCACCGATGAAGGAAAAAGCGACTGGCAGGCCAATGGCCATGCCGAAAGCGATGATGGCAAGCATCAACAAAAGCGCGAGATACCACTCCATGCTCAGAACCCTCCAGAGGCTGGGGTAGTTTCTGCGGCATCCGGTTGGTCGTCGACGATGCGCAGAAGAAATTCGATGGCCAGAAGAACGAACGACGCCGGTATGACCGCCAGCAGTGGCCATTCCAGGATCACCAGGCTTTTGTAGATGGCGCTATTGCTTTCGAACGCGTTGTAGGCGGCGCCCGCGCTGAAATAGGCAATGGACAGACATACGGCGAGACCGACCAGGTCGGCGAACATGTCGAGTGCACGCGCGCTTGCACGGGGTAGAGTTTTGGCAAGGATGTCAATCTTGACATGCAACCCAAGACGAAGAACCCATGGTGCGGCAGCAAATGCCCCGACATAAATCGAATATTCCGCGACTTCGCCGACCCACTCAACCGTGGATAGGCCCATCAGGCGCAGGAAAATATTCATCGACACCGTGACGGCGATGAAACCCACCAAAGCACCAAAAAACAACACAAACCCTTTAAGCATACTATCGTGTACCGCACGAACAAGTCGCAACATCTCAGACACCTCCCTATATTCTGGGCCGAACCCCATGCGAGCGCTTGTGGTCACATGGGACATGCACGTAGCCGCACGTGGCGATGCCACGTGCGTGGAGTCTCATGGCCGGGTAATAAATGCGCGAATTTCCTCGGCGACCGTCGCATTGATCTTTTGGGCTTCTTCCCAGCCGACACGACGTGCCGTTTCGCTCCAGATTTTGGCTTGGTCGGCTGGCAGTACGATCGTTTCGATGCCTGCTTCTGTCTGCCGCGCGATTTCCTTAGCGTCATTTTCGACGACGAGGTAGTTTTCGCTTTCAAGTTCAAGCATCAGCTCGTTCAGCAGCGCCTGCTGTTCCTCGGACATGCTTTCCCATAGGTCGAGATTCATCACCACGTGGCCGTTGCCGGTAAAGAACCCGGGTTCGACCCGGTATTTCGTCACCTGATCCCAACTGTAGTCAAAGATCCCTTCGGCAACCCAACCGAAACCGTCAACCACCCCGCGCTCCATGAGCGTATAGACTTCAGGCACTGGGGCCGAATGCGTCGATGCCCCAAGAGCAGCGAAAAATGCCTGGTATGCCGTCGACACGCGAATGTCGATCCCGCTGAGATCGGCGGAGTCGATCGGCTTATTCAGGTAGAGGTAATAGGGTGACGTGTCGTAGGTGCGACCCAAATAGTGCAGACCCTTTTCAGCATGCAGCTTCTGGATATATTCGTACCCACCGTTCTGGCGAAGCTCCGAAATGTCGACCTCGGACAATTTGAAAAAGTCAGCCTCCGGCAGGACATTAGTATACCAGCCACCAGTCACGTAGGCCATGCCGTAGACCCCGCCCTTCACCTTCTTTACGATCTGCACCGGGCTGCCGATGGCCGGCGCACCGCCTAGGTAGTCGATCTTCACCAGGCCCCCGCCGCGCTCGTTCAGCTTTTCGATGAACGACTCGTAGCGCGACGCGATGATCGATCCGGCTGTCCAGCCGCTCACAGCGCGGATTGTCACTTCTTCGGCCATTGTTGGAACTGCGACCGCCATAAGCGCCAGCGCCGCAACGGTCTTCCTCGTCAGAGCCTTAAGCATGATATTCTCCTCCCTTTGAATGGTTTTGGTGCCTGGCACTTATGGCCGGATCACCAGGTCGTTGGGTTACTACAAGTCGTAAGTGCCCTGCTTGATCTCATCCGAAACGACGTTCCACCTGCGCGCGGCCTCCACTGTGCCTTCCAGATAGGCTGCTGGCATCAGGTCGAACGGGCGGCGCGTCGGGCCAGCGTTGATATATCCCGCCGCGTTAAAACGTTCTTTTTCCAAGGGAATATTATACTTGGAGAACTCGCGGAAATCGCCGTTGGGAAAGAAAGTCTCGTAGCTCCACGTAATCCGGTCCGTGAGCTTCTGTGCCATCTCGCGGTGGCCACCAGTGATCAGATCCCGCAGCTTCGTGCAGGGCAGCATGCCACAGCTTGCAGAACCGGCCCACGCGGCCAACGATACTTCGGCGTCGATCTCTTGTGTCTTCAACCAGTCTCGTTCCAGCGGCAAAAGGCGGATCCGGCCGTTCACGGCCTCCAGGCTTCGAATATAGATCTCGTCAACGCCGATCGTCTTGGCGGCAACGACCTGAGGAATCTCGGCAAGCTCGGCCCAGGTTTCGGGGGTGATCCGCCCCTTGAAGGCCTCTGGGTTATCATAGATCACAATGCCCAGTTCCGGCACAGCTAAGGACACGTCACGATAATATCGTACGATTGCTTCGGGCGCCAACTGGCACCACATCGGGCGACCCAGCATGGTTCCCTGCGCGCCAAGATCGCGCACAAACTTCATTCTTTCGATAGTTTCGCGTGTGCTCTGCATCGTTGTCCCGATGCAGACAGGCACGCGCCCGGCTGCCTCCTCGACGACCGCCGTTACAAAGACTTTCCATTCTTCGGGGGTCAGCGTAGCTTCTTCACCGAAAGTGCCATTGGTCAGGATAGCGTCCACGCCGTCTTTGATGATCTGGTTCACGGCGCGGCGTGTTTCTTCGACGTTGATGGCGATGCCCTCATAGAGGGGGTCGGCTGCCTCAGGGGTGCTACACGAGGGGATGATTCCCCAGATTCCTGTTACGTCGTCGACCGTAAGCCGGCATGCGTTGGCGTTTGGCATTGCGTCTCTCCCTATGGTGCAAAAAAGCTTTCGCCGTCCGTGTCTTCCTACGTCTGAGGGACGGCCATTACATGATCGCAGTCTAGGAAGAGCGGGATAGATGGCGCTACCGGGTGTTTGGACATAGAATAACGCGATTCAGACAAAAGGTTGCCGAATGAAATACCTTCCACCGAACCGTTACGACGAACCTGGATCGCTGATCTCCTTCAATGCACGCCAATGTGCAAACCTCACAGTTGTACCGCGCCATAGCCACGCGCACTCGCAACTTCTGTATACGACGACCGGGGTACTTCAGGTGCGCACCGACAGCGGCAAATGGGTGGTCCCCAACGGCCAGGCCTTCTGGCTTCCGTCAGACGTAGCGCACGAAGTCACCTGCAATGGCAGTGTGACCATGCACAGCCTTTTCTTCAACACCTCCGGGGGTGCCGAGTTCCTGGGCATCTGCAGCGTGGTCACGATTTCCCCACTGCTGAAAGAGCTGATCCTCTACACCACACGGTCGCTTGCCACACTGGATTCCGCCGCGTCGGAGCGTCTCATCTCGGTCATTCTGGACCAGGTGAGCCGTCTGCCTGCCGAACCCCTCTTTTTGCCTGTAGCCAGTGATTCTCGCCTCAAGCCCATCATCGACGGAATTTTGGGCGATCCGTCCGATTCACAGTCGCTGGACGTCTGGGCCAACAAAGTGGGCAGCTGCTCACGCACCCTGTCCCGATTGTTTATCACGCAAACCGGCCTGAGCTTTGGCAAGTGGCGAGAAAGGGCACGGGTGATCGCGGCGCTGAAAGGGTTGTCAGAAGGTCAGAGCGTGACCGAAATAGCCTACGAGACGGGCTACCGGTCGCAAAGCGCCTTTATCAATATGTTCAAACGGACGACCGGACGCACCCCGGGGAAGTTCTTCACGCAGTGACTGAGCGTTGATGAAGTAACCGCCCTCCGACGGCATCGATGTGCCAAGGTGGGTCTACAATGATCCACAAAGGAGAGCGGTCATGTCGGGTATTATCACGGTCGGGCTCGATTTGGCGAAGAATGTATTCCAGGTGCATGGAACCGATGGCGCAGGTCGAGCGGTTCTGCGTAAGAAGTTGCGGCGAGCACAGACCTTGGCATTTTTCAGCCAACATCCTGACCTAATGGGATGAACTGCCTTCCCACCAAACGCTGCTATCGTGGCAGGCATAGGTGGAGAGAGGAGCATCTGATGGACATCAAGGTTCTGGGCATTGATTTGGGCAAGACCGTTTGCAGTCTTGCCGGACTGGATGAAGCGGGAGCGGTCGTGTTTCGCAAACGGCTCCAGCGGCATCGGCTGCTGGACTTTCTTGCCACGCTGCCGCCCTGCGTGGTTGCAATGGAAGCCTGCGGCGGGGCGCATCACATCGGACGCTTCTGCCTTCAGAAGGGGCATGAACCTCGGTTGATGTCGCCGCTCTATGTCCGCCCCTATGTGAAGGTTCACAAGAACGACGACCGGGATGCGGAAGCCATTGCCGAAGCCGCGACGCGGCCAACGATGCCATTTGTTGCGATCAAGTCGGAGGAACAGCTCGATCTTCAGGCCTTGCACCGTGCGCGAGAGCGCCTGGTGTCAGACAGGACGCGCTTGATCAATCAGGGCCGTGGTTTCCTGATGGAACGCGGCATCCGGGTAGGAACCGGGCGCCATGTCTTCCAAAAGGAGCTGGCCAGATTGGCCGTAGAGGGCGCTGTCGACCTTTCACCCCGAATGCTCCTGCTCGTGGCTGACATGGCGTCCGAACTGGACGTAATCAATGATCGGGTCGCGGCGATCGATACCGAAATCAAGGCGCTGGCCAGGACAGATGCCGATATGCAGCGCTTGATGGAGATCCCCGGCATCGGTCCGACGATTGCGACAGCGCTCGTGGCAGCTGTCGGCACCGGCAGCTCTTTTGGCAAAGGTCGTGATCTTGCCGCATGGCTTGGTCTGGTGCCGCGGCAGGTCACGACAGGTGGCAAGGCCAAGCTGATCGGAATCTCGAAACACGGTAACCGATATTTGCGTAAGCTCTTCATCCACGGAGCTCGAACGGTGCTGCATCTCGTGCGTGATAGGACGTCGCCAATAACGGCTTGGGCAGACGCTTTGAAGGGGCGAGCGCATGTGAACGTCGCGGCGGTCGCCATGGCCAACAAGATGGCACGTATTGCCTGGGCTGTTCTGACGAAGGGTGAGAGATATCGGCCGAATGCCATGAGCGGCCTGTAGTCGGACAAAGGCATCTGCGAGCGAGGAGGAGATGGACCAACGACCGATAGGCGTCTTGTCAGTCTGATGGGGAGCATGGCCCCCGAAGTGCCGATGAGCTAACGAGACACAGGACGCGCGACTTCCCATCTTGGTCAGGGGCAAATCGAACGGCCCCGAAGAAAGACCGAATACATAGAAGCAGGGTCAGCGGCGCATCGACAAATCACTTGCAGGGGAAGGCAGTT
>NZ_JCAQIH010000007.1:0-7354 GCF_059628195.1 Sulfitobacter sp. IGS-18 | reverse complement strand
TGTCGCGTTGCCCTTAAATCTGAGACACGACGCGTTCGGGGATATTTTTTGCCCTTAATTATGAGATTCCACTGCCATCGCGCCTATGCTTTTCGCGCGCTGCCGGGCGATGTAATCGACCGCGGCAAGCAGACGTGGCTCCTTATCGAAGGCGCGCAATAGAGCAACCCTTGCATAGTCGTCGATGCCGGAGCTTGAGATGGCCGCTTTGACCAGTGGACGGGATTGGGCTGCATCAATTGCAGCAAGGCAAAACAGCCTTACTTCCAGCCTGTGGCCCTGAAGAGCGTATAACGGATCTCCGCGGAAGGCCTTTAATGATATGGCAAAGGTGACCGCGCGCATTGCGCGCCGAAATTGCTTGGAGCTGCGTAATCGCGCGGCGTATTCAAGCCGCGCGGCGCCGTTGCGCGCACGATTTATCAGCTTTTCGGGCATCTGTTCGCCACTGGCCTTGCCGAGCGTCGGCACAAGTCTCGTCCCACAAACCTGGCAGTCGAATGCCCAGGCTCGCCTCCAATGCTTGAGCGAAAGGCCCTCTCTGGAACATTGCAGGCAATGCTGGAATGGTATCTGGGCCGTCAGCGAGGCTTCTCGTGTCGTCATTGCTGGGAAGGTCAAAGATCGCACAACATCTGGGTCAATCCGTGCGGCGTTGGCAATCTTCGCCGCCGCAGCCGCGTCGACGTTGAAGTTCAAGGCGGTGCCATGCGCGGTATCGATTCTGAGATGAGCCAGTAGTTCCGCATCATCACAGTAGTTGGCCGCCGCCAGCCTAGACAACCAACCTGACAACAACTCGTCGGGCAGCGGCGCGACAGTCTTGGGCAGCGGGTGCGGCTTCACACCCCGGACTTCTCGAGCCGCCGATGGGGGTTCGCATGGCGCGACCAAACCGGCGTCCATTTTGCGATTGCGTCATCGGTGATGCATTCATCACCTGTGACAATGGCGTCGATGGAAAGATCCTTGATCAGGGCGAAGATGCGCGAGGTCACCCCGCCGGTCAGCGCAAGTATCTGCTTTAGTGACTTGACCTTCAGATTGGATTTCTTCTCGAGGGGCATTGCCGCGATGAGTGTCTGGATCATGTCCGAGAACTCGGCGTCGTCGCGCCAGTTTGGAAGGTGATGTTCGTCCAGCCGCCTGGCAAGCTGGATATCACCACGGATGGCATCGACGGCCTCGCTGACCCCCAGGCAGACCAGCGACACTTCGAGTTCATTGCTGAGATACCGCAGAACATTGAGAAAGCGGCGCTGTTCGCGGTGGGTCCCGGCCAAGAGGTTGTGGACTTCGTCGATCATGATCATCCGCAGGCCAAGGTCGCGCAAGAGCGCGACGACACGGACTTCGAGGGAGGCCACATTTTGAGCGCGCGCGCTCAGTGCCGTGGCCGGTGCCCCGACGGTCGCCAGGATGTGCAGATAGAACCGTCGTTCGTCGGGAGCTGGTGGTGCTTGTAACAGTAACAGCGGCGTTCGCGTAATTCCCGATGCTGGGTCATATTCCGGTGCATATCTGCGCGAAAGATTGCGGGCGATCATCGTCTTTCCGATCCCGGACGCGCCATGCACAAGAAGGCCAGGCATACGGGTTTGCCTTGGCGCTTCGATCATACACTGCAAACGGTCCAGAACTTGTTCGGCCCGCGGAAAGCCAATCCAGATATCCGATTGAATGAGGGTGATCCGACCGTCTTCCTCTGTTTTTCCTGCCCTCAATTCACCATCTCTCCACCTTGAACAATGGGCGCGATGTATCACCCGTATCGATCGCGCGCAGCCCTTCGGTTGTTGAGACGGCCGAGTTGGCGCCCTCCAATGTCCCTTTTCTTTCACGGGATCGGCGTTCGGCCCTCGTCAGGCTCCGGCTTTCAGACTCGATTTGGCGTTGCTGTCGGATCAGCTCAGCCAGGACCAGCTCATTGGACCCGGACTTGCCAAGGGCACGGGCATTCCTCATGGCTTCGCGATATTCCCAGAGCGACACAGGCGGAATTTCCAGGTTTCGGTACCGAGCTTCGACGTATCGGTCATTATCCAGTTCGACCCAGATCACCGAGAGGTCGCGAGGGTCGTAGCGGACGACCACCTTTCCATCCCCGCGCCCGATGTGGCCTGCAAGCGCATCGGACCAGTACCGTATCTGGAACAGATGGATGCCGTCACGCCTGACCTTGCGCAGTTCACTTGGCAGAAAGCTCACCCGAAAGGCTTCAATCTCGAAGGGGATATCGCCCATCATTTGCTCTGAGAGCGCCTCCCATTTGGCAACGGGCGTGCAGCCAAGACTTGAATGAATGCTGTTGTTGTAGCGGCAGATTTCCAGAGCAAACCAGCGATCGAAGTCGCTTAAGGTCATCGTGGCCATGCCCTCGGCGTCATAGTCGCCCTTGGCCACGACCGAGGATTGCGTTGTTCCAGGCAACAGGTGCACGGCCCCCATCATCGTGCCGATCAATCGTTCGATGTGCCCTCCGAAATGAGGACTGCCTGGCGGCCGATAGACCAGATCGATCCCCCATTCTGCACATGCCGACCGAAAGGCATGCGACCGGAAATCGCGCCCGTTATCGACGTGGATGCTATGCGGTTTACCCTGCGCGGGCCAAGGAACATTGCGCACCAATTCCGCCAGAAGTTCCGCCTTGGGGGCCACAGCCTGTGTCAGGCAAAGCGCCACCGACAGACGCGAAGGTGCCTCGAGAGAGGTGTAATATCCGGTCACCATCCGCGTTGCGACGTCGATCGCCAGCGTGACCCAAGGCCGCCCAATTGGTTTGCGTTCAAAACTGTCGACGAGAATGATGTCCGCAGGCGTATGGTCGATTTGCACGACCTCCAGTGGCCGGTTTGCCTTGTTGTCGCCTACGACCGGCGCAAATTTCTGGCGGGCCGCCTTTGCGCCTTCGCGTGCCTTGGCAATTTCACGGGCATCCATTGCATCCAGCCTGCGCTGAACCGTCCGACGTGTCGGCGGTTGCAAGCCCTGCTGCCAGCACGCGCTTCGGATTTCTGTCACGATGCGCGACAGGCTTGGGCGTTCCCGCCGTAAGAAATAACGGCGAAGATGTTCTTCGATCACCGCTTCCACCTTGCCGGATATCAAGGTTGTACCAGTCGGGCGGCCCCGTTTCCGAGAAGCCAGCGCGCTGGTGCGCCCACCCTCTTCGGCCAGACGCTTTATCCAGCGCCAGACAGTCGCCCTGCTGACACCAAGCTCCCAAACGGCGTCATTGATGCCACTTTCCAGACTGCCAGTTCCTTTGAGATATGCCTGAACAAGCGGACGCAGAACGGCCGCCCTGCGCGCCTCCTCAGCACCAGCGGCAACGAAGTCTTCGCGATCATCATCCATCAATATTTGCCACACGAAGCTGCGAACCCTGTCTCAGGTTTAAGGGCAAAAATATCGGATTTAAAGGCAAAATATCATATTTAAGGGCAAAGCAAGGCCGTTGATTTCGTTGGATTTCTCATCTCACAATTAAGGGCTACGCGACAGGCATGTTCATGCCGCTGCCCGGCCGGGCACATGGCTTGGCGAGATGCTGACGCGCAAGCCGCCGATGCTGGTGCGGGTCGCGCTGGCGAACAAAATGGCGCGGATCGTCTGGGCGCTGATGGCCCGAGGCGGCGCCTACCAGTCTCCGACCGCTGCGGCGTAAGCCGTCACTGGTCGCGAGGACGTCGGAGCGGAAGAGGGCAAGGAGACGTTTGGCGCACGGTCGTGAGACGGGATCGGGAGAACCAGAGCGCAACAGAGTGCCATCGAGCACGCGGCTTTGATCTGGACCCGACCTGCGAACACCATACGGGCCCGCGGCGTGATGATGGCCGCAACAGAGGCCGGATACATGTCAGCACCCGACACCGCGCGAAACTGATCCAGAAACCCTCTTGCGCAAGGGGCGGTTATACATGTTGCGCAAATGCTGTGAAGGTTTCACCTTGCGAATCCAGTCTGTTAGTCAGGCTGCATGAGCAGACCCATACCCCCGACCTACAAGACCAGGAACTGGCCAGCCTACAATGAAGCAGTCAAGCGCCGGGGCTCGCTGACGATCTGGTTTGACCCCGAGATGAGCTGGGATGCCGCGCCGACAGGCAGGCGTGGCCGCCAGCAGACCTACAGCGATGCCGCTATCCAGACGTGCCTCTCGATGAAAGTGCTGTTCGGCATGGCGCTCCGGCAGACGACCGGGTTCGTCGAGAGCCTGCTACGGCTGGTCGGCCTGAACTGGACGGTGCCCGACTTCAGCACGCTATCTCGCCGCCAGAAGACCTTGGCCGTGAACATCCCCTACCGCGGCTCCAAGGGGCCGTTGCACCTGCTGATCGACAGCACCGGGATCAAGGTCGAAGGTGAAGGCGAGTGGCACGCACGCAAGCATGGCGGCCCGAAACGGCGCGTCTGGCGCAAGCTCCACCTTGGGATCGATGAAGAAACGTTGGAGATCCGGGCCGTCGAAGTCACCGGGAGCCACATCGGTGATGCGCCCATCCTACCCACCTTCTCGACCAAATCCCGCAGGACCAGGAAATCGGTAGCGTTACGGCTGATGGCGCCTACGACACGCGCAAATGCCACGATGCGATTGCAGATCGCGGTGCCCATGCCGTCATCCCGCCCCGCAAGAACGCGAAGCCCTGGAAGACGATCACCGCCGGAGCCGTGGCGCGAAATGAGGCCCTGCGCGCGGCGAAATACCTGGGCCGCGCGCTCTGGCGACGATGGAGTGGATACCACCGCCGAAGCCGCGTCGAGACAAAGATGCATTGTATCAAGTTGCTGGGCCAGCGGCTCATGGCACGGGACTTCGATCGACAGGTCGCCGAACTCCAGGTCCGCATCGCCGTCCTGAACGGCTACACCGCGCTCGGAATACCCGTCACGGAAGCTGTGGGATAAGTCCGTCCGGGGAAAGGGGAACCTCGGCCTTAAGCCGATTTGTGCATCAGAGCCCTTGACACTAATAATTAGCTATCTATGTTTTTCCCGGCGATGGTTCCCCGGAAGAGGAGCCGGATTTCATCGCTGCATCAAACTGGAGGAAATTCATGTCACGGACAGCCAATTTGGCCGGCCCGCGTTCGCGGACCGGAATGGTGGTGCTTTGCCTCGCTCTGACCGCGGGCTTCGCCCCGCTCGCGTCGGCGCAGGAGCAGCCCGCCTTCAACGAACATGCGGGAACCCTGCCGGACGGGACGGCATGGCTGATCCGCGTGCCCGAGAACTGGAATGGTCGACTACTCAGGGATCTGGATTTCGCCAGCAACGTTTCGGTCGCGTCAGCGGTCCAGCGGTATGACGACCTGCTCGGTCGTGGCTATGCCTTCGCCGGGCTCGCCCGGCACCCGCTGCGCCTGTGGCAATACGATCCGCAGCGTGAAATCCTGAATCTACAAGCTGTTCAGGACATTTTCACGGACCTGGAGCGCGCTCCTGACATGGTGCTGCAATACGGCTGTTCTGGCGGAGGGCTCGACAGCCTCGCTTCGGCCGAGGATTACCCGGACAGGATCGACGGTGCCGCCGTGCTTGCCGCCCATACGCCGGTCTGGATCATGAGCAGTTTCCTGGATGGCTGGTTCGCCATGCAGACCCTGCTGGGCGAAAGCTATGAGGCCGCTGGGCACGGTCCGGCCAGCGATCTCGCCATCGTCGGCCTGCCCAATGCCGGAGCGGGTGGCGAGCGCAGCCTTGACGCGATCCGTGCGTCCTGGATGGCCGCCATCGAAACGGCGGGCGAAAGCCCGGAGGGCCGCGCGCGGCTGGCGCTTGCCTTCGCCATCGGACAGTGGTCGCCGTGGATGGTCGAGGGGACCGAACTACCCGACACCGCGGATGCCGGCGCCATGGCCGACATGATCGTGGCCTCGGCGCTGCGCATCGGCGGTAATGTTGGCGGGTCCTCGCGGCTTCTGTTCGAAAACGCCGCATCGGGGCAGCAACTTTCCGGGAACGAGGGGGTCGACTATGCCGCCTTCTACCAGAATGCCGCACCCGCGATGGCGCGGACGGTTGAGGCGCTCTACGAACAGGCCGGTTTGGACCTTCAGGCCGACATTGCCAGGATCGACGCCGCCCCCCGCATCGCGGCCTCGGATTATGCGCGCGATTTCTGGGCCGCAGACGGGCGCACGACGACCGGCGATCTGCAGGTTCCGGCGATCCGCATCCACATGCTGGGCGACTGGGCCATTCCCTACACGCTGATGGAAGGCTACGGCGCGCTGGTGCAGGAGCAGGGTACCGGCGATCTGTATCGGCAGTCGCTGGTCCAGGGCACGGGCCATTGCGAGTTCACGGCTGCCGAAAGCACGGCCATCGTCGAGACCCTGGTCGAACGGATCGAAACGGGCGCCTGGCCCGAGACATCGCCCGAGGCGCTGAACGCCGCAGCCGAGGCGCTGGAAACCGGGAGCGCCCCCCGGTTCATCGAACACGGTGATTGGCGCGTGGCAGCCTATAACCGGCCCTGGGTTCCGGCAGAATGAGCCGATGGGGAACTGGCGCTGCGCCGGTTCCCCCACAGGTCCGGTGGCGCAAGTCATTGGTGGACCGTCGCCAACGCGCAGTGGGCATCTCTGGCGAGGGCAAGTGTTCCCATGTCTGGACGACCCCTGCTGCGCAAGCTGGGAATTGACGCGCCTATGCCGAAAGCAGTCATGTCTACGGCCTTTGTGGTGCGGTCTAGCCGCTGGCCCAGATGAAGTCCGCGGATCGGGTCCCAATCAAAATTGCGCGCTTTCTGCGCCTTGACCCCCTGGGGTGTCCCGATCCCCGGTTCGACCGGTTTGTCATCTCTTCTCAGCTTCACGCATTCCGTCAGCGGTTCCGCGCTCAGGAGACAGGGGCCGCGTAGATCTCGTTGCGGCGCAGGAGCGCCCAAGCGATCCGGGCAGTCTTGTTGGCGAGCGCGACCGCAACGACTTTCGGTCGCTTGCGTGCTTTAAGCCCAAGCATCCAAGCCTTGCCGGCATCGCCCTGCCTTGCAAAGCGAAGCACCGCAGTCGCGCCGGAAACGAGCAGTCGCCGGATATATCCATCACCCTGCTTGCTGATCCCGGTCTGTCGATCCTTGCCACTGCTTGAGTTCGCCCGTGGCGTCAGGCCTAGCCAGGCCGCGAACTGTCGTGCCGAGCGGAACAGGCTCGGATCCGGAACATTTGCAGCAATTGCGCTGGCGGTGATCGGTCCGATACCGGGAATGGTCGCCAGTCGCCGGCTCGTCTCGTGCGTCCGGTGCCACTCGAGGATCCGTTTCTCCAGGGCCTCAGCCTGATCGGCAATCGCCTCCGCTTGGCAGATCAACGCATGGATGGCAGCCGCAGCATGGTCAGGCAAC
>NZ_JCAQIH010000006.1:0-7433 GCF_059628195.1 Sulfitobacter sp. IGS-18 | reverse complement strand
ATGTCCGATAATGCAAACTTATTGGACATGGAAAAAATGTTTAAAGCGGGGCGGAAACTACAGGATATTGTGGTCAAAAGCGCCGCGACCGGATATTGTAGTGGAATGAACTATCAGCCGAAAGCTATCCCGGACAACCAAATGACCTTACCGAAACTGCCGGGCTGGGTCACCTCTAGACATGCAGAAACCCTTGAAACTGTGGCGTTTCGGTCGGGGGCAGCGCTGACGGTGCTCGATCAGCTGGTCAGCAATGCTCGGAATGGCGTGCCGGTGAGACTGCTCGCCAATCGGCTTGCGCTGAGGGCGGCGACATCGACGTCGAAACTGGAAGGGCGTTTGGCACGGGAGGCGGATATCCGCGACGCCTATCATCTGACACCGCCAGGCGAGGCACGCGGACCCGACGGCGACCTGCTCGCCTTTTGGCGGCAAGCGGCGGGGCTCCGTGTGACGGGACCGGATCGGCGCTCGCGGCTCGAGGAACAAGCCGGGCCGGACTTTGCCGCCGATGTCGATAGATGGCTCGAAGCGGGCGTCGCGCGGACGAGGACCCATGGACCGCTCGCCGGATGTGTCGAGGCGGTGCGTCTGGTTCTGAAGATGGACGACAGGGCGGAACGGGTCGCCTGCCTGCTGTCTGATGTTGTCCTGGCACGGGCACTCGGCTGGTCGTCGGTTCTACCGATCTCGGCCTGTCGGCTGACCAAGACCAACTTGCGCGACCTGATCGCAAATGGCTCCGGAGCGGATCTGGCAATTCAGGCACAGCTTCTCGCGGCTATCGAAGATACCATCCGCACCGCTCGTGATCTCGCCCGACGCGCCGCAGAACTCCGAGCGATCGGCCCGAAGCTCCGCGCCAAAGGATCCGAGGCGGCGGTCGAGCTGTTCCTGTCCGATGATGCCATCGCACCCTCGGGTGTGCTGTCCCCCACGATCCGCGGCACGACGATCGAGATGACTTCCCGCGCAGCGCGGCGGTTCTGCGACCGGCTGGTCGAGCTGGGTGTTGCGCAAGAGCTGACCGGTCGACCGACCTTCCGTCTCTACGGGATCGCGCCATGAGTGTCGCTGCCAAACCGAAGCCTGACGACAAGGAAGTATCGGTTTTTGATCGCGAGCTCGACGACCTGCCGCCTGAGCTGCGCTGGCGCGAATGGATGGGGCGGGTCGAGGCGGTGCTGTTCGCCAGCGCATCGCCCGTGGGGCGCGAAGACCTCGCGCGCGTGGTAGGGCAGGGGGCTTCTGTCGAGATGCTGATCGACGACATCCAGGCGGAGCTGGTTGGTCGTCCCTATGAATTGGCGCAGGTCGAAGGCGGCTGGACGTTCAGGACGCGAACCCAGTTTGCCGACGCGATCAGAGCCGCCGCCGATCTCGGCGACCAACCGCTTGCCTTCACCGAGGTGGAGATGGCGGTACTATGCGCTGTGGCTTACCACCAGCCGATTGACCGGGCAGGCCTCGCCGACATCTTCGGCAAGGAGATCAGCCGGGATCTGCTGGCGCGGCTGCGGTACAGAGACCTTATCGCAAGCGGTCCGAGGTCACCGCGACCAGGTGCGCCGCATACCTTTGTGACGACGGAGGCGTTTCTGGCGACTTTTGATCTGCAGAACCTACGCGATCTGCCGGAGCTCGAGCTGGGTGTCTCAGAGTGAAGACGGGCGCGCTCACAATCGAAGCAATCATCATTCCACCGTCGTCCCACCCGGTTCACACCGAGACATACCTGAACGCGCTATCCGACACGGAATGGTCTGAACTTCGGGCCCTTGCAACGCGCTCGCGACACGCGGGAAACCCGGCCCTCCTGTGCGGTGATTGTGGTCAACCGGTCTATGGCCGAGAATCCAGCAATGGACGTCGGCATTGTTATCACTTCGGAACTGAGGCAAAGGCATGTCGATGGGCCTCGGCCAATGCCTCCAGCTTCAGTTCCGTTGACGCAGCGAAGTTTCAAGGGCAGCAAGAGGGAGAGCGCCACAAACATATGAAGGCAATGATCTGCGAGATCCTTGGCTTTGATGTAACCGCTCTCGAGGCTGGAATCACCCCAGAACGCTACACGAAGGGACTAGATGGTCAGTATGCATTTCCTGATGTCTATGCTTCGTCATGGCAGGGAGGTCCCGCGGCATTTGAAATTCAGCTTGCTACAACGCAGCTTCCAACGATCACACGTCGTGAGGATTTCTATGCCAAGAATGGCATCCGTCTTTGTTGGATCGTCTCAGGAGATCGTGATCAGCTCGATCGTCGCGCCTTTAAGGATATCTATCTTCGCAACGACGGTCAGATTTTCGCGATCGATGGTGAAGTACTTGCTTCAGCTCGTGCCGTCAGTGCACCACGGTTTCGCTTGATGCGGCTGTTACCAGGCCCTCTTCGTGAGGGACTGCCCCCAAAATGGGGGGAAAGGATTGTTGCGCCAGACGAAGTCGACTGGGGATCGGCAGGTGAACGTCCGAAGTCAACCGGAGGCAGCTATGATGCCTATCTCGACAGTTTGGTTGCCCACGACCGTGAAGTTTCCCGATTGCGAGACCACCTGTACGCGGCGCTGACGGACTGTGATCAAGAACAAGCTGGCTGCCTCTGGGATGCAATTGCGGCAATCACTGGCGGCGCTCCCTGGCGCGCGCTTGGGGATCCATACGATACAGTCCGCGCGCTAGGTGCCCTAGCCACCGTCCGGCGAAATTGCATCACAGTTCAGACAAAGATCGACATCACCAACCTTCCTCATCTCGTCAATTCGCTCCTGTTGGAACCCAAAGAGCGTCGCGGCTGGTCTCACGCGTTCAAGACGTTGGCGAGGGTTCAGCGGCCGGAGTTGCTTTCTGTGGCCTCGATCGCGCGAAAGATCGAGCGCAACCTGTCAGAGGGTCACCCCTACAAGGAGGTGCAGGCAGGCCCTGTCTTCAACGTGCTTTTTCCAGAAGGCGCATTCCAGCGTCTTCGCATGGTATCCGGTTCGCACATTGATGTGATTCGGGAGACGCCAGGTCAGGTTTAGTTTGCGTTGTCGAGATCGGGCACAAAGTCAGACAGGGTGGGGATGCGATCATCTTCGTTCAAAATACGTGTCTGGGACCACAGAATGGATGTTTCGTAATGTGCTCGGCAGAGCATCTCGCCGTCCTGTTCTACCCAGTGTGTCGCCTCCGGGATCAAAGCCTCTGGTAGAGAATGTCGAGCATGCGGATTGTGGAACACTTCAAGCTCCGCAGACCAAGGTTCGTATCCCTGCGGCCAGAGCGAACGATACTCCGTACTTGTGACATCCATACAGAAGGGGATACCTTCCAACGCGCCTGGTGTGCGATCAAAAAACTTTCCAATGCGCATATAGCGGAAGCCCTGAGTGTCCGCTCCAGCCGAAATAGGAACCCGGCTCAGTTTTGAAATAGAGCACGCATTCGAGAAGATCACAGCCGACAATTCAGCGTGCTTCTCATCGGTGAACAGACCGGCTGGAAACGGGTTGTCGCCCAGAAGTTCGGTTCTTTCAGTCGACACGGCCACTCGCTCGCCACCGACTTCCTGCGGCTCGGCGCCCAACCCATACAGGTAGCCGATGAGGCCCTCGCGGCTCCAGATCATCGATGCTGGCGCATGGAAGTCTGCCAGAGCGATTGCGAATGGCATGCCTTTGACGTGAGGAAGAAGGTGATAGCTCTTTTGTATTTTGCTCCTCAGAGTCTTGGCGAACCGCAGGGCTGCGGGTCCAAAAAACAGTTCTTCGCGCTCTTCGGGCTGCACGCTCGGCGGTGCATTGACATGATCGTAAGGAACGGCTGGGTTGGCGGTGACAGCCTCTACCCATGCGGCTCCCCCTTTGCGGTTCTCGATCCGAAAGTCTGGGGAGGGATATGGCTGAGTGACGAATAGACCTTGTTCTCGAAGACTTGCCAGAAGCTGCGCTTCCCAGAGCCGTGTGTGGAAGTTCCCTGTTTGGCAGTCACCGGCCCAGTTCTTGTCCGGCGTTGGCATCGCCAAATAGAGCTGATTGAGTGTCCAGGCCGCCAGATGATGCGAGGGAGTGGTCAGTGTCTTGAAGACTGCGCTTGGTTCGCGCCCACTCAGGTCATGAAGGGCTGGTCGAGGTGCGGTATTGGCGGGAAGAGGTTCGTTCGGTGGACCGTTTTCCAATAGGCTCTTCATCTCTTTCAGCGCCAGGCTTTTCGACGCAATGCCTGTCTTTTCTGCAATTTCCACCCAAACGCCATCCACGCGACGCCGCATGACAAGGATGCCGATATCATTCTTTTTCACATGCCGTGTTATGACACCATAAGCGGTCCCGCTCTCGCTCTGCCAAGCTTCGACGGGTGGTCGCATTCCAAAACCGTGACCACGTGGAAGCGCGAGCGCGTAAAGATCGAAGAGCGACCTCGGGAGTGGTTTTACGGACCCATTGTCGGACTGCCCCTGTCTCATTTAGGCACGAACCCTGGCCAGCTTTGCGGTTGCTGATTCAAGATGATCCGGACGACTTTCTGGTCGAGAGCACGTTTGAGAACCGGGGCAAAATTGATCATGCTGCTGACAACGGAGTCCCGGCGGATCGCGTGCCGCCAGTTGATTGTGGCACCTTCCGGCAACGACCAGTTCAAAAGATGAACCAGAGCCATATGGCCGAACATCATTCCGTCATCCTCCGTCGCGATGAATTGCATCTCGACATGTGTGTCCGAATGAACTTGACGTTCTGCAAGGTCCCAGGTCGTGAAAAGCGTGCCGACCTCGTCGTCAAGATTCTCCATTGGTTCGCCGTCTGCTAATGTGAAAGCGACCTTGTCGACGCGCATTTGCCACTGTTCTGTGAAGCCACCTTCATTCTTCTCTGTGTACAAGAGCTTCTCTTTCTTGAACCGCAAATGGATGCCTGCTCCGGGGGCGATCTTGTAGGCAACATCGCCAGCAAGCACACCAAGCAGGTTTTCTCTCAGGGCATGGTCAAATCGAATGTTGAAGTTCTTGTGCGCCTTGCTCAGGTGGCGGGCCTCGAACAGCGTCCAGATGCCGTGGTACTTCCACGCTATGAGCAGCGGTATGTTGAGGAGCGCGGCATAGGCCTCTAGCCGATCAAGATAGTTTGGTTTGAATGACAGCGTATGGGCTTTTTTCGCCTTTACCTCGATCAGGACCGGTCCCGAATCCTGATACTGTGCCAGTAGATCGGGAACTTGATATTTGTCGCGCGATTGGGAGGGGGCCTGATGCTGATCGAGTTTGTGGACGAGCCGTGTTTTCCCGAGCCAACTGCAAACGGCGATGAACTCATCTTCGATCGGTGGCCCGAGGTCGAGACGTTTGACCCGGTCAGCGATCGCCTTTGGATCGGCATCTCGACCGAGTTCCGCCAATACCTCTTGTATCAACCTGTCATCATCATCTGCCATCTGGCTTGACCTGCTCATTTGGGCACGGTGTTCTCGACGCGAAAGTGCTAGGCGCAAGGTTTCTTGCGCCTAAAAGAACTTCTTGCGTCTAGACTTGATACTTGCGTCTATAAGAGCCATAGTTGCGTGTAAAGTCTAGGCGCAAGAAAGACGGCGATGGCCAACAGAGTCCCCGAAGATGCTCTCAAGGAGCTGGTCAATATCGTCGCCGGCCATCCCGATGGCATCGCCACACCGGATATCGCTGAACAGCTGACCGACAATGTTCCTCGTCGGACACTGCAATACCGTCTGCAGCAACTTGTCGGCAGTGGAAGATTGGAGATGGATGGCAGCGGTCGATGGGCGCGCTACCGCATTGCGCAAGGTGCTGGGGCCGCTGCTGACAAGCAAAGCGATCAGGACCTGGACTACAGCGACCTCATCTTATTGTCAGATCACGCAAGGGCGATCCGTGACTACGTTCAAAAACCAGTCGCGGCGCGAAAACCCGTTGGATATAACCGAGATTTCCTCGAGCAATATCAGCCCAACACCACGTTCTATCTCGAAGAAGAAGACAGGGTACGTCTTGATCGTCTTGGTAAAGCGCAAACGGCCACGCAGCCGGCTGGCACTTATGCCAAGCTCATTCTCAATCGACTGCTGATTGATCTTGCGTGGAACTCAAGCCGTCTGGAAGGCAATACGTACTCTCTTCTTGATACCAAGCGTTTGATCGAATTCGGAGAGGAAGCGACCGGGCGAGATCACATCGAGGCGCAAATGATCCTCAACCACAAGGATGCGATCGAGTTTCTGGTGGGTTCCATCGATGAGATTGACTTCAACACCTACACCTTTCTGAACCTGCACGCCCTTCTATCGAACAACCTGTTGGCAGATCCGACGGCCGCAGGACGCCTTCGCTACATCGCGGTGGGTATCGAGAGATCAGCGTTCCATCCGCTCGAGGTACCACAGCTGATCGACGAGTGCTTCAACACGCTTCTGTCCAAAGCTGCCGCGATTGAAAACCCCTTCGAGCAGGCGTTCTTCGTGATGGTGCATATCCCCTATCTGCAGCCTTTCGACGATGTAAACAAACGTGTTTCACGTCTGGCGGCTAACATACCTCTTATCCGAAGCAATCTGGCACCATTTTCATTCACCGACGTTCCTCAGCGCGCTTATACCGAAGCCATTCTGGGGGTATATGAACTCAACGAGATCGCGCTTCTAAAAGATGTTTTTCTATGGGCCTACGAACGATCCGCGGCCCAATACGCAGCAGTCAGGCAGTCTCTGGGCGAGCCTGATCCTTTCCGCCTGAAATACCGCGCAGAACTGCGCGATGCTGTCGGACACATCATACGCTCCAAGATCGGACGAAGAGAAGTAGCCGAGGAAATCTCACGATTATCTGTAAAATCTGTCCGAGCAGAGGATCGGGCCGCGTTTGCTAACGTCGTCGAAGAAGAACTTCTCAGCCTCCACGCTGGCAACTTCGCGCGTTTTCAGGTGCGCCCATCGGAGTTCTCTGCGTGGCAAGAAAAATGGACTGATACGTGAGCGAACCAAAGTATCCAACCGTAGATGCCGACGATTTCGCCCGCAGGTTTTCGATGCGGTCCGGGGGCCTCATGTGGCTCCTTGGTGCGGGTGCCTCTGCCTCTGCCGGCATCCCAACGGCTTGGGATATGATCTGGGAATTCAAACAACAACTCTATGTGAGTCAAAGGCGCGTCTCTTTGCAGACCGTCGCCGATCTTTCGAACCCAGCGGTCCGGAGTCGGCTACAGGACTTTGTCACCAGCCAAGAATCTTTTCCTGGACTGGACACTCCGGAAGAATACGCCGCCCTGTTCGAGGCGGTCTATCCAAGTGAGGCGGACCGGCGGACATACATCGACGCAAAAATCAGCGGTGCCAAACCATCATACGGACATGTGGCACTGGCGACCCTGATGAAAGCCGGACATACCAAACTTGTCTGGTCGACAAACTTCGATCCGCTCGTCGCCGATGGGTGTGCAAGGGTTT
>NZ_JCAQIH010000005.1:0-41461 GCF_059628195.1 Sulfitobacter sp. IGS-18 | reverse complement strand
AAAGGGCGGAACGCCGCCATACTCGAAGACCCGGCCGGGTCCGGCGTTATAGGCCGCGAGGCCGTTGATGATGTTGCCATCGAATGTGTTGAGCTGGGTCGCGAGATAGCGCGCGCCGCCATGCACCTGCAGGTAAGGGCTGTCATAGTATTCCGGGTTAATGCCCAGATCGCTGGCGGTGCCCGGCATGATCTGGGTGAGACCATAGGCGCCGACGGGAGACCGTGCCCCAATCGTAAACCGGCTTTCCTGCCAGATGAGGGCCTGTAGAAGCGCGCGCCATTGGACGGGGGAAAGACCCGCGCGGCCAACACCCGCAAAGCCACTGGTCTCCTGAGCCACGCGGATGATGAGCTGCTCGATGGTCTCAGACGCATCCCCAAACATCTGTTCACCGCCGGGATTGGGATCGATCTCGCCCGTGCCATAGACCGCCTCGACTGACCGGGCCGGATCCCCGCTGCCGCTTTCCAGCCCCGAGACCATAGCTGGCAAGCCCTGACCGCCGAAGCTGGTCTGGGCATCAAGGATGCGTTGCAGGGTTTCCAGCTGCTCCCGTTCGATCTCGGCAATGAGTTCGCGCACGGCAAGCTTGTCCGACTGAACGGCCAAGTCAGCCTCGCGATCGCCGGTCTCGACGATGTCACGCGCGGTCAGCCCACTGTCATTGGTCGGCACGCCTTGCGCGACGCCGAGACCGGGCAGCAGGCAAAGTGCCAGGATATGAGGCAGGCTAGACTTCAATGTCGCCCTCCGGGGTGCCAAGGGGCGTGAAGTGGCAATCAGGCGCGACGGGTGCCGTTGACGCGAGGAATGTGAAGCAGTTCGCCTGCGGCTCCCGGTACTGGGTGCAGGAGGCCAAAGCGCCGAGCGCGGTGATAAGAAACAGGGTACGGATCATGAAAGCCTCCAGAAGTCCGGGCGGTCGCGGTAATCGGCGCCGACAAGCGCTTCGCCCTTTTCCATGCCGCCAAGGATGGTGAGATTGGGTCCAAGCGCGCTCAGATCGGCATCGACGACGATCGAGCCCTGATCGTCGCGGATCAGCGCCAAACGGCTGTTGCTGCCCGTGTTGAGAAGGACGTCGAGCTCCTTCTCCGTGAGGTTCAGCATGGCGTAATCCGCGGGCTGCGCGCGGATATTGGGCAGCAGGATCTGCGTCGGCACCGCCTCGATGATGGTTTTGCCGGTCCGGGTGCGCTCAAGTTGGCTGGCATATTGCGTCATCATCACCGCGACGGTGTTCTGCTTGCGCGCGGTCACCAGCCAGTTCGACAGCCGCTCGGCGAAATAGGCGTTGTCGAGCGCCTTCCAGGCCTCGTCGATCACGATGATGGTGGGGCGGCGATCCTCGATCTCGCGCTCGACTCGGCGGAAGAGATAGGACAGGACCGCCATCCGCTCCTTGTCGGCCTCGCTGTCGAGAATGCCGGTCAGATCGAAGCCCACCACATCGCCTTTGAGCGAGAACGTGTCCTCGAGGCTCTGCCCGAAGATCCAGCCATAGCGGCCGTCCTCAGACCACTCGAGCAGGCGCTGGTGCAGATCGCCGCCATCATCGGTGGACACAAAAAGCGATGCGAAATCCCGCCAGTTCCGCAGGGCCGGGTTTGTGGCCTGCGCGTTCTGGCGCACGACTTCCTGGATGCGATTGGTCTGGGCAGGAGTGAGCGGCTTGTCGGCGCGGTAGAGCAGGGTGGCAAGCCAGTCCGAGAGCCAGGCGGTGCCGCGCGCATCGGTCTCGGTCCAGAGCGGGTTGAGGCCCGTGGGCTGACCGGCGTTCAGGGACGCGTAGCGCCCGCCATTGGCGCGGACCGCCATCTCCATACCAAGACGGTAATCGAAGACGAAGATCCGCGCGGCTGCGCGACGGGCTTGCGTCATCAGAAAGGCGGACAGCACCGATTTGCCCGACCCGGGCCGACCCATGATCAGGGTATGCCCGCTGGTCGGTTCTTTGTCCGGGCTGCCTTGCTCGTGATAGGAAAACCGGTAGGCGCTCTGCTCCGGCGTGGGCAAATAAGTGACGACCCGGCCCCAGGGGGTAAGTGCTGCAGGTTTGCCGAGCTGTGTCCGGTGGAAGGCCGCAAAATCCGCGAAGTTGCGGTTGGTGACGGCGCTGGCGCGGACGCGCTTGGGCTGGTTGCCGGGATGCTGGCTGAGGTAATGGGCCTTTGCGGCGACCCGCTCGCCGATCATCTTCACGCCTTCGGTTGCGGCGGCGTTCACGATCTCCGCGCTGAGGGTCTGCAGCTCTTCGAGCGTGTCGCAAAAGAGCGTCACGACCATGTGATGCTCGCCGAAGCTTTGGCGCTTGGCCTCGAGATCATCGGCGGCGATGTCGAGGGCTTCCAGGAGGGAGAGGGCCGCATCCTGGCTGGCCTGCATCTGGCGCTTTTGCCGCTTGATGCGGCCCGCCATGAGGTTCGAATTGATCGGCGTGAAGGAGTGCGTCACGATCATGTCGACCGGCAGGTTCAGCATGTCGAACATGGTGCAGGAGGTGCCTTCCGAGTATTCTCCGATGGTGAAGCTCTTGCCGTAGCGGTGGCCCACGACGCCTTCCGAGAGCTCGAAATGGTCGCCGTGAAACGTCACGCGGGTATTGGCGACGTTGACGGACAAAAAGCCGTAGGTGTTGGCCGGGTAGAGCGGCAGCTCTTGCCCCGTGTTCAGTGCGCCCAGAAACCCCACCAATTCCCCCGATGCAGCCGACAGCAGGCGCGGTTTGAGCTCTGCGAGGCCGGACAGGAAGACGTTCACGGCCTCGCCCAGGCGCTGCAGGCGTTTGCGGGTCTCCTCCTTCAGTCGGTCCGGCGCGCTGCGGCTCAGGAACGGCAGGAGGCTTTTCGGAGGCGGGCGGTGAATGACGGTGAGCGTCAGCGTCTTGTCGCGGAGCCCGCTGGTCTCGAGTTTCGCGCGCCAGCGCCGGTCAACCTCGCCTGCGAAGCTATCCTCACGGATCGGGTCGAGATCAGGTTTGATGGCCTTGGAGACCTTGTGGACGTAATAGCTGAATTCCGGCCCGAGCTGCGCGACGATGCGGGCAAAGAGCGCCGTCAACTTGTCGAGATAGGCATCGTCGGTCGTGTAGCTGTTGATCCCCTCGAGCCGGATGCAGCGGAAGAGTTCGTTCACCCGGGTCCGCACGGTCTGGTCGTCGACGAGGCTCACATAGGGCAGCATATGCGCGAGGCGGGTCTCGCGCGCATACCAGTCTGGCGTCATTGTGCGGGCATCGAGCGCAGCATCACGGGCGTCATCACGGGGCATAGCTGTCCCCGCAATGGATGGACCTGTTGCGCGTGGGCGGTGTCTCCTGCAGGGCCGTCATCATCACGTCGATGAAACGCGGGTCCCAATCGGCGGCCTTCCAAAGCACCGGGTAGAGCAGGGCCGCGACACCCAGCACCGCGATATTCTGGACCCAGACGAACAGGAGCACCGAGCCAAAGAGCCAGACCATCGCGTACATGATGGGCAGGCCCAGAAGCTTCGGCGGGCGCACGAGGCCGAGAAAGAGAGGCGCGCGCTCAGCCACCGGCAAAGACCGCGGCAACGATGGTGGGGGCGGCGGCAACACCAGCGATGCCCACGAGGACCCAGAGCGCCTGGCGCAGATCGATGATGTTGAAGAACCAGCTGAGAAAGACCCCGAGAACGGCAAGCGTCGCGATGACAACGCCAAGTGGGCCGGTCAGCGCATCGACGATGCCCTGTAACAGGCTCTGGATCGGGGAGAGATCAATGCTCTGGGCGAGGGCGGGTTCGGCAATCAGCAGGAATAGCGCCAGCGAGGCGACAAAGAGGTTTGAAATCTGTTTCATGAATTTGATCCTTCCAATCGGGCCACGACGGCCATGACGCGGGCCACGTGGTTCTGGGTTTCTCGGTAGGGGGGGACGCCGCCATACTGGCGGACCGCATCGGGTCCGGCGTTGTAGGCAGCCAGCGCCAGGTGCGGATCGCCGAACGTCTCCAGCATCATCGCGAGGTAGCGGGCGGAGCCGTCAAGGTTCTGCAGCGGATCACGCGGGTCGACGCCCAGATCACGCGCCGTCGCAGGCATCAATTGACCAAGGCCAATAGCACCTACACTTGAAATCGCATCCTGCCAGTAGGCGCTCTCAACCTCGATATTGGCCCGATAGAGAGCCAGCCAATCCGTCACGGAAAGCCCCGCGCGACGCAGGCCGGGATGGCCGGCATAGCGCAAGGCCGTGGTCTGAATCCCGGAGAGGACATCGGCGCGGGGCAGGGGAGTCGGGCGGGCAAGGGCCGCGACTTGGACGCCCTCTTGCTCGGCCTCTACCTCGCCGAAGATCGCGATCCCATCGGAGGCCGAACCCTGACCAATGCCGTCATTGTAGTTCCGGGCAAAACTGTTCTGAGACCGGGATGGGGTCAGAGAGTCGTCGCTCTCCATGACCAGGACCATTTGAGCTGAGGCTGGCGCGGCAACCAGCCAGAGACAGACGAGGTTAGCTGCCAGCGTCCTTGTCTGATGGGGCTTTGTCTGGCGGCGCAAGTTTGTGCGTACGGCTTGTCCCCGACTCAAGCGGAAGGTCGACATGCGCAAAACCAAGGCCAATGAAGAAAGACACCACGCCAGAGATCGTCTTGAACTCGCGGATCTTGATATCGTTGTAGGTCGTCCGCGTGCGGGCGGTGACGAGGAGCTTTTCCACCCCATCATCAGAGACAACGCGCATGATCCAGACCCCGTAATAGCTCGGGCCCTTCTTGTGTGCCGACTCTTGGCACAGGATTTCTGCGCTATAGCCGCTTTCCACGAGCTCGCGGAACCTGGCTTCCGTAACCACATTTGGTGCTTCGATGTCCCAGTTCATGGCCCGGCTCACGCTTTCTCCAATGGCGCGACCCCAGGCATTCCTACTTGAAGCCCAGAGTTACGATAGTATATTATCAACCGCAAGATGTAATATCGTGCTTTAGCTGTAGTTTGGTTACGCAAACACTAGTCACGGCCAGTGTCCGCGATCAAGGAGATAACAGGTTTGAGAAACCCAAGGTTGACATGCCTGCTCCCATTGCAAGCTATGGCCCTTCTGATCTGCGTTCCTGGGCCGGTTTTGGCGGAATCCTGCTTTGCGCCGTCCCGTCCTTTCCTGCCAAGCGATTCGCAGGCCGCGCGGGACTATGCGGATATCATCCGCGGCGACTTCGAAGATTACATTCAGGATATCCAGAGCTACTTCCGTTGCCTCGACGGTGAACGGGCCCGCGCCTTCGAGGAAGCGCGCGAAGTCAGCGAGGAATATGGCCGGTTCCTGCAATTGGTAGGGGATTGATGGGCAACCTCGGGAGCATCAGACTTGCAGCCCATGGAAACCAGACGCCGATAACACCCTCATATATCTACTTTTTAGATAACAGATTTCATCCGCTAGCGACGTCACAAAAGGTATGTGACGCGTGGCAAAGACAATCAGAAGCAAGGGACAAGTGGCACTCTGTCAGGCGTTGGTCGACGCCCGTGTCAAAGCGGGCCTTGGTCAGAAAGACCTGGCAGACAGGCTCAGATGCCACCAGTCCCTTATTGCCCGCCTTGAGAGCGGCCAGCGCCGGGTCGACGTTGTCGAGCTGGTCGTCTTGGCGCGCGCCATCGGCTTTGACCCGTTCGAGGTTCTGTCGATTGTCGAAGCCGCCACGGAGCCCGACCACAGGATTTGAACCAAATGAATTGTTGAGAACGCGGGAACCCATTTTCCCGGTCTGATGAATATTCCCTCATCGAGGACCAGGTAGCCAAAATCAACGAAGTCCGGCGCGCGGTCGTAGCGAACGCTCTGCAACCCCACGCCGCAATTCGCAGCGCCACAGTGCAGGAAGTCAGTAAACAGTGAACGAAGATGAGGTCGAAGGCGTCGCGATTGCGAATCTGATCGGGACGGACGAGCGTAGTGTTGTCGGTTGGGTGTATCGCTGGAATACGGGCGCGTTGGCGGTGATGTGGGACGTCCAAGGGCCCCAGCCGGTATCGGAAACCCGGCCGGATATAAATGACGAACAGAAGCAGGAAATCGACTTAGACGCACTCATGCGGATCGGAAAAAGTGATAGTGGATAAGCTTCTTAGGCAGCCGTCAGTTCATATTGATGGAAAGGGTCTGCGAGCGTACCGGCCATTGGAGTAGATGGCGGCGAAGGTCTCGAAGGAGCCCAGACTCACCGATGCTGCGGGGCGCGCGAATGTCGGCTTTCGTTCGGCGCGTCGCACCATGATGGAGTTAGTCAGCTTCCACCAAGTCACTCCGGGCATCGCGGATGATCATCCACGACGAATGCAGGAAAAGCCCCGCGATCGCGAACGCGACGATCAGGTCGGGCCATGCACTGCCAAGCCACGCGACCAGCCCGGCGGCGATGACCACGGCGAGGTTGCCGATGGCGTCGTTGCGAGAGAACAGCCAGACGGCTCGCATATTGGCATCACCCTTGCGGTGCTTTAGCAGCGGCAGCACCGCGAGGATGTTTACGATCAGCGCACCTACCGCGAAGGCTCCCATCAACCCGGCTTCTGGCGTGGTCTGGTTGAGGACACGCCAGAGCGTGCTGCCGACAACGCCAAGGCCCAGAAGGCCCAGAAACACGCCTTGGATCATCGCCGACCGCGCCCGCCATGTCAGGCTCCAGCCGATGGCGAGCAGGCCCAGAAACGTGATCGCACCATCGCCCAGAAAATCGAGCGCGTCTGCCTTCAGCGCCTGCGAACCGGACAAGAACCCGCCGAACATTTCGACCACGCCGTATCCGAGATTGAGCGCGACCACGATCCAGAGCGCGCGGCGATAGCTCGGGTCCTTGTAGGCCGGATCGGACGATGTATCGCCGTCCTCGATCTTCTCGAAACCGTAGCCGGTCGCGTCGAGCGCGGGCCGCACTTTCGGCAGATCGCCGTCCGCGATCCGCAATGTCATGATGTGGGTGGCGGCGGACACTTTCACGTCGCCTTCGGCCACGCCCGCAGACCGGGCCGCGCGCTCGATCTCGGCGGCATCTTTCGCGCAGTCCATGCCTTGCACCCGCATTCGGATCGGGGAGGAGGCTGTCGCCAACTTGCTGTTATCGGGCTGGCTCATGTGCGATCCTTTTTGTGGTGGCGGGCGAAAAGGTACGCTGCTAACGTATCAGTGGATAATGATATGACAGCGCAAAACATTCAAGACGATCTTTCGGCACCCGATACACTGGAACTGCGGGCAAAGCTCTTCCGGGGCCTAAGCGATCCCAGCCGTCTGACGATCCTCGATGCGCTGGTGTCGGACGAACGCAACGTGCAGGAAATCGTCGGGCATACGGGTTTGGGTCAGCCCAACGTCTCGAACCATCTGCGCTGTCTGCTGGAATGCGGGCTGGTCAGTCGCCGCAGCAAAGGCCGCTTCGTTCGGTATCGTCTGGCGGACAGGCGGGTCGCCGATCTCATCCGTGATGCAGATCAGCTACTTGCCTCGACAGCCAACGGAGTTGATGCCTGCCAAAGCTATACGGACTAACCGGCGCGACCTGCTGCAATGTCCTATCGGTGCGCCAAACCTGAAGCAGCCATCTGCGCATCCGCAGCGAATGCACCCTTTGTCCCGCTCTCCGGACATACGCACCGAAAGCAGCGAAGGGCCGGTGCTTGAGCAACTCAGCGCGCTCAATTTCTCGCAGCATGATGGCAAAGCTGTCTTTGTCAGCGCTAGTAGTTCACCTGTTCGAAGCCATAGTTGCCCTCATAGTCACGCCAATCGACGAAGACAGATCGGTGATAGATACCCGGGCAATTCTGGCCCCAACGTTCAAGTCCCACATGGGCCTCGGGCAGGGCAGTTATGGAAGATCGCTGCCATGAGAAATCGCCTTGGGTCCCGTAGGTGCCGAGGACCACGGTCGCGCTTCGGTTACAATCCCCATCGCGCCCGGACTCGTGCTGTCGTGCATACCGTACATCGAAGACGCGGATGGACCGCACGAAATTGAACTCTGGCCCGCTGATATCGATGTCCGCGCGGTCCTGAACAAGCCGCAGGGTGAAGTCTGTGGGAACGAGATTATCTACTGGCAAGGATTGGAGCGGTCGACGGCTGTCGGTCCGGTACAAGGCTTCAATTATGCGGTCAGCGTTGTTTGATTGCCGATCGCTCTCATAGGACGCGCCCATGGGACAGCGCCAGATTTGCAGCGGCGGTTCCACTGGCCAAGGCGTAATCCGCCGGATGAACTCGGCGCGGGCTCGGGCGCAAGGGACGGAAGCGGGCCAGCCGCCAGACAGACACAAGAGGATCGCGCAATCGATCGGGTAGGTCTGCGCGCGGGCGGGTGCCGGCAGCGAAAAGCTTGTCACGGCCAAAGCGACTGCGACCGAGGGGAGGAGCTTCTTGAGTAAATGGCGCATACTGGGGGACCTCCGTGAGAGGAGTTCAGCATACATACGATAATATACTATCGCAACGCAAAATATAAAACGCATAATGAAGTTTATGTTAATTATGAAAGTGCTCCTTCAAAAATCCGAGAGTCCATCTTATGTTAAATCTTTAATAAAATCGGCGCTGTTTGAATAGGCAACAAATTTAGAATCAAGTATTCTTCGCACCCACGCCATGGATGATTAGTTCCAGCATTTCATCTGCAATACTCTCTGGGTTAAGCGGCCCTTTCGGATTATACCAGATCGGCATCTGGTTGAAGGCCGAAAAAAGCACATGTGCGAGGCGCTTTGAGTCGCAATCGCGGATAGAACCGTCTTTGATCCCTTCTGCGATAATACTTTCAAGAAAATTCTGACCGTCTATCATTGTCTGACGCAAATTCTTCTGATTTTCTCCGGTCAGATTGCGCCGCGCTTCGCGCATCAAGGCAGAGCCGAATTCGCTCACAACCATGTTCGCATAGACTCTAAAGAATACGCGGATACGATCAAGCCCGTTACCCTGAACTTCCTTTGCCGATGTGAAGCATAGCTCGACCCGCTCCAGCGAGATGCGGGCGCATTGCATCAGGATATCTTCTTTGTTTTTGGCGTAATAATAAAGCGCGGGCTTGGTGACTGCGAGTGCCGCTGCGATGTCATCCATCGATGTCTGTTTGTATCCGACTGTTGAAAACGAATGCGCGGCCAGATTGAGCATGGCCCGCCGTTTCAGCTTTTGCTGGCCTTTGGCATCTTTGGTTTTTTTGTGCCAATGGATTCTAGTCAAAGCTACTCTTTCAAAACCAACGGGCGGAACCGAAGCACCGCCCGCATTTATCACTGACAGATTAGTAGTCGAGCCCGCGGGCCGCAATAGTCCATTTACCGTCTTCGACTTTTGCCATAATCAGACTTTCGATGCCCTGATGGTCTTCCGGGCCAAAGCTGACCGACTGGCCGCCGATCGGATCAACATAGCTAGTGATCGCTTCGGTTGCGGCCAGAAATCCTTCGGTCGTCAGATCGCGACCAGCAGCTTCGAGCGCCACGGCAATCAGGTCGATGAAAACGTAACCAAGCTGCGCTTGTGGGGCCATCTTTTCACCGTAAATTTCGCTGTAACTCTCCAGGATACGTTTTGCTTCCCCTTCGGAGTCTCCTGCGTTCGCAAAAACAAAAGGCGATACCAGATATAGACCATCCATCGCGCCATCAGCGGCAGTCGCAACTGCATCCATATAGGACACCATTCCAGTCACGAAAGTCGGTTCAAAACCAAGCTTTTTAGATGTTGCAACAACTAGAATTGTATCGCGCACCCCACCCGCCAGAAACACGATATCGCAACCGGCGTTTTTCAATGTGGTTACAGACGAGAGCATATCGGATTCGGTTGCCGAATGCTCCGTTTTGGCCGCGACTTTCATGTCATACTCTGCCAATTGCTGCGTGACGCCAAGCGCCATTGATTCACCAGCTTCATTTGCGAGTTGCGCAATGCAGGGTGTTGAGAAATCACCATTTTCCTTGAAGTATGCAACGCCCGCGCGAAACTGGTCTGTATAGCTGCGAAAAAATGCGTATTTCATCGGATCCAATGGTTCATACATCTCGACCTCGGCCGACATCGGGAACATGTTGGGAATTCCCGCTTCAATTTGTTGCGGCATGATCGCTAGGTTCATCGGTGTGCCAAGCGCGCCAACCATCGCAAAAATCTGGTCGCGGCGCATCAGTTTGTTTGCAACCTGAATCGCGCGGGGCACCTGATATTGCGTGTCCTCGATTATAATCTCAAGCTGGCGACCGTGAATGCCGCCCGCCGCATTGATCTCGTCCACGCGCATGCGCAGGCCATTCGCCTCGGGCACACCCCAGACTGCCAACGGCCCGCTTAGGTCCGTATAGGTGCCAAGCGTGATCATGTCGTCGGTCACGCCCTGCAGCCCCTCGGCCATCGCGCCGGTGGCTGTCATTGCGGTAAACGCAAGTGCTGTTGCTAGTTTCTTCATTGGTCTCTCCCTTTGGTGTTTCAATACATCGTTTCGATCAGGTCTTTGTATTTGCGCTCGATCTCGTTGCGCTTAAGCTTCATCGTCGGAGTCAGCTCGTCGTCTTCGGCTGTCAAAAGTACGTCGATCAGCCGGAATTTCTTTACCTGCTCGACCGGCGCGAAACCGCTGTTCGCCTGTTCCACCTCGCCTTCGATCAAGTCCTGGATTTGGGTGTTTGCGCACAGGGATTTGTAGTTGGAAAACGGGATACGCTTTTCCTGCGCGTATTTTTCAACGTTTTCGTGGTCGATCATGATCAGCACGCTCAGGTATTTGCGCTTGTCCCCGATGATCACCGCATCAGAAATATAGGGCGAGAATTTGAGCTCGTTTTCCAACTGCGAAGGCGTAATGTTCTTGCCGCCTGCGGTGATGATGATGTCCTTCTTGCGGTCCAGAATAGTTAGGTCACCATTGGCATCCATCGTCCCAACATCACCCGTATAGACCCAGCCATCGACCACGGTTTCCGCCGTCTTTTCAGGCTGGTTCAGATAACCCGAAAAATTGCTGGATGAGCGAATGAGGATTTCACCGTCATCGGCCAGTTTCGCTTCGACATTGCGCATTGCCCGGCCGATGGAACCGATCGGTGATCTGCCCGGTATGGTTGCAGTCACAATGCCGGTTTCGGTCTGGCCATATGCCTCTTGTACTGTCACCCCAAGGGCATTGAACCAGCTGAGCAGTCGGGCTGAAATCGGTGCCGCACCCGATACGATCGTATGCGCGCGCGCCAGTCCCAGTTCGACCCTGATATTTCGAAGCACCAGAAAGTCCAGCACCTTATGCCTAAGCCTAAGCATCGTCGGCACAGATTTTCCCGCAGCAATCAATGCCTCCCTGCGTCCAGCCGTTTTCAGGGCTTGGTCATAGGCAAACCGGCCAAATGCGGTGGCATCATTCATCACAAAATTGATACGGGAATAGAATTTTTCCCACACGCGCGGCACCGCAAAGATGAATGTTGGCGCGACTTCCTGAATGTCAGCGGCAAATGTATCGCCGCTTTCCGCGATGTTGATGGTTATGCCGTGACGGATCGGCACGCAGACAGACAGGATCCGTTCGGCCGCGTGACACAGCGGCAGGAACGTCAAAACTTCATCGCCCGGTCCGAGCGGCAATTCGGGGTAATTATCCGATTGCGCTAGAAAGAAGCGGTGCGACATCGCGGCACCTTTGGGAGCACCGGTTGTGCCGGACGTATAGATCAGCGTTGCGATATCTTCGGGATCGCCCGCATCAACGCGGCGCTCAAATTCAACGCTCAGTTCTTCGATTTTAGCGTCCGACAGTGCGAGAAATTCTTCCCAGCCTATGACTTTGTCATGCTGGAAACTGCGCAACCCTTCCATATCAAATACGATAACTTTTTCGAGATGATCAAGCTGGTCCTCCACACCCAGATACTTATCTAGCTGCTCTTCATCCTCAACGAATAGCACCTTCGCTCCGCTATCGTTCAACTGATAGGCAACTTGCTTTTCCTGCAAAGTAGGATATAGCCCGTGAGTCGTGGCCCCGATGCACTGGATGCCAAGGTCGGCAAACACCCACTCCTTGTTGTCTTCACTAATGATCGCGGCCACGTCACCTTCACGGTAGCCCAACGCCATAAGTGAACACCCGACCCTGCGCGCGGATGCGTAATAGTCCAGCCAGCTGAATTCTTTCCAGATGCCGAAATCCTTTTCGCGGATTGCGATTTTGTTGCCGAACTTCTTGCAGTTCTGCCGGAACAGTTTGGAGAACGTGTCACAGCCGTCAATCTGGACCGGCGGCGGCGTCCATCCTGCGGTGGATTGGTCTTGCATTGTGTTCATCGCCACGTCTTTCTTGCTTTCCAGCGGCGGTCGCCGCGCGCACTTTCTGCTTTGATGCCAAGGTAGAATTCGCGAATGTCAGCACTTTTCATGAGAACGTCGCGTTCACCTTCCATAACGATCCGGCCGGTTTCAAGGACGTACCCGAAATCGGCGGCCGGCAGCGCAACACTGGCGTTCTGTTCAACCAGCAACATGGTCACGCCTTCTTCGACGTTGATCCGTTTGATGATCTGGAAAATCTCGGAAATCAGGAGCGGTGACAGGCCCAGCGACGGCTCGTCCAGCAACATCACGCGCGGACGCTGCATAAACGCGCGACCCAAAGCCAACATCTGTTGTTGCCCGCCAGATAGATAGATCGCCTGCTTTTCCAGAAAGGTGCGCAGCACGGGAAACCAGCCCAGCACCTTTTCCAAGTCACGCGCCACTTCATCGCGATCCTTGCGGCAATAGGCACCCATCATCAGGTTGTCCTTGACCGACAAGAGGGAAAACACTTCGCGCCCTTCGGGTGAATGGGCGATGCCGACGCGCGCGATGACATCTGGGTCAAGCGCGGTGATATCGCGCCCTTCAAATTCCACCTGCCCCTTGAACGGATCAAGCGCGCCGGAGATGGTTTTCAAAATCGTCGTTTTGCCCGCCCCATTGGAGCCCATGACCGTAACGACCGACCCTTCCTTGACCGTCAGGCTGATGCCGCGAATGGCCATCACCCTGCCATACATCGTTTCGACGTTGCTGGCGCGCAGTACCTCGGTCATGCTGCCTGCCCTCCCAGATATGCCGCCTGAACATCGGGATCGCTTTGAACTTCGGATGCGCTGCCGCTTGCAAGAAACCGGCCTTCGTTGATGGCCAGCACCATGTCCGAAACTTTGTTCACCAGTTTCATGTCGTGTTCGATCATAACAACGGTGACACCCAGGACCTCGCGGATATCTTCAATCACAAAAGCAGTATCGTCGGTTTCCTCGCTGGTCAGTCCGCTTGACGGTTCGTCCAGCAACAGGATCTTTGGCTCCGACACCAACGCGCGGGCCATTTCGGTCTTTTTGCGCACGCCATACGGCAAATCCGCAACCCGTGCATGACGGTAGCCTTCGAGATCAAGAAACTCGATTATTTCTTCGGCTTTGCGGCGGTGGGCCAGTTCCTGACGCATCTGCGAACGGGTAAAAAACAGCTCACTCAGAGGCCCGAATTTGCCGTGACGGATGCGCCCGATCAGCAAGTTATCAAGCAATGACGCATGTTCGAACAGTTCGATATTCTGGAACGTCCGCGCAATGCCGTGGTTGATTACCTCATGGGATTTCGCTTTTCGCAGGCTTTTGCCGTTGAACCGGATGTCGCCTTGCGACGGATCGTAAATCCGGCAGATGAGGTTGAACACCGTGCTTTTGCCCGCGCCATTGGGGCCAATGATGGTGAACACCGACCCCGGTTCAACTGAAAAGCTCAAGCCATCCACCGCTTTCAAACCACCAAAGGAAAGCGATACGTTATCTATCTCCAACCCGTTCATCTTAAACGCTCCGTTTTGAGGAATGTCTTCTGACGCTGGAAACTGCGCTTCTTGTACATCGGGAACACGTTGAAATAGTGATGGATCTTGGTCCAGCGTCCATAAAGTCCGTCAGGTTCGAACAGGATGAACCCCAGCAGGATCAGACCGAATGCAAGACTATCGAAACCGCCGGACGTGGCGACTGCACTGGGCAGCACGATCTTGACCCAGCTCAACACGGTTGGCAGCAGCACGATAAAGAACGCCCCAAAAACCGCGCCGTGGATGGTTCCGATCCCGCCGACGACGATCATCAACAGCAGACGGATGGATTCCCCCATTCCGAAGGTTTCCGGCGTGATGTAGAAGAAGGCGTGCGCCAGCAGCCCGCCCGCGAGGCCCGCAAAAACTGCCGAGATGAAGAACGCATATGCCTTGAAGAAGGCCACATTGGTTCCCAACGCCCGCGCCGACACTTCGGAGTCGCGGATCGCAATCATGGCGCGACCCGACCTTGTGCGTGTCAGGTTGCGAACGATCAGGATACAACCCACGAAGATGACAAAATTCAGCAGATAAACTTTCCAGCTTTCGTCGATGGCCAGCCCGAGAATATTGATTTCCGGCACCGAAAGGCCACGATGACCGCCTGTGAAATCGCCCGCACCACCGATGAGCCGTTCGGTCACAATCGCAATCGAAAGCGTGGCAATCGCCAGATACAGCCCGTGCATCTTTCCGCAGATCCGTCCGACGGCCAACCCGACCAGCCCAGCCACCAACGCCGCTATCGGCAGCGACAAAAGCCACGGCACGCTGTAACGGGTCAGCAGGATCGTGTGAGTGTAGGCACCGATTGCGACAAACGCCGCCTGTCCGAAACTCACCTGCCCGGAAAATCCGGTCAGCACCATTAGCCCGAGACCCGCGATAGCATAGATGAATACGAATGAGAGTTCATCCAGAAAATAGCCGTCCAGAAACAGCGGCGCGGCCAGTGCGATCGCGGCAAACAGCAGATACCAGAATGCCTGTCCACGGTCGCGGAAAAGCTGGATGTCCTGAACATAGGATTTGCGAAAAATTACGCGCATGGCTTAGACCTTCTTTGCATAAATTTGGGCCAGCAGGCCTTGCGGACGGATCAACAGCACAAGGAACATGATCAAGTAGGCACCAATTCCTTTGAGGGTCGGGAACATGATATCGAAAAACGGTTCCGTCACACCGATCAGCAAGCAACCGATCACCGCACCGGGGATGGAGCCGAAACCACCGACAATTGCCCCTGCAAATGCCTTGAACCCGATAAAACCCATCTGCGTCGAAACCAACGTCATTGGCCCCAGGAGCAGTCCGGCAATCCCGCCAAAGATCGCGGACATTGCCCAGATCGAGGATGTCAGCCGTTTCACAGGAATACCCATGTAGAACGCTGCTAACTGGTTCAGGGACAACGCCTGCATGGCGACACCCTGCCGAGCGTAACGGAAAAACAGGTACAGCGCGCTGGCGACAACCGCGGTGACAACAATCGACAACACGCTGGCCCAAGAAATGATCACTGGGCCCAGTGTAAGATTGCCATCAACCGGAGCAGGCAACGAATAGTTGCCAAACCCCCAAATTATCCCTGCAACCGCCCTGAGCGCGATACCCAATGCCAGCGTCAGGATAAAGACAGTGAACACCGGCTGGCCCGTCAGGCGCCGCACCACAAGCGCTTCGACGCCGTAGCCGAATGCGCCCATGAAGACCAATGTCAACATCGCACCCAGCCAGTAGGGCATCCCCATCAGCACGATGAACTGATACCCGACAAATGCCCCCAGCATCATGAATTCGCCTTGGGCAAAATTCACCTGCTCAGTCGCCTTATACACAAGCACCAGACCAATCGCGATCAGGCTATAAAGGCACCCTTGTGACAGGCCGACCACAAAAAGCTGCATCGCATCGGCAAAAGACAAGGCAGTCATGCGTTGTTCCCCCAGTGTTCAAGGATTTCATCAAGGCTGATTTCTCCCGCATCTCCGGTCGTCGGTGTGTCGGGTTGTGTTCGCGAGAATCGCGGTGCGGGCGTCGGCATCTCGATGCCACCTACTGTGACAAAGCTGCCCCGGGCGCGATTATGCGCATGATCCGATGCGTCAGCCAGAGAAACCACAGGTGCGAAACACGCGTCGCTGCCTTCCAGAATATCGCACCATTCCTGTTGGGTCGCAGTCAGGAAAATCTCCGTAAGCGCGTCCATCATACTGGCCTGCGCGGTGGGTGCGTATTGATCGGCAAAGCGCGGATCGTCTGTGAGGCCCAGAAGTGCCAGAAGTTCGGCAAAAAATTGCGGTTCGAGACATCCAACGGACACATATTTGCCATCGCCCGTTTCGTAACAACGATACCACGCAACGCCGCCGTTGATAAAATCGCCAGACCGTTTATCAGACCAAGCGCCACATGCGACCAACCCGTGCTGCATGGTCATCAGCAGGTTAACCCCGTCCGTCATGGCCGTATCGACCACCTGCCCCTGCCCCGTGGCGCGCGCATGAGTCAGGGCTGCAAGGATACCAACGTTCAGCATCATCGCGCCGCCGCCCTGATCCGCGATCAGGTTCATCGGTGCAGGTGGCGGGCGGTCCGCATCGCCCAAACCCCAAACCGCACCGGTTATGGCGGCATAATTCATGTCGTGGCCCGCTGCATGTGCCAGCGGCCCTTCCTGTCCCCATCCGGTCAATCGGCCATAGACCAAGGCCGGATTGCGCGCCTGCACCTGTTCCGGACCAAATCCCAGCTTTTCCATTTTGCCCGGCCTGAACCCTTCGATCAGCACCTCGGCACGTTCGATCAACTGCCAGAGCCGGTCGACATCTCTGGCCTTTGTCAGGTCAAGTGTCAGGCTGCGGCGCGAGCGGTTGAACAGATTGTATTTCGCATCAATCGGCAACGGAAATTTCTGACCGGGCCGCGCGATGCGCACCACTTCAGCGCCCAGATCAGCCAGATGCATCGCAGCAAACGGCGCAGGGCCAAGACCTGCCATTTCAACAATGCGTACACCTTTGAGGGGACCTGAGCGTTGCAGCATCGCCCTATCTCGCCTGCAGGCGCGTGGCAGCATCAAGCCGCACGGTTTCGCCGTTCATATATGAATTCTCGATCAGAAAGGCGCAGCAATGAGCGAATTCTTCCATCCGGCCGACACGCTTGGGCGCTTCGACAGAGGCTTCGAGGTTTGCGATCACGTTGTCGGGCAGCGACATGACCATCGGCGTGCCGAACAGGCCGGGTGCAATCGCGTTGACGCGAATGCCCTTGGCACCCAGTTCGCGCGCGGCAGGCAGGTTAAGGCCCATCACCCCCGCCTTTGACGACGAATAAGCCGGCTGGCCGATTTGCCCTTCCATCGCAGCACCAGAGGAGACGTTGACAACAACACCGCGCTCTTCGCCGTTTTCGGGTTCATTCAACAACATCCGCTGAACAGCTTTGCTCATTACGTTGAATGTGCCGACAAGATTGATATCAACCGTGCGGCGGAATGTGTCGAGCGACGCGGCCTTGCCGTCACGGTCGATCACTTTCATCGGGCTGACGACCCCGGCGCAGTTGATGCACCCATGCAGCGCACCGAATTTTGAAACCACGGCGTCAACTGCCGCGTCCACGCCTTCATCGTCGGTCACATCGACGTTGCAGAACATTGCGTTTGAAGCACCCAGTTCCTTGACCAGCGCATCGCCAGCGCCCTGCGACATATCGAAAATACCAATCTTGGCACCGCGTGCTCGCAGATATTTCGCCGTCGCCGCGCCAAGACCCGATGCCCCGCCGGTGACGATGATTGTCTTGCCTTCGATTTCCATGACCGCTCCTATTTGAATGCCTGCACGCCGGTAAGCGTCCGTGCGATCAGCAATTTTTGTATTTCTGTAGTCCCGTCCGGGATCGGCCCGATAATGGCCTCGCGCGCCAGCCGTTCGACGATAAAATCGGTGGTGACACCATTGCCACCGTGGATCTGCACTGCTTGGCGCGTTGCGTTCACTGCGATTTCCGTGCCGTACCATTTGGCCATGGCACATTCCTTGTCGCAGCGTTCGCCGCGGTCGATCATGCCAGCGGCACGGAGGGTCAAAAGCCGCGCAGCATCAATCTCTGTGGCCATTACGGCGATCTTGTCTGCGATGAGCTGGTGACCCGCTATCTGCTTGCCGTGCTGGTTGCGTTCCTGCGCATATCTGATCGACTCTTCCAACGCGCGCCGTGCCAGGGAGATTCCCCACATGGCCATGTGAACGCGCGCCCGTTCAAACACCACAAGCGTTTGCTGCAAGCCGCGGCCGACCTCGCCTATCGTGTTTGCAATCGGCACACGCACGTCATCAAGAAAGATCTGTGCCGTGGATTGTGCGTTCAGACCCATTTTTTTGATGTCGCGGGTTTCATAGCCATGCTCTTTGCGATCCACTAGAATATGGGTCAGGCCCTCATCGGTGGCGCAGGTGCATATCAGGAAATCCGAAAAGCGACCATTGGTGATCCAGGTCTTTTCGCCATTGATCACCCAGTCATCGCCGTCCCGCCGCGCTCGGGTTTTGACAGCGGCCACATCGGACCCGACATTTGGTTCCGATATGCCCATCGACGCGGTAATTTCACCGGCAAGCAACGGACCGATATATTTTTTGCGAATCTCATCAGACCCGAGCTTCAGCAGAATCTCACCTGCCACCACGTTGATCAGAATGGGCAGCGCGATATCTATTGCCGTAACACCAACCTCTTCGAACAGCATCAGGTGGGTGGTCCAATCCAGCCCCATACCGCCCGCTTCTTCGGGATGCGGGGCCGATGTCAGACCGAACTCGGCAAGTCGCGTCATGAAACCCTGAATGACTTCTTTTTCGAACGGCGCATCCTTAACCTTCAGGTATTCCGGTTCGATCTGGTCATCCAGAAACCGGCGCAAGGAATCGCAAGCCATTATCTGCTCTTCGGTTTTGAACATCTTTCGCTCCTAGCGCCCGAGAATAAGGATGGAGGCCACGGCCTCTTCGATACCGATCAAACCGCCGCCATTTTCCGCGATGGCGATCCGCGCACCTTCGACCTGTCTAGGTCCACATTCACCGCGCAGTTGCGATACCAGTTCGTAAACCTGGCCCAACCCAGTCGCGCCAATCGGGTGGCCTTTGCATTCCAGCCCGCCCGACGGGTTCACCGGCACCCGCCCGCCGATGGAGGTGTCACCGCGCTCGGATGCAGCACCCCCTTCGCCAAATGGGAACAGCCCAAGGTTTTCGATCTGGATCAACTCACCCACCGCTGTTGCGTCATGCACTTCGGCAACTGATACGTCTTGGGGACCGATACCGGCGATTTCATATGCCCGCCGTGCCGCAATCGCGGTCAGGTGGTTCTCATAATCCTCCGGCGCGCGGTTTGATCCGGTCTGGATCACGCTGGCGCGCACTTCGATGGCACGATCCCGGCTGATCCCGAACTTTTTCAATCCGGCCTCGGTCATCAGAACCGCAGCGGCACCGCCATCGCTCATCGGGGCGCACATTGGCAGGGTCAAAGGATAAGTGATCGGTGGTGCGCTTAATATTTCGTCAACGGTATAAGGCGCGCGGAATTGCGCCTTTTCATTTTCAACCGAATGCATGTGGTTCTTTGCTGCAATCGCAGCAATCTGTTTTTGGGTCGTGCCGAACGTGCGCATATGCGCCAGCCCGAACGCTCCGTAAATCGCCATAAAGACTGAAAACGGCTTGTCCGAAGTGGTGTCATTCGGCACGTCGATGCCTTTGCCCAGCGCCATCAGTTTTTCGGTATTTTCCTCAACGGTGGACACATCCCACGCGCCATCGAAAAAGCTGAACATCTTAGCTTTGTCACCTGTCCACATTTTTTCGGCCCCAACGGCCAAAGCCACGTCACCCTCGCCTGCTTTGAGAAATTGAGCCGCAAGGTTCAACGCGGTTGACCCGCTGGCACATGCATTTTCGACGTTTACCATCGGGATGCCCTCAAATCCCATCTCGCGCAGGGTGATCTGGCCCGGGATCATCAACTGCGCCTCAAGATGTCGCTGTGTTGTGTTCGCGTAGTAGGCAGCCTGAATGTCATCCTTGCCAATGCCGGCGTCCGCCATCGCGCCATCGACAGCCTCGCAGGTCAGCGACTTTACCGTTGCCCCGTCGAGGCGTCCCATTTTGGTCATCGCGACCCCGGCAATGTAAATTTTTGTCATTTCAATCTCCGCTCATGTGCCGGTGAAAACCGGCTTTCGTTTTTCACCGAATGCGGCAAGTCCTTCGGCCGCATCGTTGGATTTCAGATGTTCGCGCAGCACGGCAAGTTCCTGTTTCAGCGCCTCCACCTGCGTCATTTCGATGGATGCATTGGCTACCCGCTTCATCTGCGACAGGACCAGCGGGCTTTTGGTCGCCAGCAACTGGCTGAACTCGTGCAGCCGCGCTTCAAGCGCGTCATCACCAACCACTTCCTGCACCAGCCCCATGCGCATCAATTCGCGCGCTGGTAGACTTTGGCCCGAAAACAAGAGGTATTTCGCGTTTGCGAGTCCGATCCGGCACGGCAAGACAGCAGCGCCGCCTGCGCCAGGGAACACACCAAAATTCGAATGAGCATCGCCAATTCTGGCGCTCTCGCCCGCAATCAGCACATCGCAACACATCGCGAGTTCCAGCCCGCCCGCAACGGTAATGCCATTCAGCCCGCCGATCACCGGTTTCGGCAAATCACGCAGCGCTTGAAACGTCGCGCCGATAGCGTCAAGAAAATCACCCTTTTGCGTATCGGCATCATCCAGACCAGCGAGGACTTCCTTCAGATTGGCACCGGCGCAAAACGCACGCCCCGCAGCCGTCAGCACAATTGCGCGCACCTGTTTTGCCACAGCGATCTCTCTTATCGCGGCGCGCAGTTCCCCAATGAGGTCGACAGAAAGTGCATTAAGACTGTTGGCCCTGTTCAACGTCAGCCACGCAACCGGACCACGGTATTCGACCAGTACATTCGCTTGAGTCATGCGTGCGTCTTTCTATTTACTTACCAGTAAGTAATCAAAAATATATAATCAAATCAAGAACTAATTTACGTTAGGTTACATAGGCTTGTAGGTTGTCGGTTTCTCCCGTCCGATTTGATCGGAGAATCAGCAATCCGGCGACATCAAGATAGTGCGTTCCCCGATGATGCGCGCGACATGAAAAAATGCCTCGCCGCGCGACACCTTGTGTTCAGGACGAACTTTTTGTGCCCAGATCCAGCGAGCCAGTCTGCATCATGCCGCCACAGACATATCCACCATCAACGACCAGTGTTTCACCGTTCACATATCGCGCATCAGGCGAGCCCAGATAGGCAACTGCCGCCGCGATATCCGCAGGGTCGGCCATGTAACCCGCCGGAATCATCGGCAACAGGCGCGCAACCGTTTCTTCGGTATAGGTGCTTTCGGTGAGCGGAGTTGTAATGGCGCCCGGTGCAATCGCGTTTGCCGTGACGCCATGCGCCGCAACTTCAAGCGCAATCTGGCGTGTCAGCCCCACCAAGGCCGCCTTGGACGTGCCGTAAGCCGTGCGCCCGACCCCTGCGCGGATGCCGCTGACCGACGTGATATTGATGATCCTGCCATATCGCTGACGAACCATTTCACGCGCAGCAAGTTGCGCGCACAACATGCTGCCTGTCAGGTTGATAGCCATAACGCGGTTCCAGTCTTCCAAAGGAAAATCGAGGAACGGATTAATCCCGACGATACCCGCATTGTTCACCAGCACATCCACGCATTTGTCCCAGCGTTCCGTCTCGTCAAATGCCGCATTCACCGATGCCGGATCCGACACATCAAGCTTTTGCCCAAGCGCTGTACCACCTGCCGCTTCGATCTGCTTGACCGTATCGGCTATGCCTGTTTCGGCAATATCAGTGACAACAACCCTCGCGCCCAACTCCGCCAGCCGCAAAGCAATCCCCTGTCCGATGCCAGAACCTGCACCGGTGACAAGTGCCACGCCGAAATCGTCACGATCTCTCATTGGTGGTTTTGTCATGCTGTAATCCTTTCATAAAGTGTAACAACCGCCGCACCGCCCAGCCCAACGTTATGCTGGAGGGCAAGCCGCGCATTATCGACCTGCCGGTTCTCTGCCTTTCCACGCAGTTGGTTGGTCAACTCAAAACACTGTGCCAGCCCCGTAGCACCCAGTGGATGCCCCTTTGACAGCAGACCACCAGACGGGTTCGTGACGTATTTCCCGCCAAAGGTGTTGTCGCCATCATCGACCAACTTTTCGCCATCACCTTCGGCACATAGCCCCAGGGCCTCGTAGGAAATCAATTCGTTCTGCGCGAAACAGTCATGCAATTCGATCACGTCGATATCGTCAGGACCCACGCCCGCCTTTTCATAGACCATGCGCGCGGCATCACGGCTCAGCCTGGCGCCAACCACTTCGATCATGTCGCCGGTTTCAGGGTCCAGCAGTTTATCCGTTGTCATTGCCTGCGCGCGGATTTGTACAGTTGTATCAAGGCCCATTTTTTCAGCGAACCCTTTGGACACCACAAGCGCCGCCGCAGCGCCGCAGGTGGGCGGACAAGCCATTGGCCGTGTCATTACACCGGGCCAGATCACCTGCGCACCCATTACATCCTGCGTGGTCATCTCCTTGCGGAAAACCGAGAGTGGGTTGTTCGCGGCATGGCGGCTAGCCTTGGCCCGAATTTTGGCGAATGTCTCCATCTTCGTACCAAATCGTTCCATATGCGCCTTGCCCGCACCGCCGAAATACCGAAGCGTCATCGGCAGATCGACGTCCCCTATCAGCCGGTCCGTGGCGGCATCAAATTCCGCCAGCGGTGACGGGCGATCGGGAAAGACAACACCCAACGCACCGGGGGCCATCTGTTCAAAACCCACCGCCAGCACACATTCTGCCACACCGCTTTCGACAGCCTGCCGTGCGAGGAAAAGCGCTGTTGAACCGCTCGAACAATTGTTGTTCACGTTGATAATCGGGATGCCCGTCATGCCCACGCGGTAAATCACACGCTGCCCGCTTGTGCTGTCGCCGTAAACATAGCTGGCATAGGCCTGTTGCACGTCTTCGAACGCGATACCGGCGTCATCCAGTGCAAGACGGATCGCCACCTCGCCCATCTCGTCGTAAGGTGCCGATGCGCCCGGTTTTGCAAAAGGGATCATGCCGACACCGGCAATAATGGCAGTCATTTTGGGTCTCCTTTTTTATGGTTTTTCGAATTGTGTATCGGGGTCGGTCAGCATCTGGCGCAACTCTGTCTTAAGTATTTTGCCGTAGCTGCTTTTGGGCAGTTCGAGAACAAAGCAATAGGCCTTGGGTCGCTTGAACCGCGCTATGTTATCCAGACAAAAACGGTCCAGCGCCTGTGCGGTCACGCCCGGCTCTGCCACGACAAACGCGATGACTTCCTCGCCCCATTCGGCCTCCTCGCGGCCAACAACATTAGTTTCGACCACGCCGGAATGACGCAGCAGCACCTCTTCGACCTCGCGCGGATAAATATTTGACCCGCCAGAAATGATCACGTCCTTGGACCGGTCCTTGAGCGTCAGGAAACCGTGGGCGTCCACGCTGCCAATGTCGCCGGTATGGAGCCAGCCGTCCCGCAAGGCTGACGCCGTTGCCGTTTCATTGCCCCAGTATCCCGCCATCACCACATCGCCACTGACGATCACTTCGCCCGCGACATCTGGGGGGCATTGTGTGCCTGTTTCATCCACCACACAGACCGTGACGCCGGTGCGTGGAATGCCGACGGATCCCAGCCAACTATCCGGAATTTCCCAGCTCAATATATGCGGTGGTAGATAAGTGATCGTACATGGTGCCTCGCCTTGTCCGTATCCGATCCAGATGCGGTTGCCCAACAGCGCCATCGCCCGGCGCAGGTCTGCGACATAAATCGGCGCACCGCCGCAGAACAACAGATCAAGGTTTTCGATGGCCGCCGTGTCAAGCGCAGGACAGGCCGTCAGACGCGTCAGCATCGTGGGTGCGACAAAAAAAGATGAATGGGGATATTCATGCAGCAACGTCACGATTTCATGCGGATCGAATCCACCGCTTTGCGGCACAACATTCGCCGCGCCCCGCTGCGCAAACGGTAGCATAAACAGCCCTGCCGCATGAGACAGCGGTGCCGGATGCAGCGCCGCCGACATTTCCGTAACCGGACACATATCGGCCAGAAAACTCGTGGTCATGGTCCAGAGGTTGCGGTGGGTCAGTATCGCCCCTTTCGGGCGGCCCGTCGTGCCGCTGGTATAAAAAATCCATGCCGGATCGGTTTGCGCAGCGTGTGCAGGCTGCAAATCCGCTGACGCTTGTAACGCCGCATTATATTCCGGTCCACCGACCGCAATGACTGCTGAAAACCCTTCGACGTCTTCCGGCCGGTCGGTAAAGGCAAGTGCGGCATCACAGTTAGCATGGATATAGGTCACTTCGTTAGGGTGCAGTTTGGCATTCAACGGAACGGCAACACATCCGGCAGTCCAGATGGCAAACAGGATCTCGATATATTCGGGCCGGTTGCCCATGAAGATCAGAACACGGTCACCTTTTACCAGATTGCGCTGTTTCAGCGCAGCGGCCAAGGCCGCGCTGCGGTCCTGTAATTGGGTGTAGGTGCTGAACGTCGACAACCCCAAGCAGACGGCAGGTCGATCGCAATAGGCGCGCGCGGACTGTGTCAAAATGTACGCGATGTTCATAATTCTGCTCCCTAAATTCTGCGCGCTTGCCCCTGCCAGAACGTATCCCTGATGTCCTTTTTGCGCACTTTCCCAACGGGGCTGCGCGGCAGTTCATCCCAGAAGTCAACCGTTTTGGGGGCCTTTACGCTGCCAAGGTTTTCCTTGCACAATGCAATGATTGCTTCGGGTTCCACCGTTGCATCGGGTTTGAGTTCGATCACCGCCTTGATCGCTTCACCCCATTTTTCGTCAGGCACACCGATCACCGCGCAATCCTGCACGGCAGGATGCGACCAGATCACCTGCTCGACTTCCGAGGGATAAACGTTGAAGCCGCCCGAAATGATCATGTCTTTCTTGCGGTCCACGATATAAAGGTAACCCTCGTCATCCAGATACCCGATGTCGCCGGTATGGTGCCAACCGAACTGGGAAACCTCTGCGGTTGCTTCGGGGTTTTTGTAATACCCCTTCATCACCAGATTTCCGCGCACAACAATTTCACCATGCTCACCACGCGGCATAATGTTACCGTCATCATCCATGATCGCCATCGGTGTCAAAAGTGCGGGCCTGCCGCAACTTGCAAGCCGGTGTTCGCGGGCCGGATCTCCGATAACATTGTGATCCTCTGCCGTCAGCAGCGCGCAGAACATCGGCGATTCTGCTTGTCCGAAACACTGCGCCATGACCGGCCCAAAAATCTTCAGGCATTGGCGCAGCTTGTCAATGGCCATAGGTGCGGCGGCATAAAGAAAGAACCGCAATGACGGAAAGCTACGTTGCGCAACTTCCGGTTGCGACAACAGCATGTAAACGGCGGTCGGCGGCAGGAACAGATGGGTCACTCCCTCGCTTTCAATTGTGTCTAGAACGTTGGCGGCATCAAATCCCGGCAGGATGACGCTGCGCGCACCAGCGGCCATCAACGCAATGGCAAGCACCCCTGACGCGTGGGTCATAGGCGTGATCAGCAAATGCACAGGGTCAGGTCCGGCATCAAAACTGGCATAATAGTTCGCGATTAGCGTGGTCCAGTTCAACTGCGTCAGCATGATCCCCTTGGGCCGCCCCGTTGTCCCACCAGAGGATAAAATTCCGACAAGATCATCAGGGCCAAGCGGCACATCGGGATCGGTTGAAGGGGCCGCGGCCATCCAGTCTTCCAGCCATGGTGCCGCGCCGTCTTGTTTATCCAGACAGATGAATTTTTGTATCTTTGGGCAAAGTTCACGCAATTGTTCCAGCGCCGGTGCAAGATCGCTGTGATAAAACAGAATCTCCACATCATTATGATCCAGGATATACGCGTTTTCTTCTACGCCGTTCTTGGCATTGACGGGAACCCAGATCGTGCCGGCACGAAACAAGCCCAGCATAACTTCAAGGCCGCTCACGCAGTTGGGGCTGTAAACGCCGGCCATCTTGTCGCGTCCGTACCCTTCGGCAGTGATGGCATTGGCGAAACGATATGTGCGTTCCTGAACTTCGCCGTAACTCCGGCCGATTTTAGCATCTTCCAAAGCGATCACGTTAGGGTTGATTGCGACACCCCTGTCGAAGAAATCGATCACACGCATAACGGTTTCCTATCTTGGTTTCCGGGATTTTCCCGCCTTGCCAGTCTGAACTCATACACTGATGAGCTTTTCGATCTCTTCGCGGTTGGCCAGCAAATCTGCTGTCGTGCCGCTCCACTGGACGGTCCCGTTGTCGACAACGTACTGTCGATGGGCCAATTTCATCGGCACGCGCAGGTTCTGTTCAACCAGCAAAAGCGTCATACCTTCTTCGTTGATCCGCCGCATCGAATCGACCAATTCATCAACGATCAGCGGGGCAAGGCCTTCAGTCGGTTCGTCCAGCAGCAACAGTTCCGGATTAGTCAAAAGCGCGCGCGAAATCGCCAGCATTTGCTGTTCGCCGCCCGAAAGCGTGTTTCCCGCCTGTGACGCGCGATCAAGCAGCACCGGAAACATTTCAAAAATCCGGGTTTCGGTCCATGCGCCAGTGCGTCCCATGACGGTTGCGATGCGCAGGTTTTCATGCACTGTCAGATTGTCAAAAATGCGCCTGTCTTCGGGGACATACCCAATGCCCAGACGGCCCAGTTGGTTCGGGAGTCGCGCGGTAACGTCGTCCCCTTTCCAGACTCTGCGCCCTGAAACCGGTTGCTTTAAACCGATGATCGTCTTGAGAATGGTGCTTTTGCCTGCGCCATTGCGCCCGATCAGCGAAACAACTTCGCCCTGTGCGACTTCGATCGACACGCTATGCAACGCCTGCGCCTTGCCATAAGTGACATTGCAGCTTTCCAACGCAAGCAGCTTCATTCCTCTTCTCCCAGATAAGCCGCTCGCACCTCGGCGTTTGCGCGGATTTCTTCAGGGCTGCCAGACGCCAGAATTTGCCCTTGAACCATCACGACCAAAGCACTGGAGACCCGCATTACAACGTCCATGTTGTGTTCGATCAGCAGCACGGTGCGGCCCTTGACGATCCGTTTTATCAGCTCCATCGCAGGCCCGATCTGGTCATGTCCAACACCGGCCAATGGTTCATCGAGCAACAGGACCGATGGGTTGCTCAGCAATGCCAGCCCGACTTCCAATGCGCGTTGATCGCCGTGAGACAAGGTTTCGGCGGGGCGGTGCGCCATCACCGTCAGGCCGATCTCTTCGAGAACGCTTTCGGCCCGTTCCCTGACTGCAGGAAAGCGGCCCGCCGGAAGCCAGAAGGGCTGCAACCTGTACAGATGCGCAAAAGCAGCAAGTTGAAGGTTCTCAAGCACCGACATGCCGGCGAAGATCTTGGTGATCTGGAAACTGCGGCCCAGACCGATGCGGGTCCGTTTATGCACCGACAGGCCCGTTACATCGCGCCCGTCCAGCATCACTTGACCACCGCTTAGCTTGGCATGACCCGAAAGCGCATTCATCAACGTGGTCTTGCCCGCACCGTTAGGTCCGATAATCCCGTAAAGCTGACCCGGCTGGAAGTCGAACGTCACACCGTTGACAGCTTTCAACCCGCTGAAGGAGACCTGAATATCGTTGCAACTCAATGATCCGGCAGTCATTGCATGTCTCCTTCGTCCTGATCACCTTGGAACATTCCGGCAATACCGTTGCGTAGGAAGATGGTGGCAAAAATGAACACCAGACCAAGGATGCCGTACCAATATTGGGTGATTTGGCTCAGTTCTTCTTTCAGTAATTCAAACAAGGCCACGCCAAGAATCGGACCTAGCAATGTGCCTTTGCCGCCCAGCACGGTCATGATCAAAACGTCGCCCGATGTGGACCAATGCAGCATTTGCGGAGAGATGTAGAAGATCAACGATGCCAGCAGGGCTCCTGCAACACCTGCATACGCACCCGAAACGATAAACGCCGATTGGCGCAAGCTATGGACGTTGTATCCGAGTTGCGCGGCGCGCACGTCGTTCGCCTGTACCGCGCGCAATGCCCGCCCGAATGGCGACCCACGCAGCAATGCCATCAGCGCCAGTCCGATCAGGAAAACCGCCACGATAAACCCATAATAGTTGTGGTTGTCGTAGAAATTGATCCCGAACAAGTCAGGCCGCGGCACGCCTGGAATACCGTCCAATCCGCCGGTGATTGCGCGCAGCTTGTTGGACGCAAGGATGTACATCATCTGCGCCAGGGCCAGTGTCAGCAGTGCAAAAAAAAGCCCCGAAACCCGAAGCGCAAAAAGCCCCATCAGGTAAGCCAGCACCGCTCCGACAATCGCCGCTGCAAAAAGGCCCGGTATAAAACCGACGCCATAGCTGAGGGTGAGGATTGTGAGCGCATAACCCCCTGCCCCGAACAACGCCGCATGGCCGAATGACAGCATACCTGTCACCCCGAAGACCAGATCAAAGCCGATTGCGAACAAGGCCCAGATCAGGATCAGGCTGACAAGGTTCACCCATTGCTCATCCTGCACAAAAAACGGAACGATAATCATAACTGCGATAATAATGCCCATCAGGGCCTGACCGATAATCCTGCGTGTCATGCCGAACGCCCCTTTGTGCTAAACAAGCCCGCAGGCCGGAACATCAGCGTTCCGATCAACAGGGCAAAGGTAAGTAGTTCGACCCATTCAGTTGCGTAGGTATATCCGGCCGCCCGCGTCATGCCCAACAGCAACGACGCAAGGATTGCGCCGCGAATGTTCCCAAGCCCGCCGATAATCACCACGACAAAACAGTCGATGATAACGCTGAATCCCATGCCCAGTTCGATCGGCACCAACGGTGCGCTAACCACGCCACCAAGAGCCGCAAGATACGCACCAAGCGCAAAGACGCCGGTGCGAACCCGGTTTACATTTACACCGAGTGTCTGAGCCATTTCCGGATCGGAACTGGCGGCGCGAATAATCATGCCCCATTTGCTACGGTCCAGCAGCAAGAACAGTGCCAGAGAAACCGCTGCACCAAAACCGATTACAAAAAGCCGGTATGACGGTATTTGACTGCCAAACATGGAAATCGGTGCCATGAAGATTTCTGGTGTCGGCACTTGCTTATAGTCAAATCCCCAGATCATCTTTGTCGCGTCGTCGATGACCAGAATGAATCCGAAAGTGAGTAAAAGCTGAAAAATGTGGTCGCGGTCATAGACCTGTTTCAGCGCCAAAATTTCGATCAGCGCACCAACACAGGCGACGATCAGCGGCGCAAACAGCAGTCCCAACCAGAACGATCCGGTCATATGAACAATTTGATACCCGACAAACGCGCCAAGCATATAAAGCGCGCCATGGGCAAAGTTGATCACCCCCAACATGCCAAAAATAAGGGTCAAGCCCGCTGCCAGCAGAAACAGCAGAAAGCTGAGACTCAGCCCGATCACGATAATGGACATATTCAGGGTTCCTCAGTTTCACCCCAAAAAAGCGGGCGACGCATGTCGCGAGGGAACAGCGCCGCCCAGTTCAGGGAGGATCGATTAACAGTCGCTAAACAGGCTATTTGCCGAAAACTCTTCGGTGATTTTCATGGTGAGGTCCGGCAATGGTGCCTCGCCCTTCACAACTTCACCCCAAAGACCGACCTGTTTGGCCTGATGGTCACAAGCGCGCATTTCCTTGCGCCCTTCGACCGAATTTTCATAGACCGATGTTTCAAATGCATCGACCCAGGTTTCCACATCCCAGCTGTCAGTCGCTTCGATGACATCCATCCACCAGCGAAGACCGTCAAATGCCTCGCCCGCGAAGGCCGAAGGGTAGTCACCGTTTGCGTCACGGTAGGCCGTCACGAATTCGGCGTTTGCCGGATTGTCGAGCGAGAAGTGATAACGCACGCCGGAGTTCACGCCCAATGCGGCCTCGCCTGTCGCGGCTGCAAAGATTTCATCCTGAAGCACGGGGCCGAACAGCACTTTGTTCTGACCCATCCCAACCTGACCTGCCTGCTTGCAGAAGGTGACGCCGTCATTGCCCGTTGCCACAACCAGAATACCATCGGCGTCCGAACGCGCCATCTTGTCGATGATGACCGAAAAGTCGCGGTTGCCAAGCGGGGCAAAGTCATTCCCGACGATCTCGACACCGGCGGCTTTTGCTTTTGCGGCAAAGTCGTCAAAGGCGCTGCGCGTGGCCTGATAATCAGCCGTGACCGCGTATACTCTCTTGATCCCGCGTTTCTTTACGAATTCAACACACATGTTCATTTCCATGGCCAACGTGTTGGACGTACGGAATGAGTAACGCGCACCGTCCATCTTGGTAATGCTGTCGTCTGCGGAAATCGTGACCAGATGCGGCACCTTGCGCTGTGTGGACAGGCTTTGCAGTGCCAGAGTCGACGCTGAGCTGACCGCGCCAAACATCAATTGCGTGCCTTCCGCCAACAGCCGGCTTGCTTTTTGTACGGCGGGCTGGGGTTTGGTTTCATCGTCTTCCCAGCTGAAGCGGACTTTTTTGCCCAACAATTCGCCACCCCGCATGGCCACGGCAAGTTCCGCGCCTTTGCGCATGTCATTGCCGATCAAGCCGTATGCGCCCGAGAAAGACAGAATGCCCGCAATGTGATAATCTTCGGGCGTTGCGGCCCGCAGAACCATTGGCGCAGGCAAGGTACTGGCCAAAGTTAGCGCCCCGGCGCTGCGTAGAAAATTCCGACGTTTCATAGTTTTCCTCCCGGTTTCACGCCCCAAGAAGTTTCTCCTGCAAGGCGAATGATGCGCTGCCCGGGATAAATCGTTCCCGGAAAAGCAGAATACTATCAGCAAGTTTGGCGGGTTTTATCATACGTCGGATCAGCAATCGGGCGGTAACAAATCATGGATTTGCAAATGGCGCAAAAGTGCATCTGATCGCGACCGTGTCCCTAACCCTCCCCCATCTCTTGCATCAAGCATCGCAGGGTTAGGACTGGCAGGGAATGTCCGAAAACGCCACAAATTTGACATTTTCTGCCAAATCGATATTATTTACCCATCAGTAGAATTTTGAGGTCATCGTCATGAAGGTGGGCTTGCTCCAAAACCTGCGTCTTCCCAAACATAGCATCCAGTTCATGTGTGACGTGCTGATCGAACACGGCATTGATCCTGACCCATTGCTCAAAGAAGCAGGTTTGCAGCTCAGCCTTCTCTCGGATCCATGGGGCACGCTGGACGGTATTCAGGAACTCACATTCCTGCGTGCCTTTTGCCGGAGTACAGCGCATATTGAAGGTGTCGCTTTTGTCACCGGTCTGCGTTACAGCCTGATCTCGTATGGCCCTATCGGGCTTGCCACGCTAGTTTCAGAGAATGTGACAGCGGGGCTGAGGGTTTTCACGCAAATGCAGGGGCTGGGATACGCACTGCTGGCATATGACATCACAGAGGACGATGAAGGTTTTGCAACAGGGTTTGTTGCCGACGACCAGTATGTACCGCCCGATCTTCTGGATTTTGTTCATGAACGGCTGCTTGGGTCCGGCCCGACCTTCTTCCGGGACCTGCGTCAAGAAAACCTGCCCATCCGTCTGATCGAATGCCCGTTGGACCGCCCGAAAGGCTGGATGAACCTAGAAGCGCGCTGGCAAACCGAAATCGTGTATCGCGCACCGCGCAGTTGCATTCACTTTCATCCTGGAACAGGCGCGCTGAAACTGCCGCTGGCGAATGCCCTTCTTGCGGTAAACTATCGTGTTTTGTGCGAGAATATGCTTGAAACCGGCCCCAAGCATACCGGAACAGCAAATTCGGTTTATCAGGTGTTGATGCAGGTGCGCGGCGTTTTTCCCAATGCGCCGGAAGTGGCCGAAACGCTTCATTTGTCAGAACGCTCTTTACATCGAAAACTTGCCAGTCAGTCGATGAGCTATCGCCAGATTATCGATAGCGTGCGCTTGCGCCGCGCACGGGAGCTTCTTGATACATCCGACTTACCGCTGGCTGAAGTTGCAGATCGCCTCGGTTTTTCGGAAACTGCCAGCCTGTCGCGATTTTTCCGGCGGGTTTCAGGGGATTCGCCGTCCGCATATCGAAAAACCAGCAAAGGGTTATTCGCCAGTTCACGTTAGGATTAGACGACGAGACGCTAACACGACCATATATCAGAACGGAGTGACGCCATGAACAAGTCCGATGACGAAACGCTCACCTTCAAAGAGATGGTCGGGAAATTCGACGTCACCCCCCGAACCCTGCGGTATTACGAATATCTCGAACTTCTCAAACCCACGCTACAAGGGCGTGAACGAAGTTATGATCGCAAACAGATCGCGCGGTTCAAGCTGATCTTGCGAGGTCGTCGGTTCGGAATGAAGCTTGAAGATATAAGAGTTTGGTTAGAAATATATAAAAACAGGGGCTCAAGAGCGCAGCTTCGCGAATGGGCAAGGATATCAAAAATCCTCGAAAATAAGCTTCGCGCCGAGATAAAAGAAAGAGAGGAAGCTCTGGCAGAATTACGAGAAACCTCAAAGCTCGCCAATGAATTGAATTTCAAAAAGTGATCCCGAAACCCAACGCACCGACCAAATAGATGGCTGGTTGATGCAAACACCCATAATTTGGAAGCGAATGGATGGAGCTAGCTCTAAAACACAATCGACAAAGTGCTGGGACGTAAAATTCGCTTTTACAACATACAGCGGGTCCCTGCGCATTATTTGCCATAAGCGCGCTTATGCGTGTTTCTGCCCACATTCCAGGCAAATACTAAGTTGCAATCCGCCACATTCGAAACCGCCCCAGCCCTGTCACCTCACGAACCAAGTCCTTTTCCTCCATCAAGGCAAGGTTTCGCTGCACGGCTGCGCGGCTGGAACCAATCTGGGACTCAGCCATTGGAGCAGACACAAGGGGCCATTCTGCAAAGAGAGCTCGTAAGGCGGGAGGGGTTTTGCCGGATAGTGGCGCCATTTCAGCCTCTGCCTGAACCGTCCAAGCCTCAGTCTGATCCAGATGCCGCATCGCCGTTAGAACAGCGCTCTCCATCCCCGCCAACCAACGGGCCAATCGTTCGTCCGGAGAACCAGATGCACGCAGCCCCCCTGCTCCACCCATGGCGAGCGGCGCAAATATAGCACCGTTTCCGTTGCTGCTCGCAATCCTGGCCGCCGTGACGGCGGCTTCGATCTGGTCTCCTTGTGTCGCGTTGCCCTTAAATCTGAGACACGACGGGAGTGGGCAAAACCTGGTGGTCGACGTGGTAGGGTAAGGTATCGGAACAAGGCGGGACCCACCATGGAAGTAAACATTTTTGTCGAGACGACGTTTGACGATGGAGAAACCAAGAAGCGCAATATCGGTCGACTTCGCCGTGCGCCGGACGAGTTTGGTTCCGAGAGTTTGGGCCTTCTCCTCAATGACGCAAAGACCTTACTGAGGCGTTTGCAGGAGACGATTGTGCAAGATCAGGTCGGTGAAGCAATGGAGGCTCGCCGGAAATGCGATGGCTGTGGCAAACAACGCGCGATCCATGATGATCGAGGCCGTATTCTCGACACTCTTTTCGGGCGAATTCGGGTGAAGTGGCCAAGGCTTCGACGCTGCTTGTGCCAACCGGCTGGGGTCGCGAAATCTGGGCCACAATCACCACTTGCCGGGTTATTCTCTGACCGTGCGACTGCCGAACTTCGGCGCCTGCAGGCTGAATTGGGGGCCAGGCACTCGTTTCGGGAAGCCGCTCGATTAATCGAAATGTTCATGCCCTGTTCGGCTCAATTGAACACGACCGTTCGAAATCGTTTGGGTCGCATCGCCGACGAGCTAGGCCGCGAAAACGTAAGCCAAGGAGACGCGGATACAATCGCTCCGCCATCACCACTGACCGTTTTCCTGGATGGTGCGCACATACGATGTCGACCTGAATACCAGAAACGGCACCTCGATGTTGTAGTCGGCAAGGTTGAAAGCCCCAATATGAGCCGGCGGTTTGGTCTCGTGCAGCAAGCCGCCGGTTCTCCAGCAAAGCAGCTCCGACATGACCTGATCGCGCAGGGCTGGGACGGTCAGAGCAAAGTGACCGTGATTTCAGACGGCGAACCTGCACTGCCGAATTTGGTGAGGCGTGCCGTTCGAGGTCCCGTCACCCACATACTGGACTGGTGGCATATCTCGATGCGGGTCAAGCACATTGAAAATGCGGTGCGGGGACTTCTGCAATCGAAGGGCTTTTCAGGGTTGCCGCTACTCTTCGAGCGACCTGCTGATACACTGCGTTGGCACCTTTGGCACGGCAAAGTGATGACCGCCGCGACAATCCTCAAGGTTCTTCAGATCGATTGCGATCGTCTGCACGCCGAAACCCGAGAATTACGAGAAGCGGCCAAGCGGGTCAAAGCCCGGTGCCAGGACCTCTATTCCTACCTTGCGAACAACTTCGACGCGCTCGTAGACTACGGCCATCGACACCGGAATGGCCTCGCAGTTTCGTCGTCCCGGGCAGAAGGCTGTGTTGATGACATCGGCAACACCCGCATGGGCAAGCGGCGGCGCATGAGATGGTCACCGCGGGGCGCGCAACGGGTTGCCGTCACTCGGGCCGCTGTCCTTGACAGAAGGCTAGGCGTCTCAAAGCGGGCCGCTTAACCACCAAGTTTTGCCCACTCCCACGGCAGGGTGCCGGCCGGCTTCCTGCTTGGCTTTATGCGCCGATGGCGAAATTCGTCGGGAACTCCAACTCGTCCCGCGGTCAAGCCGCCCGCGAGACCAATAACGGACCCCAAAGAGCGCGAATTGCTGAGACAGATGCAAGCCGCACCAACTGCGAACCGCCAGTTCCACGCGTCCGACTTGTGTCGCTTGATCGGACATGCTGCCTACGAAGCGCGTGTACTCGATGTGATCCACAAGTTTGGGTGTCAGAGGTTTTCAGCAACTTTGGCCGTGCACGGAAGAGCGGTGTTGGCAGGGGAAATATCCAGATGATCCGCTGGCGGCAGTGCGCGATTGGATCAATGAGCGCTCCCTGCGCTTGAGGGACCCCTGGATGGCTAAATTCGGGGGTCGGGCCTAGAGATGTGGTAGGGACTGCGTGAACAGCTTGCGGGCGGTTTCTGAGTTGGTTCTGAAAAGCTGGTTCAGGTATCCAACTGTTCCGTCATTTCCAACTCGAGCCGCGCAGTCTCCTGGTTCAGTCGCCATCTTCTAACGACATAAAACACGAGCGCCTTGCGAGTTTCGATCAGTAAATGCGTCTTGTCGTCAAATCCGTACTCCAGCTGGACGGCTCGCGCTTGTGCATCAGATAGATCTGAACGCGGACGTATCCACAAGCGCACTAAGCTGTTCCAGTCCGTGTCAAAAGGCAGGGGAGCAGGTCTCTCCCGCGTTTTCATGTCGATTTGTTTCGTTATTCGTATTGGGAGATAATCGCGGTACGCCTCGTGATTATAGCTCCATGCGCGGAGATAAATTGCCTCTCCGTCAAAATGGAACTGAACTGGACTGATCCACTGCGGGTCGGATAGGCCGCTTGTCATCGAGGTGTAGGTAATCTGGATGTCGCGTTCGCCCATCTTGGCGCGGTACAGCTGTGCGACAACGGTGGAATCCATCACGCGAGTGGGCAGCGGGATGCTCGCGCCAAGCGATGTCGCCTTGCCATCAAGTAATTCGAAAACTTGTTCCGGGCCAGCCTCAGTCAATGCGCAGTGGTCGCCGGTCGAGAAATAGGCCTTCTCTGCGGCATCGTAGACTGGCGGCGTATTCGTCAGAGAAAGATAGGTTCGAAAGTCAACGGCAGCCTGTGCCATCGAGATATTGAAGCGTTCGATCAAGTCGCGGCGGTTCGCCTGACCTCTCCAGGTCAGACATTGGTCGAGGAACAAAATTCGCTCACGTTGCGCGTGCTTGAGGGCTTTCAGGCTCATACGCCGAGTAATACTTGACTCCGCTCGCATAGTCCATACATTTACTATACGTATAGAAAATGGATTGATCTGATGAGACTACTTCATACGGCAGATCTGCACCTGGGGCGGCAGTTCATGGGGTTGAGCCTCGAGGAGGATCATGAGGTTATCCTGGGTCAGATCCTTGAAGCGCTTGTGGTCGAACGAGCTGATGTTCTTGTCATCGCGGGGGACGTTTTTGACCGTGCCTCTCCGCCCAATTCATCGGTCCGGCAGTTCAATCGCTTCCTCAAGCGTGTAGCAGAGGAGACCGAAGCCGCTGTGGTGATGATCTCTGGAAACCACGATTCTGGCGACAGGATCGAGGCTATGTCTGTCTTTTCCACCGCGTCTCGTGTGCTGGTGCGGGGGATTGCCGATGCGGTGGAAGCGCCGCTGGTGCTGCGTGACGCGCAGGGCGAGGTCGCCTTTTCCGCACTGCCCTTTTCCTATGAATACGCCGCACGCGAGGTGTTCAGGGATGAAAGCATTAATGCGCCGGCGGAGGTAGTTGCCGCCCAGATCGCTGCGGCAAGGAGGCAGGTGCCTGATGGAGCGCGTTGGGTCGTCGTGGCCCATGCTTTCGTCGCGGGTGGTGCGGTCGGCGAGACCGAGCGCGCCCTGACGCGAGTCGGAGGCATAGAAACTGTTCCCTCCGATGTCTTCGATGGGGCGGACTATGTTGCACTGGGGCATTTGCACAAGCCGCAGGAAGTGGGCGCGAGCCATATTCGGTACTCCGGCGCACCGCTTGCTTTCGGTTTCGACGAGGCGGGAAATGAAAAATCCATGACAGTCGTCGATCTTAAAGCTGAAGGGGTCGAGATCCGCATCGTACCGTTCCGACCGATCCGGCAGGTTCGCTCGCTTACTGGGGCATTCTCGGATCTTCTGGAAGGAACGCCGTCTGACGATTTCATCCAGGCTATCCTGACGGATGAAAACCCTCTGATCGATCCGATGAAACGGTTACGCGCGACCTATCCCAATGCTTGCCATCTGACCTATGCCCGGCAGGAGCGCGCTGCGGAGACCAAGGCGCTCGGCAGCGGACGGACCGCGGTCACGCCAATCGAGATGATTGTCGACTTCGTGAAGGTTGTGCGCGGCCGGGAACCAAACGCCACCGAAGTCGCGATCATCGCGGAAAAGCTCCACGCGGTAACCTCCGGGGAGGAGCAGACATGAGACCCATTCGCCTATCGCTTCAAGCCTTCGGGCCATTTGCGACAACCGAGGTAGTCGATTTCCGGTCCGCGCTGGAGACGGGTCTGTTCGGGATTTATGGTCAGACCGGCGCGGGAAAGTCGACGCTGTTTTCGGCGATGTCCTTCGCGCTATTCGGGGCGCCGACCAAGACTGATCAAGAACCACGTTCACTACGCTCGGATCACGCCGCGTCGGATCTACCTACCGAAGTTGAATTTGTCTTTGAGCTGGGCGCCAAGACCTACCTGATCCGTCGTCGTCCGGCGCAGGAACGTCCGAAGGCACGCGGTGAAGGGACCACTGAGGACGCGTCGGAAGCCTCGTTATTCGACGTCACCGGGATTCCGGTGGACATTCTTGGTCCGAGTCAGTCTGGCCGTGTCATTGCGGAAAAGAAAGTCTCGCTAGTTGGGCAGCAAGTCGAGGCGCTGCTTGGCTACGGGGCAGATCAGTTTCGACAGATCGTGCTCTTACCGCAAGGCAAGTTCGAGACGTTCTTGGCCGCAAAAACGGATGCGCGGGTCGAGATATTGCGGGATCTCTTCGACGTGAAGATCTATCGAGATCTCGCCGCACGGCTGAAAGAAGAAGCCTCAGAGGCAGAACGAGCGTTGCGCGACCAGCGCGCTCTCTACGTGGCTCGACTCGAGGAACGTGGTTTTGAGAGCGCGGAGGCGCTAGAACTCGGGATTGCCGCAGCCGAAACAAAAGTCGAAGAAAAGCAGGGAGTTCAGAACGGCGCGGCGATGGCTACCGAAGCCGCGCGTAAAGCTCTGACCGAAGGCGAGCAAATCGAGAAAGCATTTTCTGCTGTCGACACGGCACAGCAGGCATTCGATAATCTAGAAAAGAAAACGGGCGAGGTCGAAGAACTGGCCAAGCGCATTGAGGCTGTCCGGAATGCCATTCAGGCCCGTGATCTTGAGACGGCTTTGCGCGATGCGGAGCAGGAAAGCCGGAATGCGGTGGAGGCTGTCACAAAGGTCGAGGCGGCACTAGATATCGCCACTGGCGCGAAGGAGGTGGCGGGAAAAAAACTTGTTGAGGCACAGTCGGGCGAGGACCGGCGGCAGCAAGTTCAGGCTGACCTGACAAGGTTGGAGGCGATCGAGAACCAGGTCGGTCAAGCAGCGGCTCTTAGAAGCGCGTTTGACGACGCTGCGAAGGACGAAGGTTCGGCGAAGAAGGCTCTGACCGAGGCCATAGATGCCCGAGAGAAGCTCAAGTCTCAGCGCGATGCGACCGATCTGGCACTTGATCAAGCGCGAAAGACCGAAACGGTGCGAGGCCAGCTGACCGGTGAGTTGGCCGAGGTCAACCGAGAAAGAGTCAAGGCAGCGGCGCATGTTAAGGCGCAAGAGGCTGTCGCGGATGCTCAACGAAATGTAGAAGCGGCATCGAACGAACTGGCGACAAGAACCGACGCGGCGCAAGCCGCTGATGCGGCATTGGTAGATGCCGAGGCACGGCTTTCGCGCACGCAAGCGATCATTCTGGCCGAAAAGTTGACCGAAGGAGCGCCCTGCCCTGTCTGTGGCTCCCATGATCATCCTGCGCCTGCCCATGGTATGCCCGAACAATCTGGTTTGACCGAAGCGTTTCGGAGTGCGCAGGTTCAGGCGAGAACTGCCTCCGAAGCCAGAGTTCGGGCCGAAAGCGAACTCGGCAATTTTCGAATGCGGCTCGACGAAAAGAAGCGGGCGCTCGAGGAACAGGAAAGTCCTGAGCGCACGTTAGCGGAACTCGAAGTTGAAATCGCACGGCTTGAAGGCGACGTCGCCGCGCTTGGAGAAGCGGTCGATTTAGACGCGATGGCGGAGCAGTTGGCCCAACTCAAGCTGAAACTGACTGAGGCTGAAGCTGCCGAGGCTACGGCGCGCACCGCTGCGGGAAAGGCCGAGACCGATCTTGCCGGCGCGCGCGCCAAGCTGGACACAGTGATCGAGGCCCTGCCGGAAGGTCTGCGCACGCCCGAGGCGGTTGTCGCTCGACGGGAGGCTTTACAGAGAGAGCAAAGGCAACTGTCCGAGGCGCTGGAAGTGGCGACGCAACAGGACCGAGCCGCCGGTGAAATGCTCACCCGTGCGCAAGAGCAGCTGGAAGCAGCAAAGCGGGCGCGCGACGCGCAGCAACAGCGCGTGAAAAAGGCGCAAGATGATTTTGGTGCTCGGCTTGCCGAGGTCGGGCTGGACAAAGCGGGATATGATGCTTGCAAGGCGCATTTCCCGACCCTCGATGCCGACCAGAAGACGGTATCCGATCATCGTGAGGGCCTGATCGCGGCTCACACGACATTGCAGAACGCCATAGCCGCTTGCGCAGATCGTGAACGCCCGGATCTTGCCCCGCTTCAGCTGGCGTTGGCAGACGCCACCCAGACCTTGAACGCGGCCAACGCTGCACTCGCCACAGCGAGGACAGATGTATCGTCACTGACCAAATTCAAGGAATCGCTTGCGGCGGCGCTGGCCGAAACCGAGCGGCTTGAAACCGAGACCGGTCCGCTCCGGGGGCTGGCCGATCTGGCTAACGGCAAGAACGATTTCAAGATGACACTCGAGACCTTCGCGATCGGTGCAATGTTCGACCAGGTTCTCGATGCGGCGAATATGAGGCTCGACCCTATGACACGTGGTCGCTACCGGCTGACGCGCGGGCTTGAGGCATCTGGCGGCCGCGGCAAGCGTGGGCTCGAAATCGAGGTCTTCGACATCAACACCGGCAAGGCGCGTCCGACAGCAACGCTATCCGGTGGCGAGACCTTTATCGCGGCACTAGCCCTCGCGCTTGGGCTAGCTGATGTGGTCGAGAGCCTTTCGGGCAAGATCCGAATGGACACGATCTTCATCGATGAAGGCTTCGGCAGCCTCGACACCGAGAATGGGGCGGGCACGCTGGACCAAGTGATCCAGGTTCTTGCTGCGCTGACAGAGGGCAGCCGGGCTGTGGGACTGATCTCGCATGTCGGGCTGGTGCAGGAGGCTATTCCACAAGGCTTCTATGTGCGTTCGACCCCAAGCGGCAGCCGGGTCGAGGAAAGGAGGGGGCTGGGATGACGGACCGTTGGTATTTCCGTAAGGCGCACACCCGCCGCCTGTCGACGGGGCGCACGGTATCCGTCCGCGGCGGTTGGGCAGTTCGGGGCGACCGTGAAAGCAAGAAGGGCGCACCGTTCAGGCGGACTTGTCCAATATGCGGGGCGCTGATCGTAAGTGTGGGCATGCCCAGAGGGGGCTGGGTCCATTTCGAGGGCGGCAAAGGCCTGACACGAATTAAACACCATTGCCTACATCTTGGCGAAGGTCTGAGCAGGCGGCGCGACGAGGACACACCGGATCTTTTCGAAATGCTGCGATAGCTCGTTGCCGGATTACACAAAGCAATTCTGAGAGAAAATTTTGTTCGATATCCAACCCAGGATTCTTTGGCGAATCTGATGAACGTAGGCATCGGCGCCACGCGCCCCACCCTCAATGAACTGAGAAGGCCCTTACCGCTGGATCTACTCACAACGGTCTAGTCCTTGATCCGCCACATCCTGAAGCGTCCTTGTTGCGTCACTTCTCGGATCAGGCCTCTCTCTTCCATCCAAGCGAGGTTCCTTTGAACAGCCGCGCGACTTGCGCCTGTTAAGACTTCCGCCATCGGGGCCGACACCAAAGGCCACTCTGTCAACGCCGAACGAAGAGCGGCCGGAGTTCGCCCCGAAAGCTGAGACATGGCTCCTTCCGCCCGAGCACTCCATGTCTGGGTATCATCTAGATGACGCATCGCCGTTAGAATTGCGCTGTTCATCCCATCCAACCAGCGGGCCAAGCGTTCGGGTGGCAAGCCCGAAGCACGCAGCCCCCCTGCCCCGCCCATAGCGAGCGGTGCGAAAATGGCGCCGCTTCCGTCACTGGCCGCGATCCTGGACGCGGTGACGGCGGCTTCCATCTGGTCGCCGTGCTGTCCGAGGCCCGCCAGGCTCCAGAGATGAAAGCCCATGCAAGCCCGCGTGATTGGGTGGAGATCGGCTGCGGCTGCTATTACGTCCAGCCATCCGCCCGCGCGATCTTCGAAACGCTCAGTGCTGTCTTCAATGTTTTCGGGATCGCGGCGATCTAGGAAGGCTGCCAAGTCACCTTTTGGTCCGGGACCGCCAGTCAGGCGCCGAGCGGCCCATCCAACTCTTGCTAGGGCATTTGTGTCATCCTGTGCGCCCGAGAGCCGCATCGACACCCAGAGCGCCAGCCGATCAGAACTCACCCGATCTCCTGCGAACCAGCTAAGATCCGCCGCCTCGATGAGAGCGAGCCGATGCCGCCAGC
>NZ_JCAQIH010000004.1:0-52737 GCF_059628195.1 Sulfitobacter sp. IGS-18 | reverse complement strand
CCCTCTCCTGAAAGCCTGCCTCCCGGCGAGGGCAGGAGGGGGGCCCGCGCAAGCTCCATGACAAGGAAGGGGGGGAGGGGGATCACCCGGCCACGCAGCTCGGCCCCCGGCCGAGACCGTGGTTGGGGACACCCCCCCTGACGCCGCTCATGGGGCTTGCGTGGGGGAACCGGCGGTTCCCGATACGGACAGGGCGCGCTCGCGCGGCCTGGCCCAAGGATGCAGGGGGCGTTCGGCTTGCCCGAATCCCCCCTGCCAGTGTGATCGCCGCGCAAGCGCGGGGATCTCCGAACCCCTGTCTATCCATTGGGCGCCTGCGCGGCCGGGGGGCTGTCTGCCCCCGCGCCTTGCGGCGCTCTCCCGAGGATATTTAAGGTAAGATGAAAGGGCGGAGCTGTCGCCCATGAGCTGACGTTAGATCAGGCCGCAAGCTGAAGGCGTAGCGTCGTCTTATCACCGGCGCGAAGCGGGAAATGCACAGCGGCGAAACCGCAATCGGAAAGAAAGGAGATAATCCCGGTAGCGGTCTTGAACTCTCTCACCTTGAACCCGCCCCGCGTGGCATCCATCCGGGCAGTCACCAGCATCTGAACCTCGCCGGACGGATCGATACTCTTCATGAACCAAAGGCCGTGCCAGCTCGGCCCCTTGCGGAATGGTTCTTCACGACATTCAATTTCGAGCTGGCCTCCATGTTTTAGGCTTAGCCGTAAGCCCTGCTCGTTGATGACATTCGGGGTAAGCTGGATCTTATCGGCCACGGAAATTCCTCGTCTGCTTCATCGCAATATTATAGCATCGCTGACATTAAGCGCATCATCGAATGGCGGTTTCCTGCCACTGGAATGTGCAGGCTAGGAAGGACGTAGGGGGCTGTCTGCCCCCGCGCCTCACGGCGCTCCCCCGAGGATATTTTCAGGAAGATGAAAGAGGCTAGACCAGATCGCTCTTGATCGGGTCGGTTCGCCCTGTCGGCCGCCAGCCTGAATCGAAAAGGGATATGCGGCCATAGATCGGCCATGCAATTTTGAGGCGGGCAATACGGCGAAGCCGTGTCGCCTGCTCGGTGATGAGCTGTGCCACGTCGCTAACCGATGCGCCGTCTCGAAGGATATACCATTCCCGATTGCGGGTCCGGTCTCGTCCAGCCAGACGCCCCACCTTGGCGTGACAACGGGCCTCAAGAGCGAACGCATGGGGCATTCTCACGGTCTGGACAATGACCATTCGGCCTTGAACGCTGCGCGAAAGCTCCTTCCTCCGATCAACTGTCTTGCGCTGCGTGAAGCCGATCTTGATGCGGCAGGGGTCTTCCTCGTCACAGGTAAGATAGACTGTTCCCCAAGCCACATTGCGCCGAAACCAGCGGATACGGGTGAAGCCCCGAGATCGGCGGGCCATCAGGCCCGCTCCGACTCGGGTGCGATGCCGTAAGGGTATGCGGGACCGTAGCGAACGCCGCCCTGTTCAAAAAAGCCCATGCTCCCGAGTAGCCATGCGCGGTGAAACTCGGTTCCGGCGATCAGGCGGCGAATCGAACGGGGGATATGCCGGCCCGCGTAGCCTGCCAGATAAGCGCGAAGATAAATGCTCTGCATCATGTCGAAAATTCCTTTGTAGCCAGAATACTAGGTGGAAGGGCGGGCCGGAAGGCCCGCCCGACGATCAGGCGCGGGGCTTGTAATAGACACAGTATCCGGTGGGGATGTTCGTGCCGGAGCTGGCGAAGCTGCCCACAGGCAGATCGCGCCAGTCGCCAATTGTGGTGCCGTGGTCGTAGTAGGCGGACGCGGGCAGGATGCAGACCAGACAGCCGCCGGGCTTCAGGAACTTTACCGCATGATCGAGGTGTTTCTTGTAGTGCCGCCCATAAAAAGGGGGGTTCATGACCACCTTATCAAACCGCGGATCGGGCGCGACCTGAAGGAAATTCGCGGTCATGACGTGATGGCCCTTCGCGCGGGCCAGGTCGGCACGGGCGGCGTCGTATTCAACGCCTGTGACGGACACGGCCCCGCTCATCCGGTTTTCGCGCAGATCGGCGTTGCGCCGGGCCAGCTCGTCCATCAGTGCGCCGTCGCCACAAGACGGTTCTAGGATTTCCTCGCCGCCGCTAAGGTGCAGGGCGTCGATCACGGTTTCTGCCACGGGCCGGGGGCTGGCATAGAATTGCAGATCGCGGGCAACATCTGTGCTTGGCCGCTTCGCTTCGGCCTCGTTTGGCGCGTCGGGCAACACTTCGCCATAGAACTCGGCCAGGGCGTGGTTGATGTCTTTTCGGCCCTCGGGGTCGAAAATCAGGTGGCCGTTGCCATTCTTGAAAACGCGGATGATGCCACCGCAGAAATCAGCCTCGCCGTGGCGCTGCACCTCGTCCATCGTGTCTTCAAACTCGCGGTAGGTATAGCGCGGCTGGCTTCGATAGACGCGCAGGGCGTTAAGGGTATCTTTCACCCGCTCCCGGCCCCAACTGTTCCAGCCGGTGACATAGGAAACGATGATCCGTTTCGGCAGGCCCTCAACGCCGATTTTCACTTTGGAATGGCTCTTATAGGCCGGGTCCAGATCGGTGAAGCATTCGGCCAACCCCTTGAGGACGTGAAAGCGTTGATCGAGCAAATAGCTCCCGAACACCTCAGCGATATTTTCCAAGGTGAAGGGCAGGGGTTTGGTCAGCTTCAAGTCGAGCTGCTGCCGGTCCTTGGCGCTGGCGATGTTCTCGATATTCAAGCCTTCGTAGACGTGTTTCCATGCGGATCGCAGCAGGGTCAGGCGCACGTCGCGCTCGTATAGACTCGGATCGGTCGCAAAGACGCGCCCGCCGTAGGTGCCGCCGATGCAAGCGGCGGCATTGATCGCGGTTTCGGCCCTCTTGAAAGCCTCGATGGCGCCGGGGATGCTTTCGGCCTTTGCATCATACTCCGCGACGATCTCGGACAGGCTGCGCCGGATTGCCGGTGCGCCGTGGTCCTTCTGGTCGGTTTCGCCAATCTTTGGAAATTCGCTGTGAAATGTCATGCTCTCGTCTTTCATCCTTGGCCCAGGAACCGCTCGCCAGCGTTCGGGCCATATTCGATCACTTCCCAAACCTCGTGCCCGGTGCGGCTGGCGTAGCGCCATGCCGTTGCCTCGTCCTTGTGGACGCGGGGCAGGTCGTCGGGGTGTTCGCGGGTCTCGAAGGTGCGCCAGCTCATGCCTCGGTTCCCCGAGGCATGGCTGCGAAAAGGTCGTCGTTGTCCCAAGCCGGGTGCGACTTGGCGGCGGGCAGGGGATCGACACCCTTGGTCTCGATCACAAGGCGGGCCGTGCGCTCGCAGGGACAGCCATAATCGTTGCGGTAGTGCTCGCGGATTCGGACTTCGTAGCGGTTCGTCGTCTCCGGGATCGGCGCGACGGTGTATCGCTTGGGCGAAGATTTCCGGCCCAGCCAATCCGCGCCCCATGTGGCGGGATGCTTGTCGCGCTGATACTCGATGCAAGCCAGAATATTGCGCTTGTCGGAGGCGGTCAGGTGCCGCCCCTCGATGAGTGAAATCTGCGGTTTCATTGGGCCTTCTCCTGAAGGTAGGTGCGATACCCCTTCTGATCCGTGCTGCCGAAACAGATCACATGCTGATCGGCCAGATGGCGCAGGTCGCAAAGCGCATACTCCATCAGATCGGCTACCTGGCCGGAGGCGTCAGGATAGAGCGCGGTCAGTGCATCAAGGATGCGCGCTGCCTGAATGTCGGGGGTGTTGTTGGGGGCACTCATGCCCCCATCTCCGTCCAGTCAGTCGCCCAAGTATCCATCGTTGCGACGGTTTTGCCTTCGGGATCGAGCAAGCGTAGATCGGGCTTGTGCGTGGCGGCTGCGTGATGATCGCGGCCCATCTTGCGCAGCAGGTCGGGATTGGCGGAATAGACCACTTCCGCGCCGGGCAGACCGTCATATTCGGACCATAGAGAAAAAAGACGTGCGGACATAAATCGTCCTCCTTGTGGTGATGCCCTATCCGGTCTGGTGCCGAAAATTGGGGCGGGGTTTCTGGCGAGGACCGCTGCAAGCGGCCCTCTCCTGAAAGCCTGCCTCCCGGCGAGGGCAGGAGGGGGGCCCGCGCAAGCTCCATGACAAGGAAGGGGGGAGGGGGATCACCCGGCCACGCAGCTCGGCCCCCGGCCGAGACCGTGGTTGGGGACACCCCCCTGACGCCGCTCATGGGGCTTGCGTGGGGGAACCGGCGGTTCCCGATACGGACAGGGCGCGCTCGCGCGGTCTGGCCCAAGGATGCAGGGGGCGTTCGGCTTGCCCGAATCCCCCCTGCCAGTGTGATCGCCGCGCAAGCGCGGGGATCTCCGAACCCTCTTCCGCCAGAGCTTTCCAGACCGCCCCGGCCAGGGGGACGGGGCAGGGGCCTTGCAGGCGACCTGTGGTAAGGTCTGGCGCTGCGAAAGCGACCGTTACCCGGATGGGCCGAGACTGGCCCCCTGACAGGACCATGCGCCGCGCTGCCCGGTGGCTCGGGACGAGACGGCGGGCGGCGCACCTTGGCGCAGGGACGAGCAGGGGGGAAGGCTCGGGGCGCAGGCCGCTTGCCGGCCGAAGCCTAGGGCGCGGTCCTGGGCGGGCGTGTCCTCGAGCAACCGCACGAGGTCACGAACGACCGGGATTCGCCACGAAATTCAACAATCGAAGATACTAGCACTTGCGGGATATACTTTTCGGCTATATTGTATATCCTGAAAGGATATGCACATGCCCCTCTACATCAAAGACCCGGACGTAGATAAGCTCGTTGACCGCTACCTTGCTGCCTCTGGCGCAAGGAACAAAACCGAAGCGGTTCGCACGGCCTTGCTCAATAGTATAGCGGCGTTGGAGAAGCAGGAAACCCTCGCGGAACGTGTAGCGAAGGTTCAGCGAAAGGCAGCCGAGGCAGGTCTGAAACCGCGCGAATCCGACGACAAGCCGTTCATGGATGAGCTGTGGGGTGATGACTGATGTTCATCGACGCCAGCGCGCTTTGCGCCGTGCTGCTGAATGAGCCGGAAGCCCCGGCGATGCTCAAAGCAATGGAACAGGCCCGAGGCAAGCTGATGATTTCGCCGGTTGTGCGGGTAGAAACGACGCTCGGGATCGCACGGGATCTGAAGGAAAAGGATGGCGTAACGCATATCAGCGAGGCGCACTTCGACAAGGCGAGCGAGCTTGTCGCAGACCTGCTCCAATCACTCGGCGTTCGTGAAATGCACCTCACCGAAAGCATGGGCTCGGCGGCGATCGCGGCGTTGAGGAAATACGGCAAGGTGGCCGGTCATCCGGCGAAACTCAACATGGGTGACGCCCTCGCCTACGCCGCCGCTAAGGCGTTTCATGCCCCCTTGCTCTACAAGGGCGATGATTTTGCGAAGACCGATCTCGCATGAGGTCGGAAGAAAGGAGCTTTCGATGAAACTGATAGCGGCAAACGTGATGCGCAGCCTGCCAGCGGCGGCATACCTGGTTGGCGCAGCAGCAGCCCATGCGCAGGAAGGCTCGGCTGACGATTGCGAGCTTGTGAGCGCGGCCATGTCGCAGATGGTGCAGGCGAACATCGCCAACATCGAAGTGACCGGCAACATGCTGCAAAACCAGGCCGCCATGCTGGCGCATCTGGCGACGAGCGGCGATGGCGACGCCTTGGCGGCGGCGGCGGCCGTGACCGAGAACCTGGGCCAGCTTCAGGTGCCCAACGGCCCGGCCATTACGGATGGAATGGCCGCGCTGCGGCGCATGTGCCCGGAGCGGTGAGGGGGCTGTCTGCCCCCGCGCCTGGCGGCGCTCCCCCGAGGATATTTCAGGGAAGATGAAATGCAGAAAGGCCAAGCCCCGGAGGGCCTGGCCGTTGCAGCCGCCCTACTCGGGGCGGCGCTTGAGGGTGATCCCGACCTTCAGGAAGCCGAGGTTGATCGAGATCGTAAGGCTGAGGTCGATTGCGCGCAGCAGCTTGCGGATGGCTCGGAGCCGGCGAGCGGCGATGCGACGAAGTTTGATGGAACGCTTGCGAATGAATTTCATGGTCTGTCTCCTGATTGAAAAAACGAGGCTCGGTGACACGGCGGGAAAGGCGGGCCGTCAACACGCGCGCAGCGCCCCGAAGGGCTTGGTGTTGACGGCTCGCCGCGCCGTGTAGAGTGGCCGCTGTTTTTCAAGGAGGCAGACCCTGCACCTTCGCAGGGGTCCAGTGTCGCATTGCCGCTTGTCGGCGGTTCGGAGCTGAAGGCTGTGAAGCGCGATCGGCCGCCCTCTCGATGGGGGCGGCCGATTGGTCGGGGCGCAGCGCCGCGCCCGAAGGGCAGGCGGGCCGTGAGGCCCGCCCGGGCGGTCAGCCCGCCTGTTGCCGCTCCATCTGCTTGCGGATCATGTGGGCCAGGTTGGCGAAGTTGTCGCAGGCCAGTTTCACGCCGTGGCGGGTTTCGCCGCTATTGGTCTCGTAGCTCTCGGAGCGGATGGTGCCGGTCGCGCGAACCAGGTCGCCTTTGACGGTGTTTTCCTTGACCCATTTGATGACGTTCTCGTTGAAGATACTCACGTCGTTCCAGAAGGGTTTCGACTGAAAGTCGCCGTGATTGTCCTTGCGGCCATACTCGGCGGCGATGGAAACCCAGAGGACGCCGTTGCCTTCCTTGATCTGACCGACCCGACCGATGATTTCAAACTCAGCGAAGGTATTCATTTTTTGTCTCCTTGGTATCTTAGTGTTTCGATGAAAAACGGTCATGCTGGTCCTCGATGCGATCAAGCCAAAAATCGGAGGGTCCGCAAAGCGGAAACCGATTTTTTGATTGAAGGGCGGGGCGTTAGCCCCGGACGGTCGCTAAGAGAGGAACAAGCAATGTTCCGTTTGAGAAACCCGGACCAAGGAGACGGGTGAATACCTGGGTTGCACGAATTTCAGTGTCGGTTCCAGATCAAGGAAGGCAGCGGCGTGTGGATCTCGACAGGGGCTCGATTCATACTGCAAGGACAATCACGGCGACGGTCGAAACCTGGGGCGACGGATGCTCATCTGCGCAGCGGCAAATGGGTCAAGGGAAACCCGATGGCGGCCTAGCGACAACCGGCACAGGAACAGAAGAGGGCAGAGCGGCTTGCGAAACTGGCTGCGAGAAACTGGATCGAGACGCGGACAACATGCGCGACGCAGGCGCTTGTTTGGAGTTGCGGCAACAGGTGCGATGATCGTCGCGGCCTTGCTGTCGATCGACACCGGGACGGCGGCAGAGCCGATCAATCCGGCTTCAGTCTATGTGATCGACGGCGACACGATTGACCTGGGCGGTGAGCGGTTCCGGCTGGTCGGTCTCGACACGCCGGAAACCTACGATCCGCAATGTGCATATGAAAAGGCGCTTGGTGACGAGGCGACGAGGCGCTTGCGCGAGCTGATCGGCTCGGGCGAGTTGGTGGAACTGATCGTGTTGCCGGGCCGCGACCGAAATGACCGAGGGCTAGCGCGGCTTTACATCGGTCGTGCGGACGTGGCCGGTATCCTGATCGGGGAAGGGCTGGCGCGGGAATACAATGGGGGCAGGCGGCAGGGTTGGTGCTGACGGCCAAGCCGCGCAGCGGCCCCTGCGCGGGTAGCGCAAGGCCGGTGCGTCGGGGCGCAGTCCCGGCGCACCGGGCATCACCCTCGGCGCGGTCCCTTTCGGAACCAGCCCATGACGATAATCGTGATGCCGATGGCGAGCAGGTAGAGAACGGCAATCATCCAGATCAGCATGAACGCCTCGCCAAGCTGCCGGGTGAATGTCCGATCCGCGCCGAACAGGAAATGCTCGGACCCGCTCATGGCCCATCCCATGACGATGCCGAATCCGAGGGCAGGCAGGAACACAGTCAGGAAGGCCAGCATATAGCGGTTGATCGTCGGTCGCCCGCCACGCCAGCAGGCCCGGACGACACGGCCCGGACAAAAGACGATCTCGGCCATGCGATACTGAACCAGATCGAGCCTATCCTTGAAGGTGGTTTCGTCGTCGTCGTGCATGATCGTCCTGAATGTCGGTCCCTGGAAAAAAGAGGCCCCGCGCGAGCGGGGCCAGTGTTATCCTCACCACAAGGATATTCTCAAAAAGCTGGCCTGCCCGGCGTCAAAGATGCGCGCGGCGGCTCCGAATTTCGTTCGACAGATTGGCGGCTTGTGCGAAGCACCCGAAGGCGATGGCTGTGCCGATCCAGTAAATCAGATTGGGGACGTTGACCCCCGCGAAGAACGCGATGCAAGCGGCGATCACGATAGCCGCGCCAGCAGCTCCGATAAAGAACCAGTTCCACATCTTGCCGATCAGTTCGGCAATGATTTCTTCAGCGTGAGCGCGGCGATCAAACATCTAAGTTCTCCTTTAGTTCCAGTCGTAGCACAGTCGATCAGTTCTCGCCAGCGCCATGAATATCCCTCAGAACAAAGCCAGTTGCTCGGGCTGAGGCCGAATGCCGACGCGCCCGCGTGGATCAATGATCCATCCGTCGCCGTCGCGCAGGATGCTGGCGTCAGGTCCGTGCTGGTCGATGAAGACGCGATCCGCCTCCACCTTGCGACTGTGATGAAAGTCGCTCGCCATGTGGCCGCTCGGGCGACGGCACCAGACGCCGGGCGCTCTGCCGCAATCGGGGCAGCGCACGGCAAGGACCGGATGACGGTGGGCGGTGAAATCAGGCATGGGCGTTCTCCAATTCTCCGAGGCGAAGGAATAGCTGCGAGGCCAACACGCGATTCTGGGCGGCGCGGTCGCGATCCTTGTTCTTCGATGCCGCCAGTTGAAGATGGTGATAGGCTGCGTGACGTTCCGCCAGCGGGTGACGGTCAGGATCGGCGGCAATCTCCCGCGCCTTGAGGATCGTCACGAACAGGTCAGATGAAGCGAACAGGTTCGCGATCCTCGCGCCCGAGGCGTCGGTGCGCGACAGCGGGAAAGGCGGGCTTTTCAAGTCGATCCTGCCTTGGCTGTAGCTGTGCAGGACGCTCAACAGATAAGACGGGTCGGCGGGGTATGGGGCGCAGTCCCATGCCCGCCGCACAGCGCGGCGCTCATCTTCGGGCAGGGCGTCGATCTGGCGGCGGGCTTCATGCCACTTCTCTGCCCGAGCGCGACGGTCCCTGATTTCCTGTTCGGACCATGCCAGTGCGCGGTCTGCCATAACACGGTCCTCGCTCGGCTGTGCCTCGGCAATCTGATCGGCCAGCAACGGAAGGGCCTCGCGCTCAAGGCGCTGTTTCCGGCGCAGTGCGGCCCGCTTGCGGGGCGTGTCGGTGAACGGGTGTCGGGGTGAACGCTTGAATCTCATGGGAACCTCCATCGGTGGGCGGGGCGCTGCCGCCCCGCCCTCGATCTCACTTCATGCCTTCGGGCAGCCATGCCCCGATCTTCGCGGCCTGCTCGTCGGTGACGCCAAGGGCGCTGCGCAGATCGTGGTCGCCACGGAACAGGGCTTCCAGCTTGTCGGCCTTCTCGCCCTTTTTCAGCTTGGCGAAGGTCGTGGCGGTCGGGTGATCGTCGGACAGGTCCAGCAGATCGCGCCACAGATCGTTGAGGTAGGGGCCTCCGACGCGAGAAAAGAAGTTCGCCGCATTGGGGGTCCAGACTTCGCGGATATTCGGCTGCGTCTCCTTGTCGATCATCGCGGACAGCTTCTCGTCGCCGCCCCGATATTGAGCGGCAAGGAACCGGACCAGTTCACCGCGCACATGCTCCGGGCCTTTCTTGCGAAACGCGCGGAAGGATGCGCCAAGGTCTTTCGCATCCCACATATCGCGCGGCGGGTTGCTGGTCAGGCGCTCGTCAAGGGCATAGCCCTCGGCCTCGGTCGAAGGCCAGTTCGGAACCTCGGTCGTGGCGATGCCAAGCGGATCGTTCCAGCGCAGGGCGTGGCTCAACTGGTAGGCCAGAAGGTCAATCAGCAGATCGGGATCGCGCAACACCGCATGTTGCCGTGCGCCCTGTGCGACACGGGACAGGTCGTCGCGCAGCTTCTGGCTGATGGGGGATTTCGGCTCGGCCTCGGCGCTCGAATGGCTGGACTTGCGCAGGAACCCGGCCTCGATGGCGGCGGCCCGGTCCTCACGCCTCACCAGCCCCTCGGCGGTCTGAACCTCGCCGCTCTGGTTGACGTAGACAAGGACGCCCGAAACGGCCTTCTGCTCGGCGCTGAATGCACCATCCAACACGGCTTGCAGCGCCGCCAGTTCGGCCTCGCCCTCGGCGTCCAGAACCTCACCTTCGGCCAATTCCGCCAGTTCGTCGTAACGCTCTGACTGCTCTTCGGTGAGCGTCCCTTCATCCCGATAGATGCGGTCCAGCTTCCGTTCCTCGATCTCGTAATAACCAAGATAGGTGGTGTCCATCGCCTCGGCCCATTTCCAACCGTCGCCGGTCATGGCCTCGGCGGTGGCGTTCAGCTTCGCCTTGAACAGTTCGTCCAGCAGGGCAACATCATCGAAATAGGTCTGGTCTGCGAAAAGGTCGCCAGTGACGCGCCCGCCCTCGGCCTCGTAAGCCTCAAGGCCAACAAACTTCACGCGCCGATCCGTGCTGCGCACCGAGTCCGGTTTGAGCATCTGCTTGATCTGGTGATCGCTGTAGCCCTCGCCCCGCACCTTTTCCAGCACGGCCAGCGTGTTCGCCTCGTCCTCGCTGACGGTGAAGGCGGCGGCGTTCGACAGGGTGATTTCCCCGGCCTTCAAGGCGTCCAGAACCGACACCGGCAGGCTTGCCAGCTTCAAGCGGCGATAGACGTGCTTTTCATTGACGCCGAACGCGATGGCGATGGAGGGAACCGGAACGCCCCGCTCGGCCATGCTGCCATATTCGCGGATTTCATCGGCGGCATGGGGTTGTTCGCGGTGGTGGTTCTCGCTCGATGCCCAAATCTCGGCGGTCGCCTGATCGGGCGCGATCTTCACGGAAACCGTAGCGAAGCGCGGATCGTCTTGCAGCAAAGCCAGGGCGCGAAGCCTCCGGCCTCCGGCCACGATGCCAACCTTGCCGGTTTCATCGCGCAGCCCGGCGAGGTTCTGGATCAGGCCAAGCTGGCGGATATTCTCTGCCAGTGCCTCGATCCCCTCGGGGCTGAACACGGTGCGCGGGTTCAGGTCGGAAACATACAGATCATCGAAGGGAACCTGTTCGATGGGGGCGATGATCGTCTCTTGCTTTGTCATGGGTCTTATCCTTGTCGTGTGGTGAGTTTTTGTGTTATCGGTGCCCCAGCCCTGACGGGCTGAGGCGAGGGGGCTTAGATGGCCCCGTGCTGGATCAGGAAGCGGCGTCCGATGCCAAAGTGATCGCCCTTCCTGAGAAGCGCCCAAGCCTCGGCAATGCGGCGCTTCATGGTTTCATTGCTCATTGATTTCACCTTCCTTTCCGTTGTGGTGAGGGGGTGGGAGAGGCGCTTGCCGCCCCTCCCTTGGGCCTGCTCGACAGGCCAGCCTCGGCGCGGGGCAGGGAGAGACCCCGCAACCGAACTCAGTATTCCTCGGGCAGAAGGATGGTCAGCACGCGGCGGGTCTTAGTGGTGTCCGCGCAATCGTCGGAACCGAACTCATAGCCCGCGTCGTAGAAGTTTCCATGCAGGAGGTTGCGCGAACCGGATAGGTTGGGCGCAGATTCACAAAACGGGAGATTTCCAAGATGATGACACCATCTATTGCGGCGACCTGCTTTGTCGCCATTGATCTGAGCAAATCGAAATGGCTTGTGGCGCTTGATGCGCCGCAATTGGCCAAGATCAAATCCGTGCGTTTGGACGGGTTTGATACGGCAGGACTGATTGATCTGGTTCGAGGGACCGTTGCGGAGGCGAGTGAGCTCTTCGGGCCTGATCAGCGACCTATCGTCTGCTTCGAAACTGGATACGATGGTTTCTGGCTGCAGAGGCTGCTGTCCAACGAAGGGATCGAAACCTTGGTCTTGGATCCGACCAGCTTTCTCGTGAACCGCAGAGCCCGCCGGGTCAAAACGGATCGAGTCGACGCCGAAGGCATGGTCGTTCTGCTGAAGAACCACTGTTCCGGTGATCGAAAGGCATTCCGAACTGTGCGCGTCCCGACCGTTGCTGAAGAAGACGCCAAACGCTTTCACCGAGAGCGCAAGAGGCTGATGAGCGAGCGCACTGGCCACATCAATCGCATTCGTGCCCTCCTCGCGCTGCAAGGCGTCCGGCATATCAATCCAGCGATGGTCACATGGCGCAAGAAACTGGAGGGCCTCGAAACTGCCGATGGCCGCCCTTTCCCCGATCAGCTCATGCGCGAGATCGTTCGCTCTTTCGAACGCTTGGAACTGACGAACAAGATGATCAAGGCTCTGGCGGAGGAACGCGACGAAGCCCTTGCGACTGAATCGGAGCGGTTTCCTGAACACGAGAAGGCCGTGCTGCTCGAAGGGCTTCGCGGTGTTGGACGACACAGTGCGATGCTCTTGTCCGCAGAGGTGTTCGGGCGAGAGTTCAAGAACAGGCGACACCTGTCGTCTTACCTTGGCCTGACGCCCAGCCCTTATTCCAGTGGTGATGTCGAACGAAGCCAGGGTATCAGCAAAGCTGGAAACCGACCGGCGCGCACCCTCGGGATCGAACTGGCGTGGTGCTGGCTGCGGTATCAGCCTCAAAGCGCACTCGCGCGCTGGTTCAGAAAATACACGGCTGAACGCCCGGGAGTGAGAAAGAAAGTCGCCATTGTGGCTCTTGCCCGCAAGCTCATCGTGGCTTTGTGGCGATATGTGGAAACGGGACTTGTCCCGTCTGGCGCGGTTCTGAAGGCGGAGGTGTAATACGGGATACTGAAACTTCAGAATAACGCGCAACGCCGGATGGTTGAGTGACCGAGAAGATTGATGGTCTTCACAAACCCTGTAGAAGTTTGGTCCCAACCAAGGCGGCTCCATTCCGGGAACGTGAACGGAAATTTGGTTCGGGCAGCACGCCCACCGTATGCAAGTCGATGCCACTGGAGTGAGCATAATCGAGGAGCCAAACCAGCGTTGCACAGAAAGAAAAGGACTTGAAAATGTAATTTCCTCATGCAGGTCGATTTTCCAGTAAAGCCGAACCTCGCGTTCGCCTTCGGCCACGGTGAAGATGCCGAAATCGTGGGTGCCGTAAGGGTCGTTGTCCTCGGTGAACTCGGAAAACTGCATGACCGCGACCATGATCGCCACCTGTGCCTCGTGCGACAGTGCGGCCACGCCGCGCGTCATGACAATCTGGCCGGGAACGGTGAAGTCAGCGCCCCATGTGGTGCGGAACCGGTCGTTCTGTCTTGCGATAAGCGCGACCCGCGCTGCCTCGACAGCCGCCTCTGCGGTGTTTTCCGAATGAATATCAGCCATGTCTGGCCTCCTTGTGGTGATGCCCTATCCGGTCTGGTGCCGAAAATTGGGGCGGGGTTTCTGGCGAGGACCGCGAAGCGTCCCTCTCCTGAAAGCCTGCCTCCCGGCGAGGGCAGGAGGGGGGCCCGCGCAAGCTCCATGACAAGGAAGGGGGGGAGGGGGATCACCCGGCCACGCAGCTCGGCCCCCGGCCGAGACCGTGGTTGGGGACACCCCCCCTGACGCCGCTCATGGGGCTTGCGTGGGGGAACCGGCGGTTCCCGATACGGACAGGGCGCGCTCGCGCGGCCTGGCCCAAGGATGCAGGGGGCGTTCGGCTTGCCCGAATCCCCCCTGCCAGTGTGATCCCCGCGCGAGCGCGGCGATCACAGATTATCGTCCAAGGCCCAAAAAAAGGCCAGCGCGAGGCTAGCCTAGTCTGCGGGGATTTCCGCACAGGAAGTTCAATTGAACGAGGCGTCGGGGCAAACTACGTGCCTCAGGACAGTCCTCAAGCAAGCATATCCTTCAACGCCGCCACCACCAAATCTGCATGCTCGACTGTGATCTTGTTGGATGACAACCGCACTCCCTCTATATGTCCTCTGGGAAGCATATAAAGCGGGGTATGAGACCCCTTTATGCGCCAGGCAGCAATCCGGTGCTCTCTGAGGTTCCTCACCACCTCTTCGGCGGGAATCTTTTTATGACGAAACGAAAATATACCTCCACGGTTCCTACCAGGATCGATCGGTATGACCCCTTCAAGAGCGGAAACGCCTTCGCGAATTCGGAAAATGCCATCGTTTAGCCGATCCCCGCCATGCAGAGCCTCCTCGATGGCCCGTGACAAGCCGATGATGGCCCCGCAATTACGCTCCCCCATTTCGAGGAAGCGCGCATTTCCCATGTCTTTTTCGATCCGGCCATCGGCTTTGATATCAGAAAGGTGAAGATCGACAAATCCGGGAGACATCCTGGCTCTCAGCTGTGCTGAGACAAAGGCAAACCCGGTGCCCCGGGGGCCGCACAGGAATTTACGCCCGGCACCAGTGAGCACATCGCAACCGGTTGCGTGGACATCAATCTGAACCTGACCAACAGCCTGGCAGGCATCCACGATGTAGACAGCTTGGTATCCCGAGAGGATTTCACCGATGGTCGCAACAGGATTTATGATGCCACAGCAAGATGGAACATGCACGACGGACACGAGCCCAACGTCATTTCCCATGTTTGATTGCAGCCATTCTAGGTCGATTTCACCTTTATCAGTACAGGGTATCGTGATCAGTTCGAGTCCTTCCCGTTCCGAGAGATCCTTCAGATACTGAAGGTTCCCAGCGTATTCGTATTCGGTTGTAAGGATGCGGCGCGCGCCTTTAAACGAAAGTCGGCTCACGACTTCCGTCCACGCCCGGGTAGCGTTGTCGAAGATCGCGATGTCAGCCGCAACGCACCCTAAGAGGGTGCCAAGATTTTCGTAGACGCGCTCGTCAAGCTCGACGTGATGATCGAGCTCAGTGTCATAGGCCCCGACCTGCTGCTCGATTTTCAGGTATGTCGTAGTTGCGGCCAGAACCTCATCAGAAACGGGCCCCGATCCGGCCATGTTCAGATATGCGGTTGGAACGCGCGGTGAGGTGAGTGCCGTCATCTTCAGTAGTCCGCGCCGAAGACAACCCGGTCTGGGTTGTAGAAATCTGCCAGCGCCTGCAGGGCATTCGGCGGATGCTCGGCAAGCCGGTGCAAGAAATGAAGAAGCCATTCTTCCCCGTAAACGCCGGTTATGCGGCACCGATGCCCCTCGTTGTTCAGTGTGTGGAAAAGACTTGGGTTACATCCATGTAGCCCCTCCAGCTCTTCGGCCGCATCCAGGAGGCCGCGGGCATTCAACATGTCGATGATGGCAGGGTCATGCGTTGCGACAGCGAAACGAGACCCGGCCTCGGCGAGCTTCTCGATGCATTCCACATATCGAACATCCAGCTCTTTCCCGCGCGGCAGCGTCAGCGACGAGTGCTCATCATAGACACCCTTCACAAGGCGGATCTTACGCCTGGTCTTGATTAGCTTGGGCAGATCAACCTCGGTACGATGCATGTAGGCTTGGATAGTCAGACCAAGATTTTCATGCGAAGGGGCCAGCTGGTGAAAAGCATCCAGAATGGTGTCGGTCTGGGTGCTGCGCTCCATGCTAATCATAATCGTGGCACCTTGCTCGGCAGCCACCTTCGCAATGCGCGCCGTATTCGTCATCGCGAGTTCGCGGCTTATAAGCATGCCGACACTGGAAAGATCAAAGCCAAGCTGTAGCCCATCCGAAAACGGGCGCCCGCGCGCATGTAAGAGGAAGCGGATGTTTTCCTCCACAACCTGCTCGACCTGACCGCCATCGGATATCTCCTCACCAACAAACTCGACGCCGGCGAGGTATCCCTTTACTGACAAAACGTCGAACTTATCGGCGGCTTCGGACATTGACTTGCCGATGATGTATCGCGCCACCGTTTCGGTGAAAAACTGCTTGATGAATGGGTCGGCCGAGAACTTCTCACGGATTACAGGGTGAGCAGCGATTTTCCTGAGACCCTTTGCGACATCCTGATGCAAAGCATGAAGATTTTGCGATGAAGCTTGACGGAATTCTGGCTTGGTCATAAATCAGGCTCCTTGTGCCAGCGGATGTTGGAGAAGGATGCGCTGAGCAAAGCTCGGTCGATTTGGATCGCGTTCCTCGCGCGAGATTTCATCCTTGTACTTTCTGACGTAGGAGATCAGCGTCTCTTCTTCAGGATGTCTCCGCGTGAAGATGCCGCCCCACATTGCATCCCACTTCCGATAGGAGGTAGTGTCCCGGGAGATGGTGTAGGAACTGGCGTCCACCTGCTTCTTCATAGCTGGTGCTGCTCGTTCACTGCGCGGCGATCATCGTCGCCGCGCCGGTATCGTTGCACACGGCCGTCAGCTTTTCCACCGGCATGTAGCGGCGGGAGACGGCCCATTCATCGTTTTGCTCCAGCATGAGCGCGCCGACCAGCCGGATGACGGCTTCGCGGTTGGGAAAGATGCCGACGACATTGGTCCGCCGCTTGATCTCCTTGTTGACGCGTTCCAGTGGGTTTGTGCTGTGCAGCTTCGAGCGCAGGCTCTCGTCGAAGGCCATGTAAGCCAGCACGTCATGCTCCGCCTCATCCATCAGCTCGGCAACATCGCGGAACCGGTCCCGCAGGCTGTCGGCGACCTCACGCCAGCGGGCATGGGCCTGGTCGCGGTCCTTCTCGGCGAAAACGGTCTTTACCACCGCGCTGACCACCGGCTTGTGGGTCTTGCCCACGCGGGCCAGGAGGTTGCGCTGGAAATGCACGCGGCAGCGCTGCCAGCCGGCACTGAGCACCTTGCGTGCGGCAGCTTTCAGGCCCTCATGTGCGTCGCTGATCACCAACTGCACGCCCCGCAGGCCGCGCCGAGTAAGAGACCGCAGGAAGTCGGCCCAGAACGTCTCGGCTTCCGAGGGCATGACGGTAATCCCCAAGATCTCGCGCCGCCCGTCTGTATTGACCGCCACAGCCACTATCACCGCCATCGAGACGATCCGCCCGCCCTCACGCAGCTTCACATAAGTGGCGTCGAGCCAGAGGAAGGGCCAATCGCCTTCGAGAGGCCGGTTCAGGAACGCCTGCACCCGCTCGTCGATCTCCTCGCAGAGCCGCGAGACCTGGCTCTTGGAGGTGCCCGTCAGCCCCATGGCGCGCACCAAGTCATCGACAGCGCGCGTGGAAACACCATGGATGTAGGCCTCCTGGATCACTGCCATCAGCGCCTTCTCCGCCGTCCGCCGTGGCTCCAGGAAGGTCGGAAAATAGCTGCCCTTGCGCAGCTTCGGGATGTTCAGGCCGATGGTCCCCGCCCGGGTATCCCATTGCCGCGGCCGGTAGCCGTTCCGCTGGTTCTCCCGGTGCGGGCTGCGCTCGCCATGGCCCGCACCGCAAACGGTGGCCACCTCGATATCCATCAGCCGCTGCGCGGCATCCTGGATCAGCTCGCGCAAGAAATCCGCGTCATCGCTCTTGGCGATCATGCCCGGAAGGTCGATCATGTTCTCGGTCATCGTGCTCTCCTTCGTTGTCGTCGGTCTTCGAACAACCTCAGACTACGAAGAAGCGCGATGGCCGCCAGCCCGGCCGCGCGCTGCGCTACGCCAAGGGCTTCGCGCGCGGCCTCTTACACCACCCCACGGGGCACTACCCGATAGGACGGGTCCTCAAGGAGCACTTCGTGCGCCCTCTTGAGGTTGTAGAAGGGGATCGTCGGAAAGATGTGATGCACCAAGTGGTAGCGATCATAGTGCCGGCCGAAGAGGAAATTCTCGACTGCCCAACCATGGCGGTTACGCGTCATGAGAAGGCGCTTATTCTCTGACTCCGGCAGCGGGTAGTGCTCCGCGAGTTCAGCACACCAACCGATCGCGATGTAGGTTGTAAAACACGGTACGATCCAGAAAAGTAGGAATTCGAGCCAGATGTTGAACCAGGTCACCAGTCCTAAGACGACGATCCAGGTCGCAGCAAACATGATCCGGTCGCTCGTGACCGAGATCGGCATGCGGATGACAATCTTGTCCTTCGTGAAGAGAATGCGGTCCTGATAGATATACTTGATATACTCCCAGGATCGATACCCGATCAGAGCCAGAACGAGGTTCTTCAAGATGAACCGGCTGTGGCTTTCTTTGGCCTCGTATAGGCCCAGCAGAATGTGAAAATTGTAATCTGGGTCATCTTCCGGGTCGCCGAAATGACGATGGTGAAATCCCACGTGAGAATTTCTATAGGGCGTAAACATGTGGAAGATCAGGTAAGACGTCAGAACCGTCCCGCCCAGGAAATTGAGCAGTTTGTTCTTGGCAAAGTGAAAATGCGCAGCCTCGTGAAGAATATTGGCAAAGGTGCGCTGCGCAGACCCGATGATAATGATGGCAAGCGGATAGAACCAATAGGATACTCCAACGCACAGATAAATCGACCCTGCGATGAGAGCATATTCAAACGCGAGGGTGCGGACGGCGGCGACGTTGCTGGGCTCAGAGAAATGCTTGAGCTGGCGAAGAACATCCTTGCGTATTTCAAAATCGTGTTCGGCGTAGTCCATCATAGCCTCCGAAAGTATTTTTTTACAGTAGGTTACTGACCAAAGCGAAAGTGATGACGCCCCCGATCATGGTCAGCACGACATTGTTGGTGTAAATCGCGATCATCAGGGTGATCGCCGCAGCCAGCCATCCAACTTGAGTGATGCTGGACAGGGATGAGGCAACGAGCGCCACAATCAAGAGCCCTGGAAGCTCATCGAGCACCCAAGCGAAGCGGGACCTCTGGATCATGTTCCCCGTGACCAGGCCAAGCACGCGGATCGCATAGGTAGCGACTGCCAGCCCCCCAATCAGATACAGAATGTCATGGTTCATGGTTCTGCCTCCTGACGAAGCGCAGTAACTGCATGAAAAGCAGTCCCCCGATCGTTGCGATGACGATGGAATTCGCTGTCGCAAATCCCAATCGGGAAGCAAAAATAGCAATCGCGAACGTGACAGCCCAAGGGGCTAGGTCGGACCGGCCCCGCCACATGCCTCGGCCCATAGCAATGAACGCAGCCGTAAAGGCGAAACCCAGGCCAAGTTTCTCAAGATCCGGCACTGTGGAACCAGCGATGGCACCCATAGTCGTCGATGTCACCCAGGTCAGGATCATTACCGCCCCGGCTTCAACCAGGAAGCGTGCGCCGATAGATCGGTCTTTGTTTGCTTCGGAGACCGTTAACGCCCAGCTTTCATCACTGGTGATATGGATAGAAATGAGCTTCGCCCAAAGCGGCATCCCCTTGAGCATGTCGGCAATGGAAGCAATGATTCCGATGTAGCGCAGATTCAAAATAGCCCCTGCGAAGACTGCCCCCACGACACTTGATGTCGCAGCATACTGGTCAACTGTGACTATCTGCGCCGATCCGGCATGGACCAGCCCGCTCATGACAGGGACTGACCACCAAGGTACGCCTAACTGAACAGCTAGGAACCCGAAGGCGAACCCGTAGAGGGCGGCACCCACGGCCAGGGGGAGGATGGCAACGAAGCCAGATTTGGTGACTGCTGCGGTGTACATAAACCGCATAATTTGGTGGATTATATCAATATCATATAGCTTTTTTCCCCCAATATCGATTTTTCATTACACTTTATATGTGGCATGTGATCATACTCGATCATGGATGGTTTGGATCGAAAAATTCTTGCTCTTGTTCAAAGCGACTCACGGATCACGATCCAGGAACTCGCGGAAAGAACGGGCGCTTCCACCGCTTCTGTTCAGCGCCGACTTCGCGCCATGCGCGAGGCCGGTACCATCAAACGGGAGGTCGCATTGCTCGACCAACAGGCCCTCGGCCTTGGGATTACGGCAGTTGTCTCGGTGGATCTTGAGCGGGACAGCGTCGAACAGACGGAAACCTTCAAGCGGAAGGCCAAAAACGACCCTCACGTCACAAATTTCTATTGTATCGCAGGGGACTCGGACTTCGTCATGATCGTCGTAGCGAAAAACATTCAAGACTATGAAGCCTTTACGCAGCGGTTTTTCTTCGCTGATAAGAATGTCAGGAAATTCCGGACTTCCATCGTTGTCTCCACAGTCAAGGCCACTTTGGAGATGCCGCTTTGAATGGATAGTCACTTTCGCTGCTGCGAAAGCGACCGTTACCCGGATGGGCCGAGACTGGCCCCCTGACAGGACCATGCGCCGCGCCGCCCGGTGGCTCGGGACGAGACGGCGGGCGGCGCACCTTGGCGCAGGGACGGGCAGGGGGAAAGGCTCGGGGCGCAGGCCGCTTGCCGGCCGAAGCCTAGGGCGCGGTCCTGGGCGGGCGTGTCCTCGAGCAACCGCACGAGGTCACGAACGACCGGGATTCGTCATGAAACTACCCTTTCTCGAAGAATCCCGGATGATCCTGATGCACCCCATAGCTGACGACTCTCTGACCAAACCGGCGATTGATCCGGTCAATGGTTTCCGCCAGCTTTTCCCGCTTGTTCGCCTCACCCGGCGCCAGCGGCAGAAACAGCTCGCCCGGCCGTTCGGAAAGCGGGATGACTTCGCCCAGGTGAACGCCGATTGACAGCACATAGCCGTGACGCTCGTGGCGAAACTGCACCCATTCGGCTTCGAACAGCTTCAGGAAAATCGCGGAATCCTGACTCGGCGTCAGGGTTTTCGCGCGAGACCAACCGCGGCCTTCAGGAAGACGGATCATAAGGGAAAACCGCCGGGCGCAAAATCCGTCACGGCGCATTCGCTCGACCGCTTTTTCAGTCAGCCATCGGCCAACCGGTCGCGCGGCATCGGGCCGACGATACTGCGGAGCGAGAACCTTCGAGTTGCCGTAGCCGTTTCGCTGCGTCGGCAAGAGCGGAATCTCCATGCCCTGCAAGGCTCGAACGAAACGCTCACCTTCGACGGAGCGCCAAATCTGCCGGGCGTGGCGAGGATCGAGCGCATAGAGTTCCGCGACGCCCCAAACGGCTGCACGCTGCAACCGGGCTTTGATGCCGTGCGAAATCCCCGGCAGATCGTCAAGCGACAGATGCGCGATACGGTCGGGCATGTTTTCCGGGGCAAGCCATTGCAACCCGTCCGGTTTTTCGAGCTTGCCCGCGATCTTCGCAAGCAGGTGGTTCGGCCCGATGCCCACGGAACAGCGCAGCTCCGATCCGACCTGTTCGCGAATTGCGGCCTTCAACCGGCGGCCGAGATCGAGCGCGGCCGACAGCTCCGCTGTCTGGCCGCCGAGGGCGACCTGAAATTCATCGACGGAGCGGACGGCTTGAAGCTCTGCGATCTGGTCGATGACGCCGGCGATCTTCTGGTTCACGCGAACGTAGAGGCGGTGGCGGCTCGGGCGGAAAATGATGCCTGGGCACAACCGGCGCGCGTCGTAGACGCGCGTTCCGGTTTTGACGCCGAAGGCTTTGGCCTCATAGGACGCCGCGACACAGGCTCCCGATTCGGCGCTGATAGCGGTAATGCCGACAGGTTTACCGCGCAGCGACGGATCGGCCTGCTGCTCCACGCTGGCGAAAAAGCTATTCATATCAATGTATAGAGACCGCATCGGGGTCATGCGTCACGATCCTGCTTGTCGAGAAATGCCATATGTTCTTATTTTGTTCTCATGGTAGAACGCAAGGATCAGCTTCGGAACGTGGCCTTCGGCGGCAATTGGTCAGAAGAAATTCTGATCGTGGGCGAGCTGCGCCAGGTGCTTGCCCTTGTCGAGACGGCCGCGGCCGATTGCGCGGATCGAGATGTGGAAACAGAAGAATTTCTCGCGGCCATGCTCTATGTTCGGAAGAACATCGAGAAAGGGCCGATGCTGACAGGTGCCTTCTTCAAGGCGCTGCGGATCGAAAATCAAAGCCTGCGCCGGGCCGAGGCCCTGCGCGTGGCGAAGATGATCCGAGGATGGGCCGGACTGTAGGGGCGCGGAATGTGCAATCTCTATGCGAACATCGCCACGGCAGAAGCCATGCGTCGGCTGTTTCAGGTCTCGGCCGACCTTGATCGGCTCGGCAACGCCGAACCGAGGCCGGCGATATTCCCGAAGGGGCTGGCGCCGGTGGTGCGCCTCGATGCTGACGGAAAGCGCGAGCTGATCGAAATGCGATGGGGATTTCTTACGCCGCAGGTGTCGAAGAAAACCGGCAAGCCGATCAAGCCCGCCGCCTGGAACAATGCGCGCGACGACAAGCTGCGAAAAAGCGGTCTCTGGCGAGGCAGCTATGAGGATCGGCGTTGCCTGGTCCCAGTCACGAGCTTCAACGAGACCAAGGGCAGGCAGCCGGCGACGGATTACTGGTTTGCGCTCACCGGCGAAGATCCCGATGGACGGCCACCCTTTGCTTTCGCGGGGCTCTGGCGCGGGGAAAACCCGGAGCTGATCGAAGAGGATGAGACGGAGCTTCGGCATACCGTGGTCACGACCGAAGCGAACGAGCTGATCCGGCCTATCCACGCGAAGGGGCGAATGCCGGTCATCATCGAAGCTCCCGATTATGAGACGTGGTTGTCAGGCGATCCGGATCAAGCCGCCGCGCTGATCCGGACCTTCCCGGCTGACAGGATGCGGATCGCTCTGCAAGGTGTCGGGGAAAAGGCGGATCGCGGCTCAGACGGTTGACCGAGCCGCAAGCTGATCGTCGCGGAGTCGCGTAATGGTCTCGCGGCTGACCGCCAGCCGCTTCGCGATCTTGGAAATGGATTCGCCCGCCGCCAACGCGGCCCGCGTTTACTCTTCGGCTTTGGCCGAAAGGGCGCGAGGGTGGCCGAGACGTTTGCCCTTAACCTTCGCAGCTTCCACCCCGGCATGTGTTCGCCCCCGCGCCTTACGGCGCTCCCCCAGAGGATATTTCAGGAAAGATGATGGGCAGCCGAACCGCTTTGTCCGCTCATGCTTAAGTGGTACCGTCGGGACTATTGGTTGGAACGGGAGCAAGGGGAACTAGATGCAAATTGGAACGGGCCAAGCTTGTCCTATTATCGTTGGACGTGAGGGGGCGCTGATCTTGGTTGGCGCGGCCGTAATACTGCTCAGCATCTCGTCCCACATAGAAATTCCGATGGTACCCGTCCCTATAACGGCTCAAACCTTTATGGTATTGACTGTGGGGGCCGTTTTGGGACCGCTACTCGGCGCTGTCGGGACCGTTATATGGCTACTCTGCGGCGCTATCGGTTTGCCTGTGCTTGCGGGTGGCGCAAGCGGCATCGGTCATTTTGCGGGACCGACCGCCGGATTTCTCTTCGCGTTTCCCATTGCCGCCCTCACTGTCGGCGTCCTGGTTTCCAGACGGCAGGGCCAGGGGTTTGCCTATCGGGCATGGTGGGTATTCCTGGCAGGTATCGCAGGGCACATCATTTGTCTCGGGCTCGGCGTGCTCTGGTTGAGCACGTCGATCGGCATAGGCGCAGCGCTCGAAAATGGCTTCTTTCCTTTCATCCTGGGGGGCATCATCAAGTCGGCCGCTGTTGCCGCCGTGGTGATCGGGATTGAGCACCAGAGGGGCAAGGCATCGTGATCGAACTGCGCGCGCACCATTTGCTGTGCATGCTGACGTTTGCTGGAAAGGGCTACTCACCAGGGTTTGTAGCCAAATTTCACTCTGTTGCCAGAGCCATCAACCAGGGAACCCCGGTCAAAATCATCGCAGGCCCCGATGAACTCTGCGCGTGTGTGATCGCGGAAGACCCCGAGCCACATTGCCATAACGCGTCCGTCACGGCCCGAGATCTGACCGCTGCGCGAGATGTCGGTGACAAGCTCGGTATCGTAATCGAACCCGGTACCATTCTCAGCTTCGACAACCAAACCATTGCTTTGATGCGATCATGGTTTCGCAGCGGAATAACACGAAGGGCCTGCATTGAATGCCAGTGGCATGAACTCTGCACGCGGCTGGCAGAAGACGACTTTGCCGGCTGCGAACTGGAAGGAACGCGCGGCTAAAGCGGCGACCGTGCCTGGATCGCCTCGGCGATTTCATCCCCAGTTTTTAAAGTCCGGACGACCAATGGGACAAGGAGAGCCTTCACGCTACGATCAAGGCCCCGGGCCTTCTGCGCCATGCGCACCTCGTCCAGCGTTGCGCGCACCAGTGGGATGAATCGGAGCGCAAGGGATATGGCGAGGGCGATGTGATCGGCCGGCACCCAGGAAGGAGCATGTTTGAGCCCCGCTTGAATGCCGTCGACAAACTCGCTCGTTTTCGTCGTCATGGTGATGAGCGACGCCGCGAGGATCAAGATTCCAAAGCGCACGACAACGAAAGCAGCAAGTTCGAGCCCCGCGAGAATGATTTGCGCGATGAAAATGATGGCAAGAATCCACAAGGCAGGACGGATCGCCCGATAGGCATGTGAGAACCCGATTCCAGCCAGCCAGTAACCTATGGCGACCAGGATCGCGCCCACAGCCAAGGGCACCCATCCCGACAAAACGAATAGAAGGGTGCAGAAGAGCACGAGCGCCAGGATCTTATAGCCGGGCGATATGCGATGAAGTGGGCTATTCCCGAAGACATAGAGGTCTACGATCATGCTGATCTCGCGATATAGTCTTCGATGACGGCGTTCGGCTCGCCATCCCCAACGATACGACCTGCCTCGATGTGGATGACCCGATCAAACTCGCGCAACAAATCCAGATCGTGCGAGACGAGAACAACATGCTCCTTGAGGTCCGTAATCGCTCGCATGAGGCGCTTTTTGTTCCAGAGATCGAGCAATGTGGTCGGCTCATCGAAAACGATCATCTGAGGCTGCATGACCAGGACCCCGGCGAGCGCAACCATCTGCCGCTCTCCGCCGCTCAGTTGATGTGTGAGACGATCTTTCAGGTGTTCGATCCGGAAGCGCGCCATCACCTCGGCTATGCGTTCTTTGATCGTCGCGCTTGGCAGCTTCAGATTTTTCAGGCCGAAAGCGAGGTCTTCGTCCACGATCGGATAGACGATCTGGTTGTCTGGGTTCTGGAACACGAACCCCACCTTTCGGCGCAACTCCTTCAGCTCGGTCGATCCTTCGAAAGTAATCGTACCCGAGCTGGGCTTTTCCAGTCCATTGAAGAGCCGGGCAAATGTGCTTTTGCCCGACCCGTTCCGTCCGATGATCCCAATGCGCTTTTCGTTGAGATCTATGTTGATATCGCTCAGGATCGGCCGGTCGCCTTTCTCGACAACCACTTGCGAGAAGGAGAGCATTGCTGATGTGCCCCCTACTCGGTCGTAGCGGCCTGGCGCTTGCGGGGCGTAATGATCGGATAGGACTTCTTTACGATCACGATCACGGCAGCCGCGATAAGGCATTTGATGATGTCACCGACGAAGAACGGGAGGGAACCGACGAAGGCGGCCCAAACAGAGATTTGGGCAACGAACGCGCTCCAGGGAATACCGATCGCATAGAGCACGACAATTCCCCCCACCACCGACGCCAGGAAGGCGTTGAGGTAGTTAAGCTGATGCCAGAAGCGCTCCACGAGGAAACCGACCACGAAGGCAGTGAAGATCCAGCCAATCAGATATCCCCCCGTAGGGCCAAGGAAAACACCAAAGCCCCCACGGCCTCCCGGAAGCAGGGGAAGCCCGATCGCAACGAGCAAAAGGAACAGAATCATCGACAAGCCGCCGCGTGTGGCCCCCAACACGCCGCCGGCGAGCATGGCGCCGAGAGATTGAGCGGTGATCGGAACGCCGACAACGGGCAGGGTGATCGGCGGAAAGACCGCCAGCGCGGCCATGATGGCCGCGAAGAGTGCGATAAAGACGATATCACGCGTTTCCATGTTTGCCCCCTTAAGCCAACTCACGTCGCACGAAGCGCTTGTCCCGGTCCGTAAAATACTCGCTGTCGGTCAACAGCGAGCCGTCTGGCAGACCGATTTCCATATGGGACCGCGTGAAGGCTTTGTGACCGTATTTTTCTGCCGGATATTCCAGGTTCCGGGCGCGTTGAAGATCGTAATGCGACCCGTCCTCGACGAAGCGCATCACAAAGGCAGCTCGCTTCGGCAGTGGTCCATCCTCCAGCATTATACTGCGGTGAACAACATATTTGTTGAACACGAGAACATCGCCCGGCTCGAAGTCATCCTCGACCTGATGATATTTGAGGATTTCGGCCATGGTGGGCGAATTGAGAATGCCCGAGCGCATGGCAAAATAGTCATCCATGGTCGTCTTTTCGCCCGCCTGTTCCTTGGCTTCGAGCGTGGAAATCATGGCTGGTTCGATCTGGTCATAGATGAACTTGCCAGATACGACCCGCTCAGGCACGTAGGCCATACCACCACGTTGGCCTGACTTGTGAACGGGATGGAGTGCTGCCCATATCGTGCAGCCAAATTCATCGGCAACCTGATAGCCAAAGCTTTGAACGCCGACATGCCAGGGGAATCCTTTGCTGATGTTCTTTTCCAATTCGAAGCAGAGCTCGAAAGTCAGGAACAGGTCCTTCTGCACGAGCGCCGTCAATGCCTTGCGAAAATACGGCCGGGCGATCAGCTCATAGATATCCGTTTTTTCGGTCTCGAAATCGTATTTGAGGCGGCTGAACTCGCTTTTAAAGTTCTCCGGCGCTCGGCTCATTTCCACCTCAACCCGATTGAGCAGGGTATGCACGACGTCAGGATTGAAGAATCCGTCCAACTTTACAAACCCGTCACGTTGAAATTGCTCAACCTGCTGGGGCGTTACATGAAAGTCGTTATCAAAAGGGTGTTCCTGCATCGCTGCCTCCGCTCTAACACCATGCTCGCGTCAGACTGCACCATTTCAAAGCTGAATGCTACCGGAGGATTACACGCCCAACTACTAAGGATGTCGGGCTGAGACCCGGTTAAGGGGCGATCCAGATCAAGCCTTGGCACTTATCCGAACCTTCTCGGCCGACAGGATGCGGATCGTCCTGCAAGGTGTCGGGAAAAGGCAGATCGCGGCTCAGTCGGTTGATTGTGCCGCTAGCTGATCGTCGCGGAGTCTCGTGATGGTCGCTCGGCTGACTGCCAGCCGTTTAGCGATCTTGGAAATGGATTCGCCCGCTGCCAACGCGGCCCGCGCATCCTCTTCGGCCTTGGTCGAAAGGGCGCGGGGGCGGCCGATGCGTTTGCCTTTGGCCCGCGCGGCAGCAAGCCCGATCTGGGTTCGCTCTCGAAGCAGGTCACGCTCGAACTGAGCAACGGCGTTGATGACATTCATGGTCAATGTTCCCGATGCACTTGTAAGATCCAGCCCAGGAAATGCGAGACAGTGAACGCGAACGGGAATTTTGGCCAACTCCGCAACTGTCGATGACACGTCGATCGCATCGCGGCCGAGGCGGTCGAGCTTCGTCACAACCAGTATGTCGCCCGGTTCCAGCCGATCGACCAGCCGCGCGAACTGGGGGCGCTGTTTCGCGGGGACGCTGCCGGAAATCGTCTCCGTAAGGATTCGATATTCCGGCATCTGGAAGCCCGCCGCCTCGATCTCGTGAACCTGCGATGCGACAGACTGCTCGACGGTCGAAACCCGAACATAGGCAAAGGTTCGGGGCGGGTCGGCCTGGGCCGGTGCGAGGGGTAAAGCTGAAGGCAATGAACACGTCCCTAGAGTGACCGAAATATCTGGCCGAAAAGTAGCATGCGTTCAAAACCCGAGAAAGGTAGTTTTGGACAGGTCCAGAGGCATGTTCCATAACGGTTCCTTTGTGGACACGGTTATATTAGAGATTATTGACGGCTTTGAGCTCAGCAGATTCGTCTTCGGACATGCAACGGGCTTGATCTGGATCACCCAAAGGAAACAGCGCACCTGCATATCCTTCGTTCGCGCAGATACTCGTGATGATTTCCCCGAAAGCTCTGCCATGCTGAAGGGCAATTTGGTGGCGCACGGCAAAACCCAAAGCGGTGCCGGTGATGAAGATCAAGAAGCCTATAGTCGTGGCCTTCTGTGCTGTCGTCATGTTGTGTTCTCCAAACGTTGGAAACAGTGTTCAGTGGGGGCTGTCTGCCCCCGCGCCTTGTGGCGCTCCCCCGAGGATATTTCAGGGAAGATGAAAGGACGGAAATCATCGCGATGTTGTTGTTCTGAGTCCATCATTATGATATTGATGGCCTTGCGATACAGGCAGGGATGCCGATGGTCGCGGAAGGTGAAAGCGTCATGCGCTGTTCTCCAAGAGGGTCGGGACCGCGAGGTGCCGGCCCTCTCTCGTAGAAAGGGTCTCACATGAAAATCATCCTGATTTTGGTGCTGTTCAACATGCAGTCGGGTTCCGAGGTCATCACGGCCGAGTTTGACGATGTGGAGGCGTGCGAGCTGGCGGCGCTGCGCACGTTCCAGGGCGTCAGCGCCGAGGTCGAAATGCGGGGGCTGGAGCCAGCCGGGGCAACGATCGCCGGCACGGTCATCGCGCACGGCGATGATGGTGCGGAGCTTGGCATGTATAGCTGCAATCCGTCGCGGTCGGATCGACGGAACGGTTAACCGCTGCATCCTAGTATCCTCGCCGGCGCTGCAAGCCGATCACGCTGCCGATGAGGTTGAGGTTGCCGCGTTTGTGCGCCCGGATCATGCCGCGCAGCGCACCGCCGGGGTTACGCACCGGGGTTTGCGGGTGGTCGCGGTTCGCATCGAGGACCAGGACGCAAAGGGTGGCGCCGAGGCGGCCGAGTTCGCCGCACGCGGATCGCCATGCGGAATAGTTGATCCCGAGCGGCGAAAGCATGTCGTGGGCGGCGTCGATCATAGTTTCCTTCGTGATCTGATTGGATCTTGCCTGAAGGGTCATCTGGAAGTCGGGCGATGCGAGCTTGAAAAGCTGCTCCGGTTCAAAAAGCGCCTCAAGTTTGGGGTTGATAACACCGCTATCCGCTTCACACTTATTTTCTCTGCAAATATCGGGGCCGGAAGGCCCCGATCTAAGGAATCCAGTGTGCGCGGGCTTGCCCGCGCTCCTTTCATCCACGCTAGCGTTACAGGATACAGAAGGATTCTGCTGGTTGTCCTCTTGTATAAAGGACCGGAAGGTTTCTGCCGGTTCACAGGAAGAATTAGGTAGGTTTTCAATGATCTCTTCGAGTTCCATGCACAGCTTGGCAGTGGCTTCGACATGGACTTCGAGGCGGTCCAGTCCGAGGGAATGAAGCCGGTCGGAGCGCGGCCAGGCATCAAACCGGGCGAGGACCGAGGCGACTGCCTCATCTTCCAGTGCTTCGGGGGCGAGCCGCGCGATTGCTTCCTTCATCCGGCGCAAGCGAACGCTGCGAAGGCTCTTCAGCTCCTTGATGCGCTTGGTCACGGCGCGCTTCTGGTCGCGCAGGGCCAACAGGTCGGCAAAGCAGGCTTTGAGCGGGGTGAAAAGCAAGCCCCGCCCGGTCCCGGCTTCGCGGGCACCGTTCGCCTTGGTGTCACGCTTCAGGATGTTCTTGCGCTCGAAGTTCCGCTCATGGCTGCGGAGCTGCCGTGCGGTCATTTGAAGGCGCTCGGCCATCGTTTCCTGGGTGCCGTAGAAGGTCGGATCGGCACCGGGTTCGATCCAGTCCTTTTCGCTCGTGCTGCCGATGAGCTTGGTCAGCACGAAGATTGCTGCGCCGCTCAGGTTTAGGTCGGGTCCGATCTCGCTGATAACCGCGATCACGTCGCGGCGGGTCATGCCCTGCGGCAACGCGACTTGTGGTGAGTGGTTCATTTCCTTGTCCTTTTCTGCTCGTTGGACAAGGCGGCAAGGCAAAGTTCTCCTGTTCGCACAGGTGCGTTTTTTGCTTGTTTGGCTGTCGGGAGGGTGGTAGAACCAGTCCTGAAAACAGATTGTGTTGGACCGTTCGGAACGCCAATTCCTTGGTTCTTAGACCCCCCCTCGCTTGGTTGCCGCCTTGCGGGGGGTTTGCTTTTCGGGGTGTCTGCTCTCCTTGCCTGTTCGATTCTTATGATCGTTCACGACAGGCATACTCTCTTTAGTTGCCTGTCGCAATTATAGTATTGAACGGCCTTCCTCGGCACTACTCTTAGTAGTTGACCTGCTCGAAACCATAGTTGCCTTGATAATCACGCCATTCCACGAAAACCGAACGGTGCCAGATGCCAGGGCAGTTCTCGCCAAACCGCTCCATTCCCGTGTGAGCTTCAGGCAAAGCGCCAACCGATGAATTGCGCCAATAGAAGTCTCCTTGGGTGCCATAAGACCCCATGCGGACGTTCGCCATGCGCGAGCAGTCGTCACGGGTCTCGCGCTGGCGGGCATAGGTCACATTGAAGACGCGGATCGAACGGACGAAATCGAACTCCGACCCGCTGATGTCGATGTCGGCCGTGCCGTTGTCGTCGCTGTATTCCCCTTCCTGCACGAAATGCAGGGCGAAGCCTTCAGGCAACCGCCGGGCAGCCCCGCCGCTCTGGCGAAGAACGGCGGGTTGCGGCTTAAGCGCGGCGTCCGTGAGTGGTGCGCTTGGAAAGGATTGCAGCGGCGGGGGGGCGCTGTCCTGCATAAGAATGTCAAAGAAGCGGGCCCGGTTCAGCTCGGACGGATCGACGTTGAAGGACGCGCCCATCGGACAGCGCCAGATTTGCAGGGGCGGCTCGACCGGCCAGGGTGTGATCCTGCGAATGAACTCTGCGCGGGCACGAGCACAAGGCTCTGAGGCTGGCCAGCCGCCCGAAAGGCAGAGCAGAATGGCACAGTCGATCTGATAGCTTTGTGCTTGTGCCCGCTCCGGGGCCGCGACAAAGCTGGACGCCGCGACGGCGCAGGCCAGTGCGGTTGTTCGGAGCAGCTTCAACATGGTATCTCCTTCGATTAATGGCGGTGCTATAAGGAAGAGCGCACTCTTATAATCTTGTGATAGGGCGAATGCAGGCCGATTGGCAACATATTCCGGTTGAAAATCATCTTGCAGGCCGGGGCAAGGGCGGTTCGCGCCAGCTTCTCGCAGGCGTTCATCTGCTCGGTTCGACCGTAAGGGTATCGACGGCCACAAGCGGAAACCCGCTCAACTATAGAGGTATCAGTCGTCGGAGACCACTTGATCGAAGAAGCGTCGGTATTCCTCACTGACCTCCTGCCCTTCCTGGAAGGCCCGCGCCCGCTCTTGATCGAGACATTGCAGGTAGACGCTGAAGTCCTCGAAGTAGATCTGGAAGTCGTCATAGATCAGGTCGCGATACTCCCTTGCGGACTCGATTTCGGCGGGAACGAAGGGCCGTTCAGGGGGAAAGCAGGTATTTGCTTGCACCCCGGAAGCCGAAAAAATAGACGACATTATAAGCATGTAGGCCGGTAGCTGCGTTCTCGGCATCCTGCGCTGTCCCTTTAGATCACTTGGGAATTTGGTTGGTGATGTGTATTGGTGCCTTAGAGCAGAACTTTCTGCGAGGCGCAACATTACAATGTTGCGCCCCATCTTATAATGTCGTAGGACTGAAGAGCCCGAGAAGGGTTCACGGTCCGTTAACCAGAAGGGAAAGCGCCGATCGTGAGGACAGACCTAAACAAAGAAGCGCCTAATGTGGTTACAGAGACGCAATTCAGGGTCCTCTTGCAGCAGGGGTATCAAGCTGAGGTTGTATGTAAAACCCCAGCGTTCCGAAAAAATGCAGTCTGGTATGGGGAGTGGTTCATCCGGGCTGTCACCGAAGACAGATCGGTTGAGAAGCTGCTTGTGCCGGGGCGTCGCTGGAACAAGCAGGAAGAGGAAATCCAATTGCGGCTCTTCAAGACCGCGAACGGCCTCATCTCCTTCCTCGAAGGGTTTGGCTTCGATCCGATCCACATCCCCCTGCGAAAAGGGGGCCGCGCCCTCCACGTTCTGCCGAACGGCAACACGCTATCTGACGACGACTAGCGCCGCTCTGGCGCTGTCCTGCACCGTTGCTCTGGCTCAGGGCATGGTGCTGGTGATGGAGGGCGATGGATCGCTTCGACCCTCCACCCCGCAAACCAACTTCGCCCGAAATTACAATGATGGTGTCGGCCAAGGATCGGCTTCCGACGAGCTGACGCTGTTCGGCCGTGACCGGGATGCAGCCGAGGAAGGGGACGGTTCGTTCCGGGTGGCTGCTGTGGCGCCTCGCGCCGTGGCACCCCGACCCGCGATCCTGAATGCCATCGACCAGACCGCCCTTCGCTACGCGAGCCATCCGGCTTTGCGCCGCGCGAACATCAGCGTGACCGAATGGCGGCTGCTCTATCAAGCGAACATTGAAATTGAGAGTGCCTACAACCCGAGCGCCCGAAGCCATGTTGGCGCGATCGGGTTGGGGCAGCTCATGCCAGCGACGGCGGCCAATCTCGGCGTCGATCCCCACGACTGGCAACAGAACCTCGACGGGTCTGCTCGGTATCTCCTGATGATGCTGGCCCGCTTTGGGGACGCTCGACTTGCTTTGGCCGCCTACAACGCGGGCCCCGAGGCGGTGGAGCGGCATGGCGGCATCCCACCCTATCGGGAGACGCAAAACCACGTCAGCCGCGTGCTGGCAGTTTTCAACAGGCTCGAAGGAGAACATTCATGAAGCCTAATCTTAACGTCTTCGTCGCGCTCTGCGGGGTTCTGCTGATGCTGGCAGAACCCGCTCTGGCGCAAAGCATCGACCTATCGCCAGTCCAGGATGTGCTTCAGGGCATCGTGGACGCGATCACCGGCCCCCTTGGGATCGTGATCGGCACGCTGGCGCTGATCGGTGTTTTCCTGTCGTGGCTCTTCGGCATTCTCGATTTCCGTCAGGCCATGTGGGTTGTGGTGGCAATCGCGGGTATCGCTGCCGCACCGACCATCGTTTCCGCAATCTGGTCTTCGTAAGGAGCTGGCACGATGGCGGAACAGTCTCGTCTTTTCCTTGGCCTTGTCCGGCCTCCCAAACTTCTCGGGCTGCCGATCATGTATGCGATGGTCTGGCTTTTCGGGTCTGTTCTGATCTTCGTCTGGCTTCAGCATTGGGCAGTCGCGGCTATCGCGGCGGCTGCCTATCCCCTGCTGTGGAAGGCGGCGGATTGGGACGAAAATTTCCTCGACGTGGTGGTGACGGCCTTGCAGGTCACGCGCCCGACCCTCAATCGCAAAATCCACGGCGGAGACAGCTATGCCCCGTGATACGAATTATGACCCCCGGTCCCTGCTGCCTGGCTGGTTCGGGCGTGAAGTGAAGCTCGCCTCGATGCTGCCCTATATCAGCCTCGTTGACGACAAGACCGTGCGGACGCGGGGCAATGAACTATTTCAGTGCATCCGTCTGGACGGGGTGAACAGCAACACCACCGACGACGAATATCTGGACCGCACACGGGCGCTCTTTGCGTCCGTGGTCGCGCGGATCGGGCCGGAATGCTCGTTCTATGTCCACAAAGTTTCAAAAGCGATCACGCCCGATCTTGTTCCGGTCGAAGGCGATAGCTTCGCCGCGGCTGTGGATCGTCGCTGGCGGCAGGCTCTCGGTCAGCGCCATTTGCGGGACAAGACGCTGACGCTTACCGTCATGAACCGCCCGGCTGTCGGCTCTAAGCTGCCGCTGCGCGCGGCCAAGTCGGCCGAGCTGCTGCGGGCGCAAACGGAAAAGCGGATGGGCAGGCTTCAGGAGGTTGTTCGCTTCCTTATGTCGTCCTTCGCAGACATGAACCCCCGGCTGCTCAATGAGCCTTCGGGCGAGCTTCTTGGCTTCCTGGGCGCGTTGAACACTGGCCAAGAGCTGCCGCTGTATCGCGGTGCCCGCACGACAATCGTTGCCGAAAATGTGGCGAACACGCGCGTCACCTTCAAAGGCGACAAGTTCTTTCTGTCCGATGGGGCAACCGGCCCGCGCATCGGCTCGATCTTCGCGGTGAAGGACTATCCCGAGAAGACGCATTGCACGATGTTCGATGAGCTGAGCCTGCCGGTCGATATGATCGTGACGCACAGCTTCACCCCCATCAACAGCAACTGGATGGCAGGGCGGATCAAGCGGCAGATGCGGCTTCGGGCCTCGGCTAACGATGGCGCCGTGTCGCTGCTCGAAGAGCTGCCGACCGCGCTCGATGATCTTGAATCGAAGCGTCTGAGCTTTGGCGATCACCATATGTCGGTGGCCGTGTTCGCGGACAGCGAAGAAAAGCTGGCAAATATCGGCGGCGAGATCAAGAACACGGCCTCGACCGAAGGTGTGAACCTGATTGCAGAAGGCTTCGCCAGCGCCACCCATTTCTTTGCCCAACACCCCGGCAACGGGCACGCGCGGAGCCGAAAGGGGGCGGTGACGAACCGGAATTTCGCGGACTTCGCCGCGTTCCATCGGACACCGCTCGGCAAGACAGCGGACCAGGTGCCGTGGGGCAAGGTTATCACCATGTTTCCCACACCGGAACGCTCGGCATTCTCCTTCAACTACCATGAACAAGGCTCCCCGGACAAAGAGCCGACCGGCGGTCACACGCTGATCCTTGGGCGTCCTGGCTCGGGGAAGTCGGTTCTCTCGGCATTCCTGATGACGCAGGCCCGGCGGGCCGGGGCACGTCTTTTCGTGTTCGACTATCGCTTGGGCATGGAAATGGCGGTGCGCGCAAACGGTGGCCGCTATTCCTCGATCAAAGCCGGTGACGCGACGGGGCTCAACCCGCTGTGGACCGAGATTGACGAACGCGGGCAGGCATGGCTCTCCGACTGGCTGGCCTCGCTGATCCATCGTTCGGACAAGCCGCTGACCCCCGCGCAGACGAACCTTATTCAGCAAGTGGTTCGGCAGAACGCGACGGCCAGCGATGCGAACCTGCGCAACTGGCACGATCTGGCCTCGCTTTTTATCTCGGCCGATGATGGCGGTGATCTTCATGAGCGCCTGCAAGAATGGACTGCCGAGGGTCGATATGGCTGGATTTTCGGCCAGAACCGTGAAGATACGTTCTCACTCGACGGGGAAGTTGTTGGCTTCGATCTAACCGGCATTCTCGACAGCGAAAGCGAGAAAGAGCGGATGGCTGTGCTGTCCTACCTCTTCCGCCGCGTTGAGCGGGTTATCGAGGACCGCAAGCCAACCATCATTGTCATTGATGAGGCGTGGAAAGCTCTCGACAACGGCTATTTCGCTGAACGCCTCTCGAACTGGCTCGTGACGGCCCGGAAGCAAAATGCGGTCGTCGTGATGATGACGCAGTATGCCAGTCAGCTCGAACAGACGCGCACCGGCAAAACCATCGTTGAAGCGGTGCCAACGCAAATCCTTCTGCCGAACATCCGGGCCAAGGCATCGGACTACGCGATGCTGAACCTTCATGACAAGGAACTGGACGTGCTGCTCACGTCCAGCCCGGCGTCCCGCATGGGGCTGGTTCGAGATGACCAGGGATCGGTCGTCATCAATGCAGATTTGAGCGCCCTCGGGCCGCTCCTAACCGTCCTCGGCGGGATGGAAAAAGGTGAACAGTTGGTGGGTGCCGATTACCGCCAGCGTGAAGATTTTTGGAGGGTCGAATGAAACCTACTGCAATCCTGATTATGCTGACCGCTCTCGGTGTCGCTGGCTGTGCCGAGTATCGGCCGTCCGAAGCGAATTGTTTCGACACGGTGACGCGCAGCAGTCACAGCATGGCCTTCCTTCCTACGAGTGAACCGCAACCGCAGGCCCGGATTTCGACCAAATCAGCACCCTGCACCTTTACCGCGATCGGCGGCCCGGAGGGCCTTGGTGATGGGTAAGACGGCTGCACTGACGGCCATCGCCTTCCTGTGGGGAACCAGCGCGATCGCGCAGGGTGTCCCCACAGTGGACGGTAGCCTGATTATCAGAAACGAGGCGTCGAACGCTCATCGGGAAAGCGATCTCGCCACGCAGCGCGAAACGCTCGCGGTGCAGGAAGAGATTGCGGCAATCGAGCAAGAACAGCTCTCCATTCTGCAACAGATCCTCGACGCCCAAACCAGCCTCGGCGGCCAGGGCATTCCGGGCATGGTCTCCGCGTTGGAAGATGGGGCAGACCCCGAGGCGTCGGCCGATGTGGTCTATGACCCGGATGACAGCAACCCCGGCGCTGCGCAGATGTTCGGGGACGCGGCAAAGAACGTTGAAGAGCTGATTATCCAGGTCGCGCAGGAAACGCATGGCCGCTCGGGTGTCAATCAAGCGGGGTTCTCGGTCAGGGAATGGCGCTACATGTTGCAAGCTCTGATTTGGCAGGAAAGCCGGTTCTCCATCGGCGCACGGTCGCCGGTCGGGGCCTTTGGCCTGACGCAGATCATGCCCGGCACCGCCGGCGATCTCGGCATCTATCCCGAGTATTACGACAGCCCGTATTTGCAGGTTGAAGGCGGCGCTCGCTATCTGGCGCAGATGCTTGCCATGTTCGACGGCAACATCATCCACGCCCTCGCTGCCTACAACGCCGGTCCCGGCAACGTGCAGAACTATGGGGGAGTGCCGCCGTTCCAGGAAACGCAGCACTACGTTCAGGTGATCCCGGCGAAATACAACGAATATCTGGCGCGTGGCGGCGGCGGCGATGCCGTTGGCACCATCGACCCGGCGCTGCTCGCGAACTCGAACCTCTCCTTCACCGGCGCCGGGGCCAGTTTCTACGCGAACAACAGCATGGCAACGGTCGAAGCTGCCGCGCGACGACTTCAAAGCATCATCCAGCGGATCAGCGAAACCGAGGATGTGCAGGAGGCTATGGCGCTGAACACCTATGCCCGTGCCGAGTTTGGGCGGCTCAGCGCCATCATGGCCCGGCTCCTTGCGGCCAGGGCACGCCCGGCAAGCGCCGAGTCGATCGCGCTCGCGGCCGACCGCCAGCAAGAACAGCAATTCATGGACTTCAATATGGAGGATTTCGACTGATGAAACCGTCGATGAACATCAACGCGGTGATCCGCAAAATCGCAACCGCCGGTTTCCTCGGCCTCGGCCTCGCTGTTGCGCCCGTTTCGCTGCTCGGGACCACGGCACCGGCTGCCTATGCGCAAGGCGTTCCCACCGTGGACACGCAGAATATCGCGCAGGAAATCCGCCAGCTTCAGCAGATGATCGAAGATGAAATCCTTCAGAACGATCAACTGCTTCAGCTTCAGGAACAACTGACAACGCTGCAAGAGCAATACGCGCAACTTCAGGACACTTATGCCGCCCTGACAGGCCTCGCCGAGCTTCCCGAGATCATTTCGACGGAAATGGAAGACTGGCTGAACGGGCTGCTCGATCAAGAATTTGGCGACATTACCGGCACCATCGCCGCGATCCAGCAAGGCGATTGGAGCGGCCTTACTGGCTCCGGTTCCAGTCAAATCCGAACACAGATGGAGCAAGTTCTGGCCGAACACGGTTTCGATGAAGACACGCTTTCGGAAATGGCGAACAGCGGCAATGGCGGCGCGGAACGGGTTGCCACCCGAGCCACGACTGGCGCGATGGTCTCTGCCGCCGCACAGAACAGCTACACCGAAGCCGGGCAGTCGCTTGAGCGGATCGACCGCCTCGTGGACCTGACGGGTGACATGGAAACCCTGAAGGAAAGCATCGACCTCAACACGCGCGTCGTGGCTGAGAACGGCATCATTCTTGTCTCGATCATGCAGCTTCTCGCGGTTGGCACCGTGGGCGAGGGCCAGGCCGGCGTCATCGAAGCAGCGGATCGGGCGGAAGAAGATCGCTACATGGACTTCACCATGCCCGATCTTTCGGCAGACTAAGAGAGGCGGGCAAGTGGTTAAGGATCAAGAAATCATTGAGGAAGAGCTGATTTACGGTGCCCGTCGCCGTGAAAAGCTCTGGCAGAAGCTGGCCTTCGTCGGTTTGGGTTTCGGCGTGTTGGGATGCCTTGGAGGAATGGCGGTCGCGGTCCTCGATGTTGATCCTGCGCCGGTTGTCGTTCCCTACGACCCCAATTCCGGCATGGCCCTGCCGAATGCCTCTGTCGGGGCCGTGCGCGTCACCGAGAATCAGGCGGTCATTGAAGCTGCGGTCTTCCGCTATGTCACGCAGCGGGAGACTTACAACCAGCTCGACAATGACCTGCGCGTTCGCGGGGTGCTGGCAATGTCGGACGGCAACGCCGCTGCCTCGCTGCGCCAGCTCTGGAACAGCGCAAGCGAGAACTATCCGCCCAACGTCTACGGCCCGGATGCCCGGCTCGACGTTGAAATTCTGAGCATCAACCGGATCGGGGACAACCGGGCCACTGTGCGCCTTCGCAAGCGGCTCACGTCGCAGCAGGGCGTCCAAGCTGGCCTGTTCACGGTCACGTTGATGTTCGACTTCCGGCCCGAAGAGCGGCGGCAGATTGATGAGGTCTGGACGAACCCGTTCGGCTTTACCGTCACCGAATACGCAATTCGCTCGGACAGAATGGAGAACTGATATGAAGATGCTTAAAACCGGCCTTCTGTCCGTCGCTCTTGCCCTGGCAGTTGCTCCGGCCTTCGCGGAAAGCAACCCGAGAGCCGGAAGCCACGACAGCCGCGTTCGGATCGCAACCTACACCGATGGACAGGTCTACCGCCTTCGCGTCAGCCTGACCCATGTTACCAGTGTGGAGTTCGGTGAAGGGGAAACCATCCGCTCGATTATTGCTGGTGACACGGAAGGCTTTCAGCTCGACGGCGTTCCGGGTGGCCGTGCCTTCGCCGTGAAGCCCTTGGCTCGGGGTGTCCACACGAACATCACGGTCTATACGAACCGCCGCAGCTACTATTTCAACGTCACGGAATCGTCCTCCCCGACCTACTACGTTGTCCAATTCCGGTATCCGCAGGATCGAACGCGCCCGACGAACGCCGTCGCGCAAAGGGCACCGAATTACAACTATGCGGCGTCGGGGCGCTCGGAAATCACTCCGACAGCCGTGTGGGACGATGGGACATTCACCTATTTCCGCTTTGCTCCGAACGCCCCGGTCCCTGCGATCTTCCAGTATTCGGCAGGCCGCGAGCGAACGGTGAACAGTCAGCAGATCGAGGACGGCGTTCTTCGCGTGTCAGGGGTGAACCGCCAGTGGGTTTTGCGCCTGGGCGATACCGTCATCTGCATACAGGAAAATAGCGCCGGAGGAACCGGATCATGAGCGACGAAAAGGATCTTGAAGAGCGCCTGTCCGCGCTCGAAGCCGGAGGCGAAAGCGGGCCCAAGAAGGAACGACCGTCGCCCAAGGTGGCGTTGGCCGGTGTCGGCGCCATCGCGGCCATTGGCCTGATCGCATACCTGGCCCTGCCGTCTGATGAACCGGAAAACCCGCTGCCAACCGCGCGGCCTGCCGAGTTTCAGGAAGAGGGCGATGGCTTCGGTGCGATCGAGCCCTTCGTGCCCCCTGCCCCGCCTGAACCGGAGGTCGTCGAGGTAGAGAGCGAGATTGAGTCTGCGCTTCGGGCTCAGCTCGAAGCTCTTCAGGCTGAAATTGCAGAGCTGCGCGATGCGCCGGACGATGATGGTGAAGCGGCTGCGGCATTGGAGGCCCTAACGGCACAGGTAGCCGCGCTTCAGGAAGCATCGGATGCCGCAAGATCGGAATTTCAGGAAGAGTTGGCGGCTCGGGATCGCGAGCTTCGTCGCCTTCAATCTGAGCTCGAAATCGCGCGGCTCGATCAAGAAAATCCAATGGCACCGCCAAGCAATGAAGAGGACGCGCGACTTGCGGAACTGGAACGCCGGCGAGCGGAGGCGGCCGCGTTTCAAGAAGCCCGGATCAACTCGCCCATGATCGCCTTTGGCAACTCCGGTGCAGGGAGCGATGAAAGCGCCCTGTCGGAAAGAACGCTCGGAGAAGTGACAGATTTCGTTCTCAATGGCGCATCGCCTTCGCAGGTAACGCAGGCTGAGGTCATCGCCAACCCGTCGAACACGGTGGTTCAAGGCACGATGATCCAAGCCGTCACCGAAACGGCGCTGGACAGCTCTCTGCCGGGACAAATTCGGGCGATTATCTCGGAGGACGTGCATTCCTATGACGGGTCGCGCGTCCTGATCCCTCGCGGCTCTCGTCTGATCGGGCGCTATCGCTCGGGCCTCAATGTGGGCCAGCAACGTGTGACCGTCGCATGGGACAGGATCATTCTGCCGACGAACCAGACTGTCACCATCAGCTCGTTCGGTGGCGATGAGTTGGGCCGGTCGGGCGTAACGGGCTTTGTGGATACGCGCTTCGGTGAACGCTTCGGTTCTGCCGCCCTGATCTCGATCCTCGGCGCGGTGCCTGCGGTAGCAGCAAACCAGATTGATGACGAAGTATCCTCTGACATTGCTGAGGACGTTGGCGATGATCTGCAAGACGCGACCGACGATGTGATGAGCGATTACCTGTCACTCGGCCCGGTGATCTACGTCGATCAAGGTGCGCGGATCACCGTCATGGTGGATCGGGACGTGGAGATCTTCTGAATGACTTCCAGCTACCTCCAAGCATCGCTCGACAAGCTGCCTGACGCCATGCGGGATGATGTGATCGAGATTTGCATCAACCCGGATGGCCGGGTCTGGGGCGAATTTCAGGGCGATCACTTCATGCGCCTTCTCGATGCGTCCATGAGCCAGACGGAAATCCGCGACCTGGGCAACCAGATCGCGTCCGGGGCAAATACTAGGATCGGGAAAGAGAAGCCCATCGTCTCCGTAAGCATCGAGTATCGCGGCCGACCGATCCGGGCGCAGGTGATCCAACCGCCTGCCGTCCAGACAGGGCATTCGATCTCGTTGCGCTTCTTCTCTACCCTGCCGCTGGAAAAGATCGAGCTGAAGTATCTCTATGGTGCAGAACGCAGCCTTGAAGGCGTCCGCCAGGAACGGAACCGCGAGCTGCGCCAGGTCGTGAAGAGCGGCGACATTTACGCCGCGATCAAGTTCTGCGTCGAGAACAAAATGAACATGGTGGTTTCCGGCGGAACGTCCACTGGGAAAACCGTCGCGGCCAGGAAGATCCTCTCCTATGTCGGGGAAGATGAGCGCATCGTGACTATCGAGGAAGCGGCCGAGCTACTGCCGAACCAGCCGAATGTCGTAACGCTGATCGCGAACCGCGATGTGGAGACGCAATCCGCTGACACTCTTCTTACCTCCACGCTGCGGATGCGGCCTGATCGCATTGTCTTGGGTGAGGTTCGGGGGCGCGAGGCGATGACCTTCCTAGAGGCCATCAACACCGGGCACGGCGGCTCGATGACGACGCTCCACGCGGAAACGCCGCAATTGGCGGTTCAGCGCCTCGCCATCGCCGCCCTGAAGACGGATGTGCCGATGACCTATGCCGACATGATACAGTATATCGAAAGTTCGATAGACGTGATTATCCAGGCCGGGCGGCACAACGGCGACCGGGGTATAACGGAGTTCTACCTGCCGGGCAACGAAAGTGAGGACCAGAGCAATGAAAACCTTTGAAAACGAAGTGCTGACTTTCGACCCTCTGTCGGCAAAGAGCATGAAGTCCATGCCCGAAAAACTCAGGGAATGGGGACAAGCAGGCTTCAAGGTAGTCTCCGTGGTCCACGCCAGTGCGGAAGGGCGTGCTGGATCGAACATTCATGTATTCTTGACGCGTGAAAATGCTTCAGGGGAAAAGGAGGATGCGGCGTGATTAAAGCTATCAGCATCGCGGTCCTCGTTCTGGCCCCCGTCCCCGCCATTGCGCAATTCGTGCCCACGCTGGACAATGAACCCCGTGTGTGTCCGGAACAACCGCCCCGCCCTGACTGGATGGAGAATGCACATGTGCGGGACGCGCATAAGAACATCCTCGTTCAACAGATGTATCGAGCTCAAAGTTTGAATGCAGTTGTCGAAACTGGCGATTGTTCCTGTGAAACTCGCTTTCCCTCCTGGGATGCGGCTTCGGAATATTACTTTGAAAACTACGCCGGCCTCGACAGACACGAGATCCTTGAACGCACCTCGGAATACAGTCGAACGGCGAACGAGCTGAGGCCCGCAGCAAGATCAATTTGCGAAGAGCAAGGTAACTGGTGAGGGTCACATGAGCGTAGTAACCTTCTTCGTAGAGACGGCTGATAGCTTCCTGGAAGAAGCAGCCGAATCACAGTTCGGAGCTATAGCTGCGACCGTTGGAACTGTGATTGCCCTGTCCGCTACACTGATCGTAATCCTGATCTTCATAAACATGGCCTTTCAGGTTCGAAGTGTGGACGGGCGCACGTCATTCTGGCTTGCCGTGAAGATCGGATTGGTAGCGCTGTTTGCAACGAACTGGGCCCAATTCAACTATCTTGCAGACGGGATTCTCAACGGGATCGACAGCATCGCCGGGTCTCTAGTGGCCTCGGTAGGTGGCGGTGCGCCGGGGCCGTCTGGAACTTATGCGGAAGAATTTGACCAGCTCATCAACCGCATGGGCGAATACCTCAACGCGATCGGTGAGAACCTGAACTGGATGGCCGGGGCATTGATCGACACGCTTGGAATGTTCCTTCTCTCGGTTCTAGGCGCGATCGCAGCGTGGCTTGTGATGATGTCAAGGATGCTGATCTCGATCCTGATTGGCCTTGCTCCGATCATGATCTTCCTGACGCTTTTCGACGTTACGAAGGATTACTTTGCTCGGTGGCTGTCCACCCTGATCTCCTTTTCCATGTATCCGATCATCATCGCAGGCGTATTCTCGACCATCATCGGCGTTGCGAGCGCGCTGATCGACCGTCTCGGAGACCCCTCAAGCGCAGCAAACATCGGTGCCTTGCTGCCCTTCTTCATGATGATCCTGATGGGAAAAGGTTTCATTCTGGCGACCCCGTTTATCGCGCGCTCCCTATCTGGCAACATCGTCATGCCTGCCATGAATGCAGGGATGGGCGGCAGCTATCAGTTCGCCCGAGCTGCTATGGGAAGCCAACAAGCCCGAAACCGCTACCAAGTGGGAGCGGCTTCTACGGCGGAAGTGGTTGGCCTTCGGGCCAATGAATATGGGAGGCGAGCTATGGCCTCGATGCGGGGATCGCCGTCTTCGACGGGCGGAGGCACCCCACCATCGACCGGAACGGGTGCCAAGATGCAGCGCATGAAAGATCGAGCTGACCGCCTCGGAGATTGAAAAAGGCCCGCACAAGCGGGCCTTTTTCTTTGTGTTGGTCGGCAAGGACATCGCTACTCGGCCGCGGTTGCGCGTTCGCCTCCCTGCCCTTCCGTAAAACTTGCCTCGAACTCTGCCAGCTTTGCATCGGCATCACGCAACGCCTGCACGTCGGCATCGGAAACGTCGCCCGGCTCGGGCAGATCGAGCCTCTGCTGAACAGACAGGTCTAACTCGCGCTGGCGCTCGTCCATGTCCCGAGTCGCCTGCGTAGCCTGGGCGACAGCTTTGGACCGTTTGCGCTTCGACGTTTTCAGCTTTGCTCGATGAGGCTGATCGCTGGCCTCTTTCACGGAAAGGTTCTCGGCCGCCTCCTGCGGCGCAGCCGCCGGCGTCGGCTGCGCCTCGTCCTCCGGTTCTTCCGCAATCACCGGCTCGACGGCTTTCAAGGTCCGCTCAGGGAAAGGTAGCTCGCCCTTCTGTGCGCCGTGGATCGCCTTGAAAAACGGATCGTCGTAATACTGGATACGCTTTGCCCGGATCGGCATTTGGGCATCCACGACCATCACAATGTCATCGAGCGGCATCCGCCGCGCCTCATCTTCGGGCAACAGAGACGTTTCCTCGGTGCGTTCGGACATGCTGCGACCCTCGAAGGGGTTCCGACCAATCGACCGGGATCGCGTGACCACGCGCTTGGTCGTCTTGCCCACGGCCTTGCTCAGTTCTTCGACGGTCTTTTCATCGGAGGGCGTGAGGTAGAGCTTCACACCAGCGTTGCCCTGCAACGCCCTGCGGGTGTTCTCGCCATATATCTCGTCCAGCGCAGGGATCGTTTGCGTGACGATAGCCAAGTGCCCCTTGTAGGAGCGCAGCGTCTCGATGCTCTCGACCACGATGGGCATCTTCCCGAGGCGGTTGAACTCGTCCAGCATAATCATCACCGGCCAGGGTTCATCCTTGCCCGGCTCCTTGTCCTGAAGCGATGAAATCAGGTCGGAGAAGAACAGGCGGATCAGCGGGGCCATCGGCTTCACCATGTTCGGAGCGACGACCAGGTAGACGGTGAACGGCTTCTTGCGGATCGTCCGGAAATCGAAGTCCGATTCGATGGTGGCGGCGTCGATCGCCGGGTTGCTCCATTGATCGAGGCCCGAGGTCATCAACAGGGACACATAGGAGGTCAGCGTATCGTTGTTGGTGGATGCAAGCCGCTCGAAAATCAGCTTCGCAGCGTGGTTCCGAACCTCGTCCCGACGCTTCATGAACTCTTTCTGCTTATTGCCGCCGGACGCGCTGATCCGGTAGATTTCGCCCAAGGTGGGCCGCTTCCGCTCGAAGGCCAGAAGACCGGCTGCAACGAAGAGGTCGATACCGCCTTTCAGAAGCCCTTGGACACGATCACTGTCAGCTTGCAGGAAGAGCGAGGCGAGAAGCTGAAGCTCCATCTGCTTTCGGTCAGGATCGTCCAGCTCGAAGATCCTCAGCAGCGGGTTGTAGCGATGGCTGCGCCGGTCGTGCCAATCGGTCGGTGCAAAGCGGAACACCTTGTCGCCCTCCGACGCTCGATGCCGGGCCGTATGCTCAAAATTCTCCCCCTTCACGTCCAGGACCACGGCGGACCCTTTGAAGGTAAGAAGGTTCGGGATAACGAAGCCGGTGGTTTTCCCCCGCCCGGTCGGTGCGACGATCAATGCGTGGGGAAAAACCTTCGACGTGACGAGCTTTCCGCGCGACTTCGGCTTGCCCATCTTGCCCAGGATAAACCCTGTGCCGGGTTTACCGAAAAACCCGTTGCGGGCCATTTCAGCGGCCTTCTGCCAATGGGTGCGCCCGAAGCGGGTGAGTGCAGACCCGGACAGAACCGCGCTCAGAAGCATCCCGGCTAGGGCAAAGCCGCCGATGATGAGATTGACCTTCTCGAAGTCGTTGGGGCGGACGATCCGCATATCCAGGTAGTTCTGCGCCAGCCAGAAGAAGTCAATCTCAGCCGACAGCCCATAATCGCGAAACGTGAGGTAGGCAGTCGCAATCACATAGCCGACAGCGGCCGAAACCAGCGTCAGGAGGATTACGCCAACTGCGATCTTGCCCTTATCCATGCGTCTGCCCCTTTTCGCTGTGGCTCTGAACATGCTTCAGGCGCTGCGCATCGTATTCTTCATCGGCAATCTCGGAAATGACCTCGCGGGTGGCCTCGCTGTTGGCCGTCGCTTCATCCGATTGCAGATAGGCTTTCGCGGCGTAGAGCCGTTCCAGACGGTCATCAATGACGTTCTCCAAGGCATCTGCATCGCCTTCGCGCAATGCCTCGATCCGCTCGTCATCCAGCTCGCGTTCGATTTCCTCGCGATAGGCGCGGCCACTGGCCTCGTCTGCGAAGGTCGGGTTGATCTTGTCGTCACGTTCGTGAGCAATGACACGCTCGATCTCAGGACTGCGGCCGGCGCTGGTCAGTTCACGTTGCGCCGCCACCTCGGAAACCCGCTCACTGTCCCGAATGCTCATTGCCGTGGCGTAGGTCTGACCCAGACCCCGTGCAAGGTGATCGGGCATGTCCGGATACCGGGCCTTGAAGTCATCTGCGACAGTCGCCTTCACATCGGTGGATTCGTCAGCTCCGGCGGCGCGGGCCTCCGTCTCGATCCGGTCGTATAGGTCGTGATCGACAATCGTTTCCTGATAGGGCTGGTCACGATAGATCAGGTCCGGGGACGCTACGATTTCCGGCTTGTCTCGGAGATAATCGGCCTGCTCGCTTGCAATCCGCTCCCGCGCCATTGCCTCGATCCGGCCGTCCTCGGACATAGCCTGCACACGATCATAGCGCGTATCGAAGTCCTCCGATTGATCGGCTGACATAAGCTCGTCGCGGATGCGGCTGCTCATGCGATCAAGGCTGGCCTGCTCGATATGGGCCTGATGGGAAACCCCGCCCTCGTTGTCGGTCTCGACTTCGTAGGGGCGCATCGCATCATCGAACTCGCGCAAGCGATCCTGCTCGAACCGCTCTACTTCAGCACTGTAGCCCGCAAAATCCTCATGCTCATGCGAACGGAACTCGCGGGTATCCTCGCGCACCAACCCGTCGCGCATCTGCTCACCATATCTGTCAGCGGTGTCGCGCAACAAAGCATCGGCCCGGCGCTGATCTTCAACCGACATACCTCCTGCCGCGCGCTCTTTCGCCAGAGCCGTGAACGCCATGCCCAGCTCCGCGTTGGTGCTGACATTCGTGCGCCCCTGCGCCGCACGATCCCGCTCGATCACCAAAGGCTCGAATGTGGCATAGTCATTGTTTGGCCCATCGAAATTGTCACGAACCCCCTTCTCGACCTCGGCCACGGCCTCAGCCTCTCGTGCGGAAATGCCATCATTCTCAGCTCGAATTAAGGCGTCCTCGGTCCGCAGCTCATCGCTGACACGTTCCCGATAGACTTCATCGTTCGCCTGATCGCGCAGGAAGTCTTGATAATCCGGATCGTCCTCGAACACCCCATCGTCGCGCAGAACCTCGGCCCGTTCGAGCGCGGTCCCTAGCTGGACATGCACCTGGTCCAGCTTGTCCACCGCTTGTTGAAGATCTTCGCGCCGTTCGAGATTGAGCCCATCAGTCTCCGCGATGCGGCTCAAATCATCGGAAAGCCATTGGCGTTCCAGCGCAGCGTTATTCGCTGTGGTTTCGATCCGTGCGATGATCGTCTCGGACGAAATGCCTGTGCCACGCAAGGCCGTTTCGATCTGCGCCCTCGTCTCAGGCTCGCGCAGCCGCTCGACGGCATCGCGGTTCACATTGGTCTCGGAATAGACCCCATCGGCCGAAGGCGCATCAAGTAGCGTTTGCGAACGGGTGCCAAGAGGCTGCATGTGGGCAACCCCCCGATAGATTTCATTGAGACGCGCCTGCGCTTGGGGTCGCTGCACCTCGGGCGTGCTGGCAACCATCGCCTCAACGCGCTCCATCCGTGCGGCAAAGCTGCTTCTCAGATCATCAAAGGACTGTTCCTCGGCCATGTAAACTTCTCCATTCTGTTCAAGATGCCCGCCCCGTGCCATCATCTCACCGGCACGAAACAAGGCGTTTGCAATATCCTCACGGTTCTCGGCCGACGCCTCGGCGGCCAGTGAACGGTAAACCTTCGTATTGCTGGCGATCTCCGCCAGCGCGCGGTCCAGATCGCGCCCGACGCGGACACGTCCAACCGGCTCCCTGCCCTCTTCCTTGGCCGCGTAAACCTCCTTGGTGCGCGGCTGATATGTTACCACACCCCGATCCAAACGGCGCGTTGCTTCGAGACAAACACCATATTTTTCAGCCTCTTCGACCATCGCCGTGCGGAAGTCGTCGTAGTTGAAATGGTGATCCCGCCCCAGATAGAAGAACTCGCCCTCCTGGGACCGCCGGTTCAGGACGACATGGGCATGAGGATGAGCCCGATCCTCATGCACCGCGATCAGGTAGTCGAAATTGCGATCTTCCGTGGCGAAGAACCGCTCGCAAACGTCGCTGGCAATGTCTCGAACATCAGCCCCGCGCGTGCCAACGGGGAACGACATAAGCAGATGGGTCGTGTGCCCCATCTTCGGGTTGAAACCCTTGTCCCAACGCTCGGTGAAACGATCTGCCACGCTCTTGATCTCGTCGGCGCTCAACTGGCGCTTCCCATCGAGAACGCCACGGCTGTCCACGATATGCGAACTCTTGGTGGTCAGATACTCAAGCTGATTGACGAGCTGACCCCGCGTGTGTGTTCCGCCTGACCGGATTGCCTTGAAAACGGCCGCTCGATGCCCCGCCCCGGCACGGGCCATCTGCTGCCGCTTCTGACCCAGGCCCTGCATAGAGCCTCGAACCTTGCTCCACCCATCTTGGAAAAGCTCACCAGTGACGGCGGCAACCGCATTATTCTTCGCCATCTGCCAGCTCCTTCAAGGCGGCATTGACCGTCAATGTCAGGTGACTGCGGCGGCGCTCTGCTAGCGAATGAACCTGATCGGCAAAGTCCAGAACGAACCCGGCGAGGCTCCGCATCTGCGATAGACTGCCCGGCCCGAAGGGCGGTCGAAGGCCCTTCTTGTTCGCCTCGTTCATGCGCTTGGCGATCTGGGAGACGTTGTTACCCACACGATTCAGGGCTGCACGGAAGCTGCTCAGCTCAGAAGACAGGTGTTCATCGGGGATGAAAACGCCATTCGCACACTGGATCAGGCGGCGCAAACCATCCGATCTGCTGTTGATCCCGTTCTTGCTCAAGACGGCATCGAACGCGCGAAGCTCTTCTTCGGTAACGGTTACGCTGACCTGGCGCGTCCTGATGCTGCTTTCGCGGCGGCGCTCTTTTTCAGTCCGAACCGTGTAGTAGATCGCCCGTTCCGTCACCTTGAAGCGCGCCGCAAGTGCCTTTGCGGAAACGCCTTTTCCGCTCTCGCGGACGATGACGAGCCGTTCTTCACGGGTTAGACGGCGGCGCGACGACATACTGAACATACACTCCTTATTTCCTGCCACCTTCATACAGACGAATAGGCTTCGACGCAATCCGGGGATTGTGTCGAGTGTCGAAGCCGTTAAGTTCGGCTGTATTCCGCATTAGGCACGGCTAGCCCGTGCCGTGATCGAACCCTGGTTCGATCTGGGCCGCTCCGGCCCACCCCTCTAAAAATGCCCCGTGAGGCGCTAGAAGCGCCTCTCCGCACCCCTCCCCCTCAGAAGCCTCGGAAGCACCCTCAGCGAGCCGCTGCGGCGCTCCTGTGCGCCATGCCGTCCCCGACCGAAGCAGACAGTCCCAGCGAAAGGTCTGATTGCGATGAAGAAGAGAGGCAGCACGCCGGCCCTTTCGCCTCCTTAACGCTCCGCCCCGCACGCAACACGCAACACGTAACACGTAACAATGAACAGTTGCCACGCGACAAACAACACGCAACACGGAACATACCACAGGCAACAAGCGGCACTGGACACTGGACACTGGCCACTGGACACTGGATAATTAACACTTGACCCGCAACACGCAACAAGGGACAAGTAACAGGCGACAGTTGAAACGCGACAAGCGACAAGCGACAATCAGCCCGGAACACCGGACAAGCAACACTGAACATGAGGCCGAGCAATGCCGAACGAAAACATGAAAGTCATCACGGTCATGACACGCAAAGGCGGCGCCGGAAAGACGATGCTGACCCGTGCCCTGGCGAGTGCAGCTATGAACACAGGCAAGAAATGCCTTGTCCTAGATGCTGACCCGCAACAAGCCTTGTTTCGATGGGCTGAGAAGCTGAAGATCGAAGATCCGAATTTCACCATCGAAGAGCTGAAGTCACCCGAAGCATTCGAGGCGCGGGTGGATGCTGCCTGGGAAGAAGGGTCAACGGATTTCATCTTCGTTGACACGCTCGGGGCCGCTGGTGCTTGGGCCGACGATCTCGCGGCCTTCAGCGACATTCTTGTGGTGCCCATGATGCTGTCCAACGACGATATGGAAATCACGCAAGACACCCACAAATGGTATGTTGACCTCCGGGGAAGGACCGAAGATCCCGAAAACCTGCCGACCTTCCATGTCGTTCTTTCCAGCGTTCCCGCACGGATGAGTAAAACCGAACAGCAACTTGAGCTGGAAGCGGTTCAATCCTTCCCCGTCGTCCAGAACTACTTCATGGAGCGCAAACAGCATAAAGACGCCGCCAGCCTCGGATTTCTCCACTATCTCGCTGAGGCACGGCGCAACGATCCGAACCCTCTGCTCCGCACCCACGCAAAGCACTATGAAGAGGCTCTGGACGAAGCACTGGCGATCCTTCAGGACATTGGAGGGATCGCATAATGGCCCGAAAGCAACGCCCGAACATCAAGGGCTTCAACCCTGAATACACCACCAATTTCGGAACCACTCGCGAAAGCACCGGAACCTTCGCAGCGGAAATCCCGAAACCCTCCGCTCCGGCGGAACCGGCGGCTAAACAAACGCCAACTCCTCCGAAGCCCGATCCTGAAACCGACACGCCCTCTGCCAGCAAGCCTAAAGCTGACAAGCCCGCTCGCCCGCGCGTGGAGAAAGAGCGACAACCGCAGGCCCCAAAGGCACCAAAGCCCGCCGCAGAAAAACGGGAAACGCGCCTCGACGCTGCTGTGAAGGTCGATCAGGGCAAGAAACTCGATGCTCTGGAAGGGCAGGGGATCGCGGCCCGCGATGTGATCGTGCTTGCCGGACGCCGAGCAACGGCCAGGTTCGAGCTGAAGGCCAAATACATCGAAAAGCCCGAGGCAGATCGCCTCCCGATGCGTGAAGGCTACCACACAACGAAGCGGCTCCCCGCGAACATCCTGGACGATCTGCGCGAAAAGCATGATCCGCTTCGTCTCCAATCCGATAGCGCGATGGTGCGGGGCCAGTTCGAACCAGTGTTCTGGACCTGCCTTGATGAAGTCATCGAAGAGCTTCGACAGAAGAAAGATTAGAAGACGCGGCAAGCCGCGTCACGTTATTGCGTAGAAGGGGGAAGGAGTTTCGGCTTCCTTCCCCCTGAAGCAAAATAGACAGGGCCGTGTCCTCGGCTGCGCCTGCGGGCCGCACCACCCCTGTCGATTTTGCTTCACCCCCATCCTCTCACGCTCGCCGCTCGGCAGGGGTAAGCGAGCGCTTACCCTCCCTTCAATGATGAAGAAGGCGCGGGAACGGGGCGCTCCGTGGATCAAAAAAACGGAGTGAAAACCATGCCGAGGCAAAAAAGACTGGAAGCGAAAGCAATCAAGCGCATCCTCGATGCCAGGACGCGCGAAATCGTCGGATGGCTCTACGAGTGGAACACCGGCGAGATACTTCCGCGCTGGAAGGACGGGCGTAGGGAAAATGTCATCTATGAGTAAGACACCAATGTTTTCGCTGTCGGCCGAGGAAGACGGGCGAAGCCTTGGCACGGTCTACTCGACCAGCTCGAAGACCCTGCGCGAGTTTGGCGCGGCTTACATGCGCGATCCGAAGACGCGCGGGGAAATTACCTTGAAGAACCCCGAGGGGCGCGTGGTTGCCTCTTTCGACGTGTGGCAAGACAAATGGTCGGAAACCGCCGAAACCTTTGAATAATCTTCCCTTTTTGTTCTCAAAATGCTAGGCTGGCTCCCAAAAGGAGGCAGCCTATGCAGTTTCATAAAGCATTGATTTGCAGCACAATTATTCTGACGGCATCGCCCGCTGTGGCAAGTGCCTGGGAACATGAGCATGAACGCGGGGTCGATCTCTACCGCACGGAGAATGCGGGCATGGTGGTCTCGCTGGTTTGTGATCCGAACACGGTTTACGGGACCTCGGAAAGCGCCGTCCTGATCGAAGCCGGCAACAACCCCGACCTGTCGGCCGAGGTGGGCTTCAGCTTTCCCGATGGCAACAGGATCGGCGCGGCAATGGTGCATGGGCGCTACGGAAAAGCGACGGCCAACCCCGTGGAATGGGAAACTCTGATCGCCGGATTCCGCGCGCATCAGACAGTCACGGTTATGATTGGCGACAGCTCGACCGAGGTTGAGCTTGGCGATCCCATGCCCTTCACCTGCCTCTGACCTTGCGCCTGCGAAAGCAGGCTCGGCGCGAAGCGCCGGGCGGGGCCGGGGCCGCGCGCAAGCGTGGCCCCGGCCCCGTCAAACATAGCACCAGGGCAAAGGAAACCCCCGCCGGGGGCAGGGGCTGACAGGTTCAAAGCTCGACGCCGGGGCGCAGATTGCCGTCTTGGTCCAGCCATTGCCGCGCCTCGGCGCAAGCGTAGCAGATGCAAGAGCCCTCGCCCTCGATCGCCACCGGCGCGAAATAGACCGGCGGGTTTATCCTGCCGCATTTGCGGCAGGACAGGCGGGGCAGGGTGTGGGGGCCGCTCATGCGGCCACCTGCTTTTCACCCTCGGATACGCGGGCCTTTTCGTTGATGTAGTCCACGGCCTTCTGTGCCTCGGCAGCAGCCTTGAAAATCATTTCCTTGTCGGATTTCAGGGCCTCAAGCCATCCTTCGACATAGGCCGCGCTCTGGTCAAACTGCGGCTCGACGCCAAGCTGAACGGCAAGGAAACATGCGCCGATCTCCGCGACCAGCTCGTCAAAGGCGTATTCCTTCCGGTTCGCACGGGCCTTCTGAGTGGCAAGGCGCTTTTCACCGCAAGCCCAATGGGTCAGTTCGTGGGCAAGTGTCCCATAGTATCCGGCGGCGCTGTAAAACGTCGCAATCGGAGGCATATGGATGTGGTCTTTCGTCGGATGGAAATAGGCGCGCGGTTCCTCCGTGGTGATGATTTCCGCCCCGCTGCGGGCAAAGAAAGCGTCAAGTTCGGCGTCGGCCTCGGTGCCAAGATCGCGGGGCGGTTCCGGGCGGATGTAATAGGCTTCCGGCAAGCCCTCGATCTGGTCGGCATTGAAAACATTGTTGGTCTTGGCAAACCGGATGCGGCGCTTGCCGTCCTCGCCCACTGCCGCGTTCTCGTCCTCGCGTTCAATCGAGCCATAGAAAACAGATTTCGTCGCCTTCTCGCCCTTCTTCACGCAACCGCCAAGCTCAAGGGCCTGTTTGAAGGTCATCCAGCGCGCGGAATTGTAGCCGCGAACATGCGCCGTCGCCCAAAGCATCAGAATGTTGATGCCTTGATAGGAATCGCCATTGTGCCGCAAGGGAAAGCTCGCGCCGCTCATGTCGCCCGTCCACGGCTTGCGCCACGGCGGGGTGCCCGCCTCGATCTGCGCAATGATCGTGTCGGTGACGTGCTGCTTGATGTCAAAACGCTCTTTAGCCATATCTGGCCTCCTTGTGGTGATGCCCTATCGGTCTGGTGCCGAAAATTGGGGCGGGGTTTCTGGCGAGGTCCGCTGCAAGCGG
>NZ_JCAQIH010000003.1:0-389295 GCF_059628195.1 Sulfitobacter sp. IGS-18 | reverse complement strand
CATGCTGCATCCTCCGACATCAGGGCCATGTAGCTGGCCGCGGATGTGGTCTCGACGTTTGCTCGCGGCAGGTATGGGTAGACATCGAGGTTCAGCTTTGGCGGCCGTTTCTCGACGTGACACAGGACGAGGTGCTTGACGGCATCGAAGCCGACCGCCCCCAATTGCAGGGCCTTCTTTACGGCGGCATGCACGTCGTCGATATCGAAGGTCTCGAGCAGGCGCAGAACCTGAACATACTCGCGGCGTCCTGCCTTGATCATCCGCGCTTCCATCAGGCGGCGCAGGGTCGCGAACTCGGGCGGCAGATCCCATTCCGCCAGGGGCGCCGCTTGGTCCAGGGCATTGATCTTCTGCTCGATCAGCGGAAGGTAATGGACCGCATCGAAGATCATGTCCTCGCGGTCGTAGCAGCGGGGATGACGGGCGATCACCTCGCCACCGCAGCCGATCACGACCACGTCGACATAGCCCCTGATCCAGACGTCACGGTGGCCGTAGGCGACGGGGACTGAGTAATCGTTGGTTTTGTAGCGCACCAGTGCCTGGGAGCTGACCCGTCCGGTGACCTGATCGCAAGCATCGAATGGCGCTGTCGGCAGATCAGCCATCGCGGCCAAATCCCGCTCGAGGCGTTCCGCGATCGTCTCGGACTGGCCGCGCAGGACATCCCCCTGACGTTTGAGGCACTGTGCCTCCAGGTAATCGTTGAACGCTCCCCAGGTCGCGAACCTCGGGATCGGCACCATGAAGTTGCGGCGGGAATAACCGACCAACCCCTCCGCGTTGCCCTTGTCATTGCCCTTGCCGGGGCGCCCGTAACGATCACGGAACAGGTAATGCGACAGGAAACCGCTGAAGAGCGTGGCCCGCTGACGCGTTCCATCGGGAAGAATCTTCGCAACCAGACAGCGGTCGTTGTCGTAGAGGACCGACGCGGGCACCTTGCCGAAGAACGCGAAAGCGTGAACGTGGCCATCCACCCAAGCCTCGGCAGTGGCTGCCGGATAGGCTCGCACGAAGCAGGCATCACTGTGCGGCAGATCCATGATAAAGAAATGCGCCTTCTGCTCAATGCCGCCGATGACGACCACCGCCTCGCCGAAGTCGGCTTGGGCATGACCGGGCGGATGCGCCAGAGGCACGAACATCTCGCGGCCGCGCCGTTCGCGCTGTCGCATGTAATCCTTCACGATCGTGTAGTCGCCGGTGAACCCGTGCTCGTCGCGAAGCCGCTCGAACACCCGCTTCGCCGTGTGCCGCTGCTTGCGATGGACCTCCCGATCACCGTCCAACCAACCGTCGATGATCCCGGTGAAGGCATCCAGCTTTGGTCGCTTGACCGGCGCCGACCGCCGATACCCCGGTGGAACCGAAAACGCCATCATCTTGGCTACGCTATCGCGCGAGACGTTGAAATGCCGCGCCGCCTCACGCTGGCTCATGCCCTCAGCACAGGCCAGCCGAACCTTCTGTCACTGTACCCTAATAAATCAGATTCTGCGGATTCAGGGCATTTTGGAGCACTTTTGTACCCTTAATTGCAATATATCCACAGTCTCCCGCGCTTCAGGACTTGGCACCAGGTGACCGCTTCCAAATTGCATCTGCGCGCGCCAGGAGCGCTTGACGATTTGCATCCGGTCCGAGTTCAGTGATGGCCTGACGTGCTGCCTGCAAAGCGCTTTCGGATACAATTGGGCGGCTCGATCCATGTGTTTCATTCCTTGGCGGGTGCTCTGTTTCCCGCCTTTCCGGAAGCCTTCGGTCAAGGCCCTGCGACACTCTACGAATCTGCTCGATCACCCGACGATGCTGAGGAAAGACGCGGCGCAACTCCCGGATCCCCCGGTCATTGCCTCGCAGGATGATGGCAGCACCCAACAAGGGATAGGTCATGCCGACATTGACTGCGGCAAGAGCAAGTAGCCTTTCGTGCTCGTTCCCGGATGTGAGTGACCAGAGATGCCCGATCTTCAGCACCGACATGGCTTGCAGGGTCATACTGATCCGGCGCAACCGCGCGAGACTGTTCGTGGCGATAGCCGTTTTCAAAGCTTCCGCACCGCGTAAAGCTCGAGCACGAAGTCTGCTTGACGCATCGTTGGCTGGATACTTAGTCGCCAGAGCCTGACCGCAGATTTCGCAGGTCATAAACCATGCCAAGCGCCAATGGCGAAGAACCAGATCGGGTGTTTTCTCAACACACCCCGGGCAATATTGGAAGTCATGCCGCGACACATATTGCACGCCGCGATGCGCCGCATCCGGAAGGATCATGGCGGCAATCTCATGCTGGGTCCGTTGAACTGTCGAGCAGAGACGGGCCCAGTTCACCGCCCGCAGGCCACCCGCACATTCCGGCACCCTGCCCTGGCCCAAACCCAGATGGCCGCACAGTTCTTCGACAGAACAGTGATTTGCTTTTGCCAACCGACCGATCCAACTGGACAGAAGCTCATCATGCATGGGTGGAGGTCGAAACGGTAGCGATCTGACAGTCACCCGAATGCAGCGGCGGGCTGGCGAGGGATGTTCCAAGCGTGCTTTGTCCAGACCGGCTGCCAGGCTTGCACCGCTTCGTCTGTGATCCGCTCTTCTCCGGTCTCGATCGCATCGATAGCCAGGGACTTGATCATGATGAACACACGCGAGGTGATACCGCCGGTCACTTTCAGAATCGTCCGAAGCGACGCCACCGTCAGGCCTGACCGCTGTTCGAGCGCCATCGCGGCGATCAACGTCTGGATTAGCCGGGAGAACTCTACGTCATCTTCCCAGAGCGGCAGGTAGTGTTCGTCCAAACGTCGGGCCAGCTGGTCGTCTCCACGAACCGCCTCCAGGGCTTCGTTCACACCGAAGACGACGAGCGAGGCACAGAGATCGTTCGCGAGGAACCGGAGCATGTTCAGGAAACGGCGTTGCTCCCGGTAGCTGCCAGCAAGCAGATTGTGCACCTCGTCGATCATCAACATCCTAAGGTCCATGTCCCGAAGATAGCTGAGCGCGCGGACCTCGAGCTCGGACACGGTATGCCGGCCCCACATCGGCGCACCGATCGTAGCCAGGATGTGCTGATAGAACCGCCTTTCGTCCGGCGCCGGCGGAGCCTGAATCAGCAGGATCGGTGTTTTCGTGATGCCCAGTTCGGCGTTGTACTGCGTTGGATATTTGCTCGCCATGCGCTTGGCGATCATCGTCTTTCCGATGCCGGAGCTACCATAGACCATCAACCCCGGCATCCGGCTTTGCTGCGGCATTTCCATCAGGGAGGTCAATCGGTTGAGAACAATCGTGGCGCGGTCGAACGCGATCCAATGATCGCCACGGATAACGCGATCCAATGATCGCCACGGATACGGTCAATTCTTTCGTCTGGGGTCATTAAACTCATCAATCTCATAGGTTGGCAGATCAGGGTTGCCCGTGTCGATCGCGAACATTTCGCGCGATGGATCGCGGCGCGGTCTGTGCCGGGGAAGCCGAGCACCTCTTTCGTTTTCCAACCGGGCAGTCCGCGTCTTTTGGCGCGCCGCCTCAGCCAGCCGCCGTTGCGCGTCAATCAATTGGAATAGGACCCGCTCGTTGATCCGGCCACCATGTTTGTCCCGCCAATCTTTCCGCGCCCGCCGACTTTCCCAAAGCGATATCCGCGGGTGGCTCAGATCCCGGTAGCGTGCCGAGATCACGCGGCCATCACCGGTGATGACCCAGACCTGCGACAAGTCTCGTGGATCGTATTTCACCTGCACCTTACCCTGCCCGCGTCCGACCAACGACGCGAAGACATCACTCCAGTAATGTACCCCGAAGAGCGTGATCCCGGTGCGCCCGAGCTGGCGCCACTCGAAGGGCAGGAAGCTTGTCCGAAAGGCTTCTATGTCGACGACCTGCCGTCCCGCAGTATCCCCGCCCATGTCCGCCCATGCTGCAAGCGGCGTTCGTCCGAGAGCTTCGTGAACCGTATTGTGGTAGCGGCAGATTTCCAGATGAAGCCAATCCTCAAACTCGGTCAGTGTCAGGGCCGCATGTTCTTCACTGTCATAGTCGCCCTTCTCGGCGATTGAGGAATGTGTCGTCCCGGGCAGCACATGAACGGCACCCATGGTCGTTCCGATCAGCCGTTCGACATGGCCGCCATAATGTTTGCCGCCAAGCGGACGATACTCGACAGTAATGCCCCAATCTTCGCAGGCCATTCTGAAGGCGTCGCTGTGGAACTCCTGCGCATTGTCGACGTGAATAGCCTTTGGAATGCCGGCGGTCGGCCAAACCACCTCTTCCATAGTACCAGGGACGTGCACCGACTTCCGCCGCACGCAGTGATCGAGGCACAGGGCGATCGACAAGACAGATGGCTCATCGAAAGTGACATGAACCCCGAGAACGATCCGGCTCGCGACATCGATGGCAACCGTCAGATTGGGGCGCGCAATCGGCCGTCTATTGACATGATCGACCAACATGATGTCCGAAGTCGTATGATCGATCTGAACGACTTCCAGCGGGGCTGAAACTTCAAGGCGGCCAGGACGCGCGGCAAAGATCTTGTCAGCCTCCTCTGCCCCGCGCCGTCTCCGGAAAACCTCTCGCTGATCCATAGCATCCAGACGGGCTTTGACTGTTCTCCGGGTCGGCGACTGAAACCCCTTCGCCTCGCACTCGGCACGGATCTCACGCCAGATGCGAAGAAAGCTCGAGCGCTCGCGGACCAGATATTATCTTCCCAGGCTCTCATCGATCATGATTTCGACGTCTTCAGCAATCCGTTTCGATCCCGGTTTCGGCCCGCGACGGTCCAGCTCCAACGCCGTGGCACGTGCATCGTTCTCTCTCAGACGTCGGTAGAGCGACCAGGTGTGGCTCTTTGCCAAACCCAATTCCCAGGCAGCATCTCCGATAGCGGCGCTGATCGGCTCGCCCTTCTTCTCAAGTTCCAAGATCGGGCGGAGAACCGCTGCACGGTGTTTCGCAATACGCTCGTTTGCCACGCAAATCCCCTACCCGACTTCACCGAAACTTATCCACAGTTTCGACCGTACGGAAATAAAGGGTACAGTATTGTAATTAAAGGTACAGTATGGAAATTAAGGGTACAATCGACCATTGATTTTATGAGACAATTTCAGACACGATTCTGATTAATTAGGGTACAGTGACACCTTCCGATACAAATCCACAGTGAAAATCCTCCCGCCCTCCCTGTCACCAGAAAGGGTAAAGGTGGACGACTTTTACGCCGCCCGCAGCAGGCTCATCCCGCCGCTACCGCGGCCGACTTTCGCACCGCCGTTCTCAGCGCACCGCGGCGCGGCGATCGTGGCCCGGTCCCGATCAAGTCGCGCGCATGCAGCCGCCCGATCACGTCACGGCTGATTTCCTTGCCGAAGATATCCTTGAGCCCGTCGCGCGTGATCGGCTGGTGGTAAGCGATGGCCGCCAAAGCCGCGACGTCGAATTCGCTCAGATCGAGTAGCTGGTTCCCGATATCCGCCGCCGCGCGGATCGCTGGGGCGTAGGTGGCGCGCGTGCGGAACATCCAGCCGCCAGCGACCTGGGCGATCTCGAAGGCCCGCCCCTCCAGATCGGCGGCAAGGTCGTCTACCAGCAAATCGACCGAAGCCCCCGGCCCCACCACGCGGACCAGGTCCTCGCGCGGCACTGGCGAGGCCGACGCAAAGAGCACCGCCTCGATCCGGCGCATCCATTCCCGCCAGCGCAGCTCAGGCGGCAGGTCGGCCAACTCACGGTCCAGGTCCGGCTCTGAACGATCCTTCGCCATCGCTACACCCCGTAGAGCCGAAACGTATCTCGCCCTGTCAGCTCGCGCACCGCGCCGAGATCGACCAGTCGGTCGCAAAGCCGCCGCGCGGCGCGATCCGACAAGGGCAAGGCCAAAGGTGCCACGGCATCGCGGGTGAGGAACATCTCGACAGCGGCATCCGCTCCCTTGGCGCGAAGCTTTGGCGCAACGGCCTTTAGGTGTGCTGCCCGACGCGCGAGGTCGGCGGAGAGACGCACAGCCTCGACCGCCGATAAGATGAGTGCCCGATGACAGGCGAGACGCAAATCGTCGCCCTGCTTGCGCAGGTCGGCACGCTTCAGACCCGCGGCCAACAACGGCACGAGATGATCCCAACCGAATGTTTGGGCGAGAGCCACATCCGCGAGGACCAGCGAAGCTACGTCAGCGCGTGGCGCCTCCGTTAGCACGGCCTCCAGCACCATCGCGGCCCGAGTCACCGGCGCCCCCTTCCCTGCATTGAGCCACATCGCGATCTTGCCCGACTCGAAGGCCGGCAAGGCTCGACCCAGAGCCTTGGTCGACACAGGCCGCTCCACCGCGCGCCGCCAGGCGAGGCTGGTCTCGCCGGCCGGTCCCGGCAGATCGCCAGAGCGCAATAAATGCACCGCGTCGCGCAGATCCCCTGCTCTCTCCAGGCGCCCCGAGAACGCGACACAGGCCTCCGCTGCGCGCAGCGCGAGCCGGTCCCGCAACAAGGCTTGGGGCACCTCCGCGCGTCCTAGCACAAGATGCAGGGGGTTCAGCGCCGCGCCCGACAAAAACGCAACATCTTCAAGGGTTTCAGCGCGTGCAGAGGTGACCCAAGTGGGCATCCGGGGTAACGTGTCGAGGTCACTGATGTGATCTGGCCGGGCGAAAGACATGCCTGAAGCCTACACTCGCGCGGCGGTTTCTGCGAGTAAATACCACATAAACCGTCCCACCTCGCCGTTCCCCATTATGTCCGATAAGTTTGCCTTATCGGCCGATTATGTCTAGCCTGCCGCAACACCACAAGATCATGGGGTTAAACGCAAGATGTCGACAAATTCGAGGAAACCCGCCAAGTCCGAAGATACCCTCCTATCCCTGCCCGAGGAGGTGGCTGGATCCGGCAATCTGGACCGGCTGGTGGACAGCGCCCGGAACTATGCCCGCGCTGCCGCCTCGGACAATACCCTCAAGGCCTATGCCAGGGATTGGGCGCATTTTACCCGCTGGTGCCGGGTGAAGGGCACAGAGCCCCTGCCCCCCTCGCCCGAGATGATCGGCCTTTATCTCGCGGATATGGCTGCCCCCGTGGGCAAGGCCCATGCCCTGCGCGTCAGCACCATCGAGCGCCGCCTCTCCGGCCTCGCCTGGAACTACGCACAGCGCGGGTTGACGCTCGACCGGCAGGACCGGCACATCGCTTCGGTGCTGGCCGGGATCAAGCGCAGGCATGCCCGTCCGCCGAAACAGAAAGCAGCGATCATGACCGAGGATATCCGCGCCATGGTGGCCTGCCTGCCCTTCGATTTGCGCGGCCTCAGGGACCGTGCGATCCTGCTTGTCGGCTACGCAGGTGGGCTGCGCCGTAGCGAGATCGTCGGCCTCGATCACGGCAAGGACGATACGCCGGATTCGGGCGGCTGGGTCGAGATTCTGGAGGGCGGCGCCCTGCTCACTCTCAACGCCAAGACTGGCTGGCGCGAGGTCGAGATCGGGCGCGGATCCTCGGATCAGACCTGCCCGGTACATGCGCTGGAACAATGGCTGCATTTCGCCAGGATCGACTTTGGCCCGATCTTCGTGGGCACCTCGCGGGATGGCAAACGCGCCCTGGAAACACGGCTGAATGACAAGCACATCGCGCGGTTGATCAAGCGCTGCGTGCTGGAGGCCGGCATCCGGGCGGAGCTGCCTGAGAAGGACCGGCTGGCGCTGTTCTCCGGCCATTCGCTGCGGGCGGGTCTGGCCTCTTCGGCGGAGGTGGACGAGGGCTATGTCCAGAAGCAGCTTGGCCATGCCAGCGCGGAAATGACGCGCCGCTATCAGAGACGGCGCGATCGGTTCCGCGTCAATCTGACCAAAGCGGCCGGGTTGTGAGGCAGAGTTCACAGCTGTGAACTGCGGGCGTTCGGTGCATTCAGGAAATGTTCACAGCTGTGAACTCACACCGCCCGCGCCTCCAGGGCCCGGATCATTGCGCCGCAGGAGAACAGACCCATCTCCGCTTTCTGCCCCAGGGACCGCAGATAGGCGGAGGGGCTTTTGATCTCGGAGAAACGCTCCAACATCGCCGCAAGCGTTGTCGCGGCCTGTTCCCTGCCCAACCGGCATTTCGCTTCCTGCCAGACGGATGCGGCAATTCCCATCATCGGACTGACGACATCGGAAAGACGGATCAGGTCCTCCCAATGGCGCACCGAGGCCTGAGAAAAAGATTGTATCTCTTTGCAAGATTCCAACACCTGCTTCAGTGGCGGTGGCCGATGGGTCTGCAAGACATTGGCATCAGAGGCCTTGACCGGCGCAGGCTCTGGCTCAACCTTCGTTTTTTTTCTATCAATATATTCTTTATCTGAACTCTGATGGTGCTGCTCAATCCCGGCGTCGCTGGTGCTCAGTTCTTCTGTTTGAGGCAGGTCGATCGCGGCGATGACTTCCTCCAGAGCGGCGGCCATTTCGGCACTGAGACGGGTCAGATCCCCGATGCTCAGCTTTCTGCGCAGGTCGCGGGCTGTCAGACGGGCGAGGTCGCTCATCCGGTCCCAGAGGGGCAGGTCGGGGTGCTGGCTGATGCCGTAGTCCACATAGCCCGCCAGGTCGCGCCGCATCAGGCTGACCATTTCGCGCAGGCGGCTGCGGCGTGCCTCCGCCTGTTCCAGGCGGTCGGCGATCTGGCAGAACTCCTCAAACCGGACAGCCACGGGGGTGAGGTCAAACCCATAGGCCAGCTTGGCACCCCCATTGCGGCGGACATAGCGTTTGCCGTTGGGGCTGTCGCGGCGCAGGATCATGCCCGCATCGACCAGCCGCGCGATATGGCGCCGCATGGTGGAGCAGGGCATGCCGTTCAGCCGCTCGCAGATCGCCTTGTTGGAGGGATAGACAATCGCGGGTGGATTGTCTGCGCCAAGCGCGGTTTCGGGGTGGAATCCGAGCAGGGCCTGCAGAACTGTCAGGTCGCGGTCGGAGAGGTTGAAATGCTGACGCGCGGCGGCAAGTTTCCGCAGGGCGTCCCATTTGCTGATTTCTGTGGTGACGGGCCGATCTGCCTGTGCCTGCCGTTCCAATTGGACAGCAGAGATCGGTCGCCGAAACGACGATACCGGTGTGTATTCCATTTTATGTACACGAAGACAAAAAAATAGCGGTCCGCGAATCACTTTGGACTTGCGAATTTGGGCTCCGACCACTAGCTTGAAGGTGCTAGAAACAAGTCAGGGTCTCGTGGAGCTTCGTCTTTGCGGGACCTTTTCTTTCAGTCTTTCTCGTGTCTCCTTTTCATTGTTGCTCTTTTCCTCAGTCTTCGCCGCGCTGAAGCCAGCGCGCGTGAAGTTCTTCGATCAGGGGCTGGCCTTGCGCCTCTACCCAATCGGCAAATGGTCCTTTTTCGAGTTCAAACGACACCCCCTTGGCGGACCGCACCAGCTGTCCTGCGGTGCGGCCATCCACCGTCAGATTGACGCTTAACTTGCGCGGACGGGCAGGGGGGGCCTTGGCGGGTTTCCGGGCCGGGCGTTCGGGCACGCCTGCGGCTTCGAACACAGCCTCAAACGCCCTGACAGAGACTTCATTCGGCTCTGCCGAGGCATCGTCGATCACCATGGCAACCTCGGCCTCGCTGCGCAGGCTTTCGGCCACTTCGATCAACCGGTCGCGGTTGATCTGGCGTTCCTCGATGGCTTTGCCCAGGGCTTCCCACCGGGGGCGGCCAATGCCATGGGCCGGACCGATGGCCCGGATCAGATCGCGGCCGATCATCTCGGCGATGGCGATGGCCATGGAAACGGAGGATTTGGTGACGGTCAGGACCTCGGCCACCTGGGTCTGGTTCCCAAAGCCCGTTTCCACCAGTTCCTGCGCGAAAAGTGCCCTTTCGATGAAGGACAGATCGCGCCGTGCCATGTTTTCGGAAATCTGCGCCTTGACCGCGTCATCGTCGCCCATGCTGGCAATCAGCGCGCGCACGGTTGTCACCTTGGCAGAGTTACGGATCGCCTGAAGCCTGCGCCGCCCGTAGACCAACAGATAGCGGTCGGGCGTGGTGGGGTGCCGGCGCACAAGAATAGGCACTGTTTGCCCGTTAGTCTCTATTGCGTCGCGCAGATCGACCACATCGTCAGGGTCGAGCCTGTCGGCGATCCTGCCGTCCTCGATGGTATCAGGGTCCAGTTCCCAGACCTGATGCGAATCCACCGCGTCGCGCGCAGAGCGCAGCGCCCGGTTGGTCGACATCATCGAACTGCCCGGGGCAGGGGGGGCATGCCCCGCCGCTGCCAACCCGTCGAGCATCGTCATTCGTTTTTTCCTGGTCGTCATGTCCTGCCCCATGTGCGCTGGATCAGTTCAGAGATTTCATCGTTGACGGCATTGAGGCTTTCGACCGCGCGGTCATAGGTGCTGCGGGTGAAAGCGCTGCGTTCTACCTCGTATAGAGTCTGTTTTGTGAGCCCCGCATCGGAGATTGCGGTGGATTTCAGCTGCGGTGCATTCAGCACCTTGTCGCCGTACATGGTACGCAGAAAGGCGACGATGCGGTTCTGCGGCGCATCGGCCGGTTCGTAGCGCGTCAGCAGGTAGCGCATCCAGTCATGGCTCATGTCCGCGCCGGATTCGGCGATCACATCCATCAGATCGGCGGTCATGCGCAGGAATTGCGACATCGACATCACGTCAAGCATTTCGGGGTGGATGGTGACCAGGACACCCGTCGCCGCAGAGAGGGCCGACATGGTCAGGAAGCCAAGCTGCGGCGGACAGTCGATGACAACCACGTCATAGGCGTCATCCACCTGCATCAGAGCCTCTTTTACCCGGAAAAAGAACAACCCGGCCTTGCCCTGTGACAGGGCGCGGGGGGTTTCATGTTCGAATTCCATCAATTCCAGGTTGCCGGGGATCAGATCCAGATTGGGGATATAGGTCTTGCGGATGACATCGGCGATGGGCACGGGTGAATCGTATCTGATGGCGTCATAGAGCGTGCCGCCGTCGTGCAGATCGAATTCGGGCTGGACCCCGTGCAGGGCGGTGAGCGATGCCTGCGGGTCCAGGTCGATGGCCAGCACGCGGTAGCCCTTGAGGGCAAGCCGCTGGGCCAGATGGGCGGAGGTTGTCGTCTTGCCCGATCCGCCCTTGAAGTTCATCACGCCGATGACCTGCAGATGATCGCCCTCGCGCCGGCCGGGCAGGTAATCCCCCGGTTTGCGTGCGGTTTTTTCCAGCAGGACGCGCAGATCATGGATGTCATGGGCCGAGTAATGCCGCCGGTTGCCCGGTGTCAGGGCAGGGGAGGGGCCGCGCCCTTCGAGGTGCAGCTTGCGCAGGTAGCTGTCGTTGACGCCAAGCATGGCTGCAGCCTCACCGGAGGTGAAGGTGCGCATGGATTTCTGCGCATTCGGCGGAAACAGGTTCTCGCGTTGTGCGTGCAATTGGCCTGAGAGCCATTCCGCATGTTGACGGATGACGGAATTCAGGTCGTCTGTTTGTTTGGTGCTGCTCATCTGCCCTCTGTCTCTTGTCCCGTGTTCACGGAACATGGCGTTTATCGCCTTGTTTCCGTGACTATTGACCAAAGGGGGAGAGTCGCGCAAGGCTTTTCTACATTCCGCGGTCCCGGGATGAGGGATTACAAGGCTCTAGAGGGGCATGTTAGAGCCTGAATCGTGATCAGACCAGTCCATGAATGACGAATGCGGTGGTGCCGGAGCGGGCCGCTGTGCGGCAGATCCTGCGCCAAATTCACGGTTGAGGTGAACCCGCAGAAGATTGATTGACGTACCTCAAGATTTGATGAATCCTTGGGCAAGGGGAGGATTCGTCTATGAGCGGACCAACGGTACGGGACGTGGCAGAGGCTGCGCAGGTCAGCCTTGCGACGGTGGACCGGGTTCTGAACAATCGCGGTGGCGTGTCGGCGAAGGTGGTCGACCGGGTGAAGGCGGCCGTGGCGCAGACCGGTTATGTCCGCAATCTGGCGGCTGCGAATCTGTCGCGGCGCCGGGTCTATCGGTTTTGTTTCGTGGTGCCGTCGGGGGACACCGGTTTTGTCGCGTTGCTGCACGAGGCGCTGGCGCGCGAGCAGCAGCGGCTGATGGAGGAACAGGTGCTGGTGCAGGTTGTTCCGACCAAGGCGTTCGACGTGGGAGACCAGGTTGCCGCGCTGCGCAATCTTGATTGTGACGCGGTGGCGGTGATGGCCAGCGAGGCGCCCGAGATCAACGAGGAAATCGCGTCGCTGCATGCTTCGGGCGTGCGGGTGATCAGCCTTGTGGCGGATCTGCCGAGTTCGGGGCGTGATGCCTATGTGGGGCCGGACAATGTCATGGCGGGGCGGACCGCCGGTGAGTTCATGGGGCGGTTCATCAGGGAGCCGGGCGATGTTCTGATGATTGCGGGGTCGCTGGCGGCGCGCGATCACAGCGAGCGGTTGCTGGGGTTCCGGATGGTGATGCAGGAACGCTTTGGCGGCTGCACGCTGCTGCCGGCGGCGCAGGGGGGCGACAATGCCCTCCGCGTCGAGCAGATCGTGCTGGAGGCGGCCCGCGACCGGCGGCTTGCGGGGATCTATGCCATCGGGGCGGGGAACCGCGGGCTGGTGCGTGCGGTGCGGACGCTGGACCCGAAACCGATCACCATCGTGCATGAGCTGACGCCCACGTCCCGCGAGGCGCTGCGCAGCGGCACATTCGATCTGGTCATCGACCAGGACATCCTTTCGGGGGTCATTGCCGCCGTCAAGATCATGAGGGACCTGACCGAAGCCACCACACCGCCTGCCGATGCCGGCAGGATCAAATTAAACATCTACAGTCGTGAGAACATACAGTGAGCCAATATTTCGCAGACATCGCCCCGGTGACATTCGAAGGTGCAGACAGCACCAATCCGATGGCCTTCCGTCACTACAATCCGCAGGAAAAGCTGGGCGGCAAGACGATGGAGGAGCATCTGCGCTTTGCCGTCTGTTACTGGCACAACTTCGTCTGGGAGGGGAACGACCCCTTTGGCGGGCAGACCTTTCAGCGCCCGTGGTTTCCGGCGGATACGATGGAGCTTGCGCGGGCCAAGGCCGATGCCGCCTTCGACATGTTCCGCATTCTGGGCGTGCCGTTCTTCTGCTTTCACGACCATGACGTGCGCCCCGAGGGCAGCAACCTGGCAGAGAGCCACAAGCGGCTGAACGAGATGGCCGATTATTTCGAGAAGAAGATGGCGGATGGCGGCCCGAAGCTGCTCTGGGGTACGGCGAACATGTTCTCCAACCGGCGCTACATGTCGGGGGCGAGCACCAACCCGGATCCGGATATCTTTGCCTATTGTGCCTCGACGGTGAAGACCTGCATGGATGTGACGCACCGGCTGAACGGTGAGAACTACGTGCTGTGGGGCGGGCGCGAGGGTTATGAAACGCTGCTGAACACCGATCTGGGCCGGGAACTGGAACAGATGGGCCGGTTCCTGTCGATGGTGGTCGAATACAAGCACAAGATCGGCTTCAAGGGGGCGATCCTGATCGAGCCGAAGCCGCAGGAGCCGACCAAGCATCAGTATGATTACGACGTTGCTACGGTCTATGGGTTCCTCAAGCGGTTCGGGCTGGAGAACGAGGTGCAGCTGAACGTGGAGCAGGGCCATGCCATTCTGGCCGGCCATTCCTTCGAGCATGAGCTGGCGATGGCGCGGACGCTGGGGATCTTCGGCTCCATCGACATGAACCGCAATGATTACCAATGCGGCTGGGACACCGACCATTTCCCGAACTCTCCGTCAGAGGCGGCACTGGCCTATTACGAGGTGCTGATGGCGGGCGGGTTCACCACCGGCGGCACCAATTTCGATGCCAAGCTGCGGCGGCAGTCGCTGGATGCCGAAGACCTGATTGCGGCCCATGCGGGTGCGATGGACATCTGCGCGCGGGGGCTGAAATCGGCCTGGCGGATGATCGAGGATGACGCGCTGGAGGGGCCGCGCCGCGCCCGTTACGCGGGTTGGGAGAGCAGCGAGGCGCAGGCGATGCTGGCCAAGGATGCCACGCTGGACGGCATTGCCGCCCGTGCGGAGGCCGCGGATCTGAACCCGCAGCCGGTTTCCGGCGCGCAGGAGAAACTTGAGAATATCGTCAACCGCTACGTCTGACAAAAGGGAGGAACGACATGAAAACAATAAAGGGTCCGGCGCTTTTTCTGGCGCAATTTGCAGGCGATGAAGCGCCCTTCAATTCCTGGGATGCGATCACCAAATGGGCCGCCGACTGCGGCTACAAGGGGGTTCAGGTGCCAAGCTGGGATGCGCGGTTGATCGACCTGGAACAGGCCGCGACATCAAAGGATTATTGCCAGGAGTGGGCCGGGCAGGCCGAGGCCAATGGCGTGGAGGTGACCGAGCTTTCGACGCATCTGCAAGGCCAGCTGGTTGCGGTGCATCCGGCCTATGACGATGTCTTTGACGGCTTTGCCGCCGAAAGCGTGCGGGGCAACCCCAAGGCGCGGCAGGCCTGGGCGGTTGATCAGCTGAAAAAGGCGCTGACGGCCTCGGCCCATCTGGGCATCGGGGCGCATGCGACATTTTCGGGCGCGCTGGCCTGGCCCTATGTCTATCCCTGGCCGCAGCGGCCCGTGGGGCTGGTTGAACAGGCCTTTGACGAATTGGCGAAACGCTGGACGCCGATCCTGAACCATGCGGAGGATTGCGGCGTTGATGTCTGCTATGAAATCCATCCGGGTGAAGACCTGCACGACGGGGTGTCCTTTGAGATGTTCCTGGAGCGCACCGGCAATCACCCAAGGGCCAACATGTTGTACGACCCGTCGCATTACGTGCTGCAATGTCTGGATTACCTCGACAATATCGACATCTACCGCGACCGCATCCGCATGTTCCACGTCAAGGATGCGGAGTTCAATCCGACCGGGCGGCAGGGTGTCTATGGCGGCTATCAGCCCTGGGTCGACCGCGCGGGCCGGTTCCGCAGCCTGGGGGATGGCCAGGTGGATTTCGGCGCGGTGTTTTCCAAGATGGCGGCCAATGACTTTGACGGCTGGGCCGTGGTGGAATGGGAATGTGCGCTGAAACATCCCGAGGATGGCGCGCGCGAGGGGGCGCAATTCGTCAAGGATCATATCATTCGCGTGACCGAACGCGCCTTTGACGATTTTGCGGATGGCGGTGCGGATGACACGCTGAACGCCAAGATGTTGGGGCTTGCGTGATGAAACCTATCAGACTGGGCATGATCGGCGGCGGCAATGACGCATTCATCGGCGGGGTGCATCGCATCGCCTCGCGCATTGACGGACGGTTTCAGCTGGTTGCGGGGGCGCTGTCTTCGACGGCGGAGAAATCCAAAGCCTCGGGTGCGGCACTGGGGCTGGCCGAGGACCGTTGCTATGGCGATTTCACCGAGATGGCGAAACGCGAGGCGCGGCTGAAGGATGGCGTGGAGGCGGTGGCGATTGTCACGCCGAACCATGTGCATTACCCGGCGGCGCGCGAATTCCTGAAACGCGGCATTCACGTGATCTGTGACAAGCCGCTGACCTCGACCCTGGCGGATGCGAAAAAGCTGGTGGCGGCGGCGGAGAAGTCGGACGCGCTGTTTGTGCTGACGCATAATTACACCGGCTATCCGATGGTCCGCCAAGCCCGCGAGATGGTCCGGCAGGGCGACATTGGCAATCTACGCGTTGTGCAGGTTGAGTACCCGCAGGACTGGCTGACCGACGCGGTGGAAGCCGATGGCAGCAAGCAGGCGGAATGGCGCACTGATCCGGAACGTTCCGGCGCGGGGGGCTGTGTGGGCGATATCGGCACCCATGCCTATAATCTGGCGCGCTTTGTCACCGGGTTGCAGCTGGAAAGTCTTGCGGCGGACCTGAGCACCTTTGTCGAAGGGCGGCGGCTGGATGACAACGTGCATGTGATGTTGCGTTTCGAGGGCGGGGCACGGGGCATGTTGTGGTCGTCGCAGGTGGCGCCGGGCAATGAGAACGGTCTGCGGCTGCGTGTATACGGGGACAAGGGCGGGCTGGAATGGGCGCAGGAAGATCCGAATTATCTGTGGTTCACGCCCTTCGGCGCGCCAAAGCGTTTGCTGACCCGCAACGGGGCTGGTGCGACTGCGGGCAATCAAGGGGCCTCGCGCATTCCGCCGGGACACCCCGAGGGCTATCTTGAAGGGTTTGCCAATATCTACAACGAGGCGGCGGACCTGATCGTCGCGGCGCGCGACGGCAAGGTGCCGGATCACCTGTTGCCGACGGTGCAGGACGGGCTGGAGGGCGTTGCCTTTATCGACGCTTGCGTGCGGTCGTCGAAGCGCGATGCGGCATGGGTCAGGCTATGAGCGAAACCCGCGCCCTCACGCTGGCTGATGTTTGCCGGAGTTTCGGGCCGGTGCAGGTGTTGCATGACATCAGCCTGACGCTGCGGCCCGGAGAGGTGCATGCCCTGATCGGAGAGAACGGGGCGGGCAAATCGACGGCGATGAAGATCATGTCGGGCTATCTGGAGCCGACGAAGGGGCAGGTGAAGCTGGACGAGGCGCAGGTGCGCTTTGCCTCTTCGCAGGAGGCCGAGGCGCAGGGGGTTGTGCTGATCCATCAGGAGTTCAACCTGGCGGATCAGCTGAGCGTGGAGCAGAACATCTTTCTGGGGCACGAGAAACGGCGCGGGCTGTTCCTGGACAAGGGGTGGATGCAGGCGGAGACGCGCAGGCTGCTGGATCGGCTGAACTGCAAGGTGTCGCCCACGGCGCGGGTGCGTGACATTTCCAATGCGGACAAGCAGATGGTCGAGATCGCCAAGGCGCTGTCGCGGCGCGCGCAGGTTCTGATTATGGATGAACCCACCGCCGTGCTGACCGAGCGCGAGGCGGAGGTGCTGTTCGAGCAGGTGGAGCGGCTGAAGGCCGAGGGGGTGGCGATCCTTTTCACATCGCACAAGCTGGACGAGGTGAAGCGGATCTCGGACCGGATCACGGTGCTGCGCGACGGGCATGTGGTGGCGCAGGGCATGACGACGGAGTTCAACGAGGACCAGATGGCCGAAGCGATGGTGGGGCGCGATGTGTCCTCGCTCTATCCAGTGCGCACGGCCGCTGTCAGCGATGAGCCGGCGCTGGAGGTCAAAGGGCTGAATGTGCCGGGCTATGCCCGTGACATCAGCTTTACCCTGCGCAAGGGGGAGATACTGGGGATTTCCGGGCTGATCGGCTCGGGCCGAACCGAGGCGATGGAGGGGCTGACGGGGCTGCGCAGCGCGCAGGGCGATGTGCGCATCAATGGCAAGCCCGTCACCCTGCGGTCGCCGCAACAGGCGCAGGCGGCGGGGCTGTGCTACCTGACCGAGGATCGCAAGGGCCGGGGGCTGCTGCTGCAAAAGGGGATGCGCGAGAACCTGACCCTGCAGGCGCTGCCGGAGTTCACCAACTGGCTGATAGATCACAAGGCGGAAGACGCGGCGCTGACACGGGCGATTGCCGATTTCGACATCCGCTGCCCGACCCGCGAGGTGCTGGTGGGCAATCTGTCGGGGGGCAACCAGCAAAAGCTGCTGATCGCCAAGATCATGCTGACCGAGCCGGATATCGTCATCATCGACGAGCCGACGCGGGGCATCGACATCGGCACCAAGCAACAGATTTACGAATTCATCCACGCGCTGTCCGCGGCGGGCAAATCCATCATCGTGGTCAGTTCCGAGATGCAGGAGGTCATTGGCCTTGCGGATCGGGTGCTGGTCATGCGGCTGGGCACCATCGCGGGCGAAGTCAGCGGAGATGACATGACAGAAGACAAGATCGTGCGGCTGGCCATGGGCCTGGGCGCGACAAGGCAAGAGGCAATTTGATGACAGCCACCGAAACACAGCCCTCACGGGCAACCAGAGGCGTGAACCTGAAAGTGCTGGGTCCGATCCTGGCACTGGTCGTGCTGGTGATCGTCGGCGCGGCGCTGAACGGGAATTTCCTGAGCGCGGCCAATATCACCAACGTCCTGTCGCGGTCCGCCTTTATCGGGATTATCGCGGTGGGCATGACATTTGTCATCACGGCCGGCGGGCTGGACCTGTCGGTCGGCTCCATGGCGGCCTTCATCGCGGGTCTGATGATCCTGGTGATGAACGCCATGCTGCCGGTGATGGGGCCGGGGTGGCCGCTGGTCTTTGTCGGGATGCTGACGGCGATGGTGGCGGGCACGCTGGCCGGTTTCGTCAATGGTTTCCTGATCACGACGATGCGGATCGAGGCATTCATCGTGACGCTGGGCACCATGGGCATCTACCGCAGCCTGGTCACCTGGCTGGCCGATGGCGGCACGCTCTCGCTCGATTTCGGGATGCGGTCGGTGATCCGGCCGATCTATTTCGACGGTATCCTGGGGATCAGCTGGCCGATCATCGTCTTTGCGCTGGTGGCGATCAGTGGCGAACTGGTGATGCGGCGCGCGGCCTTTGGCCGGCACGCGGCTGCGGTTGGCTCCAATGATCAGGTGGCGCGCTATTCTTCGGTGAACGTCAATCGCGTGCGGATGCTGACCTACGTCTTTCTGGGCATCCTCGTGGGGGTGGCGACGATCATGTATGTGCCGCGCCTTGGCTCGGCCTCGCCCAGCACCGGGGTGCTTTGGGAGCTGGAGGCCATTGCGGCGGTGATCATCGGGGGGACCATGCTCAAGGGCGGGTTTGGCCGGGTCTGGGGCACGGTGATCGGCGTGCTGATCCTGTCGCTGATCGACAATATTCTGAATCTGACGGATGGCGTATCGCCCTATCTGAACGGGGCAATACAGGGTGTGATCATCATCCTGGCCGTCATCCTGCAGCGCGACAAGAAAGCGGAGAGCTGAGGAGGCGCTCCGGAATACCATGGTAAACAGAGGAGAAAAGCCATGAAATTTACGACAATCACGGCGGCCGCGCTGGCCGCGACACTGGCACTGCCGGTACAGGCCCAGGATACGAAAGTGATCGGGGTGTCCATTCCGGCGGCAACGCACGGCTGGGCGGGCGGCATGAACTTTCATGCGCAGCAGGCGGTGAACCGGCTGGAGGAAGTCTATCCGCAACTGGATTTTGTGCTGGCAACGGCATCGGACCCGGCCAAGCAGGTCAACGACATCGAAGACATGCTGGCCACGCGCAACATCAGCGCGCTGGTGGTGCTGCCATTCGAATCCGAGCCGCTGACAAGCCCGGTCAAGGCGGTTGCGGACAGCGGCGCCTGGGTGACGGTGGTTGACCGTGGCCTTGCCATTCCCGGCATCGAGGACCTTTATGTCGCGGGTGACAACCCCGGCTTTGGCAAGGTCTCGGGTGAATATATGGCCTCGGCCATGCCGGACGGCGGCGACATCGTCGTGTTCCGGGGCATCCCCACCACCATCGACAATGAGCGTGTCGAAGGGTTCCAGGCTGCAATCGAAGGGTCGGGCATCAACATCCTGGCGATGGAGCATGGCAACTGGAACCGCGACGACAGCTTTACCGTGATGCAGGATTTCCTGTCGAAATACGACAAGATCGACGCGGTATGGGCATCGGATGACGATATGGCCATCGGCGTGCTGGCGGCCATCGAGCAATCCGGCCGCGACGACATCAAGTTCGTGCTGGGTGGTGCCGGCATGAAGGAAATGGTGGCCAAGGTGCGCGATGGGGATGCGATGATCCCTGCCGATGTGACCTATCCGCCGTCGATGATTGCCACGGCGATCGAACTGACCGCTGTCGGCATGACCTCGACCGCGCCGGTTTCGGGAACCTTCACCATCGGATCGGTTCTGATCACCAAGGACAACGCTGCTGACTTCTACTACGAAGACAGCCCGTTCTGAGACAAGCTGCTGGTCGAAGGGCTTTGGTGCCTTTCGACCACATCCATCTTTATGAGCCGGGCACAGGCAAGATCAGCCTGTGTCAGGTTGCAGGCCCGGCGCCTTCGGCTGGTTCCGGGCTTTTGCGTGATTGATCGCGGGCAGTTTTGTTTGCTTTGAGAATTTTCCCCTAGCGCGGGACCAAGGCCGCAGGCCGACGCGCATCTTGCCAGAGGCATGTCTTCGACATGAAGGGCCGTTCAACGGCACGGCGATGCCCGGCCTGACATCCGGGCGGGTGATGCCATTTTGCCGCTTCCTCATACCGCCGTCCGCGCATCTGGCCTGATCCGCACATTTATTGGCCGATCCGGTCATTTCCCGAGCGCAGCCTTCATGACACCTTTGATGCATCAATGAACGAAAAGAGTAGTTTCGATGCTTCAGAACACCCGCGACCAAAGCCCGAGCGACACCGCGGCATCGACGCGGATCGATTTTATCTACCTGTCCGAACAGGACATGGTGCGCGCCGGTGTCACCGATATGGCGGCCTGCGTGGACACGATGGAAGAGATGTTCGGCATGCTTTACCACGGCGATTACCGCATGGCCGGGGTCAACAACAATTCCCACGGCTCTGTCGTGGTATTCCCTGAAATCTCGCCCTTTCCGACGATGCCGAAGCCGACGCCGGACCGCCGCTTCATGGCGATGCCCGCCTATCTGGGGGGGCGTTTCGGGACCGCGGGGATGAAGTGGTATGGCTCGAACATTGCGAACCGCGACAAGGGGCTGCCGCGTTCGATCCTGATGTTCATCCTCAATGATGCGGATACCGGCGCGCCTTTGGCGCTGATGTCGGCCAATCTGTTGTCGGCCTATCGCACCGGGGCTGTGCCCGGGGTGGGGGCGCGGCATCTGGCGCGCAAGGATGCAAGGACCGTGGGGATCCTGGGGCCGGGGGTGATGGCCAAGACATCGCTTTCGGCCTTCATGGCGGTGCGTCCGGGGATTGATACGGTCAAGGTCAAGGGGCGCGGCCAGAAGAACCTGGATGCCTTCCTTGCGTGGTTGTCCGAGACCTTTCCGCAGATCACCAGTGTACGCGTCGTCGACAGCGTGGAAGAGGTGGTGCGGGGATCGGATATTGTCACCTTCTGCGGGTCAGGGGCGACGGGCGATCCGTCGACCTATCCCATGGTGCGGCGGGAGTGGATCAGCCCCGGCACCTTTCTGGCGATGCCTGCGCTTTGCAACATCGACGAGGCGATGGAAGCGCCCGAGATCCGCAAGGTTCTGGATAATCCGGGTCTTTATCACGCCTGGTTCGAGGAGAACCCGAAGCCGGTGCACAACCATATTCCCGCGGTCGGCATACGCTGGCTGGATCTGGTGGACGAAGGCCGGATCGCGCCGGAACAGCTGGAAGACCTTGGGCAGATCGTTGCGGGCGAGGCGGCGGGGCGGCGGGACGAGGAGGAGATCATCATCATGTCGGTCGGCGGCTTGCCGGTCGAGGATGTGGCCTGGGGCACGGTGGTTTACCGCAACGCCCTGGAGAAGGGCATCGGCGTCTCGCTGACCCTGTGGGATTCGCCCGTGCTGCGCTGACTTGCGGGCCCCCGCGCGGGGCCGGGACATCAATTTCTGAACAAGGTAAAACAATGACTGAAATCATCAAACTGACAACGGGCTCCAGGTTCGAGGAACATGGCAGCTATTCACGCCTTGTCGCTGTGGACAACCTGATTTTCGTGTCGAACACGGCGGGGCGCAATCCGGAAACCAAGCTGATCCCGGAGGATCTGGCCGAGCAGACGCTGCAGGTGCTTGCCAATATCGAAACCGCGCTGACGGCTGTGGGCTCTTGCCTGGAAGATGTGGTGCGGGCGCGTGTCTTTGTGCAGTTCACCCAGGATATCGACACGATCATGACCGCCTATGGTGAGCGGATGCGGGGGATCAGGCCGACGCTTACCATGACCTGTCCGCCGCTCGGGTCGACGCAGTACAAGGTCGAGATCGACGTGACCGCCTATCGCGGTGCTTCCAGGGCCGAGGTCAAGGAAATGGTCATCACGCCATGACGATGCCGCGCCGCTTTATCATGCATGACACCATCAAGTCGGACACCGGAGGATCAGCGCCTTGGCTCCGGTGATCATGCCTGTAGAGACCGCGCCGGATATCCCGGCCGCGACCAGCGTTGTCGTGATCGGGGGCGGCATCGTCGGGCTGACTGCTGCGCTGTCGCTGGCGGAGCGGGGGATTCCCGTTGTCGTCCTGGAGAAAGGGCGTCTGGCGGGGGAGCAATCCTCGCGCAATCTGGGATGGGTGCGCAAGACGGGCCGCAACATTCACGATCTGCCGCTGTCGGTGGAATCCGACAGGCTTTGGGCCGAGATGCCGCAGCGGGTCGGTGCGGATGTCGGATACCGCGATGCGGGCATCATGTATGTGGCGCGCAGCGAAGCCGAGATGGCAAAGCACGAAACCTGGATCGGGTCCGCCGGGGGGCGGGCGCTGGATTCACGGTTGCTCAGCGCAGATGAAATCGACCGGCTGGTGCCGGGCGCGGCGGAACGCTGGTACGGCGGCATCCATACGCCATCGGATGGGCGGGCGGAGCCGACCCTGGCCAGCAGCGCGATCGCGAATGCGGCCATCGCAAAGGGCGCAATCGTGGTGGAGAATTGCGCGGTGCGCAGGCTGGTGACCTCGGCGGGGCGGGTGAGCGGTGTGATCACCGAGCGCGGTGAAATCCGTTGCGAGAAGGTGTTGCTGGCGGGTGGCATCTGGTCACGGCGTTTTCTGGGCAACCATGGCGTGGCATTTCCAACCCTGCCGCTTGTCGCCTCGGTTTTCCGCACGGCGGCGATGGAGGGGCCGACCGAGACTGCCGTCGGGGCTGCCGATTTCTCATTCCGGAAACGGCGCGACGGGGGCTATACGATCACCCAGCGCGGCGCGCTCTTTGCGCCGCTGATGCTGGATCACCTGTTGCTCGGGCATCGCTACCTTCCGGTCCTGAAGGCGGAATGGAAGAACGTGCGCCTGTCTTTCGGGCGGGATTTTCTGCGCGACCTTGCCATGCCGCGGCGCTGGAAAGGCGATGCGCGCTCGCCGATGGAGCAGCTGCGCACGATGGATCCGGCGGTGAACCACGGTTTGAACGCCGAGGCGCTGAGGAACCTGTGCAAAGCCTGGCCGGTCTTCAACAAGGTGGAGGTCAGGCAAAGCTGGGCCGGGATGATCGACGTGACCCCGGATTCCATGCCCGTGATCTCGCTGGTTGCGGCGCTGCCGGGGCTGACGCTGGCCTCGGGCTTTTCCGGCCACGGGTTCGGCACCGCCCCCGCCGCGGGGCAACTGGCGGCGGACCTGATCACGGAGAGCACGCCCATTGTCGATCCTGCGCCCTACCGGCTTGACCGGCTTTGATCGCCGGACGGCAGGCGCTGCACATCACCAATCCAGGATCGCGCCAAGGCCGATCCGACGCGGGAGGCTGAAGAAAATGAATGCGATGATTGAACGTGCAGGTGGCACGGCTGTGCGAATCCCGGCGGCCCGGATGCTGATCAACGGGGAATGGTGCGAGGGTGACGCGGGGCGGGTGATTGCCGTGCATGATCCGGCAACCGAAGAAAAGATTGCGGAGGTCGTGGCGGCATCGGTGACAGATGTGGACCGCGCCGTGCAGGCGGCACATCGTGCCTTTGAAAGCCGGGCATGGCAGAAGATGCGGCCCCTGGACCGGGGCAGGCTGCTTGAAAAGCTGGCGCTGCTGGTCGAACGCGATGCCGAAGACCTCGCGCGGCTGGAAACCCTGGACAATGGCAAACCCTATGCCGTGTCGCGTAACGTGGACCTGAAATTCGCCATTGATGCCCTGCGCTATTACGGCGGTTGGAGTTCCAAGATGGCGGGCGAATACATCCAGCTGTCGCCCCTTGGGGACGACGGCGGCACTTACCGCGCCTATACGGAGCGCAAGCCGGTGGGTGTTGTGGGCGGGATCACGCCCTGGAACTTCCCGCTGGGGCAGGCGGTGCAGAAAATGGCACCGGCCATTGCCTTTGGCTGCACCGTGGTGCTGAAGCCCTCGGAAGAGGCATCGCTCACGACGCTGCGGCTGGGTGAACTGATCCTTGAAGCGGGGTTCCCGGAAGGCACGGTCAATATCGTGACCGGCTATGGTCATGACGCCGGGCAGGCATTGGTCGATCATCCGCTGGTGCGCAAGATCGCCTTTACCGGGTCGACGGCAACGGGGCAGAAGATCCTGGCGTCTTCGGCCCGGACGATGAAACGGGTGACGCTGGAGCTTGGCGGGAAATCCCCGACCATCGTGCTTGCCGATGCGGATCTGAACCTTGCAATCCCGGGCGCGGCCAATGCCATCTTTCCGAATTCCGGGCAGATCTGTACCGCCGGGTCGCGGTTGCTGGTGGATGCCTCGATCTATGATGAGGTCATTCAGGGCGTGGCCGAGATCGGGCGGGGCCTGAAACTGGGCAGCGGTTTCGACCCTGCGGTTCAACTGGGGCCGCTGGTGTCCTCCCGGCAGCTGGAACGGGTGTCGGGGCTGGTTGCGCAGGGCATCGAGGAGGGGGCCGAGCCGATCTGTGGTGCCGGGCGGGCAGCCGACACCGGATACTTTTATCAGCCCACCGTGCTGAGCGGCGGCCGCGCCGATATGCGGATCGCGCAGGAAGAGGTGTTTGGCCCGGTGGTTCTGGCGATGGCGGTGCAGGACCCGCAGGAGATCAGGGCATTGGCAAATGATACCGCCTATGGTCTGGGGGCCAGCATCTGGACCCGGGACATCAACAAGGCGCATCTGCTGGCAGCAGAACTGGATTGCGGGACGGTCTGGATCAATACCCATAACGTGCTCGATCTTGCCATGCCCTTTGGCGGCACCAAGCTGTCGGGGCTTGGCCGGGAGTTCGGCACCGAGGTGATCCATGCCTATACGGAGCCGCGCGCGGTCTGCATGCGGCTGCAGGATCCTGTTTACGGCTGAGCCGTCTCGTTCTCCCCGGCCCGCGGCGCATTGGCGGTGCCGATGGCGTGGCGGGCGCGGCGCAGGGCGGCAAGGGGGGGTTCCCCCGTCCATTCCCGGAAGGCGCGGGAGAATGCGGATTGATTGGCGTAGCCCAGATGTGCCGCAAGCTGGCTCAGCTTGATGCTGCCGGTGCTCAGCAACATCTCCGCCTTTTTGCGGCGTTCGCGGTTGAGGATCTCGCTGAAGTTGGTGCCGAAGGTGCTGAGCTGTCGGCGCAGCGTGCGCGGCGCGATCCCGAGGATGTCTGCCAGCGTTTCCAGATCAACGCTTTCGCGGCCCAGCCGCTGGTCAACGAGTTGCGACAGGCGTTCGGGGACCGGGCGGAAATCGGCTTCGGGGGGGCGCATCAGATCGAAAAGATGCATTTCGACCACGGCGCGGGCCGGGGCGTTTGAATTGACCCAGGCCTGCATGGGGCGGTCAAGTTCGGCGTCACGGATCACGATGATGTTTGCGGCGGCATTGCCCCGGACCGGACAGCGAAAGTAGCGCTTCAGCGGTTCTTCGCGCCCGGTGATGTCATGTTCAAAGCAGATTTCCACCGGGCTCCAGCGTTCGGAGAACAATTGCCGGATCAGCGCGCAGAGGCCCGCGGTTGAATTCTCGGCGTCCTGAACCCGGGGCCAGATCGCCATGTCATTGATGGCATAGCCGTATCTGGTTTCCCCGAATTCCTGATGGACGCTGCTGGTGGTGTGGCTTTGCCAACTGGCCTGGAACCGCAGGAAAACCGCCAGCGCCTCGCGCAGGGTCGGTGCGGTGGCCAGAAGCGGGTAGACGGGGCCGATCTCCCACAGGCGGAAGTTCTGGCCCAGTTCGAGGCCGAGAAAGGGCCGGTCGAGCACCTTGGCGGCCTCTTCGAAAAAGGCGGCATAGGCCTTGAGCGGATAGGTCGAATAGGGGTTCTGCGATTTACCGGCCTTGAGGTTGAATTTCGCCAGGGCACGCCGGTTCTGCGGCTTGTTGCCGCGCATCTCGTTGATGATCTGATCGAGGAAAAACTGCCGCAGGGTGGCATCGTGAGGCGCGGAAGCCTTGCGGTGTCCGGGGTTTTCCATATCGCGGTCTGCATGCTGTGGATGCATGAAAATCCTCCTTTCCCGATTCTACTTTATCTATGAAAGAATGCTATAGCATATTTTTCCGATTTCACCGAACCAGGGCGAAAACGGGTGGGAAATGACCTGATCTGCACAATTAACGGCCTTTGCCGACATAGACCGCAGCGGGGGCGCACCATAATCTTGTTTCAAGCCGCGGGAAACGCGGGTGGGATGTCGGCCTGCTTTCACGCGTTGAAGGACTGGCTTGGCCGGGCGGGTCAGAAACCAAAAACGAACTGCCAAAGGCAGCGCCGGATCAACAGCAAACCAACAGGGGATACCAGATGAAAACAATAGACAGGCGTCTTTTCATGCAGCTTGCAGCGGCCAGTGGTGGTGCGCTGCTGGTGAAGCCGGATTTTGCCTTTGCGGGGGAGATCGACAATCTTTCCATTGCCTGGACAACGGATACCGCGAGCTGGGACCCGAACCAGCGGCTATCCCCTGATCCGCAGACCATTCTGAAGATGGTCTTTGACCAGCCCATCGACATGACCAGCGATCTGAAGCTGGCACCGGGCCTGTTGACGGACTGGAAGCTGGCGGATGATGCGATGAGCATGCAGGTCACGCTGCGCGATGATGTGACCTTTTCGGACGGGACGAAACTGACCGCTGATGATTTTCGCTATACCTTCTTTGAACGCATCCAGCAGGGGCAGGAGATCGACCTTGCGGTGGGGTTCGGGAATGTGACGGACATCGAGGTGCTATCGCCCACCGAAGCGGTGATGCATTTCGCCAAACCCTTCCCGATCGTGGCTCAATGGCTGAGTTTCAGCGCGAGCTACATCGTCTCCAGGGCCCATGCCGAAAAGGTGGGGATCGAGGGGATGAAGACCAACCCGGTCGGGACCGGCCCCTATGTGCTGACGGAATACCGGCGCGACAGCCGGATCGTGCTGACCCGGCGCGATGATTACTGGGGGGAATTGCCCTCGGCAAAGCAGATCACCATCGAGATCATTCCAGATCCCACGGCACGGCTGGCCGCATTGGAATCCGGGACGGTTGATATCGCGACCGAGCTTTCGATCCGTGACGTCAAACGTCTGCAGCAGGGCGGTGCCTTCAATGCCGTCACCAATCCGATTGCGCGCATCATCTATATCACCATCCGCGAGGATGGCGTCTTTGCGGATCGCAATATCCGACTGGCCGCGCATCACGCGGTGGACAAGGCACTCCTGTCCAAGGCGTTCTTTGGCGGGGATGCGGTGACCATCGACCAGCCGACAATCCCCGGCATGCCAAGCTTCCTGCCCGATTTCCATTTTGACCATGATCCCGACAAGGCGCGGGAGTTGCTGGCGGCCTCGGGCTTTGGGCCGGACAATCCTGTCACCCTGGATTTTGCCACCACGAACGGCCAGTTTCCCGGCGATTATGACATTGCCCGCGCGGTGGTGACGATGTGGGAGAAGGTCGGCATCAAGGCCAATCTGACCGTGATCACCGAGTCGCAATGGTATGAGCTGAATGCCTCTGGCAAGCTGCCGGCGGCGTCGATGTTTGTCTGGGAGAACGGCACCGGTGACCCGGAGCTTTTCGCGGGGAACATGTTTGACGCGGACCTGCCCTTTGCCACCTACCGCACCGATGAAGTGACGGCGATGATCAAGCCGCTGCTGAGAGAGCCGGATTATGACAAGCGCATCAAGGGCTATGAGGCATTCAACAGGTTCCTGATCGAGGAAGGGGCGATGATCCCGCTTTTGCAGGCGATCCAGACCATCGGATACCGCAAGGATATCGGGATCACGCCCTGGGCCAATGGTCTGATCCGGCCGGAAGCGATCACGACGACATGATGCGGGCCGATTGCAGGCACGTCATCGCCGGCACCGGCGATGGCGCGCCTGCATGAGTAAGGAGGGGCGGTTTTGATCCTGGCTATTCTACGTGTCATCGGCCGCAGGCTTTTGGCGATTGTGCCGGTCTTTGCGGTTGTGACGGCGTTGATTTTCGGCGCGCTGCGGATCTTGCCGGTCGATCCTGCACAGATGTCTTTGCCGCCGTCGGCGACCATCGAACAGGTGGAGGCCAAACGCGAGGCGATGGGGCTGAACCGCCCCGTCTGGGAGCAATATGCGATCTGGGCCAAAGGTGCGGTGGCAGGCGATCTGGGCGAATCCTCGCAATACCGCATGTCGACCGTCGATGTGGTTCTGGAACGTCTGCCCGCGACCATCGAACTGGTGGTCAGCGCGCTGATCTTTGCGGTTTGCGTGGGCATGGCGGGCGGGTTGCTGATTTTCACCGCGCGCGGGACGGTCTTTGAATCGGTCGGGCTGGTTGTCACCTCGGCGGTCATGGCCCTGCCCGATTTCCTGCTGGCGCTGCTTTTCATCCTGCTTTTTGGCGTTCTGATCCCGATCTTTCCGGTGAACGGACGATTGGACCCGGGCATGCAGGTGCCATCGCATACCGGATTCCTGCTGATTGATGCGATGCTGACCGGGGATTTCAGCATATTCATCAGTGCCGTTGAACATATCGCCTTGCCGGTCATGGCTCTGGGGTTGGCATTTTCCCCGACCATTGTGCGGGTGCTGCACGCCAGCCTGATCAACACCTATCAGCAAAGCTATATCCTGCAGGCCCGCCTGCGCGGACTGAACAACCGCGAGATCCTGTTTGGTCAGGCCCTCAAGAACGCCATTCTGCCGGTTGTCATTCTGGTGGGAACGCAGTTCGGCGGGTTGTTTGGCGGCACGCTGCTGGTCGAGATGATCTTTTCCTTCCCCGGGCTGGGCAATCTGATGGTCAAGGCGATGCAGCTGGCTGACCTGTCGGTGATCATGGCCATTGCGCTGATCTATTGCGCCACCACGCTGATTTTCAACTCTGTCGCGGATGCCCTGGCCTATCTGCTGAATCCGCGCCTGAGGAACGGATGATGGGCCGGAACTACCGCTTTGCCGATCTGGGCCTATACATCGGCGGCAGCTTTGCCACGCTGGTGCTGATCTGCGGGATATTTGCGCCCTGGATCGCGCCCTATCATCCGAACGATCAGGAACTGCTGTACATCCTTGCGCCCCCGGTCTGGGCGGACGGCGGGACGGCGGAACATCTGTTTGGCACCGACAGTCTGGGGCGCGATACCCTGTCGCGGCTGATCTATGGTGCGCGCACCGCGATGACCGTGGCGGTTGCCGCCTCCTTTGGTGCGATGCTGCTGGGGGCCTTCTTTGCCCATCTGGCGGGGTATTTCGGCGGCTGGGTCGACTGGATCATCAGCCGAACGGTCGAGGTCTGGCTGTCCTTTCCGCCGGTTGTCCTGTCGATGCTGCTGATCACGGGGCTTGGCATCGGGATCGACAAGGTGATCCTTGCCATCGTGCTGGTGGACTGGACCCGGTTCTGCCGCGTGTTGCGCAGCGAGGTTCAGGTGGTGCGGGGGCAGGATTATGTCGCCTTTGCACGGCTGATCGGCCTGTCGCACCCGCGTGTCATCATGAAAGAGATCTTTCCGGCGACCCTGCCGATGCTGATCACCCTGCTGAGCCTGCAAATGGGCATTTCGGTGGTGGTGGAGGCGATCCTGTCCTTTGTCGCCATGGGGGTGCCATCGGATGTGCCGGCCTGGGGGCAGATGATCGCGGATGCGAGGATTGACATGTATTACGCGCCCTGGGGGCTTGCCGTGCCGATCTTTGCCATCTTTCTCACGGCGTTGAGTTTCAATCTTCTGGGGGACGGGCTGCGGCGCAGGCTTGATCCGCGCCAGAGCGCCGAGCGGGGGGCCTGACAGATGACGGAACGACAGGTTCTTCGTATCCGGCACCTCGAAATCGCACTCAGGACCGGGCAGCGGATCCTGAACGGTGTGGAGCTGGGGATTCAGCCGGGGCGGATTCTGGGGGTGATCGGGGAATCCGGTGCGGGCAAGTCGATGATCGGCAGTGCCATCGCCGATACCCTGCCACGGGGGCTGGGCATTTCCGGGGGGTCGATCGAATTTGACGGGCTGACCCTGACGGATATGACCGCCCGGACCCGTCGCAGCCTGTTGGGCCGCGACATCGGGTTTATCCCGCAGGAGCCGATGAGCGCGCTGAACCCCAGCCTGACCATCGGCCATCAGATCTGTCACCACCTTGCCAGGATCGGCCTGCGAACCGCCAAGGTGCGCAGGGATCGGGCGGTTGAGCTGTTTGCCGAAGTCGGGCTGGACCGGCCGCAGGCGCTGCTGGACAATTATCCGCATCAGCTGTCGGGGGGGATGCTGCAGCGGGTCCTGATCGCGATGGCCTTTGCGTCGAACCCGCGTCTGGTGATTGCGGATGAGCCGACGACGGCACTGGATGTGACGATCCAGAAAAAGGTGGTCGAGCTGATTGCCCGCACGCGGGAGGCGCATGATACTTCGGTGCTGTTCATCACCCATGATCTGCAACTTGCGGCTGAGATCTGTGACGATGTTTCGGTGCTCTATGCCGGGCGGATAGTCGAGACGGGTGCCGCGCGTCGCATCATCAACGCGCCGCGGCATCCCTATTCCCGTTGTCTCAACCTGGCGACGCCAAACCTGAAGGGGCGCATGGCGCGGCTGATGATCCTGCCCGGGACGATGCCGGGGCCGGTGGAGCGGACCGGGATGAAGGGCTGCGAATTTGTCACCCGCTGCCCGACTGCGGAAGGGCTTTGTCGGACCGCCAGACCGCCACTGGCAGAGATTTCGCCCGGTGACTGGTCGGCCTGTCACTGGCCGGAACGTACCGGCACGGTTGCCGTGCCGAAGGCAGCGGATGCGGCGGAGGGTTTTGCCCTGGGCAGTGCCCCGGTGCTGCGGGCAAAGGGGCTTGGCAAGGCCTATCGCCAGCACGACTGGCTTGGCCGGGTGCGCGAAGTGCAGGCGCTGCGGAACCTGGATTTCGAGATTCGGGAAGGCGAGTTTGTCGGGATCGTGGGCGAGAGCGGGTCGGGGAAAAGCAGCCTGACCAAGATGATCGTGGGGCTGGAAGACGTGACCAGCGGTGTGCTGGAAGTGGCGGGTCTGGACCGGGCCACCGCGCCGCGCGCGGCGTTCTTTGACAAGGTTCAACTGGTCTTTCAGGACCCGCAATCGGCGCTCAACCCGCGCCGCAGGATTGCAAGCCTTGTCACCCAGGCGCTGGAGGGGCGGGCGCATGCCTTGTCGAAAGCGGATCAAAAGGCGCTGGTGACGGAGCTGCTGGGCAAGGTGATGCTGCCGCCCGACGTGGCCGGGCGGTTTCCGGATCAATTGTCAGGCGGGCAGAAGCAGCGGGTGAACATCGCGCGGGCGCTGTGTTCCAACCCGCGTCTGCTGATCGCGGATGAGATCGTTTCGGGGCTGGATGTATCGGTACAGGCGCAGATCCTGGAGCTGTTGCGGGCGCTGCGCCGGGAGGCAGGGTTTTCGCTGCTTCTGGTCTCGCATGACCTGGCCGTTGTCCGGCATGTCTGTGACCGGACATTGGTGATGTGCAAGGGCGAGATCGTGGAGCAGGGGCCGGTCGAGGAGGTCTTTTCAAACCCGCTGCACCCCTACACCCGCGAACTGGTTGCGGCGGCGCAGGGGGCGGGGATTGATGGCGGCCCCTAGGTCGTGTTGACATTCATTGTCGCCCACCCGTTTCAGTCCAAAATTGCTCAGTTCCAGGCAAGAGAGCGCAGGAATAGCCAGCTATTTCAAGCTCTCTTTGCGCGCCCCGCCTTGAAATTGAAGCGCCAATACCCTGCCGCGCTACGCGCTCTCGGGACATTGGCGAAGTGATTTACCTTAAAGTAAAGGCGGGACGCTGTAACGCAGAAATGGGCAATTTTGGCGAAACCCCTGCGGGGCGCGGCGGATTTTGCCTCTGCCCTCCCGGATGTTCGCTTCCAATGATCACATTGCTGCGCTCACATCAGGGCGCCAGCGGCAAAATCCGTCTCGCGCGGGTGGGCGACAATGAATGTCAACACGACCTAGCATTGCCGGGCAGACCAGATGCCTGCCTATCGGCGCGGGTGTCTGTGCGCAGAAGGTGCGGTTCCGGTCCATTTGTGCCAGGCGCGCCAGAAGGCGGTTGCATCGGCGTAGCCCAGGGCGTCAGCGACCTGCGCGACCTTTGCCTGCGGTTGTGACAGCAGCATCTGCGCCCGTTCGCGGCGCGTGGTTTCCAGCAGGGTGCGGAAACTTGTGCCTGCTTCTTTCAGGTGCCGTTGCAAACTGCGGGGCGTGGTCGACAATGCGCGGGCAGCGTGATCCACCGTGACGGGGGAAATGCCAAGGCTTGCGTGGATCACGGCGGTGACGGATTCACTGATGTTCTGCACCGGTGCGACCGCGCCGATGATCTCTTCCACATGGCGTTCCAGCGCGGCCAGCAGGGCCTGGTCTTCGGTGCGCACGTTGGTCAGGCATGCGCCCCTGTCGACGATGAAACGGTTGAAGGGTTGGGAAAACCGGACCGGGCAGCGAAAGAACCGTTCCAGCGGGCGCGGATCAGCGGGGCTGCCGTGTTCGAAATGAACCTCCTGCGGTGCCCATCTGGATTTGAAGTTGTCGCGCACGACCTGCACCAGCGACACCAGCGAACATTCCGCATCCTGGCGCCGGGGCCAGATGTTCGGATCCTTCAGGCGGTAGGTAAAGACCCAGGAGTCGCCCTGCTGAATCCATTGGGTCACAGCGCCGTCCTGCAGGGCATTGGCGTAACTTGCAAAGCGGGTGATTCCGGTTTCGATGTTTTCAGACAGGGACAGGACGATGCCGACGGGCCCCATGTCGCTGGCCGTCAGCTGCGCGCCGATGCGCGCGCCGATATTGTCGTTCCTTGTCTCAAGTGCGGCAGCTTCCAGAAATTCGACGAATTGCGGCAGGGGAATAGCGCCGTAAGGGTCGTTCAGCTGCGCAAAGGTGATGCCGGTCCGGTTCAACAGGGGCTGGGCCTTGGTGCCCGTGGCCTCGAACCGGGAGACCAGCGCCGTCAGGAAAGAGGCGCGGACCGAGGAGAACCGCGCAGTCGGCGGAAGGGTTTCACGTTTCATCGGGCCAGTCTTTCAGGTTTGGCGCATATTATCAGATTTCTGGCGTTTAACGCAATGGATCGTCGCATCCCATGCCGCCAGTCTGTTTCTCGACCCCGAAGAGCGGGAGCCAATAGACCGAAGCGGCCACACAGGTGCGGCGCCGCGGTGCACAGACTGGGAGAAGGCGCGATGCGCGACAATGAGAACTTCCTGCGCGAGCAGAACACACGGCATCAGTTTCATCCGATGACCCATCCGATCATGAGCGCAGAGCATCCGCCGCAGATCATCACCCATGGCGATGGCTGCTATGTCACGGATATCGACGGCACACGTCTGGTCGATGGTCTGGGCGGGTTGTGGAACGTGAATGTCGGCCATAACCGGGCGGAGGTGAAAGCCGCCATCACTGAACAGATGGACAGGATCAGCTATTATTCTTCCTTTGCAGGCACCGCCACGCCGCCCTCGATCGAGCTGTCGGCCAAGGTCTGCGAGATGGCGGCGGCGGAAGATGTCTCCAAGGTGATGTTTTCCGCCAACGGGTCGGATGCGGTGGAGACCGCGCTGAAACTGGCCCGCCAGTACTGGCAGCTTGAGGCGCAACCTCAGCGGACCAAGTTCTTGTCCCTGAAACAGGGGTATCACGGTGTGCATTTCGGCGGGATGTCGGTGAACGGCAATTCCTATTACCGCAGTGCCTATGAGCCGCTGCTGGCGGGCTGCTTTCACATCGACAGCCCCTGGACCTATCGCAATCCCTATTCCGAAGATCCCGAAACGCTGTGCGCGGCAATCATCACGCAGATTGAGCGCACGATCATGTTCCAGGGCGCGCATACCATTGCCGCCTTTATCGCGGAACCGGTGCAGGGGGCAGGGGGCGTCATCGTACCGCCCGCGTCGTTCTGGCCGGCGCTGCGTGCGCTTTGCGACAAATACGAAATCCTGCTGATTTCCGACGAGGTGGTCACCGGCTTTGGCCGTTCCGGTTCGATGTTCGGGGCGCGGGGCTGGGGCGTGAAGCCCGATATCATGTGTCTGGCCAAGGGGATCTCATCGGGCTACGTGCCTTTGGGTGCGACGACCCTCAACAAGCGGGTGGCGGATGCCTGGTACAAGGAATTCAGCCCGGAAGGCATGATCATGCACGGGTTCACCTCTTCCGGTCATCCGGTTGCCTGTGCCGCCGCGCTGGCCTGTCTGGACATTGTCGAGAAAGAGGATCTGCCGGGCAATGCGGCCCGCATGGGCAAGCGGCTGATCGAGGGTTTGCGGCCGCTGGCAGAGACATCTTCAATCGTTGGTGAAGTGCGCGGCAAGGGCCTGATGGTGGGGCTTGATTTCGTATCCGACAAGGAGGCGCGCACGCCGATGGACCCCGGCACCGGGGTGGTCGAACGCATCGCGACATTCGCGCGCGAAGAGGGCGCGATGGTCCGCCCTGCGGGCAATGTCATCATCCTGTCGCCGCCGCTGGTCATCGAAGAGGCGGAGATCGACATCATCACAGAGGCGCTGACCAAGGCCTGCGCCCGCTTTGAGGCAGAGAAATGACTGCGATGGCCCGGCCATCCTGACGATCCTTCTCCCCGATCCCGGCCCGTGTTCCTATCGGGTCGGGAACGGGGGTGAGGCAAGAAACCGAAGTCGAAGACCAGAAGAAAAACTCCCAGGATCGGGAGAAACAAACAACAGGGAAACCAGAACATGAACAAATTTGTACAAATCAGCCTGGCCGCTCTTGTATCGGCGCTGCCCTTTGCCGCTGCGGCAGAATACCCCGAAAAGCCGGTGGAATTCATCGTGCCCTGGCCGCCCGGTGATCTTGAAGACATCCTGACCCGGATGATCGCGGATGGGTTGCAGAAGAAATACGATGTGCCTGCGGCCGTGGTGAACAAGCCCGGTGGTGGCGGTGGCCCGTTTCCCGGCGCGGTCGAAGTGGCGCTGGCCCCGGCGGATGGTTACACCATCGGGTCTTTCGTGATCGACGTTCCGATGGTGGGGCCCTACATCGGCATCCCGCCGCTGGAGGGCAACCCGTTTGAGCCGGTGGGCATTTTCCTCAGCTATCCCTTTGTCCTGGCGGCATCTGGTGATGCGCCCTATTCCACGATGGAAGAACTGGCCGCCTACGCCCGTGAAAACGATGTGACGCTGGGACATTTCGGCGATGTCACCAGCCCGGCACGGCATACTCTGGCAATGGCCAAGGCGCTGGATTTTTCCTATTCGGCGGACACTGCTTTCGATGCGCTGGATTGCAACACGCTGGCCTCCGGCGATGTGGATGTGATCAACACCACGCTGCAGCTGATCCGGCCCTGCCTGGATGAGCTGAAGATCCTGATGAGCGTCACGAATGCGCGCATCCCGCTGTTGCCCGAGGTGCCGACCGCTGCCGAAATCTATCCCGAACTGGGGTTCTCGACCTGGAACGGCCTGTTCGTGCACGAGGATACCCCGCAGGAGGTGCGTGATGTCATCGCCGGGGTGGCGCAGGAAGTGCTGGCGTCAGATGCTGCCAAGAAGGTGGCGGAAGACACCGGGGCCGAAATCTATTGGCTTGGCTTCGATGCTTCCAATGAGCAGATGGAAAAAGACGCGGCCACGATGCAGCGGATCGCGGACTTCCTCGGAGAGTAAGGCAAGCGGGGCCGGCACTGAGGTGTCGGCCCGATCATATTGCGGAGACATGCAATGCAGCGGGTTCTGAATTTCCTCGCCCTGTTTCGTCGCGAGCGCAAGCCGGGTGATCTGATCTTTGCGGCGGGCTTTCTTGTTCTTGCTCTGGCCTGTCTTGTGGCGGTGCCCTGGCAGGCGCAGTTTCTGGGCAAGAAATCTCTGGTGGAGGAACCGGGGTTCTGGCCGACGGTTGGTGTTGTCATGATGGTGGTTTTCGGTGCCATCCACTTTGTCTGCACCTGGAACGCGCCCCGGCTGCCGGGGCGGTTGAAAGAGGTCATCGTCTGGGCGCGGTCCCTCGAATTCGTGGTCTGGTTCATTGTCTATGTCACCGCCGTGCCGGTGATCGGCTACCTGCCTGCGACGCTGCTGTTCGCGCTGCTTTTGACGCTTCGGGCCGGATACCGGTCCCTGCAGATGCTGGGAGCGGCGGCGGGGCTGGCGCTGGTGACGGTGCTTGTCTTCAAGACCGGGCTGGGCGTGAAGCTGCCTGCCGGTGCGGTCTATCAGTATCTGCCGGACGGCATCCGGTCTTTCGTCATGGTCAACTTCTAGGAGCGCGTCATGGAGACGATTATTCAGGCCGTTGAGCTGATGTTCAGCTGGCCGGTCCTTGTGGCGCTTCTGATCGGGTCGATCGGCGGCGTTGTGATCGGTGCCATCCCCGGTGTCGGGCCGGCGGTGGCGATTGCCATCCTCTTGCCCGCGACATTCTCGATGGAACCGCTTGTCGGCCTGACGTTGCTGCTGGGGATCTATGGCTCGTCCATGTATGGCGGTTCGCTGCCCGCGATCCTGATCAACACGCCGGGCACGGCGGTGAATGCGCTGACCACCTATGACGGCTACCCGATGACCAAGCGGGGCGAGGCGCTGCGCGCGCTTGGGCTGGCATATGGCGCGTCCTTTTTCGGGGCGGTCCTGTCGATCCTCATTCTGATCCTGCTGTCGCCGGTGCTGGCCAAGGTCGCGCCGATGTTCGGCTCGCGCGAGATTTTCCTGGCGGCGCTCCTGGGCATCATTCTGGTGATCATCGCGCACAAGGGGCAGATGGCGGCGGCCGGGATGCTGGCGGGTCTTGGCATCCTGTTGCAATCGGTCGGGATGGAGCCGGTCAATTATACCATGCGCTATACCTTCGGCCTGGACTGGCTGACATCGGGGCTGGATCTGATTGTTGTCGTGCTTGGGCTCTTTGCCCTCAGCCAGGCCTTTCAACTGATTGTCGAACCTGACAGCGCGCCGGATGCGCAGCCTGTGTCTGGGTCCATGTTCAGGGCCATGTGCGAGATCTGGAAATACCGGCGCACGGCGGCGACGGGTGGCGGGTTTGGCGTTCTGATGGGGATCATTCCGGGGGTGGGCGAATTTACCGCGCAATTCCTCAGCTACACCGCCGCGCGCAAACGGTCCAAGACGCCGGAAATGTTCGGGCGCGGCAGCCCGGAGGGGCTGGTTGCCTCTGAATCCGCGAACAACGCGGTGCCTGCTGCCGCGATGATCCCGCTGCTGGCCCTCGGCATTCCGGGCGAGGCGCTGACGGCGATGATGCTGTCGGTCTTCTATGTGCACAATGTCGTGCCGGGGCCGGGGCTGTTCCAGAACCAGCTCGATTTTGTCTACGCCCTCTATCTGTCGCTGCTCCTGCTCAATGTGATCGTGATCCTCTGGATGGTGGTGTCGTCCAATCTGCTGATCCGGATCATCCGCATCCCCACGCGCTTTCTGGGGATGGCGATCCTGGTGCTCAGCTTTGTCGGCGTCTATTCGCTGCGCAACTCCGCGATGGACTGCATGATTGCGGCGGGGTTCGGGGTGTTCGGCCTGATCCTGAAACGCCTGAACCTGCCCACGGTGCCGATCATCCTCGGCATGGTTCTGGGCGGGATCATGGAGGTCAAACTGCGCGCCTCGATGGGTCGGATCGACTCTCTGCTTGATTTCGTCAACCGCCCTATCGCGGCCCTGCTGGTGCTCGCCATCATTGTCATCGTTGGCCAAAGCATCCGGACCTCGATCCGTGATCTGCGCCCGCGGCACGAAGAATCCAACAAACCCCACCAGAACAAGGCCTGAAACAGGCCCATCACGAGGAGATATTTCATGCGTATCGGAATTCCGGATCAGGCCCCCAGTGGCATCAGTCCAGATGTGACAGCCTTTCTCAAGGCCCCGAAGATGCTGATCAACGGGCAAAGCGTTGGCGGTGAGGCGCCCGGCTTTGACGTCTTCAACCCGGCGGACGGATCGGTTCTGGCACAGGTTCCGACGGCATCGGAAGCCGATGTGGACCGCGCCGTGCTGGCCGCCAGGGCGGCGATGGCAGGCGCCTGGGGCGGGATGCCGGGCGCGGAGCGGACAAGGCTGATGCTGAGGCTTGCCGATCTGATCGAGGAGAACGGCGAGGAACTGGCACAGCTTGAAACGCTGGAAAACGGCAAGTCGATCATGCTGTCGCGTCTGGTCGAAGTGGCGTCCTCGGCTGAATATCTGCGGTACATGGCCGGTTGGGCCACCAAGATCCGGGGCGAGACCTTTGACGTGTCGATCGCCGTGCCGCCGGGGACGCGTTACACCGCCTATACCCGCAAGGAGCCGGTTGGCGTTGTCGCGGCGATCACGCCGTGGAACTTCCCGCTGAACATGTGTGTGTGGAAAGTGGCCCCGGCGCTGGCGGCGGGCTGTACCGTGGTGCTGAAACCGGCGGAGGAAACGCCGCTGACCTCGCTGCGTTTTGCGGAACTGGCGCGGGAGGCGGGCTTTCCCGATGGGGTGGTCAACGTCATCACCGGGGACGGGGCCACGGGCGCCGCGCTGGTGCAGCATCCCGGTGTGGACAAGATCACCTTTACCGGGTCGACCGAGGTCGGCAAGAAGATCGGCACCAAGGCGATGGAGACCGTCAAGCCGGTGACGCTGGAACTGGGCGGCAAGGCCCCGATGGTGTTCTTTGACGATATGGACCTGAACCTGCTGGGGCCCGCGACAGGCATCGGCATGTTCTTCAACTCGGGCCAGACCTGCTGTGCCGGGGCGCGCATCTATGTGCAGAAGGGCATTTATGAGGAAGCTGTGGCGACGCTCAAGGCGATTACATCGTCGCTGCCAATCGGGGATGGGATGAACCCTGCCAACCAGATCAATCCGGTGGTGTCGGCCAAACATTTTGATCATGTGAAGGGGATGATTGCCCGGGGTATCGCCGATGGGGCAACGCCCCTGCTGGACATCGCCGCACCGGGGCAGGGGTACTACGTGGCACCACAGCTTTTTGCGGATGCGCGTTCAGACACCGCGATCATGCAGGACGAGGTTTTTGGCCCGGTGGCAACGATTACCCCCTTCGAGACCGAAGAAGAGGCCATCGCGATGGCCAATGACACCCGCTACGGGCTTGGCGCGTCGCTTTGGACCCGCGACATCAACCGGGTGATGAAGCTGGTGCCGCAGGTGCAGGCCGGGACGGTCTGGGTCAACAGCCACAACATCCCCGATCAGAACATGCCTTTTGGCGGATTCAAGCAATCAGGCATCGGGCGGGAGCACGGAACAGGCGCCCTGGACAACTACCTTGAGACCAAATCGGTCTGTGTTGCCTATAGCTGAGGCGGCTCAGGTCCCGTTCACAATGGGTGGGCGGGGCCTGTGGCACCCATGATCTGACAACATGCTGACCGCGGCGTATCACAATCGGCGCGGTTTTCCTGAGCGACCTTTCAGAGGTCGTGAACGCGGATTTTCTTCAGCATCGCCTGCATCACTTCAACACAGACGGCCAGCTGCGCCGGGTCAATGCCATCGGTCATGTGATGATAGTTCGCGTTGACCAGCGGCGCCGTTTCCCTGAGCTTTTTGCGGCCCTTGGCGGTCAGTGAAACGCGGCGCACACGCTGGTCGGATGCGTCGATCTCGCGCTGCGCCAGGCCGGCTGTGACAAGCTGTTCGACCAGCCTGCTGACGGTGGATTGTTCTGTCACCGAAAGCACGGAGACTTCGTTTACCGTAAGTTGCTTATACGCGGCGAGGCAGGCCATGATCCGCATCGTCGCACCCTGGATACCAATGTTCTTGAGGTCGGCATCCTGTTTGACCTGCCAGCGATTGGTCAGCCGCGTCATGAGATAGGGCAGATACTGCGACAGTTGTTCCGGCGTTTTGAAGGGAAAGCCGAGGTCATCACTTTTCTTAGTCATTGTCTGTCGGAGCCTTGCCGCCTGGTTTCTTGATGATTGATTTCAGCATGGCGGTGGTTTCCGCAAGGTTCTTGGCGTCGAGATGCAGGAAACATTTTGCCAGGACGTCGGCGTGAACGGCCGCTGCTTCCTCGAACCGCTGGCGACCTGCGGGTGTCAGCACGGCGACAAAGGAGCGCCTGTCGTCAGCCGACATGGATTTGTCCACCAGTTCGTCCTTGCGCAGCCTGTTGACCAGGCCGGAGACGTTGCCGTTGCTGACCTTGAGCCTGGCCGAAAGCTCGCCCATGCTCAGACCGTCGGGGTAGCGGGCCAATTGTGCAAGCACATCGAATTTCGAAACGCTGATGCCCGTCTGCTCCTTGAGCTGCCGGTTCACTTCGGGATAGACGAAATTATAGACATCCAGCACGCTGAGCCAGAGCCGGGTGTCGTCCTTGCGGTGTTTTGAACTATCCTGAGCCGGGTCACGGGCCATCATCGATCTATCTGCATTTCCATATTTTTACATACTAGGCATTATCCGAGAATACATATTGGTTCAATGCGCCTCTCAGGTCGGCTGGTATGTCGATGGATGAATGTGTGTCCAGGCAGGTGGTCACGGTTGTAAAGAGCCCGCGCAAAGCCTCCGTCTCGCCAAGCATCGCGTTCAGTTCCAGCGCGTAAGACTTGCTGCCGATCCTGGAGACCCGGATAAAATATTCGACTTCCTCGCCCATTTTGACCGGCGAGAAGAATTCGGCATGGGCGTTGACATAGCCCAGCCCGGTGCGGCGGGGGCCGAGGAAATCATAATAGGAAAGGCCAAGGCAGTCGGAAAACCATGCTTCGATGGCGTGGTTGAACACGTTGAAGAATTCTGGCGTATAGACAATGCCCGCAGGGTCGCATTGGCCGTGGCGGAATATGTGCTTGTAGCTCCAGCCGGGAAACGGGATATCCGCACGATCCAGAGGACGGGGAAACGGCGCGGGTTTGTCGATCTTGTTCATGTGCTCGAAAAACTTTCAATTGTCATGATCGTGCCGTCCAGATCCTTGCTGGACGGATCCTTGATCGCAGAAGTCAAAAGACGTTGCGCCCATTCCGCTGCGTCATCGCGGGCCGCGATGGACTTTGTGGTCTGCATGACCTTGTCGAACTTGGAATGCCCCCGGACATGGGTGTCTGAATAGCCCTTGATCAGGCGGCGGAAGGTGAGCATCGCGATGCCGAGATCATAGTTGCGCGCCAGCGCCTGCGAGGCATCGGCCAGCCAGGCATCGCGGTGGGCGACTTCTGTTTTGTGGCGCAGGGATTTGCGGCGTATCACCTTGAGCGCACCGACAAAATGCAGCGGCAGGAACCCGGTCAGGCGGTAGGTGTGGACGCGGCGGCCCTTGTTGATGCGCCGGTCCAGCCAGGCATAAAGGGATTTGCGCGATTTCAGCCAGTTGGCCAGCCCGGCGGGCAGGGTTGATGCGGCTTCTTCCATGCGGGGGTGCATGAATTCGGTGGTGTTGAGGACCTGACCGTCCTGCAGGCCGACCTCATCTGCCACGCGCTGGCGCCGCGCGCTTTGCGTCTTGATGCGGGCGACGCGGATGACATCGTCATACGCCATCGCATTGGCGAGGTATTTGGCGGCAGTTGCGGTGAAGGCAAAGCCGTGTTCGGCGCCATTTGCCGCGCTGTCCGACTTGGTGAGATCGCGCAGGATATCGAGATATTCAGCGCCATAGGCGGCATCCTGAAAATCGACGACCTTTTGCAGACCCAGATAGGCCATGGCATGGGCCTGTTCGGGAAGTTCCGCACGCAGGCGGGTGAGCAGGGCGTTGGCCCGTTTGTCGCGCAAGCTGTCAGGCAGTGCGGCAACGGGGGTGGCGGTGTCTGCCGTATCGGTCGGCTCCGGTTCTGCGCCGTTTGTGGTCCGGTCATAGGCGGCGTCAAAGGCGCGGATGCTGGCCTCGATGCCCTTGCCGCCCTTGCGGATCACATCGTAATAGGCCTCCCGCTCAAAAGGCAGGGTGCCTGACGCGGCAAGGCTGCCGAACATGGCGGAGGAGATGACAGAGCCGTTCCTGACCGCCATCGCGTTCATGTCGAAGACGATTTCCTGTTTGGCGACCACACCGATGGCATCACTGACGGCGCTGCTGTCCGCGATGCTGTCGCCGGGGGCCATCTTTTCGCTGATCGCAAGCGACCGGTGGCTGGAAGCAATCAGGGTGGTCCGGTCGGGTGTCACGATACCGCGCAGGATCGAGCGGCCTGCTTCCATGAATTCCGATGCGATCACCACATCGACATCGCCGGGCGTGGGCATCTGTGCCAGCACCGGTTTTTGTCCGCCCGCGCCGGGGCGCATCATCTCGACGTAATAGATGGTGGCCCCGGTTCGCTGGGCCACGCCGGGAACGGAGGTGGATTGCGCCACCCAGCCGTGGGCTTCTGCAAGCGCCACGATCCAGCCGGTCAGAACGCCGCCGCCCTGACCGCCCATCGCGACAATGGCGATGGAAATCGGCCGCTCTGTTGCGGGGCCAGCGGGCTTCAGGCCCAGTTTGACGGTGTCATCTTTCATCTGTCTATGCCTCAAAGCTGACCGCGCGCTTTTCGCGGCGGTCTTGCAGGTAGCGGATCACGGAGCCGGAGAACCTGGCCCGGAACCTGTCCCAGCCAGTCGGGTTATGGGTGACCTCGGCGCGGAAGAAGGAGGGGCAGAGCACGGCGGCATCCGCCACTTCGCCGCAGTTGCCGCAGGCCACGCAGGTGTCGTCGATGGAGGCAACGGGATCGTCGCGCAGCGGATCGTCCAGTTCCTTGATCGACAGCGAGGGGCAGCCCGACAGCCGCATGCAGGCGTGATCGCCGGTGCAGACATCTTCGTCGACGCCGAATTTCTCTTTGATCACCCGCTGGCCGCCCTTGATCGCCTTGGCGACCTTCGGCTTTTCGCGGCGCTGCTTGTTCAGCATGCATTCCGACGACGCCACGATGATCTTGGGGCCTTCGGCATCGGTGGTCAGCGCCTCGTTCAGCACATCGCGCATCCTGGTCACGTCATAGGTGTGGTCCACCTGACGGACCCATTTGGCACCGATCCCCTTGACCGCATCCACGATGGAATTGTTGGTGTTGCGGCGCTTGTTCAGCGCGCGGGACGACAGGATGTCCTGACCGCCGGTGGCCGAGGAATAGAAGTTGTCGACGATGACAAAGACGCCGTCGTGCTTGTTGAAGACCGCGTTGCCGATGCCGCTGGTCAGCCCGTTGTGCCAGAACCCGCCGTCGCCCATGATCGAGATCGAGCGTTTGGCCCCCTTGACGTTGAAGGCCGCCGCCGAGGCCGGGCCAAGGCCAAAGCCCATGGTGGTGGCACCGAGGTTGAAGGGCGGCAGGATCGAGAAGAGGTGACAGCCGATGTCCGCCGAGACATGGTGTGTGCCGGTTTCCTCGAAGACCATTTTCATGGCGGCAAAGATCGGCCGTTCGGGGCAGCCGGTACACAGGCCCGGCGGTCGCGCCGGGACAACCTCGCCCAGCCGTTCGATCACCGGATTGGTCAGGATCGGGACGGGATCGGGCACCGGGGCGCGGTTGCCAAGCTGTTTTGGCTCATGATCCTCAAGGAAACGGCCGATCCCTTCGGTCAGGACGGCGGCGGTATAATCGCCACCCATCGGCAGGTAATTTTTGCCATGCACCTCTGTCGGGCTTTTCGTGCGGGCCAGAACCGTCGAGATGGATTGTTCGATATATTCGGGCTGCCCTTCCTCGATCATAAGGACGGCATCCAGACCTTCGCAGAATGCGTCGACTTCGGACTTGATGGTCGGATAGGCCACGTTCATCACGTAGATGGGCACGCGCGAATTGCCGTAGGCATCGCACAGCCCGAGGAACTGCAGCGCGCGGATGGTGCTGTTGTACATGCCACCGACGACGATGAGCCCGGTCTTGCCGGTCTTATCCTTGCCGGTGGGGCCGAAGAATTCGTTCAGCTTCTGGTCGCGGATAAAGTCGATGGCGGCGGGCATGCGCACCTTGATCTTTTCGACTTCATGCTCATAGGCGGCGGGCGGCAGAACGATGCGGCCCAGATCGCGTTCGGGATTGTTCATCGCGTCGCGCAGGGTGAATTCGGGGCGCTTGTTGTCCTTGCATTCAAATTCGCCCGTCATGTGACAGGACCGCACCCGCACCTGCAGCATCACCGGGGTGTTGGAGGCTTCCGACAGCTGGAAACCCTTTTCGATCAGGTTGACCATGCAGGCCTGATCGGGGCGCGGGTCCAGCAACCACATCTGGGATTTCATCGCAAAGGCGTGGGTGCGCTCCTGCATGATGGAGGAACCTTCGCCGTAGTCTTCGCCGACGATCACCATCGCGCCGCCGGTGACGCCGCCGGATGCAAGGTTTGACAGGGCGTCGGAGGCGACATTGGTGCCGACGGTGGATTTCCACGCCACTGCACCGCGCAGGGGATACATGACGGAAGCCGAGAGCATCGCGCCTGCGGTTGCTTCGCTGGCCGAGCTTTGAAAGACCACGCCGAGGTCGTCGAGGATGTCATTGGCATCTGCCAGCACGTCCATCAGGTGCGAAATCGGCGATCCCTGATAGCCGCCGACATAGGCGACACCGGATTGCAGCAGGGCCTTTGTGATCGCCAGAATGCCCTCACCGCGGAACAGGTCGCCCTCTCCAAGCCTCAGGTCTTCGACTTCTTTCGCAAAGGATCGTTCAGCCATCATCATCTCTCCAAAAAAAGTATGGTAATGAATAGATTTATATGTAAAATAAGTCAACGATCAGTTTTCTACTTCGAGCGAATAAATCGAATATGAGGAAAAAAACAATTCAGAATCATGTGGATAACGCCAGAGGTGCCAAGATGACCTCGTCAGCTGCGGCGTTGTCCTTCATGATCGATTCACGGGGTCAGGTGAGTCGTGCCACTTGCCCGCTCAGTGGGGCGGCGCGCAGGCGGACGGGCCCGGACACGAACATCCTTGATGCCGATTCCCGCGCCCTTGCGCATGTCGGCGCAATCCAATCTGGAAGGTGAAGACGAAATGTTGCCATTGAATGACTTTCCGAAGTTCACGGCTGCGGCGGTTCAGGCGAGCCCTGTGTTTCTGGATGCGGGCAAGACCGTGGAAAAGGCCGTAAGCCTGATTGGCGAGGCGGCCGGAAACGGCGCGCGGCTTGTGGTGTTTCCGGAGGTGTTCATCCCCGGATACTCCTATTGGAACTGGATCACCGATCCGGTGACGGGCAGCGCGTGGTTCGAGAAACTTGTGCGGGCCTCGGTCTTTGCCGATGGTCCCGAAGTGGCGAAGGTTCAGGCCGCCGCCAGGGCGAACAATTGCTATGTCGTGATGGGGCTGAACGAGCGCAGCCCCGTGTCGCTGGGCGCGCTTTACAATACCTTGCTGTTCATCGGGCCGGATGGCGCGATCCTGGGCAAGCATCGCAAGCTGGTGCCCACCTGGGCGGAGAAACTGACCTGGACGGGGGGCGACGGGTCCAGCCTCAGGGTCTATGACACGGAAATTGGCCCGTTGGGCGGGCTCGCCTGTGGCGAGAACACCAATACGCTGGCGCGGTTCACTCTGCTGGCGCAGGGCGAGCTTGTACACACCGCCAGCTATATCTCGCTGCCGGTGGCACCGAAGGATTACGACATGGCCGAGGCAATCAAGCTGCGCAGCATGTCGCACAGCTTTGAAGGCAAGGTCTTTACGGTGACTGCCACCTCGACGGTCTCGGACGAGATCATCACGGCGATGGAAGAGATCCGCCCGGATGCCCGCGATATGCTGGAGCGCAAATCCAGCGCCTATTCCGGGATCATCGGCCCCGACGGGCGCGAGGTTGTCCCCGGCCTGATCGACGACGAAGGCATCGTCTATGCCGAGATCGACCTGGGCAAATGCATCCAGCCCAAGCAGATGCATGACATCACCGGCCATTATAACCGGTTCGATATTTTCGACCTGCGGGTCAATCAGGTGCCGCAGGCTGCCGTCAATCTGAAAACCGGCCCGGCCCCCGCGCCGGACCTGAACGCTGTGCCGATGCCGGACGACAGCGAAGAATCCTAATCTAATCAAGACTGGAGGAAACCATGACTGATACTGCCGATAAAGACGACGTTCTGGGCCGCGCACGGGTGCGCGACACGCCGGAACTGGAGGCCTATTACGAGGATCTGGCAAAGCAGGACACCGGCGCGCTCTGGACCGTTGCCAACTCGATCGAGCCCTGGGAGCCGACGCCGACGTCCGATCCCGTGTTGTGGCGCTGGGACGACCTGCGTCCGCAGGTTCTGCGCGCGATTGATCTGGTGCGCCCCGAGGATGCGGGCCGGCGTGTTGTCTATCTGCGCAACCCCAAGCGGCGCGAGGTCAGCGCCGCCTGCGGCTGGCTGTTCTCGGGCATCCAGACGATGAAAGCGGGCGAACGCGCAGGCGCCCACCGCCACGCGGCCTCGGCCTTGCGGTTCATCATGGAAGGCACCGGCGCCTATACGATTGTCGAGGGCCACAAGATGAGCCTTGGCGCGAAGGATTTCGTGCTGACGCCCAACGGCACATGGCATGAGCACGGGATCGAGGAAGACGGCAGCACCTGCCTGTGGCAGGACGGGCTGGACATTCCGCTGACCAACGCGCTTGAGGCGAACTTCTACGAGGTGCATCCGGAGGATTATCAGGCCAGCAACCTGCCGCTGGACGACAGTCCGGCGACCTATGGTTCCCCCGCGCTGATGCCCGAGCTGGACAAATGGGACCAGCCCTATTCGCCGCTGCTGAAATTCCGCTGGGACCAGACCTATGAGGCGTTGCAGAACTACGCCAAGGTGACTGACGGGTCGCCCTATGACGGGGTGATCATGCGCTATATCAACCCCAAGACCGGGGCGGATCCGATGCTGACCATGGGCGCGAACATGCAACTGTTGCGCCCGTCCGAGCACACCAAGGCGCACCGCCATACCGGCAACATCATCTATCAGGTGGCCAAGGGCGAAGGCTATTCCGTGATCAACGGAAAGCGGTTCGACTGGAAGGAAAAGGACATCTTCTGCGTGCCGCCCTGGATGTGGCACGAGCATTGCAACACGCAAAGCGGCGAGGATGCCTGCCTGTTCTCGTTCCACGACCTGCCGACCATGCGAAAGCTCGGCTTCTACGCGGAACAGGCTTTGGAAGACAACGGCGGCCATCAGGTCGTCAACGGATAAATACAGGATACCAAAATGAAACTAGTTACCTATCGCGACGGTGTCGCAGGCGAAGGGCGTCTTGGCGTCGTGCAGGACGGCCTTGTCATCGACGTTGAATATCTGGGCGAGGCGGTTGGCGCGGCGCTGCCCGCTGACATGCTGACCTTGATCGACCTCGGTCCCGATGCGCTTCGGGCGATCAAGCAGGCCCTGTCGGATACGGCAGATGCGCGGCCCGCAGGGATTGCGGTGCCGGAGGAAAACGTGCGCCTGCTGGCGCCGATCCCGCGTCCGCGCAAGAACATCTTTGGCATCGGTCTGAACTATGTCGAACATGTCGCGGAAAGCGCCAAGTCGCTGGACACCTCCAAGGACCTGCCCAAGGAACCGGTGGTCTTTTCCAAGCCGCCAACCAGCGTGATCGCAACCGGTGAGCCGATCCAGCACAATGCGTCGATGACGCAGATGCTGGACTGGGAGGTGGAGCTGGCCGTGATCATCGGCAAGCGCGCGACGCGGATTTCCAAGGATGACGCAATGAGCCATGTCTTTGGCTATTCGGTGATCAACGATGTTTCGGCCCGCGACAACCGGCGCGCGGGGCAGTGGATTTTCTCGAAAGGGCAGGACAGCTATTGCCCCTTTGGCCCCGCGATCGTGACTGCGGAGGATATTGCAGACCCGCATGACCTGACGCTCTGGCTGAAAAAGAACGGCGAGGAAAAGCAGCGGTCGAACACCAAGCATCTGTTGTTCGATATCCCGACGCTGATTGCCGATATCTCCTCCGGCATCACGCTGGAGCCCGGCGACATCATCGCCACCGGCACCCCGGCAGGCGTGGGTGCGGGGCGCGATCCGCAGGAATGGATGTGGCCCGGTGACGTGATCGAATGCGGTGTCGATGGCATCGGCGTGCTGCGCAATCCGGTTGTGAAGATCGGGGACTGACATGGAAAACATGCATCAGACCCTGAAGATCGGGCAGATCGTTCCGTCATCGAACCTGACGATGGAACGTGAGATCCCGGCGATGCTGCGGTCGCGTGAAACGCTCTATCCTGAGCGGTTTTCCTTCCACTCCAGCCGGATGCGGATGAAGAAGGTCACCAAGGAAGAGCTGGCCGCGATGGACAAGGACAGCGACCGCTGCGCGCTGGAGCTGAGCGATGCGGCGGTCGATGTGATGGGCTATGCCTGTCTGGTTGCGATCATGTCGATGGGGCGGGGATATCACCGCGAAAGCCAGAAGCGCCTGCATCAGGTGACCGTGGACAACGGCCATCCCGCGCCGGTTGTCAGCTCTGCCGGAGCGCTGGTCGACGGGCTGCACCTGATGGGGGCCAAGCGGGTTTCGATCGTGACGCCCTACATGCGCCCCTTGACCGATATGGTCGCGGATTACATCACGGCTGAGGGGATCGAGGTGACCGACAGTATCGCGCTTGAGATTCCCGACAACCTTGAGGTCGCCGCGCAGGATCCGATGAACCTGACCGAGATCTACAAACGTGCGAACCTCAAGAACATCGACGCGCTGGTGCTGTCGGCCTGCGTGCAGATGCCCTCGCTTGCCGCGATCCAGAAGGTCGAGGATGAATGCGGGATTCCCGTGGTGTCGGCCGCCGTGGCGACAACCCATCAGATGCTGACAAAGCTGAACCTCAAGCCGCATGTGCCGGGTTGTGGGGCGTTGTTGTCAGGCAAATACCTGTAAACTGACAGGATCGAACGGGGCCTGGCCTGTACCCGGGCCAGGCCGCGTTCCACATTGACAATATTGGTCGAGAGGGGCCGCAAGCGGGCAGGGGTCAGCGTTTGACCTTGTAGCCCGTGGTTTCCAGATCCCACATGTCCGGCACAATTCCTTCCTCGCGCAGCACGACCTTCTTGATCTTGCCGTTCTCGGTCAGGGGCATGGCCTGCATCTGCCGGACATAGCGCGGCACCGCGAAATGGGCCAGGCGTGTTTCCAGGTATTGGATCAGATCCAGCGGGGGCAGGGTTTGCCCTTCCTTCAGCTGGATTGCCGTTGCAACTTCGTCTTCGCCCAGTTCCGATGGCACCGGATAGACCGCGCAGGCCTCAATCGCGTCATGGGTCATGATGGCTTGTTCAACCTCCCATGACGATACATTCTCGCCCCGGCGGCGGATCGCGTCCTTCATCCGGTCGATGAAGCTGAAATACCCGTCGGGGTTGCGGACCACCCGGTCACCGGTGTGGAACCACAGGTTGGCCCAGGCCTCGACCGTCTTTTCCGGCATGCCGAAATATCCCGAAGCAAAGGAATGCGGCTCTGTCGGGCGCAGCAGCAGTTCGCCCGCCGTGCCGTCGGGGACCGGCATGTCGTGTTCGTCGGCCACCATGGCATGGGCCCCCTTGGCGAGCTTGCCCATGCTGCCGGGACGGGGAGAGGGGTAGGGGTTGTAGAAGAGGAAATTGCTTTCGGTGGAGGCATAGCCATCGACCAGCGGAATGCCGAAACGGTGAAAGAACTTCTCTTGATCGCGGGCGGGAACACCGCCACCCAGGGCGGTGCGAATGACATGTTTGCGGTCCCCGGGCCGCTCAGGCTGGGCCATCAGGATCGCGGCCATTGCCCCCAGAAGATAGGTCACGGTGGCACGGCATTCCACCGCGGATGTCCAATAGCCGGAGGCCGAGAATTTCGGCAGCAGCACATATTCGCAACCCATCAGCAGCGCCTGGTAAAAGGCGTTGAGCGCATTGGTGTGGAACACCGGAAGCGCGGTCATCAGCACATCGCCTTCGCGCACGCCCAGTGCGCGGGCCGAATAGATGCCCCACCAGAAGAATTGCGCCTGCGGGCAGCAGACGCCCTTTGACGGGCCGGTGGTGCCCGAGGTGTAGAGGATTGCGGCGGTATCGCCCGGCTGCACGGCAAGAATGTCCGCCGCTTGCGCCGTTGAACCGCTGGTCTGAATGCCCTCCGCCGTGACGGGCCAGAGCAGCGGTGGCAGCTGCGCATCCGCGCCCAGATCGTCGTAGGCGTGCTGAAACTGCTCTTCCACGATCAGCAGCTTGGGCCCGGCGTTTGCCAGAACATGGGCAAGCTGTGCGCCGCGAAAGGCGGTGTTGACCGGGGTGGCGATGGCCCCGATCCAGGTGGCCCCCAGGTAGGCCTGCAGGAATTCGGCGCGGTTGTTGCAGTGGATCAGCACGCGGTCGCCCGCGCTGATCCCCGCCGCACCCAGCCGCGCGCCCCAGTCGCGGGCGACCTCGGCGGCGCGGGAAAACGTCCAACTGACGCCACCGCAGGTCACGAAAGGCCGGTCGCCGTAGCGGTCGGCCTGACGTTGCAGCATTGTCCGCAGTGTCCGGTCCTGTGGCGCAAATCCGTCCACGACGTCGTCGTAACGATCAGGGCAGGCGGGATGCGTGACGGGCGGTGTGTCTGCAGACATGGATTGCAGTCCTACTTGATCAGGTTGGGAAGCCATGTGGCGACCGACGGCACGAAGATCAGAAGCGCAAGTACCGCCAGTTCGATCAGGATGAAGGGCAGTGCCGAGTTGATGATCTGGCCGATCGTGATCCCTTCCGGCGCGACGCCCCGCATGACGAAGAGCAGCAGGCCGAAGGGTGGCGTCAGCAGCCCGATCTCCATCGTGATCAGGATCAGGACCATGAGCCAGATCGGACCAATGTCATAGATCGCCTGAAGCGAGGTTTGCCCCAGCAGGAAGAACGGCAGGGTGAGCAGCAACATGCTGACCTGATCCATGAAGGCCCCGAGAAAGAGCAGGATGAGGATCATGAACAGCACCACCGAGAGCGCCGAAAGATCGAGTGCGGTCATGGCCTGGAGCAGCCCCTGGGTGGCGCCCGAGACGGCCATCGCCTGGGTAAACACCAGCGACCCGGCAATGATGAAGATGATCATGGTGTTGACTTTGGCCGTTTCCATCAGCGCCTTGCCTACCTCGGCCCAGCCGAAATCGGCGCCTTCAATGCCGGTGATCGTGATCGTGCTCTTGAACAGCCGGAAGAACAGGCAGGCACCGAATGCAGCGAGGCAGCCCATTGCGGCGGCTTCTGTCGGCGAAGCAAAGTTCGTCAGGATGCTGCCGACCACAACAATGAAGATACTGAACAGCGGGAGGATGTAGATGATCGTCGGCAAGAGACGGTTCACCATGCGCAGCGAGCGGCCCTGGTATGTCCAGGACCACAGGGTGCGGCGCCGGCTGTTGACCGTGATGGTCAGCGGCTTGTCCAGATAGCTGGTATCGGTTTCGAAGGGGGGTGCCAGATCAGGATTGATGGTGCACCGGATGATCACATAGGCAAAGAAGCTCATCGCCATCAGAAAGCCGGGGATGATACCGGCGACCAGAAGCAGGGCCACGGATTTCTGCGAGATACTTGCCAGCAGCACCGCCAGCGACGAGGGCGGGATCAACATGGCGATGCCCCCCACCGCCATGATCGGGCCCATCGCGATGGCAGGTTTGTAGCCGCGCCTGAGCATGTCCGGCAAAAGGACCTTGCCCAGGATTGCGGTGTTCGCCACGGTCGATCCGGAGAGGGAGGAAAATACTGTTCCGCCGACGATGGACACGATGGCCAGCCGGCCCGGCACCCGCGAGATCATGCGCTCGATTGCGCCGATGGCCTTGAAGGCGACCCCTGTCTCAAGCAGGATTTCCCCCATCAGCAGGAACAGGGCGATGGTCGCGAGGGAATAGGATATCGCCTCGTGAAATTCCATCGGCATGCTCTGAAGCGACAGGGAGGCAATCGTCCAGTCCCCCATTGTCGCAAGGCCACCGATGAACAGGGCGGTGCCGATGATGTTCGCGGCCATGAAGGCAAAGGCAACCGGCAGGCCGAGGAACAGAAAGAAGCAGACGATCCCGAGCAGCAGGACAAGGGCAGAATACCATTCCATCATCAGAATCCTATGTCTGTAGAGATTTTATGGTCGGACATTCCCGCACGTCGAAACCGGAACAGGAATTCGATGGCGAGCATGAGGAATGACAGCGTGAAGACGGCAAGAACAATCCAGTTGGGGATTTGCAGGTCCTTGTCCGGCAGGGAGCCGAAGGCATAGCTGCTGAGCGTGCCGTTGGCCCCGAAATAGGCCATGCAGAGGCATAGCAGCGAGCCGAAGAGGTCAATTGCACGTTCCACCCTGGCGCCGAGCCAGGCTGGAATTGCGGTCAGGATGATGTCGACGCGCACGTGGGCCCCTTTGTAGAGCACCCAGGCCGACGACAGGAACACCCCTGCGTAAAGCCCGTATTCAGCGCCTTCGTTCAACCATTCCAGACCGCGCAGGCCCAGTTTGCGCAAGAAAAAATCGAAGGGGACGAGGATTGCGAAAACGCCGATCGACCCGGCCACGCAGATGGCGACAAACAGGTTGAATTTCTCAAAGACGGTTTCGAATCTGTCGATAAGCGAAGGCATGACGTTCTCCGGCTCGTGTTGCAGGCAGGCAAGCCCGGCAGACCATCAGGCGACGGTCTGCCGGAATTTGCGTTGGTTGGTTTATTGGGCTGCTGTGAAAAGCTCTTTCAGCTTTGGCCCGGTCTCGGGGTTCTGCTCGATGAATTCGTCCCAGGCGGTTTCACGCGCCATGCTGACCCATTTGTCGGCTTCTTCGCCCTCAAGTGTGATGGTTTCGATGCCGTTTTCCTCGAACACCTTGAGCATCTCCGCATCCAGCTGCTTGGCATAGTCGCTGGTGCCTTCCATCTTGTTCTCCCAGCCGATCACCACGTCGTTGATGACGGCGCGGGCCTCGTCGCTGAGCGCATTCCATTTGGTCATGTTAGCAACCGTATGGATGGACGCGCGGTAGACGCCGGGTTCGACACGATATTTCGTGACCGGATACCAGGACGGAGAGATGCCGCGCACCGACCAGCCGTAGCCGTCAACCGCGCCGCTTTCCATCAGGGTATAAACCTCGGGCATTGAGGACCGCTGTACCGAGGCACCCAGTGCCTTGAAGAAGGCCGTGTAGACAGGCGACACCCGCAGATTCAGACCGGTCAGGTCGGCCTTGTCGATGGCCTTGCCCTCGGCGAGGAACAGGTTGAACGCGCCGTCATCGTGGTGGCGGCCGACGAACTGGACGTTCTTCTTGTTCGAAATCTCCTGGAAATAGTCGATCGCGCCGTTCTCGCGCAGTTCGGCAAAGGTCTTCTCCTGAAGCCGGAGCGCGGGCGCTTCGGGAATGATATTGCCAAAGAAGGCCTCGGGACAGCCGGCAATGTCATAGGCCCCCTGGGCCATGCGTTCGACAACCTGGAACGGGCTGCCGATGGCGGGCGCGCCGCCCAGAAGGTCGATCTGAACGATCCCTTTGCCCTTTTCGTTGATCTCGGTCACGAGATTTTCGAAGGGCACACCAGGAGGGGCGCCGATTGGAAAGCAGCTCACACCGCGCAGAGTAACCTCCTCGGCGGCCAGTGGCGTGGCAAGAATTGTACCCGTCGCGATGATCGCGGCGAGGCCTTTCAGAAATACTGTCTTGGTCTTCATCATTTTTTCTCCCCTTGAGTGATGAAATTGAAATGCCGTCTGCGCTGCCCTGCGGTCTTCAACATGAAATCATGCTGTCCGGACCCGGCTTTTTTGCATTCTTCGGGCGAATCCTTGTTAACCGATAATGACGGCATCAAAGTATTTTACAAGTAAAAATATTTCTCAGCATATTATATGGCGGCGGGAATTATCCTGACAGACCCGGGCGAGGTGGCCATTTACCTGCAATTTGCGCGGGCGATTTCCGGGTCACTTCGCCCAGGCCATCGCCCGGCCGAAGGCATCCGGACGGAAAGACACGCCGATGCGGTCGCCCATTCCCGCGCCATCGTCGAGAAAGGCGATCATCGAGGGTCCGCAGTCGAGGATCACCAGGCCGATCCTGATCGGCAGGCGGTCCTGAAAATAGGGATTGGTGGTGGCCCGGATCGTTGTTTCGCTGGCGATCCGACCCTGCGGCGGGGCATCAACCAGCGGCAGATCGGTCGACAGGCAGGACGGACAGACATCATGTGCGGGATAGAGGAACTGCGCGCAATCCGTGCATCTTTGCAATGCGAACCGCCCTTCTGCGGCAATCGCATCATAGAATGCGCCGCTGGCGGATGGCGGGTAGGGCGGCAGGTTCTGATCTGAGGGGCGGTCGGTCATGCGCCCTCCCCCGACAGAATGACCGCGCAGGAAGACAGACCCCTGGTATAGGTCATCATCCCGAAGCCGGACGCCAGGGCAAGGTTTGCGCCCTTGACCTGTGTGTCGCCTGCCGTTCCCAGAACCTGGCGCACCGCTTCGGTCAACCCGACATAGGACCCCCCTGCGCCGGCCTGTCCGCAGGACAGCTGGCCGCCGGAGGTATTGTGGGGGAAGTCGCCTTCGATCCGCAGATCATGGCTGCGGACAAATTCCGCTCCTTCACCCTTCCTGCAAAAGCCCAGATCTTCCATCTGCATCATGCAGATCACCGGATAATCGTCATAGGTCTGCACCACGTCGATGTCATCGGGTCCGACACCGGCCATGCTGTAGAGTTCGCCCACGTCCTCCACCCAGCCGCCGGAGGTCTGCATGGGATCAATCGACCGTGCGTTGTGGCGTTCGATGCTGCTGCGCAGTCTGGCACCGGCAATGCCGCAGGCCCGGGCCGTGTCTTGCCGCATGACCAGCACAGCCTCGGCCCCGGCGCAGGGCATCACGCAGTCGAACAGATGGATCGGATCGGCGATCGGCCGTGCGTTCATGTATTGATCGAGCGTCAGTGGCTCTTTCATCAAAGCATGGGGGTTCTTCAGGGCATTGGACCGCTGCGCCACGGCAATGCGTCCCAGATCCGCGCGGCTTACATTGAATTGTTCCATGTAATTGCGGGCGATCAGGGCAAAGCTGGCATTGGTGCCACCCGCGCCATAGGGATAGACCGCATCCTGCGAGAACCGTGAAAAATTGGCCAAGGTATTGCCGAATGACCCGCGCTGGTTGGTGTCGGCACCGATGCAGGCCACGACATCGCAGTCACCGGATTGGACGGCGCGTGCGGCACGTCGGACCCCGGTGATCCCGCTGGCACCGCCAAGGGGTACATGGTCCAGCCACCGGACGCTGAGCCCCAGATGTTCGGCCAGGCCAATCGCGGTGTCGGGCGCTGTGGTGAAACTGGACAGGCAGAAACCGTCGATGTCGCGCGCTTCAATGCCCGATCCGTCCACCAGGCCCCGCAAGGCCCGTCCGATCCACCAATGCGCGGATTGTTCGCTGAACCTGACGTAGGGAAGACTGACGGGCGTCGTGATCACCACGTCGTCATAGGCGCGACGGTCGATACTGAACTTTCCCATACGGTTGGTCATATCTCTCTTTGCGGATCGTCGCCCGGTCCGGAAGGATCTCCAATAAGGCGTCTTGCCGGATTTCCGAAGATACCGGCTGAATTTATTTTATATATAAAATAAATTGCTGTCAACGTGCCGGAGGGGTGATCTGATTGAACCTGGCAGGGGGCCGGTGGCATCAACGCTGGCCGAAAGCGCACAATAATCAACCTGATCCGAAATGGACCGCCATTTTTTGCATCATTAGCCTTTTGACTACATATGCTTTGGGAAAGGCCATACAGATGTTGAATTCGATCAGAAATGGATACCGCGAAGTACCCTCCGACGCCCCTGGACCCTGCGCAACAGATGAGGCCGCAGCAGAGGGCGTGACCCGTGCCCGCTTTCTCCGCCTCCTAGGTACAGGGTTTCTGACCAGTGGTGCGGGGCTGTCTGCAAATGACCTCTTTGCACAGACCAAGGGCGATACTGCGCCGGTCACCGAGCTGGAAAAAGTCTATGACGCCTGGCAGGAAAGGTTCAACGCAGGCGACCTTGAAGGTCTGGTTGCGCTTTATGCTGAGGATGTCACCTATATCAATCCGGACGGTGCAACGCTTCACGGCAAGGCGGCCACAAGGGGTGATTACGAGGGGCTTCTTGCGCTGAAACCCAGGATCGAGATCGGCAACCGCATCCATGTCCTCCATCAGGACATCGCGCTGTCAACCAATCACTGGAAGCTTGAGCTTACCGATCCGGAAGGGAAAGTGCAGAACCTGACCGGCGGCGGCATCGAAGTGCTGCGTGATTACGGCGCTGCCGGATGGCAGTTCATCATTGACGATGCGTCGCGGTCGGCCTCATAAATCTCGCCCGGTCATCGCTGCTTCAGGCGTCAGGGCTGGCCGGAATGCCTGCCAAGCGCACAGGCCAGGTCAGGAGGGCTGCCCGCCAAGACTTGCGCCGCCACAGACATACAGCACCTGACCGGTGACAAAGCTGGCATTTCTATCCAGAAAGAACCCGGCCGCGTTGGCGATGTCCTCGGGTGTGCCGATGCGCCGGACCGGCACGCCATTGGCGATTTTTTCCTGCAACTCGCCGTCCCTGGGCACGATGCCCCAGAAATTCTCGGTCAGGACCGGGCCGGGGGCGATGGCGTTGACCGTGATCCCGCTGGGGGCCAGTTCAAGCGCCCAGGTGCGCATCAAACCATGCACACCGGCCTTTGTCGCGGCATAGGCGGAGCGGGTCGGCATCCCCATCGAGGCGCGGGAAGTGATGAACAGGATGCGCCCGAACCCACGTTCCGTCATGCCCGGCAGGACAGCCTGTGTCAGCGCCATGGGGGCGGCCAGATGCAATTGCGCCAATGTCAGAACGTCATTCGGGTTTGCATCGGACAACAGGGCGGGCAGGATCGCGCCTGCGTTGTGGACCACGGCATCAATCGCATGATCGGCGGCAATCTCTGCTGCCACCTTGGCGGTGGCCGCCGCATCGGTCAGATCGACCGTATAGCCATACAGATTTTCCTGCCCGGCAGCGGGCATTTCCAACCCCAGCGACACGACACTTTCGCCCCGCGCGCGCAGCAGATCGCCGATTGCGGCGCCAATGCCGGAGTTTCCCCCGGTGATCAGAGTTGTCTTCACGCGGCTTCTCCTTCGACGAGGGCGACCACGCGCAAGGGGCTGCCCGAACCGCCCTCGATCTTGAGCGGGCATGCCACAATGATCGCGCCGAAGGTCGGCAGCTTGTCCAGGTTGGTCAGGCATTGCAGGCCGAACCTGCCGTTGCCGTGCAGGATCGAATGGGCGGGCAGGGGCGGATTGAATGTGCTTGCCTGTCCGGCATCGGTGCCGACCGTCTCGACCGCCAGGCCGACGCATTTGCGGTCGTGAACCAGAAACTCGACAGCGCCTGCATCCGGCCCGGGCGAATGCGCGCCGTCTTCGAGCAGGTTCAGGTACTCCGGCGTGCCGACCCGTTTGTACCAGTCCGTGCGCAAGGCGATCCAGTGGTCCGGCGGGATGGTGCCGTGTTCCGTTTCCCAGTTTTCGAGGAAATCGCGTGTCAGGACAAAATCCGCGTCTGCCGCGGATTCCGCCGAGATGTCGATCACCACGGCAGGTGCAACAAATTCCTGCGCCGGGATGGCGTCAACCGTGTTCGATGGCAGATCCTTGCCCGTCACCCAATGCGCGGGGGCATCGAAATGGGTGCCGGTGTGTTCGTTCATTGAAATGTTGTTCCAGTACCAGGCCGGCCCGTCCGCGTCGTAGCGTGAGAGTTTTTCCATGCGGAACGGGGCGCATTGGCCGAACTCGGCCGGCAGCACGATGACCGGGAAATCCGGGCTGAGCGTGTTGGTCAGGTCGATGACGCGCACCTGGCCAGATGCCAGGGCCACCGCAAGATCCGCAAGTACGGTTTTGCTCATTTGTTTTCCTCACGAATTGTCAGAAGCGGATCGTCCTGCCAGCGGGTCAGCACGTCCTTTGCGACCTCGTCGGCACAGATGGTTTCCTGCCCCTGCTGAAGGGCGGTCACGACGGCGCGTGCGATCTGGGCGGGTGCGGTTTTGGGGGGCGGCACGTTCTGATGCCAGCCGTCATCCACCGGGCCTGTCAGGACAGAGATGACACGAATGCCGGTCCGGGCCATCTCACCCCGAAGGCTTGCGAGAAGGGAAAGCCGCGCGGCGGCTGCGGCGGAGGACCCGGCAAAGCCTGCCCGTCCGGTCAGCCCGTGGATGGAGGCGATATCGACAAAGGCCGCGGCGGAGCGATCGCCATCGTCCGAGCGCCCGGAAAGGGCAGGGGCAAACCCCTGCGCCAGCCGCATCAGGCCCGTCACTTCCAGATCCAGCCCGGATTGCAGATCGTTCAGGTTTCCCCCGAACCCGACGCCGCCTTGCCGGGCGAACTGCGCCGTATTCACCACGATGTCCACGCGTCCGCCCAACTGCCCGGCCAGCGCCTCGATGCTGCGGGTATCGGTCAGGCTCAGCCGGACAGGTTCGATCCCGGGGGTGGCCTCGATCCGGTCTTGTCCGGGATAACGCATCAGGGGGTCGGCGTTGCCGAGGAAGACCGTCTTTGCGCCCGCCTTGAGCAGGGCTTCGGCCACCGCCTGTCCGGTTTCCGTCCGGCCATCGGTCACCAGAACGCGCCGATATTTCGGGTCGGCGGTAAAGACCCGCAATTGGGGATCGTCAGCCATATGTGGCGTCTCCTTTTCCGGCATGGCAAAGAGTGCCGGATTGCCTGATCTGTCAAGCTTCAGTTCTATTTTGACGCGGTCACCCTGACCCACATCCCCATGCAGATGCACGGTTGCCATCGGCCCCGCATCCAGCCGGGCGGAACCTATGCGCCAGGGAAGATGGTCCTTGAAGAAGAGGTCGATGGAGCTGCGTATCGTGGTCTCCGCCTCGATCACTGCGCCGTCGGGCTGATCCTGCCAGCGCAATTCGCCCCAGCAGAACGGGCAGCGGTCACGCTGCGGATAGGTTGCCCGCGCGCAATCGTCACAGACCTGCAGCACAAAGCGCCCCAGACCGGCGCGCGCCGCCATCGCCGTGGCCGCGCGGCTGCGCAGGGCAGGAGGGACATGGCCCGCACGGGTGACGACCAGCGGGTCCTTGCGTTTTGGCGGTGTCAGCGGATCACTCATCGCAGCACCTCCTGCTCAAGAACGGCGGCACCGGTGCAGATGCCGCGGTCATAATTCACCAGACCAAAGCCAGAGATCAGCGCGCGTCTGGCGTCGGGCACCTGATCGCCCAGGGGCGTCTGCAGGATCTGTCGCAACCCTTCGGTGACGTTCTGAAATCCGCCGGCGGCGCCGGCCTGACCCGCAGACAGCTGCCCGCCGTTGGTATTGAGCGGCAGAGAGCCAGAAATCGTGAAATCGTTGTCTGCGATGAACCGGGAAAGCTCCGGCTTTTCGCAAAACCCCAGATCGGCCAGTTGCATGGCCACGATCACCGGATAATCGTCATAAAGCTGGACCATATCCATATCCTGTGGCCCACAACCCGCCGCCGACCACAGATCGTCAATGTCGCGCGCCCAGCCGCCGCGGGTCTGCACCGGGTCTTCGGGAAAGGCATTGTGCCGCTCGATCGTCGCGGCCAGCCGCGCGGTGGACAGGCCCAGCTGTTCCGCCTTTTCGGGGGTTGTCACGATAAAGGCCTCGGCCCCGGCGCAGGGCATGACACAATCGAACAGATGGATCGGGTCGGAGATGGGCCGCGCCTGCATGTATTGGTCGTGGGTCAGGGGCTTTTTCATCAGCGCGAAGGGGTTGGACAGCGCATTGTCCCTTTGCGCGACGCAGAGCTTGGCAAAATCATCGCGCGAGACGCCGTATTCCCGCATGAAATTATCGGCGATCAGCGCAAAGGTCGCGTTGGGTCCGCCGAAGCCATAGGGATAGGTGGCATCCTGCGAAAAGCGCGAAAAGCCCTGCAAGGTCTGGCGGAAGCTGTCGATCTGGTTGGTGTCGGCGGCGACACAGGCCACGATGTCGGCATCGCCCATCTGAACCGCACGGGCCGCGCGCCGCAGGGCCATGATGCCGCTGGCCCCGCCGGTGGGGATGTGATCCATCCAGCGCGGGCTGAGCCCCAGATGCTGCACCATGCCGACAACCGTGTCCGGCCCGGCAGAGAAACTGGCAAAACAGAAACCGTCGAAATCGGCTGGCCCCAGCCCGCTCTGCCGCGACAGGGCGGCCAGGGCACTGCCGGTCCACCAGTGCGCGGTCTTGTCGGAATACCGTGCATAGGGAACGGTGACCGGCGCACAGACGACAACGCCGTCATAGGGCTTTTGCCGGGCCATCAGCTTGTGCGTTTCTTCAGGTGTCTGGTGTCGATGAACCCGTCTGTTTCAAAGGTCTTCACCAGCAGGTCTTTCAACTGACCCCGGAGGATTTTCTGCGTGGCGGTCAGCGGCAGATCCTCGACAAAGGCGATCCAGCCGGGGGCCTTGTAGTATGCCATCTGATCCAGCGCCCAGGTCACGATCTCTTCGGCCTTGGCGCTGTTGCCTTCGGCGCCGTCCAGAATGATGAACACGGCCACTTCGTCGCCGCGTACATCGTCCGGGGCAGCAGCGGCGGCGCAGGAGGCGATCTCGGGGTGACGGTTCAGGATCGATTCCACTTCCACTGCCGAGATGTTCTCGCCCGAGCGGCGGATCACGTTCTTCTTGCGGTCGACAAAGTGCAGCGATCCGTCTTTGTCCTGCTGCACCACGTCACCGGTATGGAGCCAGCCGCCTTGCCAAAGCTCGTTGGTTGCTTCGCGGTTTTTCAGATAGCCCGAGAAGAAGCCGTAGCGCGGATTGTCACCGGCGCGGCGCACGAGCATTTCACCACGTTCGCCGGGGGGCACGTCCTTGCCCGCATCGTCAACGACGCGAACTTCAACCTCCTTGGCGGGTCGCCCGAAGCAGGCGGTTCCCGTCTTGCGCGGTTCCTCATTGGCGCAGATGACCCCACCCGATCCGGTCTCGGTACAGGCCCAGGCCTCGATCAGGGGGAAACCGTAGCGTTCTTCGAAAGGGTCATGCAGCTTGGCGTCCACGCCCGCGCCAAATCCGAAACGGACATTGTGATTGCGGTCCTCTTCGGAAGGGTCGGCGCGCATCAGCATGGGCGGCATGACGCCCAGGTAATGCACCACCGTCGCGACGCTTTTGCGGACCGAAGCCCACCAGCTGCGCGGATGGAAACGGTCCAGCATGATCAGGCAGCCGCCCACCGTGATCATGGCCATCACCGAAACGGCCATCGCGTTCATGTGGAAAACGGGCAGGGGGGTCAGCATCCGCTCCTCGCCCTGACGCAGGCTGATGTGGCCACCGGCGCCGGCGTACCAGTCACCGGAATAGAGGTAATATTCGTTGGACAGGATGCAGCCCTTGGGCTTGCCCGTGGTCCCGGAGGTATAGAGCAAGGCACATTCCGTCGCCGTGTTCGGCGCCGCCTCTGCCGCGGCGGGCCGGATGGCCTTTGGCAACGCGCCTTCGGGCGGTGTGACAAGGGTGGGAATGCCGGCGTTTTCCACGGCGGTCTTCATCTCTTCCAGCCGGTCGGACAGGACGATCGCCAGGATCATTTCGGAGTGTTCAGCCAGGTATTCCAGTTCCGCCAGCCGCAGGTCCGGGTTGATCGGCACGACAGAGGCACCAATCGCGTTCAGCGCCAGCCAGATCTCCAGAAACACGGGACGGTTTTCCAACAGCAGCCCGACGCGATGGCCCGCGCCATATCCGGCATCCATGAAACGGTTGCGCCAGTCCTCCACTCTTTGCGCCATCTCGTCATAGCTGATGTCGCCCTGCGGGATGCCATAGACCTGTGCCGTTTCCTCCAGCACATGCAGAAAGGGGGCATCGCCCTGCATCGCAGCGGTGCTCTTGAATCGGGTGTAAACTGTTTCGGTGTTCATGCCTGCCTCAGATAAAGAGCTGGATGTTGCTGAATGGCGCATCGAAGTTGATCAGATCAATGCGCTTGAGCTTGATCTGCAATGCCCCTTCCACCTCGACCAACTCGTGACTGACCCAGCCGGAATAGCGTTCCAGCAGGTCACCCCGCGTTTCGGTATATATGAATGATGTGCGCAGTCTATGCACGCCGCCGTCTTCGCCCATCGAGAGGATGCGCGACCGTTCCATCAGGTGATGGCAGCGGCTTTTGGGTTTCTGGCTGAAGGTGCGCTCACCTGCCAGACGCTCAACCCGGACGGTCAGCAGTAACCGGTCCTCATACATCAGCGAGGGCTGAAGGATCGGATCTTCCTGCTGCCATTCAAGTGGCATCCAGTAGCGTCCATCCTTGTGAAACAGCGCCAGCCAGTCGTCCCAGCGCATCTGGTCAATCGTGGCGGCCTCGTCATAGACAAAATCGATCAGGTCATCGCGGTTCATTCTGCGGCCTCCACGGCTTGGTCCATGTTCTGCACCATGAACTTGCGCCAGGCGTAGAACTGGTTGCGCATCTGGCGTTCGGATGTGCCGTTGACGACTTCGGTCGTCTCTTCTGGCTCGTCATCTTCCCACAGCCGCCGCAGGTTGACCCATTCGTTGCCGTTGGAGTGCAGACCTTCCTGCGCGCGTTCGTACATCTCCAGATCGTCATGACCAACAATCGACGTCGGCGCGTTGATGAAGCGGTTATACATCAGGCCGCGTTCATAGAGTTTGTCGGGGGCACCCTTCAGCTTGAACACCCAGCTTTCCACCAGGGTCTTGTCGACCCCGAGCGGGATGAAGTTGCGCAGGATGCCGACCGGCCCCTTCACCATGATGTTGGGAAAATAGATCGTGTTGTGACGGATATCGCCCAGGATCTCCTGGGCGCGTTCCTTGCCATAGGCCTCAACCATCATGTCCTGATAGCCGCCCACATCCTCGTAGTCCTGGTGGATCGAGCCTGACACGCCGGTGTGGCCGTGGCCATTTGGCCAGACGCGAATGCCCGCCCCTTCATAGAACTCATAAGGGCTCATGAAAGGTGCATAAAGCTGCACGGCCATGGGGGTTTCGGTGAAGTTGTCCTTCTCGCGCTCCCAGACGCTGACCGCCGTCCCGGCAGAGCTTTCATGCGCGACCATCGGATGGCAGGTGTCGGTCTGGTTCTCGACCAGCATCTTCCAGTTGCAGGTGTGCATGTAGCGGATCGGCTGGCTGATCACCTCAAGCTCACCCTCGGGCGAGCGGTCGGCCATGTTGTCGATCGTGGACAGGGATTCGCCAAAGAACTCTTCGAAGCTGAGGCCTTCTTTCGCCAGCCGCACGAAGATCAGGCCGCGGTAGATTTTCACGTTCTCGATCCGCGTCAGGCCCTTGGCCGCCTGATCCGCGTCAAATCCGGTGCCTTCGTAGCCCTTCTTCAGCGGGATCGCCAAAAGTGAACCATCGGTCTTGAACGACCAGGCATGGTAAGGGCAGCGAAAGAATTTGCCGGTGTTCCCGCAAGGCTCTGAGGCAATCTTGACGCCCTTGTGCGGGCAGCGGTTGTGCAGCACATAGACCTGCCCGTCCCGGTGCCGGGATGCCAGAACCGGCTGGTTTCCGATCTTGGAGGTGATGAAGTCGCCGGTGTTCTTCAGCTGGCTTTCATGCCCGATGTAGATCCAGGAATTGGGAAAAAGCTGCTCCATTTCCAACTCGAAGATTTCCGCGTTCACGTAGACGTCGCGGTGAACGGCGTGGCCTTTGACCAAATCGGCGATGGCTTGGGAATTTCCTCGATAACGGTCCATGGCAGTCTCCAGTAAAGATCAGATATCAATGACAAGTTTGGGCGTTTTCGACCGCGATACGCAGATCTGCATGACGTTGTTCGCCGCCTTTTCGCTGTCGGTCAGGATGACATCCCGGTGGTCGGGGATTCCGTCGATCACATCACATTGGCAGATCCCGCAGTCGCCGCGCTGGCAGTCGTAAAGCGGGTCGAGACCCGCATCTTCCAGCGCCTCGATGATCGTCTTGTCGGACGGGACATGCACGATCTGGCCGGTGCTGTGGATTTCGACGTCGAATGCCGTATCCTCCGCCGTATTGGCTGCAGCCGAAAACAGCTCGTAATGCACCCGCTCGACGGGCCAGCCCAGATCGGAGGCGACGGATTTGACCGCCTCGATCATGCCAGCCGGTCCGCAGAAGTAGACATGGGCACCATCGGGGGCCTGCCCGAGAATTTCGTTCAGATCCATCTTGCTGGGCTGATCGTCGTAATGCAGATGCAGCCGGTCGCCGCAGATTTCCTGCATTTCATTCACAAAGGCGAGCATCCCTTCGGAACGCCCGGCATAATGGGCCTCGAATGCGCGCCCTTTCGCGGCGAGTTCCGCCGCCATGGACAGGATCGGCGTGATGCCGATGCCGCCCGCGATCAGTACGGCCGGTTCGGCATGGTCGCCCAGTTCAAAATGATTGGTCGGGTTCGAGATCTGAATCCTGTCACCGGGCTTGAGCTCATGCATGAAGATCGACCCGCCCGTGCTTTGCGCCTCGCGCAGCACGCCAAGCGCCAGATGTCCGGGTTGCAGGCCCGGCAGCCGCAGCAGGGAGTATGAACGGTCACCGCCGTCGCGCAGGCTGACGCGAACATGTGCGCCCGCGGTCCACACCATGGGGATCGGCGCCGACGGCTTCACTTCGATCCGTTTAACATCTTTGGTCTCGCTCGAAACGGCGATGACTTCGTAGCCTATGGACGGCATGACGCCCCCTTAATCCCACTCTATGCTTTTGCATAGTTTTATATATAAAATAAAAATCCGTCAAGGGGTTGATTGTTGAACAGGGCACGGGATGCGTCGCGGTGGCATGCGGCCGGGCCAACCCCCTTGGTCGCCATCTGTTCATCACCATCAAATACCACACGATGCCTGCATTCCACATCGGGATGTCCGGCACCACAAGGAGAAAATGCGTCGTCGATCTGCGATTAACGGATGAGGGTTGCATTCAGGGTCGATCCTGAAACCCTCGCATGTTTCAATCCTAAAATCTACGCGGCACTCAGACATCTTGTAGCGAAGCCTGCGGTGGTCGGATAAGCTCTGGACATGACATTCACCCTATCGAACATCCAGGACGACCCTGCCAAGCAACTTCTGTTGCCGTCCTGGGTGACGTCCCGCCGCAGTGAATCGCTTGAGGATATGGCGTTCTTGTCCGGCAGCGCGCTGAGCTGTCTGCATCAGGTCATCAAGCAGAGTGATGTGCCGCAGGCGTTGTTGCGGGATCGCCTGGCGTTGCAGGCGGCGGAGGCCTGTATCCTGTTTTCCGGACGGCCCGAACGGGCAGGGGAGCTGCGGGATGCCATCCACCTGCTGCGTCCCGGTGACCTGCCGGGCCCCGCAGGAGAAACCTATCTTGCCTGGCGGCGTGCGGCGGAACGGCCCCTTTCCGTCAAGGCGCTGCACCGTGCCTTGCCCGAGGTGGAGGCCACACGAATCGCGGCCTGGCTGAATGCCGGAAAGGAACGCGGCGCAGGGCAGGCGGGGCCCATCACGCGCGTGGCAAAGGTTCTGGAAGCCGTTCTGACGGAAATGCCGCGGACTGAGGTGGCTGCATTGATCCTGGCAGATGCGGCCCTGGCGCAGGCGCTGGGATGGGATCACATCCTGCCCCTGTTCGCGTCGGGTCTGGCGCGTGTTGACCTGACCAGACGTGGCGATGCATTGCGGCTGGCCTGCCACGGCGCGGTGACCACCGCGACCCCGCAGGCCCTGCGCATGGCAGCAGATCTGTCGCGACGGGCGGCGCGGTTGAAGACGGTTGCGCCTAAATTGCGGGCCAAGACAGCGCCTGCCGCGGTCGAGGTCTTTCTGAGCCAGGATGCCGTTGCACCCTCGGCCTTGCCGATGCCGGACCGGGCCGCCCGCCGCCTCTGCGACAGGCTCGTCGATCTGGGTGCGGTGCGCGAGCTGACCGGGCGCGACACCTTTCGCCTTTACGGGGTGTAGGCGTGGCCGGTGTCCGACCTGAACCAGAGCTTGACCGCGAATTGGCCGACCTGCCGCCGGAGCTGCGCTGGCGGGAATGGATGCTGCGGATCGAGGCCGTGCTGTTTGCCAGTGCCACCCCGGTGCCAAGGCAGGATCTGGCGCGGGTGGTCGGGCAGGATGCCTCCGTCGATCTGCTGATCGGGGACCTTGCCGCGGACCTTGAGGGGCGCGCCTTCGAACTGGCGCAGGTAGCCGATGGCTGGGTGCTGCGGTCGCGGACGGCCTTTGCCCCGGCGATCCGGGCTGCGGCCGATCTGGACGATCAGCTGCTGGACCTCAGCGAATTCGATATCGCGGTGCTGGCCGCCATCGCCTATTACCAGCCCGCCACGCGCGACATGCTGAAAGACATTTTCGGCAAGGAGATCAGCCGCGATCTGATCGGGCGGCTGCATGCGCGGGGGCTGATCGGGACCGGGCCGCGCAGCCCCAGCCGGGGCGCGCCCTTTACCTTTGTCACCACGGAACACTTCCTGCTGGCCTTCGGGCTGGAAAGCCTGCGCGATCTGCCGGACCGGGAGGAATTGCAGGATGCGGGCCTGACGCAGGGGTGAAAGCGGCGGTGGTATGTCGCGGCTGATCGCTACGTCTGGCCGAGATCCCCGGATGTGAACATCTCTCTGAATTGATCGCGCAGGATGTTCTTTTGAACCTTGCCCATCGTGTTGCGCGGCAGTTCGTCCATGATGACCAGTTCGCGGGCGTGCTTGAAACGGGCAAGAGCCCGGCGAAGGCTTTCCATGATGGCCTGCCTGTCCGGCGCGGCACCCGGGGCGGGAACAATCACGCCAAGTACGGTTTCGCCGAAATCGGGATGCGGCACGCCGATTACTGCGCTTTCCAGCACGCCGGGCTGATCATCGAGCAGCTGCTCGATTTCCTTTGGATAGACGTTGAATCCGCCGGAAATGATCAGGTCCTTGTTGCGGCCGACGATATGGACATATCCGTCCTGGTCGACCTTGCCCAGATCACCGGTGATAAAGAAGCCATCCGCGCGCAGTTCCTCTGCCGTTTTTTCCGGCATCTGCCAATACCCCTTGAAGACGTTGGGGCCGCGCACTTCGATCTGTCCGATTTCACCTTCGGGCAGGGTCGTGCCGGTCTGGGGGGCGGTGATCTTCAGTTCGATCCCCGGCAATGGATGCCCCACCGTTCCGGCACGACGTTCGCCTTCGTAAGGGTTCGATGTGTTCATGTTGGTTTCTGTCATGCCATAGCGTTCAAGGATGCGATGGCCGGTGAGGGCTTCGAACCTTGCATGCGTCTCGGCCAGCAGGGGGGCCGAACCCGAGATGAACAGGCGCATATGCGCGGCCAGATCATGGCTGAAACGGGCGTCCCCCAGCAGGCGGGTATAAAAGGTCGGAACACCCATCATGGTGGTTGCGCGGGGCATCCAGGCAATCATCTGGTCCAGATCGAATTTCGGCAGAAAGATCATGCTGCCGCCAGCGGCCAGCGTGATGTTGGTGGCAACAAACAATCCATGGGTGTGAAAGATCGGCAGGGCATGCAGCAGAACGTCGCTTGCCGTGAACCGCCATTCTTCCATGAGGGTCCAGGTGTTCGACAGCAGGTTGTTCTGGGTCAGCATTGCGCCCTTGGAACGCCCGGTTGTCCCCGAGGTATAAAGGAATGCCGCGAGGTCGTCGCCCTGCCGCGCCACCGTGGCAAAGCTTGTATCCATCTTGCGCGCGCGATCCATCAGACTGCCGCTGCCATCGCCGTTCAGGGTTTCGATCCTTGATCCCAGCGTGGTGGCGATCGGGGCGAGGTTTTCCGCATTGCTGCCGTCACAGACAATCAGCGACGCGCCGCTGTTTTCGATGAAATACTGCAATTCGTCGACAGTATATGCCGTGTTCAGCGGCAGAAAGATCAGCCCCGCCTGTGCGCAGGCGGCATAGAGCGCCAGAGCTTCCGGCGATTTCTCGATCTGGGCGGCGACGCGGTCGCCGGGCTTCAGCCCGATTTCCCTGGTCACATGTGCAATGCGGGAACTGGTTTCGAGGAACTGCTGATGACTGATTGTCTGCCCGTCCGGAAGATGCAGGAACGGCGTCACCTTTCCCGCATGGATGCCAAAGAGACGATCATAGAGTGGGTTGGCCATCAGGTTACCTTTTCCTTTGGTTGGAAACGCGGTTTGCCTCACCATGGATCGGGCGTTCTGTTTGTGGCGATGGCTGGCGGGTGGTTACACTATCCGTGCCCGTCGCGGCAACCCGCTGCTTGCCTCAGTCCCGTTGAGCGCTTTGCCTTGCGCGCCAAGGGCGAATGATCAAGATTGCGGCGACGCTTTGAAGGACAACCATGACAGCTGACGCCAATACCCGTGACATTGCCATCATCGGTGCCGGTCTGATCGGGACAGCATGGGCCGCGTTGTTTGCACATCATGGGTTCAGGGTGCGGCTTTGGGATCCTCATGCGGCGGCGCTGGACAAGGCCGTGGGTCAGATCCCCGGGTTGTTGGCGCAGCTTGCGCAGATCGCGGAAGCGAAAGGGGGGGCCGAAAGGATCACCCGCTGCGACAGACTTCATGATGCAGTTGCAGGTGCGACGCTGATCCAGGAGAACGCGTCAGAGGACATTCCGCTGAAGCACGCGCTTCTGGCCGAGATCGAAGAGGCCATGGCGGTGGAGGCCATCATCGCCTCCTCGACCTCGGCCTTGACCTGGTCGGAACTTGCACCAGGTTTGCGTGACCCGGCGCGGCTGATTACGGCGCATCCGTTCAACCCGCCGCACCTGATCCCGCTGGTTGAACTCTTTGGTGCCGATGACGCGCGACTTGACAGGGCCGAGGCGATTTACCGTGCTGCCGACCGCATGCCGGTCAGGCTGCGGAAGGATGCCACCGGACATATTGCCAACAGGCTCGCCTCTGCCCTGTGGCGCGAGGCTGTCTTCATGGTGCAGGAAGGTATCGCGGATGTCGAAGCCATAGATGCGGCGCTTGTCAACGGACCCGGCCTGCGCTGGTCCGTGCTGGGCGCACATATGGCGTATCATCTTGGTGGCGGTGCGCAGGGCATGGCCGGATATCTGGCGCATCTCGGACCCAGCCAGGAGCGCCGCTGGGCCGCGCTGGGGGCACCGGTTCTCAGCCCTGAGGTCTGCGCGGCACTGATCGAGGGCGTGGAAACTGCTGCAGCGGGGCGCAGCATTGCCGAGCTGGAGCAGGACCGCGATGCGGCGCTGATCGCCCTTCTGCGCGCCAGGGCAATGAAGGACTGAGGGTCAGCCGATCACCTGCGGATCACGCGGCAACTGGGTGAGGGACCGGGCGCCGTCTTCGGTGACCAGTACGTCATCCTCGATACGGACACCCAGCACGCCGGGGCGATAAAGGCCCGGTTCGATGGTGATGACCATACCCGCCTCCAGCGGTGCATGGTTGCCCCGCATCAGCTGCGGCGCTTCGTGGATGTCGAGCCCCAGTCCGTGGCCAAGCTTGTGCCGGATATCCGTCGCAAAACCCGCGTCGCTCAGCGCCCGTTGCACGGCTGTGTCCAACTCATGCGGGGTCACGCCGGGTGCTGTCATGTGGCGGCCCAGGCGGTTTGCTTCTTGCACGGCCTCATAGAATGCGCGGTGTTCCTGCGGGACTTCCTCGCAGAAATAGGTGCGGGTGATGTCCGCGCTGTAACCGTTCAGGGTTGCGCCGAAGTCGAAAAGCAAGGTGTCACCGCGTTTCAGCCGGCGGTCGGATGACGGCACACCATGGCAATCCGCCGCCGCCGGACCGGCCAGCACGATCAGGTCGAATGCGGCCCCATCTGCCCCTCTTTCCAGCATGTTGATCAGCAGCCTGGAGCGGATTTCCGTCTCTGTCAGCCCCGCACCGATCTGCTTGAGGGTCGCGGCCAGCGCATCTTCACTGATCTGCACCGCCTTTTCGATGGCGGCGATTTCCGAGGCGTCCTTGTTCAGCCGCAGCGGCAGCAACATGTCTGTCCCGTCTTCCGGTGCCGTGCCAAAGGCGCGGGCAAGGGCCGCCGCCTCGAAATGGCGCATGCGGCCGCCCTCTACCGCGAGGCGGGTCAGCCCTGTTTGCCGCGCAAGCCGGGCCAGCGCATCGGCATAGCCGTCGGCATCCTGCCAGAAGACGGTCCGGGCCTGCGGCATCCGGGCGGTCCACATGTCCTTTTCCAGCGCGGGAATTGCGGCATGAACCTCGCCTGCCGCCGTGACGATCAGGATCGTGGGCCGTTCCATCAGGCCCAGCCGCACGCCGGTCAGGTAGAAAAAGTTCGGACCCGGCACCATCGCAATGGCCGGACAGTCATGGCGTTGCAAAATGGCGGCGAGTTTGTGAATCCGGGCGTCAAAGTTCATTGGTGCTTCCGTGGATCAGGATGTTCGGTGCGATGCGCCCGAACCTCGCGTATCTTGAAACGGATGCCAAGCCCTGCAACGGGATTGCTTGCGTCGCGCCCGAACGCGGGGGTTCAGGGACAGCGCGGCGGAGGTCCGGCATGGGGTCTGTTTGATGTGAGATGCCAGGCCGGGCGGGGCGCTTGTGGCGGTCCGCCCCGGTGGATCAGTCGAGCGGCAGGCCGACGTAATTTTCTGCAATGGCGCGTGATGCGGCCTCTGAGCTGCGCAGATAGTCGAACTCGGCCCGCTGCATGCGTTTTTCGAATTCCGAATTCTCGGGGAACTGGTGCATCAGCGTGGACAGCTGCCAGGAGAACCGTTCGACCTTCCAGACCCGCCGCAGCACGGTTTCGGAGTAGCTGTCGATGAGACTGTCGTTGTTGTCCTTGTAATGTGCCACCAGCGCGCGGTGCAGGATGCGTACATCGGCAGCGGCAAGGTTCAGGCCCTTGGCCCCGGTCGGCGGCACGATATGGGCGGAATCGCCAGCCAGGAACAGATTGCCATAGCGCATCGGTTCGGCCACGAAAGACCGCAGCGGCGCGATGCTTTTCTCGAATGACGGGCCGGTTTGCAGGTTGGCTGCAGTTTCCGGGCCAAGGCGCGTGGCGAATTCCTCCCAGAAGCGGTCATCGGACCATTGCGCCACATCGTCGTTCACATCGCATTGAATGTAGTACCGGCTCCGGGTGTTGGACCGCATGGAGGCCAGCGCAAAGCCGCGTTCGTGGTTGGCATAGATCAGTTCATGCGCGAGGGGCGGCTTTTCCACCAGGATGCCGAGCCAGCCAAAGGGATAGACCCGCTCGAACGTTTTCAGCACGTCAGCCGGGATCGCCTGGCGGGAGACACCATGAAATCCGTCACAGCCTGCGATATAGTCACATTCGACAACAATTTTTGCGCCGTCATGGGTGAAATGGACGGAAGGCCGGTCAGACTTGAGGTCGGTCGGCACTACGTCATCGACATTGAAAAAGAACTGTTGCCCTTCGGCCGTGCGTTTGTCGAACAGGTCCTTGGTCATTTCGGTCTGGCCATAGACCATCACCGTCTTGCCCGTCAGCCCGGCAAGGTCAATCCGGTGCCGGTCGCCGTCAAAGGCCAGCTCAAACCCGTCGTGCGGCAGCCCTTCGCGGTGCAGGCGCTCGGCGGCACCGGCTTCTTCCAGTGCCTGGACTGTCCCTTGTTCGAGCACGCCGGCGCGGATGCGCCCTTCGATATAGGCGCGGTCCTTTCGGTCGAGCACGACAGTGTCGATCCCGGCATTGGCCAGCAGCTGCGACAACAACAATCCGGCGGGACCGGAGCCAATGATACAGACGGATGTTTTGATGGTACGGGTCATCGCGCGGCCTTTGTTGTTTCATCAAAAAGCCGATCAGGCGCGGCCTTATCCGGCCAATCATAACGCAAATTGCAGGGCGCCGAATGGACAGCAGCAACCAATTTTTGTACTATCCGATCAAAGTGGCGCTGATTGGGGCGGAAAAGCTCCGGAAAAGGTAGTTTCCTTGCCAGATACCGTTCCGACATATGAACTTTATGGTGAATATCTGGCGGGTACCCGCGCGGATCCGGTGCATCATGAGACCATCGTAGAACGCAGTATGAAACATGACTGGAACATCCGGCTGCACCGCCACTCTAGGCTTGCGCAGGTTTTCCTGTTTCAGACACCGGGTGTGTTCACGCGCCTTGGCGATATGGATTTTCGCAGCGCCGGGCCGGTGATCCTGGTGGTCCCGCCGGGTCTGGCGCATGGTTTCCGGTTTCCCCCCGAGATCGAAGGTGATGTGATCAGCCTGCGACTGGCCCTGTTGGATGACGACAATATCGCGCGGATCCGGCGGTTTGCCGATACCGGTGGCGCGGTGCTGCCCGAACCGGATGCCCCCCATTTCGCGGTGATAGACATGCTGATGGGCCAGTTGCGCGAGGCCCTGCGCAACTTCGGGACCGGGCGCGCGGTTCTGCTTGAAACACTGATCCGTCTGATGCTGATCTATCTTGAGAGCGACCGGAGCGAGGCGCGTCCTTTAGGGACATTGCCTGCGCGGCAGGAACAGACATTGCATGAAAAGCAGGCGCAGGCATTTTGTGCGGCGGTCGAGGAACATTTTGCGAGTGCGATGACGCTTGGCGCCTATGCCCGCGAAATCGGAGTCTCGACCGCACATCTCAATCGCCTGTGCCGCCGCATCCTTGGCGCTACCCCCAATTCAGTGATCCGCCAGCGCCGTCTGGTCGAGGCAAAGCATCTGCTGGAATTCACCCGTCATTCCATGGCTGACATCGCCGCGCGTGCAGGCTTTGCCGATGCCGGCTATTTCAGCCGCACCTTCAAGTCGGACACCGGGCTGACGCCGGGCATGTACCGGAGGCAACAGGACAACGGATAGCCGGAGTGCCACTGCCAAGCGCTGTGCGGGGGCGGCAGATGACGGCCGCCGCGCGCCCGCCGCAGTTCGGGGTTGCCAATCAGACCTGACTGGAAAACACTGTCGGAATAGAAAAATATCGGGAGTTCATAATGACCAAGACGCTTACACTGATGTCCACGGCATTGCTTTTGTCCACAACCGCGCTGGCCCAGGCCGAGACGCTGAGATGGGCGCGGTCCGGCGATGCGCTGACCCTCGACCCGCATGCCCAGAACGAAGGGCCGACACATACGATCCGGCACCAGATTTACGAGCCGCTGCTCATCCGCGACACCACCGGCGCGTTCGAGCCTGCCCTGGCCACCGAATGGGCGCCCAAGGAGGACGATCCGAACGTCTGGGTCTTCAAGCTGCGCGAAGGGGTCAAGTTTCATGACGGCGCTGATTTCACGGCTGAGGATGTCGTGTTCAGCTTTAATCGCGCCATGACCGAGAATTCGGACATGAAAGAGCTGATCAACTCCATCACCGAGGTCCGCGCAGTGGACGATTACACGGTCGAGATGGTCACGGACGGGCCGAACCCGATCCTGCCGTCCAACCTGACCAACCTGTTCGTCATGGACAAGGACTGGACCGAGGCGAACAACACCGTTGATGTGCAGGACTTCGAGGGCGGCGAACTGACCTATGCCACCACCAACACCAACGGCACCGGCCCCTACAAGCTGGTAAGCCGGGAGCAGGACGTAAAGACGGTCATGTCGCTGAACGAGGACTACTGGGGCAAGGACCAGTTCCCGCTGGAAGTGACGGAAATTGTCTATACGCCGATCCAGAACGCCGCGACCCGCGTTGCCGCCCTGTTGTCGGGTGAGGTGGATTTCCTTCAGGACATGCCGGTGCAGGATCTTGAGCGCGTCAACAGCGCTGACGGCCTCGTGGTCAAGCAGGCTCCGCAGAACCGGGTGATCTTCTTTGGCATGAACATGGGCGCGGACGATATCGAGGCCGACAACGTCGAAGGCAAGAACCCGCTGGCCGACGTGCGCGTGCGCAAGGCGATGTCGATGGCGATCAACCGCGACGCCATCCAGCAGGTGGTGATGCGCGGGCAATCCCAGCCCGCCGGCATGATCGCACCGCCCTTCGTCAACGGCTGGACCGAGGAAATGGACGCGGAATCCAAGACCGACATCGAAGGTGCCAAGGCATTGATGGAAGAGGCCGGCTATGCCGACGGTTTCTCGATCCGTCTCGATTGCCCGAATGACCGCTATGTCAACGACGAGGCGATTTGCCAGGCTGCTGTCGGCATGCTGGGCCAGATCGGCGTGCGCGTTAATCTGGATGCCAAGCCCAAGGCGCAGCACTTCCCGCTGATCACCGACGGCAAGACCGACTTTTACATGTTGGGCTGGGGTGTGCCGACCTACGATTCCGAATATATCTTCAACTTCCTGGTGCACGGGCGTGAAGGGGATATCGGCACCTGGAACGGCACCGGCTATGACAACGACGATCTGGATGCCAAGATCAAGAGCCTGGCCTCCAACACCGATCTGGAAGCCCGGAATGCCGACATCGCCGAGATCTGGCGGGTTGTGCAGGACGAGACGCTCTATATCCCGATCCACCACCAGGTGTTGAACTGGGGCATGACGGACGGCGTCGGGATCGAGGTCGATCCCGAGGACCAGCCCAAGGTCAAGTATTTCACGATGAACTGAATCTAGCGTTTCTCGAAACGCTATAGCGTGACAAACGACAAGGGGGCGGTGCCGGGGTGCCGCCCCTTTTTTTTATGTTCCAGTCTTTTGACACCGGGCGGGCGGGACTTGTCCCATGACACCTTTGTGAGCCCGGCAGGTTCCGATTGCTTCTGTCGTCGCAGTCGCTAGCCTGACTGTTGCCATCCATGCCCGAAAGGAACCCGCCATGCTGAGACTGACCACGGCGCTTGCGCTTTGCCTGGGCATGACTGCCCCCGCCATGGCCAAGGAATTCACCTGGGCCGAAACCACCGATCCGCAGACGATGGACCCCCATGCGGTCAATTCCGCTGCGGTGCTGGGCTTTCTCAACAACGTCTATGAGGGCCTTGTGCGCCGCAACAAGGAGATGGAGATCGAGCCTGCGCTGGCCACCTCATGGGAGCCCATCGGCGCGGGCGATGGCTGGCGCTTTCACCTGCGGGAGGGTGTCAAGTTTCACGATGGCAGTGATTTCACGGCTGAGGACGTTTTGTTTTCCTACGAACGCGCCAGTTCCGAACAGGCTGATACCTCAAGCTGGTTCGCGCCGGTGTCCGAGGTCAGGGTTGTCGATGATTATACCGTCGACATCATGACCACCTCGCCCAATCCGATCTTTCCCGACAGCATCGCCAACTGGATGATCCTAGACAGCGGCTGGGCAGCGGCGCATGATACGGGCCGCCCCGACAAGGAAAACGGCAACTTCGCGACGCTGAACACCAACGGCACCGGTGCCTTCCGCGTCACCGCGCGCGAACCGGGTCTGCGTACCGTGCTGGAACCCTTCGCCGGCTGGTGGGACGAGGCTGCGCATAACATCACCCGGGCGGAACTGACGCCGATCCAGAACCCGGCAACCGCCGTGGCGGCGCTTTTGTCGGGGGACATCGACTTTATCAACCCGGTGCCGATCCAGGATACTGAAAGGCTGAAGCAGAACCCGGATGTGAAAGTGATCCAGGGGATCGAGGCGCGGGTCATGATGCTGGGCTTCCCGCATGAGGCCGACAGGCTGAAATTCTCGACCGAAACGACGGATAAGAACCCCTTTGGCGATGTGCGGGTGCGTCAGGCGGTGGCCCATGCCATCAACGTGCCGGCCATCCTGCAAACCATCATGCGCGGCAATGCCGAGGAGGCCAGCCAATTGGTCAGCGCGGCGATGCGCGGCTATAGCGATGAACTGGCGCCCCGGCCGGTCTACAACCCCGATCAGGCCCGCGCCCTGCTGTCCGAGGCTGGCTACCCCGACGGTTTTTCCTTTGGGCTGAAATGCACCAACGACCGCTACCTGAACGACGAATCCGTCTGCCAGGCGGTCACCGGGATGCTGGCGCAGGTGGGGTTGCGGGCAACATTGGATGCGATGCCGGTACAGAACTACTGGCCCGAATTGCGTGCCGACAATTATGACATGTTCCTGCTGGGCTGGTCCCCGGGCACCTTCGACGCCGAGCATCCGATCCGGTTCCTGGTTGCCACGCCGGACGAAGAAGCCAAACTGGGGTCATGGAACTTTGGCGGCTATTCCAGCGCGCGGGTGGACGCATTGCTGCCGCTGATCCAGTCCGAGATTGACGAGCCGAAACGGCAGGCGATGCTGGACGAGGTCGCGGGGATCCTGCAGGAAGAAATGGCCTATGTGCCGCTATATGTTCAGCCGCTGATCTGGGGTGCGCAGGCGAATGTCGAGCTGACCCAGCGGCCGGACAACTTCTTTATCCTGCGCTGGGTGACAGTGAACTGAACAGGCAGGGCCGGAATGTCGTCTTGCCAGACAGAGCGGGGTTGCGTATTCCGGCAAATTCCCGGCTTCCGCCGTGTAATCCTTGACCTCCGGCTTCACAGATAGTCCACTCGATCAATGCTTGCTTTCATCATCCAACGTATCGCGCAATCTGCCCTCGTCCTGCTGGTCGTGGGGCTGGTGGCCTTTTCGATGTTCAGCTTCGTCGGGGACCCCATCGACAACATGCTGGGTCAGGAGCGCACCCAGGCCGACATCGACCGTTTGCGCGGCCAGCTGGGTCTCGACCAGCCGTTCCCGGTGCAATACGTCAAGTTTCTCGGCAACGCCGTGCAAGGCAACTTTGGCATCAGCTACCGGCAGGGGCGGCCCGTGGCCGACATCCTGCTTGAACGCGCCCCGGCCACGCTGGAACTGGCGGCAGTCTCGGGCTTTCTCGCCATTTTCATGGGCATCGGGCTGGGTGTCTTCACCGCCATCCGCAGAGAGGGGTTTGCCGCCAATGCGATCATGTCGCTGTCGCTGATCGGGGTCTCCCTGCCGACCTTCCTGATCGGGATATTGCTGATCTACCTGTTCTCCGTCGAACTGGGCTGGCTGCCCAGCTTCGGGCGCGGCGAAACGGTGCGGGTGGGTGGCTGGACCACCGGGTTCCTCACCGAATCCGGGCTCAAGGCGCTGATCCTGCCCTCGATCACGCTGGGCCTTTACCAGATGACTCTGATCATGCGCCTGGTGCGGTCCGAGATGCTGGAGGTGCTGCGCCAGGACTATATCCGTTTTGCCCGTGCGCGGGGGCTGCGGGAGCGGGCGGTGAACTTTCGCCACGCGCTGAAGAACACGTTGGTGCCGGTGATCACGGTCACCGGCCTGCAGCTGGGCAGCATCATCGCCTTTGCCATCATCACCGAGACCGTTTTCCAGTGGCCGGGCGTCGGCCTGCTGTTCATCAACGCGATCCAGTTCGTCGATATCCCGGTGATGGCCGCATATCTGATGCTGATTTCCGTCATGTTTGTGGGCATCAACCTGATTGTGGACCTGCTGTATTTCTCCATTGATCCCCGCCTGCGGGCGGACCGGACAAAGGGGCATTGAGATGACGGACAGGCAAGTACCCCCCGATATGCCCCTCGCGGTCAAAGACCCGTCGCGGCTGAGCATCGCCCTGCAAAGCGATTTTTTCTACACGTTCAAACGCTCACCCGTGGCGATCATCAGCTTTGCCGTGGTGGTGATCATGGTGCTTGCCGCCATCTTTGCCCCGCTGGTGGCACCTTACAATCCATTCGATCCGGCATCGCTGAACCTGATGAACGGCTTTTCCCGGCCGATGACACCGAATGCCTTTACCGGCGATACATTCTGGCTGGGCACGGATGATCAGGGCCGCGACGTGTTTTCGACGATCCTTTACGGGATGCGCATTTCGCTTTTTGTCGGGGCCGCAGCGGTGCTGTTTGCCATGATCCTCGGCATCACGCTTGGCCTGCTGGCGGGTTATGTCGGCGGCTGGACAGAGACAATCATCATGCGCATTGCGGATGTGCAGCTGACCTTTCCGGCGATCCTGGTCGCGATGCTGATCTTTGGCATCGCCAAGGGGGTCACCCCGGTAGAGCACCGCGACCAGATGGCGATCTGGGTGCTGATCATCGCCATCGGCCTGTCCGATTGGGTGCAGTTTGCCCGCGTGGTGCGGGGCGCCACGCTGGTGGAGAAGAACAAGGAATACGTGCAGGCCGCCCGGCTGATCGGGCGGCGGTCGCCCGCGATCATGGTGCGTCACATCCTGCCGAACGTGCTCTCGCCGGTGCTGGTGATCGCCACGATCTCATTGGCGCTGGCGATCATCGCCGAAGCGACGCTCAGCTTTCTGGGCGTCGGCGCGCCGCCCACGCAACCTTCGCTCGGCACGCTCATTCGCATCGGACAAGGCTTCCTGTTCTCCGGTGAATGGTGGATCCTGTTGTTCCCGGCGGTCACATTGCTGGCGCTGGCGCTGTCGGTGAACCTGCTGGGCGACTGGCTGCGCGACGCGCTGAACCCGAGGTTGCGGTGATGAGCGAACCCATTCTTTCGATCCGCGACCTCACGGTCGAAATTCCCACCCGCCACGGGATCCTGAGGCCCGTGGACGGGATCAGCTATGACATCGGCCGGGGCGAGGTGTTGGGCATCGTCGGTGAATCCGGCGCGGGGAAATCCATGGCGGGCAACGCGGTGATCGGCCTGCTGTCGCCGCCCGCGCGCATCGCCAAAGGGGAGATCCACGTGGGCGGCACCCGCATCGACCACCTCAAGGGGGACGCCATGCGCCGCCTGCGGGGCAAGGAGATCGGGATGGTGTTTCAGGACCCGCTGACCTCGCTCAACCCGCTCTTGCGCATCGGCGACCAGTTGACGGAAACCATCCTGGCCCACCTAGACGTGTCGCGCAGCGAAGCGGAAAAACGCGCCGTCGCGGCACTGGACGAAGTCGGCATTCCCGGCGCGCGGGAGCGGATCAATTCCTATCCCCATGAATTCTCCGGAGGGATGCGCCAGCGCGTGGTCATCGCGCTCGCTCTGTGCGCAGAGCCGTCGCTGATCATCGCGGATGAGCCGACAACCGCGCTGGATGTGTCGGTGCAGGCGCAGATCATCGCGCTGTTGAAATCGCTTTGCCGCGAACGGGGCACTGCTGTCATGCTGATCACCCACGACATGGGTGTCATAGCCGAGGCGGCGGACCGCGTGGCGGTGATGTACGCGGGCAAACTGGCCGAGCTTGGCCCGGTGCGCGACGTGCTGACCACGCCGCGCCACCCCTATACCGACGGGCTGATGGGGTCGACGCCGCTGGCCTCGCGTGGGAAGGCACGGTTGCACCAGATCCCCGGTGCGATGCCCCGGCTGGATGCGCTGCCGTCGGGCTGCGCCTTTCATCCCCGCTGCCCCTATGCACAGGACAAATGCAGCGCCGATCCTGGCCCGGATCTGGCCGACGGCAATGGCGCCGCATGCTGGTTTCCGCTGCCCCATGACGCAAAGGTGGCATGATGGCACTGGTATCGGTTGCAAATCTGACCCGTATCTTCGACGTATCCAAACCCTGGCTCAACCGGGTGGTGGAGCGTCGAAAGAAGGCGTTTCTGACGGCCGTCAGCGATGTCAGCTTCGACATCGAGGAACGCAGCGTCTATGCGCTGGTGGGCGAAAGCGGCTCGGGGAAATCGACCATCGGCAAGATCCTCGTGGGGTTGCTGCCGCCCACCGAAGGGTCGGTCAAGATCCGCGATGTGGACCTGGCCCGCGAACGCGATGCCGCCCGCGTGGATGCGGTGCGCGCCGATATCCAGATGATCTTTCAGGACCCATATGCCTCGCTCAATCCGCGCTGGCGGGTGCGCGACATCATCGTGGAACCCGTCGCGGCGCGCGGGGGCGAGACCAAGGGCATGGCGGAAAAGCTGCTGGAGCAGGTGGGGCTTTCGGCCCGGGACGCGGGCAAGTTTCCGCATGAGTTTTCCGGCGGGCAGCGTCAGCGCATCTGTATCGCCCGGGCGCTGGCGTCAGAGCCCAGGCTGATTGTCTGTGATGAGCCGACCTCGGCGCTCGACGTGTCGGTGCAGGCGCAGGTGTTGAACCTGATGAGCGACCTCAAGGACGATCTGGGGCTGACCTACCTGTTCATCAGTCACGACCTGACCGTAGTGCAGCATATTTCCGACAAGGTCGGGGTGCTCTATCTGGGCCGATTGGTGGAAGAGGCGGCACCGGACGAACTGTTCGACGACCCCAAGCATCCCTATACCCAGATGCTGCTGGAGGCCGCGCCCAAACTGGGTGAATTCGGATGCGAGGTTGATCCGCCTAAGGGTGAAATCCCCGATCCGATCAACCCGCCGCCGGGCTGCGCCTATCACCCGCGCTGCCCGTTGGCAGAGGACATCTGCCGCAAGGAACGGCCCGAAATGCGCGCCCTGCGCGGCGCGCGGGTTGCCTGCCACATGGCCGAGTAGGGGCCTGTCCCTAAGGGGTCAGTACCATTTCGCCATCGGCGGCAGGCTCATCAGCACGGCGTCAGGGTCGTGCCCGGTTTCCAGCCCGAACTTCGTGCCGCGGTCATAGACAAGGTTATATTCCGCATAGAGCCCCCGGTGGCGCAGCTGCATGTCCTTATCCGCGTCGTCCCACGGGGTTTCGCGCCGCTTGTCCGCCAGCGGCAGGAAGGCGGGCAGGAAAGCGGCGCCCACGTCCTGTGTCAGCTTGAAATCCGCGTCCCAGTTACCGGTGTTGCGATCATCATAGAAGATGCCGCCAACTCCGCGCGCGCGTTTTCGGTGCGGGATATAGAAATATTCATCCGCCCAGGCTTTCAGCTCGTCATAAAGCGCGGAGCCATGCGGGTCGCAGGCGCGCTTCATCTCGGCGTGGAAATGGGCGGTGTCCTCGGCATATTCGATACAGGGGTTCAGGTCGGCGCCGCCGCCGAACCACCAGGCATGCGGGGTCCAGAACATGCGGGTGTTCATGTGGACGGCGGGGGCATGTGGGTTTTGCATATGCGCCACCAGGCTGATGCCAGAGGCCCAGAAGCGTGGATCCTCCTTCATCCCCGGCAGGCCCTTGCGGGCCGCCATCGCTGTCTGCGCCCGCTCGCCCAGGGTGCCGAAGACGGTCGAAATGTTGACACCAACCTTTTCGAACACGCGGCCCCCGCGCATCACGCTCATTTCACCGCCGCCTGCGTCCGATCCGTCATCGGCAGTGCGGGTGGTGGCGCGGACTTCGAATTGTCCGGCAGGGGTCGGGCCGGGCTGCCGCGCTTCCAATCCGTTGAAGGCGGTCACGATGTCATCGCGCAACTGGCGAAACCAGGCTGCGGCCTGGGTTTTCTCCGCCTGAAAATTCTCTGTCATGAATGTGGCACCTGAACTGTTTGCGCCAACGTAACATCGGTGCGATGGCGGATAAAACCATTACCACCCTGCACCAGGGCGCGAAAGGGCCTGCAGGGGCTGGCATCTTGTCGCAGCTTTCCCTGCCTGATCCTCAAACACGGCATTTCAAACGCTTAGCGCAGGCGTCTCCCCTGTTGAGGGGAGTGAATGAGGCGGGGAATTGGCCAAAAACGGACAAGGCCGCAGGATTTCGCGTGGCTTCTTGGATGCGGGGGCCAACAGCGGCACGCCGTCGGGGGATTGGGTGTGAATTTCTTTCATGGTTTGACATTGAGCTTTCCCGGAACGTCATGCGCTTGCCGGTCATGACTTTAGCAGCATTGACCCGGATCCTGAGCCGGGCAGGGGTCCTTTGTGCCTTTTGCCTTGTGCTTTGCGGTGCGCCGGTCCGCGCCCAGCAATCGCAGGATGAAACCTGGCTGGCAGCGGTGCGCCTTGTGCAGGCGGGTCAGCACGCGCAGGCGTTGCCGCTGGTGGAACGGCTGGTCTCGGCACAGCCGCGCAACAAGAAATACCGCTTTGAACTGGCGCTGGCGCTGTTCCGGCTGGGTCGCGACGGGCGGGCAAAGTTCCACCTTGAACAATTGCGTGGTGCGAACCTGACGCCGCAGGAAAGGCAGATCGTCACGCGGATGATCGGCGCGATTGAGGCGAGGCAGGTCTGGTCGGGGTATTTCAGTTTCAACCTGCGGCCGGAATCGAACGGGACCAAGCAGACGGAGGACCGTGTGCTTGTGATCGGGGGTCTGCCGCTGACCCTGGACGATACAGCAATCGGCAAGGCCACGGTCAGCACCATCGTGACCACGGGGTTCAGCTATGGGCCGACAATCGGCGAGGGGTTGAAGGCGCGGTTTTCGCTGGATGCCTATCTCAAGTACAATCCGGAAGTCGCCTTGCGGGATTATCAGGTGACCGGGCGGGCGGGTCTGGCCTTCACCACGCCGCAAGGACGCTATTGGGATGGCGGTATCCTGATGGGCACGCGGCGTTCTGCGGACCGGCCCTATTCCGAGACATTTGGACTTTATCTCAACCACGCGCGGCGGATCGGAAACGCGGGAACATTGCGGCTGGGGGGCGAGCTGTCGCGGTCCTTTCGCAAGCGCGGGCTGGCGGATATCGACCGGACGTTCCTGTCGGTCGGATATGCCCATGCCATCGGGGGCAACGCGCAACTGTCCTTCACCGGCTTTGTCGAAAACAACGATTCCGACCAGCTGACCACCGACGGCCTGCGGCGTGGGCTGAGCGTAAGCGGGCTTTATGCCTTTGACGGCGGGTTGATGACCAGCCTGACCCTGCGCGGGGAAACCGATGACCGCACCGGCGTCAGCCGGCTGTTCGGTGCCGCGCGCAGCGATCGCAAGATTGCGGTCGACCTGCGGGTCTATCACAGGGATTTTCGCATTGGCAGATTTGCCCCCGAGGTTCAGTTCGGGATCGAGAGGAACCGCTCGAACATCCCGCTGGCGGATTACACCAACCGGTATCTTTCGCTTGGCCTGACCCGTCGTTTCTAGGGTCACAAAGATGTTGTTTTTTTATTTAATTAACATAACGATAGTTCGAAATCGCCCCCGTTCCGCCCATTCTACCAGACCGGGAAAAACCGAACTCGTCTTTGCAATGCCCCTTAGCGTGTGAGCACAAAACATGTCCAGGTTCCTGTATCGTCTGTCCCCCACCGCAATCATGCTGACAGCAGCGATGATTGCCCTGATCCTGACCAGCTCTGCGGTGCTGTTGTCCATCGACCGACCCTACCTTGACCTTCCGCAGGGGGCGACGCCGACAGTCGTGGGCGATGTGGTGCTGGAGGAAACAGATCTGATCAGCGAGCCGGATTTCCTCGGCACCTACCCCCGGATGACGGCATTTTTCGCCAGGCAGGACCTGATCGCGGCGCAGCTGACCAAGCCGGACGTATCCGTCACCTACATGCTTTCCGATGGCGTGACGGAAACCGGGGTATTCACCCCGCGTCCGCGACAGATCGGCGATCTGCCGTTTCCTTTCTGGTTCCAGCAAGGGGTCGGCATTCTGGCGCTGTTGGTGGCGGGCTGGGTGATGTCGCTGCGGCGCGAGGACTGGGGTGCAAGGATGTTTGCCCTGACCGGGCTTTTCGTGCCGGTATTCGCCATTGCGGCATCGGTCTATTCGACCCGTCAGATCGCCTTGCCGGGTGACGTCTTCAAGTTGCTGTCGCAAACCAACCATTTCGGGGCGGGATCCTTTGGTATCGCGCTGGTCGGGCTGTTCCTGATGTACCCAAAGCCGCTGTTCCATCCACGCTGGCTGTTGCTGCCCCTGGTGGTCTTTGGCACCGGGATCCTGCTGGATCTGATGTATGTCGGCACCGACATCTGGCTGAACCTGGTGGTGCCAGCCCAGACCCTGGTGGCACTTGTTCTTGGCGTGGTGCAATGGTGGCGCGCGCGGCGCGATCCGCTCAGCCGGGCAGGGCTGCGCTGGTTCTTCCTGTTTTCGCTGGTGGGCGTTTCGCTGTTCGTGTCGCTGTCGGTGTTGCCGCCCGCGCTTGGCATCGCGGACTCGGGTTTCATCCCGCAAGCCTATGCCTTTGGCTTTTTCAACCTGATGCATATTGGGCTGGCCCTGGGCATCATCCGCTGGCGGGTCTTCGAGCTGGATCGTTATGCCTATTACGTCTGGGTCTGGCTTGCCGGTGCGGTGCTGATTTTTGCCACTGACCTGGTGCTGCTGCTGTGGCTGCGCGAACAGCCCTGGGCGTCGCTCTCGCTGGCGCTGCTGATCGGGGGGTTCCTCTATTTCCCGCTACGCCAGTTGCTGCTGGTGCGGCTTTTCGGAACAAAGGTGCCACAGGCCTCCGGCATGATCCCGGAGGTGATTGATGTGGCGCTGGCACCCACCCAGCGGTTGCAGAACGAACGCTGGGACGCGCTCTTGCAGGAGACCTTTTCCCCCGCCGCACAGATCGAAGTGCTGGAGAATGCGCCGGAGACCGTGTGTATCGCCGAGAATGGCGTGGCGCTGCTTCTGCCTGCGCTGACGGGTGTTGCCGGGCGCAGAATGCGCTATGCGTCCGGGGGCAGGCGGTTGTTCAGCTCCGCGGATGTGGCGGCCGCGGCGACGCTTGTCCGCATGCATGGCGTGGTGCGCGAAAGTCACCTTGCCTATGAACGTGGTGTCAGCGTCGAACGGGACCGGATCAGCCGCGATGTGCATGACAATATTGGCGCGCAGTTGCTCAGCGCGCTGCATGCCGCCGAAGGGTCGCGCAAGGACGGGCTGCTGCGCGATACGCTGACCGATTTGCGCCAGATCATCAGCGACGGTTTCCGGTCGAACTACAAATTGTCCGATACCACTGCCGACGTCAGGGCAGAGATGGCTGACAGGCTGGAGGTGCATGGCATCACCCTGAACTGGCCGGCCGCCTCTCTTGAGGATTTGTCCCAGGTTTCGGAAACGCAGGTGCCGTTCCTGATGGTCAATACCCTGCGGTCGCTGACCCGTGAGATCACCAGCAACATCATCAAACATGCCAGCGCAACGGAAGTGACGGTAAATCTCACCTTATCAGAGGATATGTTGCGCCTGGAATTTCTCGATAATGGGCACGGATTTGAGACGGAGGACGTTGATCGCGGGGCAGGGCTGGACAACATGGAAGAACGGGTCAGGACCATTGGTGGCACGATCCAGTTCCGGCGCCTGCCAAAGGGTATGCGCATCAATGTCAGCCTGCCGCTCGATGTTTATACCCGCTCGGAAATGGCACAGGCTGCAATGTGATAGAAAAGATACTGATCGTCGAAGATGTGGCACAAAGCCGGGCATTCATGACAGCCATCCTGTCGGGAATTTTTACCGATGCGGAGATACTGGAAGCGGCCGACATGCGCACGGCCTTCTTTCTGTGTGAACGGCATCAGTTCAACCTCGCGCTGGTGGATTTGCAGCTGCCGGACGGTGACGGCTATGGCGTGTTGCGCAAGCTGGATCAAACGCAGGATGATGTGACGGCCATCGTGACAACTGCCATGGGCAGCGACAGCGCGATCGTGGCGGCCTTGTCAGCGGGGGCCGACGGTTATCTTCTGAAAAGCGATCCGCCCGACCTGATCGCAAGCCATCTGCGGCAGATACCTGACGGCACACCGCCTCTTTCACCAGCGATTGCCCGGCGCGTCATGGATCATTTTCGCCAGACAGGGCCGAGCGTGGATGACAATGCGACGCTGACCCGGCGCGAAGCGGAAGTGCTTTCGCTGGTCGGCCGCGGGTTGCGGGTTTCGGACGTGGCAGGCGCGCTTGAACTGGCGCCCAGTACGGTGTCGAGCCACATCAAGTCGATCTATCGCAAGCTCAACATTTCAAGCCGGGCCGAAGCCGCCTATCAGGCGGCCCGCCTGGGTCTGCTGACCGGGGACAGGCCACGATAGTCAGGTATTTCATACCGCGTGGCTGCCAATCCCTCGATAAATAATCTCATATCTTCGACATCAGGCCCAGGGTGCGACAGGTTGCGATGCCGATGCGGATATGTTTTTCAGATGCCTCCTGCGCTGTGGCGGCGTCACCTGCAGCAATGGCATTTGCGACCGACATGTACCCTTCGGCTGCCAGCGCGCGATGCTTCGGGTCGGCCATCATGTGGGCCCGCAGTTGCGCGAGCCTGTCGTGATAGAGCAGTACCGATTGCGCCATCACCCGGTTGTCGCAGAGTGATGTGAGGATTTCGAAGAACCGGTAGATCGCCGCGTTGAAGCGGTGAGGCGTTGCATCATCCGCCGTTTCGCTGGCCTGTGCGATACAGGCGACCAGCCGGTCGGCGCCTTTTCGGTCGCTTGTCATCGCGGATTTGGCCGCGACCGTTGGTTCCAGCAGCAGGCGCAGTTCGAACAGGTGACCAACCTCTGTCTGGTCGAGTTCAGACAGTTTGAAACCGCGGGTGGTCGTGTCCAGCAGCCCTTCATGGACCATCAGTTGCAGCGCTTCGCGGACCGGGGTGCGTGAGATGTTCATGTCGCGCGCCAGTGTCGCGTCGACCAGCCGGTCCTGTGGCGTCAGATCTCCCTGGCGCACGCGGTCGCGCAGAATCCGGTAGACCTGATCCTTGAGGGCCAGCGGGCGGTCGAATTGGGGTGTCGGCATCTGCGGTTCCTGATGGTGGTGTTGTCCCGAACATGGCGCAAATAGAGGTTGCAGGAAAGTTAAAAGTGAATACAGTATTCTGAATATTGAAACCACCATGTCAGCGGCCAGGGATGGCAGCCGACAATTTCTAAGGTCCAAGCGTGGACAGAGCAAAGGACGCTAAATGCCGAATTCCGAAATCCTGGCCGAAGTGCTTTTGCCCACGCAGGAACTGCGCGACGATCTGCCTTTTTTCACCAAGACACTGGGGATGAGGCTTGAGAACATCTTTCCCGCAGACGATCCTTCCGTCGCCAGCTTTTCGGGTCATGGTCTGCGGGTGCGGATTGAAAAGGGGGCCGATGTGCCGCCGGGGCGGTTGCGCATCCTGACCGACGCGCCGGAGGATTTCGCCGAAGGACAGCGCCAGCTGACCGCGCCAAATGGCACGGTGATCGACGTGGTGCCCCTGTCACCTGTGGTCGAGCGACCCGTAACGCAGCATGAATTCGCCGTGCGCCGCCTGCGGGACGAGGCCCCCTGGGTCATCGGCCGCGCCGGGATGCATTACCGCGACCTGATCCCGACGCGGTTGGGTGGGTCGATCATCGCCAGCCACATCCGCATCCCCGACGGCGGTCCGGTGCCGGACATGGTGCATTACCACACCGTCGGGTTTCAGCTGATCTTTTGCTACAAGGGGTGGGTTGATGTGCTCTATGAGCATCAGGGGGACGTGATCCGCCTGCACGCAGGCGATTGCGTGACACAGCCGCCGGGCATCCGGCACCGGGTCATGCATGCCTCTGCCGAGATCGAAGTGATCGAGATCGGCGTGCCAGCGGAACATGTCACCACCATCGACCACGACTTTACCCTGCCCAATGGCAAGGGCGACCCGGCACGCGAATGGGACGGGCAGCGGTTTGTGCACCACGTCAAGGAAGGCGCGCGCTGGCATCCCTTCCGCATTCCGGGGTTCACGATGCGTGACACCGGGATCGCCGAAGGAACCAGGGGTGTCGCGGGCATTCAGGTGGTGCGCTCTGACGGTGGCACGACAGTGCCCGCAAAACATGACGCCGACATCCATTTCACCTTTGTCATGGAAGGCAGCATGACGCTGAGCGCCGAAGGCCAGGAAGACCGCGACCTGCAGCCCGGAGATGCCTTTGTGATCCCGCCGGGCATGGTGTCGCAATACCGCGAGTGTTCGGAAGATCTGGAGCTGCTCGAAGTTGCGCTGCGCGGTGATTTCAACACCACGCTGCTTTGAACGGCGGGGTGGGGCAAGAAAAACATCGCCGGCACCGTTGACTTCTGCGGTGCAGAAAATATGTTCGCCATATAATAAGCTAACCTTAGTATATGGCGACTGCCTCCATGGCTCCGAAAATTGACCCCGATTCACCGGGATTCCTGGTCAGCACCACTGCCCGCCTGATGCGGCTTGCATTCGAGCGTGAGATCGAACGCGCGCAGATCGGTGTGACGGCCGCAGAGGCGCGGGTTCTGGCGCATATGTCGGTCTGCGGCGGCATGCGCCAGCATCACCTGGCCGAGAGGTTGGGATGCGCCCCGATGAGTGTCACCGCTTTTCTGGACCGGCTGGAACGCGCGGGCCTGATCGAACGCTGCGCGGACCCCAAGGACCGGCGCGCCAAGATTGCCCGTCTGACACCGGAGGCGGGGCAGATACTGGAACAGATACAGATCGCCGGGGAACGGTCGCGGACGATCGCCTTTGCCGGGGTGAAGGCGGAGGATTTCGCGGCCTTCAAATCTGTGTGCCTGCAAGTGCGCGGCAACCTGGAAGAGCCGCGCAGTGTGCGCGATTCAGAGATGGTGTCGGAATGACCGCCGCGCCGATCATGAGTGAGAGGCGCGTCAGCTTCATCGGGGCCTGCCTGGTGGCCATCGGACCGGTTTCGATGGCGCTGTACACGCCGGCAATGACCGAACTGGTGGCCGCTTTCGGAACGTCCGAATCCGTGATCAAGCTGACGCTGACACTCTATTTCGGGGGGTTTGCCTGTGCGCAGCTGGTTGCAGGGCCCTTGTCCGATGCGCTGGGGCGCAGGCCGGTCACAATTGCGTTTCTGCTGCTTTATTGTGCCGCCAGCGTGCTGGCGATGCTGGCACCCACGGTCGAGATGCTGATCCTTGCCCGGTTCGCACAGGGCGTCGGTGCGTCGGTGGGTGTCGCGATATCGCGTGCTCTGGTACGCGATCTGTTCACGGATGAAAAATCCTCGCGGATCATGAATCTGATCGGGATTATCCTGGCACTTGGGCCCGCGCTGGCCCCGACCCTTGGCGGGCTGATGCTGCTGGTGTTTGGCTGGCGGTCCTTGTTCGTGGTCATGACCCTGATCGGCCTGGGCGCGATCATGGCGGTGCTCTTGTGGATGAAGGAAACCGTTGAACGGGATCTGTCGCGCCTGAACCTCCGCGCATTGGGGCGCAGTTACCGGATGCTGCTTGGCAACCGTCAGTTCCTGACCGCCGCCGGGGTGATCGGTGGCGCATTGGGAGCAATCTATGCGCAGGCGACCTTCCTGCCCTTCATCCTGATCGACAAGGTCGGGTTGACACCACAGCAGTTCGGCCTGGCGATGCTGGCCCAATCGGGCAGCTTCTTTACAGCATCACTGATCATGCGCGCCCTGATGAACAGATTCAGCGCCAAACGGCTGGTCCCGATTGGCCTTGCCCTGATTGCCCTTGGCAGCCTGGGGACCATGAGCCTGCTGATCTGGCCACCCAGTTTCCTGCATGTGATGATCCCGGTTGCAATCTATGCCTTTGGCATCGCATTCGTGATGCCCGACATGTCGACCGTCGCGCTGGCCCCGTTCCGGCGCGAGGCGGGCGCGGCGGCAGCGATGCTGGGCTTTATCCAGATGGGCTCTGGCCTCTTTGTGGGAACGTTGGGGGCGCTCCTTGGGAATGCGGTACTTGCGATGGGGCTGCTGATCCCGGCGATGGGGGCAACGGCCTGCTTTGCCTATTTCCTGCATCGGCGTACCAATGTGATCATGCATGACAGATCCACGCCCCCGCCCGGCGGTGCCGGACCGATGGGCCCCAGAACGGCCCCGGTCACCGGGCCGGACCGCTAGGCTCTGGATCCATCATGCTTTGCTGCATTGAAGCAGCGCGCCAATTAAATCATAACACATCCATAAAGTACCCGACTGGACCTGATACCATGCCTTCGATCCATATTCTTCGGCTGTTGACGCCCCTGTTCGTGATGCTGGCCCTGGCCGGTTTTCCCCTGGCCGCGCAACAGCAGGGCAGGCCGCCCCCCACCGTCACGGTGCAGACCGTTCAGCCACAGGACCTGACCCTGACCACCACATTGCCGGGGCGTGTCGTGGCCTCCGGCATGGCGGAGGTGCGCCCGCAAGTCGCCGGGATTGTGACGGACCGGCTGTTCCAGGAAGGCGGACGCGTCGAAGCGGGTGATGTGCTTTATACCATCGACCCGGCAAGCTATCAGGCGGCAGTGGTACAGGCTGAGGCCGCCGTTGCACAGGCCCAGGCGCAGCTGAACGCGGCGCAAAAGGAAGAAGTCCGCCAGCAGGAGCTCGCCTCGCGCAATGTGTCCAGCACCGCAGCGCTTGATGCGGCAATTGCGGCGCGGGATTCCGCCCTGGCCGGGTTGCAGGCCGCCCGCGCGCAGCTGAATGCGACGCAGATCGAATTGGACAGGACAAAGATCAAGGCCCGCCTGTCGGGAGAGATCGGCCGGTCGCTGACCAGTCAGGGCGCATTGGTGACGGCCAGTCAGGCCAGCCCGCTGGCTGTGATCCGCAACATAGATACCGTCTATGTCGATGTGACCCAATCCGCCGCAGAAATCATCGAATGGCGGCGTGGCAATGCCGGGGCGCGGATGGGAGACAGCATGGCCGAGGTCAGCCTGACCCTGGCTGACGGCAGTGTCTATGACCAGAAGGGCAGGCTGACTGCGGCAGAGCCGGATGTGAACGAACAGACGGGCGTCGTGGTTCTGCGCATGTCTTTCGACAACCCCGACAAGCTGTTGTTGCCGGGCATGTATGTCCAGGTGGAAATGCCGACACGCATCGCAAAGGCGGTTTTCCTGGTGCCGCAAGAGGCCGTGAGCCGCAACCGGCGCGGGCAGCCCGTTGCCATGGTGGTGGGGGCAGAAAACGTGGTGGAGGCGCGGCAGCTGACCGTTGTGCAGGACATGGGCGGTGACTGGGTGGTCTCGGACGGGCTGAATGCGGGTGACAGGATCGTGACGGTCGGGCTGCAGATGGCCAGCCCGGGTGCCACCGTCACACCGGAGGAGCCTGACGCCGCTGCGCCAGCCGCATCCGGGGATGCGCCCGCCGCACCCGCGGCAACACAAACCGAATAATCAAGAGCCGGGAAACCCATGGCACGTTTTTTCATCGACCGACCGATTTTTGCCTGGGTCATCGCGATTTTCATCATGGGCGTGGGCATCCTGTCCATCCTGACCCTGCCAGTTGCGCAATATCCGCAGATCGCGCCGCCTACGGTGTCGGTCAATGCGGCCTATCCGGGTGCCTCTGCCGATACGGTGGCCAATACCGTCACCCAGGTGGTTGAACAGCAGATGACCGGGCTGGACGGGCTGCGATACATCTCGTCCAATTCGACATCTTCCGGCAGCTCCAGCGTGACCCTGACCTTCGAGACCGGGACCGATCCGGATATCGCGCAGGTTCAGGTCCAGAACAAGCTGGCCCAGGCCACCGCACTGCTGCCGGAGGTCGTGCAACGGCAAGGCGTGACGGTGCAGAAGTCCTCCTCCGGCTTCCTGATGGTGATCGGGTTGATTTCCGAAGATGGAAAGCTCGACGCCACCGATCTTGGTGATTATCTGACCACCAACCTGGTCAATGAACTCAGCCGGGTCGAGGGGGTGGGCAGTGTCCAGGTATTTGGTGCCCAATATGCCATGCGCATCTGGCTGGATCCCGCCAAACTGGCGGCATTCGAACTGACCCCCGGCGATGTTGTTGCCGCCGTCTCTGCCGAGAACGCGCAGATTTCCGCAGGGGCCTTTGGTTCACTGCCGTCGGTTGAGGGACAGCAACTGAACGCGACAATCACGGCGCAATCGCTGTTGCGCACACCCGAGGACTTTCGCCAGATCGTGCTGCGCGCAGAAACCGACGGCGGGCTGGTGCTGGTCAATGACGTGGCACGGGTCGAAATCGGCGCGGAAAGCTATGCCACCATCTCGCGCTACAACCGCAACCCCTCTACCGGCATGGCGCTGAGCCTGGCACCCGGGGCCAATGCGCTTGAAACGGCGAATGCGGTGGAAGCCCGCATGGAGGAACTGGCAGCGTTCTTCCCCGAAGGGGTCACCTATGTCGTGCCCTTCGACACCACGCCCTTTGTCACCATCTCCATCGAAGAGGTGATCAAGACGCTGGTGGAAGCCATCGTGCTGGTTTTCCTGGTCATGTACCTGTTCCTGCAGAACTTCCGCGCAACGCTGATCCCGACACTGGCCGTCCCGGTGGTGCTGCTGGGCACTTTCGGCGTGATGGCGGTGCTGGGTTTCTCGATCAACACATTGACCATGCTCGCGATGGTGCTGGCCATCGGTTTGCTGGTGGATGACGCGATTGTCGTGGTCGAGAACGTCGAGCGGATCATGGAGCAGGAGGGCCTGAGCCCGGTCGAGGCGACCCGCAAGTCGATGGATCAGATCACCGGCGCGCTGGTGGGCATCGCGGTGGTATTGTCAGCGGTTTTTGTCCCCGTGGCCTTCTTTCCCGGCTCAACCGGTGTGATCTACAAACAGTTTGCGGCGACCATCATTTCGGCCATGTCGCTCTCTGTCGTTGTGGCACTCACGCTGACGCCTGCGCTCTGCGCGACGCTGCTCAAATCCAATGGCCACGGTAAAAAGCGGGGTCCCTTCAAATGGTTCAACAGCGGCTTTGACCGCTTGCGCGGCGGATATACCGGGCTTGTCGGGGGCATCGTCCGGCATCCGTTCCTCAGCGGGATATTCTATCTGGCAATTATTGCGGCGATGGGCGCGCTGTTCCTGCGGACGCCACAGGGCTTTTTGCCGGATGAGGATCAGGGCATTCTCTTTACGCTTGTACAGGCGCCCACCGGGGCTACGGCAGACCGCACGCTCGACGTGATCAAACAGGTCGAGGATTACTATCTCACGCAGGAAACCGAGATGGTTGAATCGGTCTTTGGCGTTGTCGGCTTCAGCTTTGGCGGGCAGGGGCAGAACATGGGCCTTGTTTTTGTCCGGCTCAAGGACTGGGACGAACGCACCACGCCGAACCTCAGCGCGCAAGCCCTTGCAGGGCGCGCCTTTGGCGCGTTCAGCCAGATCAGGGATGCGATGGTCTTTCCGGTCGTGCCGCCTTCGGTTATCGAATTGGGGAACGTGTCTGGTTTCGATTTCTACCTGCAGGCGCGGGGCGGACAGACCCATGAGCAGCTTCTGGATGCGCGCAACCAATTGCTGGGCATGGCCGCTCAAAGCCCGTTGATCGCCTCGCTGCGCCCAAGCGGGCTGGAAGATGCGGCACAGTTCAATCTGGACATCGACTGGCGGCGTGCCGGGGCAATGGGTGTGACGGCAAGTGACGTCGGGAACCTGCTGACCATCGCCTGGGCGGGACGCTATGTGAACGATTTCATCGACGAAGGCCGCATCAAACGGGTCTATGTGCAGGGCGAAGCCGACGCGCGGGCGCTGCCATCGGACCTGAAGAAATGGCGCGTGCGCAATTCCAGCGGTGGTCTGGTTCCTTTCGCGAATTTCACCGATGCAAGCTGGAGCTTCGGCCCGCAGGGTGTAAGCCGCTACAACGGGGTCCCGGCGATGCAGATGCAGGGATCGCCCGCAGCTGGCGCCAGCACCGGGGAAGGGCTGGCAGAGCTGGAGCGGCTGGCAAGCCAGCTTCCTCCCGGCTTTGCCATCGCGCCCACGGGCCTGTCGCTTGAAGAACAGGAATCCGGAAATCAGGCACCGTTGCTCTATGCGCTTTCGCTGGCGGCGATCTTCCTTGCGCTGGCGGCGCTTTACGAAAGTTGGTCGATCCCGTTTGCCGTGATGCTGGCCATGCCAATCGGGGTTCTGGGGGCGCTGACCGGTGCCTGGCTGGGCGGTTTCGAAAACGGCGTGTTCTTTCAGGTCGGCCTGCTGACAGTGATCGGCCTGACCGGCAAGAACGCCATTCTGATTGTGGAATTCGCCCGCGACCTGCGCCAGGAAGGCGAGAGCATCATCGAAGCCGCGCTGGATGCGGCAAGGCAGCGGTTCAGACCGATCATCATGACATCAATGGCCTTCTCGCTGGGGGTCTTGCCGCTGGTGCTGAGCAGCGGCGCCGGATCCGGCGGGCGCACGGCGATCGGCAGCGGGGTTCTGGCAGGGACCATCGCGGCGACGATATTCGGTGTGCTTTTCGTGCCGTTCTTCTTTGTGATCATCGCGCGCCTGACTCGCGGCAGGAAAGCCGCGTAGCGCCGACGGGATCAAGATTTTTCAGTCCGGTGGCCTGAAAAATCGCCGGGCTGAAAAATGCGGCAGGCTCACATCGAGACAAGATGTGATCTATTCCCGATAAGCATAGTTATGTAATTTATTTCGTTGCCTGCTGCGCGCGCCTTTGGTCTCTCCGAGTTTGCCATCAAAAGCGCATCTGTTCGACCTTGACGAATGATCCAGAAAGGTGATCGAATCTGGGTAAATGATAAAAAGCCGCATCACCCTGAAGCAATTGGAAGCCTTTGTCGGCGTCGTTGACATGGGGTCCTTTCGCAAGGCCGCTGCCATTCTCGGCACGACACAGCCGAATATCTCCAGCCGGATTTCCTCACTGGAGGAAAATCTTGGTGTCATCCTCATGCATCGCGACGCGGGTTCCGTCAGGCTGACCGAAAAAGGCAAGGCGCTGTTGGTTTCAGCAAGACAGGTGCTATGGAATGCCGAAGCCTTCCTCGAAGCGGCTGAGCGGCGGGATCTTGTGGAGGACCGGCTGCGGCTTGGGGTTACGGAGTTGATCGCCTGTACCTGGCTGCATGCCTTTCTGCGCCGGTTCAGAGAGGTCTATCCCTCGGTTGGGGTCGAACTGGAGGTCGGCCTCTCCTCCGAGATTGAAAAGAAACTTGCTACGGGTCAGATCGACCTGGCTTTGCAGATCGGGCCCTTCGACTACGATATCGGCAGCGCGCTGCCGCTGCGGACCTACCGCTACGCCTGGATTGCAGCGCCGGAACTGGCCGGAGACAACGCCGGGCACAGGCCGATGACGGCTTTGCTGAAATCTCCTGTTCTTACCCACGGCAGGCACACGCTGGCCACGCGGGAACTGGCAAAATTTGCCGAGGCTGGAAACCTGGCGACGGATCAGATCGTCTATTCCAGCAGCCTTGCCTCTTGCGTCCAGATGGCGATTGACGGCGTGGGCTTTGCCCTCTTGCCCGCCGCACTGGTCCGCGACCAGCTGAAGGCGGGAAACCTGGTCGAAGTCGCGACGGACTGGCTGCCAACCGCGCTTGAGTTTCACGCACGCTTCGATGACAGCCGCGTGCCGAGGTTTGTTTCGGTGGCCGCCGGATATGCAATTGAGACTGCAGATGCCTGGGATGAATAGATCAAGAAAATTTATCACCCTTAGAAGATATAAGAATTTGTCTTGATCTGAGGTCTGTGCAACCTCGGGGCAAGTTCACCCCCGCCGCAGCGCCCGAAATGACACGCAGCTGCGCCGGGTCAGAGACCATCTTTTTGCCCGATCGTGAAAGAGAGATAGAATGAAGTCAGCAACAAATCGTCTTGGCGTCGACATTGGCGGCACCTTTACCGATGTCGTGTTGGAAAAAGGCGGCGTGCCCTACTCTACCAAGGTGCTGACCACATATGCGGCCCCTGAGAATGCGATCATCGACGGCATGCACCAGGTCTGCGCCAAGGCGGGGATTGCACCGGGCGATATCGGGCAGATCATCCATGGCACCACCCTGGCGACCAATGCGCTGATTGAACGGCGCGGTGCAAAGACGGCGCTGATCACGACGGAAGGGTTCCGCGATGTGATCGAAATGCGGACGGAAAGCCGGTTCGAGCAATATGACCTGAACCTGACACTTCCCGAACCATTGCTGCCGCGTCAGATGCGTTTCACGGTGTCTGAGCGGGTCAATGCGCGCGGCGAGGTCATGATCCCGCTTGACCGCGCGGCGGTCGAGGCTGTTGCCGACCAGATTGCGGAAGCAAACGTCGAAAGCGTCGCGGTCGGTCTGATCCATTCCTATCTCAACCCCGATCACGAGCGCCTGATCCGCGATGTGTTGGCAGAACGTCTTCCCGATGTGGCGGTGTCGATTTCTTCCGAAGTTTCGCCCCAGATGCGCGAATACGAACGCTTCAACACGGTGGTGGCTAACGCCTTCATCAAGCCGTTGATGGCTTCCTATCTCGGTCGGCTCGAAAACCGTCTGCGCGACGAGGGTGTTGATTGCCGCATTTTCCTGATGCATTCGGGGGGTGGCATCATTTCCATTCAGAACGCAGCCGAATTCCCAGTGCGTCTGGTTGAAAGCGGCCCCGCCGGGGGTGCTGTCTTTGCCGCGCATATCGCGGCGCGCTACGGGCTGGACAAAGTGCTGAGTTTTGACATGGGGGGCACCACCGCCAAAATCTGCCTCATCAAGCACCAGACACCCAAGACCAGCCGGGTGTTCGAGGTTGCGCGGACTTATCGGTTCAAGAAGGGCTCGGGCATGCCGATTTCGATCCCGGTGATCGACATGGTCGAGATCGGCGCGGGCGGCGGATCACTGGCGCATGTGGATACGATGCGCCAGATCCGCGTCGGACCGGAAAGCGCCGGGTCCGAACCCGGCCCTGCCTGCTATGGGCGCGGCGGTGAACGCCCCGCGGTGACCGATGCCGATCTGGTTCTGGGCAAGCTCGACCCCGACAATTTCGCGGGCGGGACGATCAGGCTGGATACCGCGAATTCGCATGATGCTTTGAATGCCTACATCGGCAGCAAGCTGGATATGGATGCGGTGGAGGCTGCCTTTGGCGTCGCCGAAATGGTGGATGAGAACATGGCCAATGCCGCAAGGGTTCATGCGGTGGAGAATGGCGAAGACCTGTCCGAATACACGATGATCGCCTTCGGGGGCGCCGCCCCCCTGCACGCCGGTCGGCTCTGTGAGAAACTGGGCGTGAACCGTCTGATCGTGCCGCCCGGTGCCGGTGTCGGTTCGGCCATCGGCTTTCTGCGCGCGCCTTTCAGCTTTGAGGCCAACCGCTCCGTCTACATGCGGCTGAGCGACTTTGACGAGAGCCTGATCCGTGATCTGCTGACCGAGCTGCGGGACGAGGCCACCGGTTTCGTGCGGACCTGCGATGAGGTCAGCCCGATCCTGGCGGAGTTCAAGGTCTACATGCGGTACGCAGGACAGGGCTGGGAGATTCCCATCGGCCTGACCGAAGCCCAGGCGATGAACCCCGACGCCGCCACATTCCTCGCGCGGTTCGAAGAGGAATATGCCAAACTCTTCGGGCGCACGGTGTCCGGCATGGACATCGAGATCACGGTCTGGTCGGTCAACGCCACGACGCCGCCGGAAAAGGTGGCACCCGTGGAGGCTACCGAAAGCCGCGCTGTTGCGGAAGCCAGCGGCACAAGGCAGCTTTTTGACGCGGGCCTTGGGGCATTTGCCTCGGCGCAGGTGGTGGAGCGGAGCAATCTGAAATCCGGCCATACCGTGCAGGGTCCCGCCGCGCTGACCGAAGACGAAACCACGATCATCATTCCCGACAGCCGCGCTGCCATTCAACGGCCCGATGGCTGTATCGACATTGTCCTGAAAGGAGCCTGAACGATGGCAACCAAACATTCCAATGTCTCGTTCCAGGTGATGTGGAACCGTCTGATCTCGGTGGTCGAGGAACAGGCACAGGCGCTTGTCCGCACGGCCTTTTCCACCAGCGTCCGCGAGGCGGGCGATTTGTCGGCGGGCGTCTATGACACCCATGGCCGGATGCTGGCGCAGGCGGTGACGGGGACGCCGGGGCACGTCAATGCCATGGCAGACGCGGTTGCGCATTTCATCCGGCGGATCGGCCGCCAGAACATGTTTGAGGGCGACGTCTACCTCACCAACGATCCCTGGGAAGGCACCGGCCACCTGCACGACATCACCATGGTCACGCCCTCCTTTCACAAGGGTGTCCTCGTCGGCTTCTTTGCCTGTACTGCCCATATCGTCGACATCGGTGGTCGCGGTTTTGGTGCAGATGCGGCCAGCGTCTATGAGGAGGGTCTCTATCTGCCGATCATGAAGTTCGCCGAACGCGGTGCGGTGGACGAAACCCTGATCCGGATTGTGCGTGGCAACGTGCGCGAACCCGACCAGCTGATCGGCGACATGTACGCGCTGGCGACCTGCAACGGGATCGGCCATCGCCGGCTGATCGAGATGATGACGGAATTCGATCTGGCGGATCTGGAGGGGATCGCGACCTTCATCCTCGACAACTCCCGCCGCGCCACGCTGGAGCGCATTGCCGCCCTGCCCCGCACCTCGGCGGAGGGTGAGATGACCGTTGACGGCTTCGATGTGCCGATCACGCTGAAGGTAAAGGTCACGGTGCATGAAGACCGGATCGTGTCTGATTTCACCGGGACAAGCGGGCTGGACAAGAAGGGCATCAACTGCCCGCTGGTCTATACCAAGGCCTATGCCTGCTATGCGCTGAAAGTGGCGATTGCGCCGGAGATTCCGAACAACCATGCCTCTCTGGCCCCCTTCGAGATCGAAGCGCCGGAGAACACCATCGTCAACGCGGTGCATCCCGCGCCTGTCGCGCTGCGACATATCGTGGGCCATTTCGTGCCGGACACGGTGTTCAACGCCTTTGACAAGATCGTGCCCGGCCTTGTCCCGGCGGAGGGCGCGGGCTGTCTGTGCAACTTTCAGGTCTCGCTCCGGCCCCGGTCCGATGGCCCCGCCCCCGCCGATGCCCGCCGGTCCGAGGTGCTGACCTTCAACTCCGGCGGTTCAGGGGCGCGGCCCGAGTTTGACGGGCTGAACGCAACCGCCTTCCCCTCCGGTGTGATGACCATGCCGATCGAGGCGACGGAACACGCAGGCCCGGTCATCATCTGGCGCAAGGAGTTGCGCCCCGACAGCGGCGGCGCGGGACGGACGCGTGGCGGGCTGGGTCAGTTCATGGAAGTGGGCGCGATGGAAGGGCATGAATTCGACATTCAGGCCATGTTCGACCGGGGCCAGCATCCGGCACGGGGCAGTCGCGGCGGCCTGAACGGCGCGCCCACCACCATCGCGCTGGACGATGGCACGGAAATGCGCGTGAAGGGCAAGCAGTTTGTTCCCCATGGACGGAAGGTCGTCATGGCCTTCCCCGGCGGGGCCGGCTACGGCGACCCCAAGAGCCGCGACAAGGCTCTGGTCCGGCGCGATCTTGCGCGTGGCTATATCTCTGCCGAGACCGCTGCCCGCGACTACGGGCTGGGCGCAGAGGAGATCAGGGAAATCGAAGCTGCGATACGAAAAGGCGAGGACCTGTGAAAACACACAGGCGCCCCGCCGCCGGGGCGTCTATCTTCCCATGGTGTAGAATTCCGCGTTCGGCCGCATTGACGTGAAATTCGCCATCCGGTTCGACAGGCCGAAGAAGGAGGTCACACCGGCGATGTCCCAGATATCCTCATCGGTGAAACCATGCGCGCGCAGGTCTTCGAAATCCTGCGTGCAGATCGCCTGGGCATTGTTCGAGACCTTCATGGCAAAATCCAGCATCGCCATCTGGCGCGGCGTGATGTCGGCCTTGCGGTAGTTGATGGCCACCTGATCGGCAATCAGCGGATCCTTTGCCCGGATACGCAGGATCGCGCCATGGGCAACCACGCAATACTGACAGCCATTGTCGTTGGAGGTGGCGACGATGATCATCTCGCGGTCCGCCTTGGTCAGCCCACTGTCCTTTTCCATCAACGTGTCATGGTAGGCCATGAAGGCGCGAAACTCTTCCGGGCGGTGTGCCAGGGTCAGGAACACGTTGGGGATGAAGCCTGCTTTCTCCTGCACGCCAAGGATCGTTTCGCGGATGTCTTCGGGCATGTCCTCAAGCGCCGGTGTCGGATAGCGGCTGATGGGTTTGTCTGTCATGTATTGTCCTTTGGGAGAGTGATTTCAGTCATTGCGCGTTCAACCTTCCGGGCCTGCGGGAAAATCAGCCGCTGCCCTGGCGGACCAGCGCGTCGATCTCTTGCTGGTAGACTTCGGTGCTGTCGCGGGTGTTCGCCGCGACGACCTCCACATTGACCATGCAGGTTTGCGCCGATGGCCCCTGCCCGAAGGCCGAGGTCGGAATGTCGAGGGTCAGGACATTGGGATTGCCCGACAGGTCCAGCCCGCTCTCCGGATCCCGCGTCAGCCAGGCCCCGACCGGCAGCACCAGAACGCCCTGACGCAGGGTCTCGGTCAGATGGGCCGTTGCGATGCATTGGCCGCGCGCGTTCCACAGCCGTACGGTATCCCCCTGCCCGATCTGACGCGTCCGGGCGTCTGCCGGATGCATCCGCACCTGTTCGCGGCCCTTGCGCTTTTGCTCAAGGCTGGAAGGGCCGGTTTCGAGCTGGCTGTGCAGGCGGCCCGGCGGTTGGCTGGAGATGAGGTGAAGCATCTCATCTGCCTGTGCCATTCCCAACCATTCCGCAGGCTCCTGCCAGGCGGGATGGCTGGGAAATCCGGGCAGGTCCAGCTCGGCCAGCTTTTTGCTGCCAAGCACGATCTTCCCGCTTTCCGTTCGCAGGGGGTTGGCCGCCGGGTCGTCCCTGAATGCGGCCAGATAGGTGTTGTCCCTTGTCATCGGCACCTGCACCCAGCCCTGTTCCCAGAAGTCATCGAAATCGGGCAGCCGGGTATCGGTGGCGGTGCGGATGTAGTCCGCGCTTTGCTGGTAGAGATGGCGGATCCAGCCCATTTCGTCCCGCCCTTCGGTAAAACCCGCCTCGACCCCCAGATGGCGCGCGAGGGCGCTGAAAATTTCGTAGTCGGAACGGGCCTCGCCCATCGGCTCGATCACCTTGTGCATTGCCACATAATGTTCAGAGCGCCGTGACCCGGCGATATCGTTGCGCTCCAGCGACGTGGTGGCGGGCAATATGATATCGGCACGGCGCGCCGTCGCCGTCATCATCGGATCCTGCACGATGATGGTTTCGGGGCGCTGCCAGGCCTCTTGCAGGCGGTTGAGGTCCTGATGATGGTGATAGGGGTTGCCGCCCGCCCAATAGACCAGCAGGATGTCCGGATAGCTGTGGGTCTCACCCTGATAGGTGAAGGGCGCCCCCGGCGACAACAGCAGGTCGCTGATGCGGGCCACCGGAATGAAACTGTCGATGGGCTTCGGACCCTGTGACATACCGGGTGAGACTCCTTCCCCGAACGGGCCGCCGACCCCGTTGAGCGACCCAAAGCCATAGGCGACGCCGCCGCCCTTCAGCCCGATCTGCCCGATCAGCGCGGCAAGCCCCAGCGCCGACCAATAGACATGCTCGCCATGATGCGCCCGCTGCAAGGCCCAGCTCAGCGTCAGGAAACTGCGGGTGGCGGTCAGGCTCCTGGACAGGTCCCGAATGTGCGCGGCCGGAATACCGGTGATCGCTTCGGCCCATTCCGCGTTCTTCTCGACACCATCCGTCTTTCCCGAAAGGTAATCGAGAAACTGCCCGGCCCCGCTGGTATGGCGTTCCAGAAAGTCCTGATCGTGGCGGCCATCGCGCAGGATTTCACCCGCCAGCCCCAGCATCAGGGCCGCATCGGTGTTTGGTCTGATCGGCCACCAATCGGCCTCCATCCAGTCCGGCAGATCGTCCTTGCAAGGCGAGACGTGGACGATCCTGACCCCGGCATCGCGCAGCTTTCTCAGCATCTCGGGCAGCAGATGCGTGGCCAGACCCCCGGCTTCGGATTGGGCTGTGCGGGGGGTGAGAGCGCCAAACACCACCAGGGTCTCCGTGTTGCCGGGCAGCGTATCCATGGTTGTCGCCCGGCCAGAGCAGGCGTCGGCACTGCCCAGAACATGCCGCAGGATCACAGGGCCCGCGGCAATCGAATAGGTATCGACATGGCCGGTATAGCCGCCCACGAGGTTCAGCATCCGCTTGAGCAGGGTCGCCGCATGGTGGAACCGCCCGCAGCTTGTCCAGCCGTAGGAGCCGGCAAAGATCGAGGCGTTTCCGTGATCCCGGCTGACGCGCCCTATTTCCCCGGCCACCAGCGAAAGCGCCTCCTCCCAGCTTACCGGGATGAACCTGTCATTCCCGTTGCGGGCGCGATTGCCCGCGGCACCGCCGGGTTGCCAGCCCTCCCGCACCATCGGTTGCAGGATGCGACGGTCCGTCTTGGTCCATTCCGTCACCGAAGGAATGATCGGGGACGGGTCCGGATCGCCCTTGAACGGCTCCGTGCCGACAAGGCGGCCGTTTTCGACCAGGCAGGTGAATGCACCCCAGTGAGTGCAATGCGGGATCCGTTGTGCCATCGGGATTTCCTTTATCGGGGTTCGCGGGCCGGGACCGCGGCGTGGCCCGCGGGTTCTTTTCAGGACAGAGTAATAACGTTTGAATGCTTGCGCATGAACTCTTCGTTCAGTTCCACGCCGAGCCCCGGCCCGTCCGGCACGGCAAAGCGACCCTTTACCGGCTGAAGATCCTGCAGACAGATGTTCCGGTTGCCTTCCAGCGTCGCATAGATGTGATGCTCGTGGATCTCGAAATTCGGGATGGAGGCCTCCACATGCAGGGCAGCGGCGGTGGAGATCGGCGTGCCGCAGACATGCCCCTGCACCGTCACCTCATAGATATGCGCCATGTCGCAGACTTTCTTGCCTTCGGTGATGCCCCCGACAAGGCAGAAGTCCGGCTGCACCATGTCGAAGGCGCCATCCTCCAGATATTCCCGGAACTGCCAGCGGGTAAATATGCGTTCTCCCCCGGTCATGCGGGTCGAGGGCATGCGTTGCTTGAGTACCCGGGCCGGGAGGGCGCTGTTATAGTTCACGGCCTCTTCGACCATGAAGAGATCGAGATGCTCCAGCGCCTCCACCAGCCGCTGGCCGCCGGTGATCGAGGTCAGCGAATGCAGTTCAAGGATAATGTCGATATCCGGGCCGATGGCTTCGCGGATGGCAGTCATCCGGTCGACCGTGCGGTCCACGATCTCTCGGGTCAGCGCGCCTTTCAGAGAAAGCGGCGGCTGGATTTTCTTTTCCGTGTCGATCATCACCGGATCGACCTTGATGGCATCATAGCCTTCATCGACCGCGCGCATTGCCGCTGCCGCATATTCCTCGACCGAGCCGCAGGGGTCCATCCCGTCATTCCAGCCGAACTGGGTCTGGCTGGCATAGGTGCGCAGGTTGTCGTTGACCTTGCCGCCCAGCAGTTTCCAGACCGGCATGTCCAGCGCCTTGCCGATGATGTCCCAGCAGGCGATGTCGATGGCGCTCATTGCGCCGTTGACGATCGGGCCGCAGGCACCGCCCCAGAAGGTCTGCCGGGTCAGGGTGTCAAAGATCTTTTCCCGTTCAAACGGGTCCATCCCGATGACGAAGCCTTCGACGAAATCGCGCAGGGCACCGACCCCGCCATGATGCGCGGCCCCATAGGCAAGACCCACCTCGCCGATGCCGGTCAGCCCCTCGTCGGTCGTCAGTTTCAGGATGATCGGCCGCCAGCCGGTCTTGGTGTTGTGACGCTCCGAAAGACGGATGGTTGCGCTGTAGATTTCTGCCGATACGATCTTCAAGTCCGTGCTCCAAGTTTGAATGTGTCTGTTGTTGCCACCTTCGGGGCAACCTTACGCCCTGTGGTCGCCCGCCGCATTTCGTCTGCCGAAGCGCGGCGGCTCACGCCCGGGCGGGGAATGACGCGCGAGGATATCTCTGGCTGGCAATTGACTGCTGTCACGAAATTCGGGATCGGGCAGAACCACGGAACCGGCGCGAACCCGGTCAGGGCCTCATGAGCCGTCTTCAGCAAGTGTTTCACAATTTCCCAGCTTTTATCGGATAGCGATTTTGTATTTTGTATATCAACCTAGTATCCTCAAAACTGTGCGGTCAATAATAATTTTTGACCTGGGATGCCCGTTCGGCTTTAATGCCCCTCAACTTTCCGAAGAGAATGGGGAACCTGGCGATGGGGTCGAACGCGCTTCTCAAGGCGTTGCAGGTGCTTGAGACCTTTCAGAACGACAATGGCGCGCTCACGGTTCAGGATATGGCCGATCAGACCCGGCAAACCAAAAGTTCCGCCCAACGCAGCGTCTATACGCTTGAAAAGCTGGGGTATCTGGAACGCTACGACGACGGTGCCCGCTATGTGCCGGGGCGATCCTGCCTGGGTCCGGCTTATGGGTTTCTGCAGAACAACCGGTTGCTGGAGGCCGCGACGCCCTTCCTGCTGGACCTCTCCGAAAAAGTCGGCATGCGGGCGCACCTTTCCGTGCTGGAAGGGACCGATATCATCTACCTGTCCCGTATTCCGTCGCAGGAAGAGCGGCTGACCCTCTCGCCGCTGGGAAAACGCTGGCCTGCGGTCAATGCCAGTTCCGGCCGGGCGATTCTGGCGGCCCTGCCCGCAGAGGAACGGGAGCGCATTATCACGGCATCACGGTTGAAAAAGATCACATCCCAGACGCTTGTCGATCTGCCCTCTATCTCCGAGGCCATCCAGAAAGCGAAGGCTGACGGCTACGCTTACCAGCGCGAGGAGGTTCTGCCCGGCGTCGCCTCTGTCAGTTCGGCTGTTGTCGGAACAAATGGCCAGGTGTACGGCGCGGTCATTCTGAGCGGCCCCGTGGCCAGGTTCCAGGATCCCGAAGACAGGCATAGGTTGGGCGAGGCGGTAGTGCAGGCCACCTGTTCAATCGGGGCATGCAACCTGTCATGAGAATGGTCGAAGCTCTGGACACCGCGCAGCGGGACGGCGAAAAGCAGGACCCGAGGTTTCTGACCTCGGTGGCGCGCGGGTTCCGGGTGCTGGAGGCCCTGTCGGCGCACTACGGTGCGATGTCGCTGACCGAGCTGTCGCGCAAGACCGATCTGACCGTACCCACGCTTCAGCGCTTGACGGCAACCCTTGTCGAAGCCGGCTACGTTGAAAAGGAGCCGAGTTCCAAACGCTACTGTCTGACGGTCAAGACCGTCGACCTGCTGTTCAGTTACCTCTCCCGCAACCAGTTCGCCGAACGCGCCTGGCCGCATCTTGTGCACCTCAGGGAAACCCTGGGCGTCAGCATTTCGATGTCGATCCCGCTTCAGGATTCGATGATCTATGTCCACCGCCTCGCGGCATATGCGGGCGATTTCGAAAACACGCTACCGGGGAAAAAGATCCCGCTGTGCCTGTCCGCCGCAGGCCGCTGTGTCCTGTCGCAGCAGCCCCGGCAGGTCGTGGAACGCTACCTCGCGCAGGTCACCATACCGGCCCTCACCCCCTTCTCTCTGACCGATCCCGAGAAGATCCTGGCCGAAATCGACCTCTGCCGCGTGCGGGGCTATGCCCTTGTCAAACGGGAGACCTCCCCGGGGCTGATGACCATCGCCTGCCCGGCGATGCGGGGTAAAACCGCCATCGCCGGGATTTCGGCGCATGTCCCCCTGGCAGGCAACGACGAGGAGGCTTTTGTCGCCAAAGTGTTGCAGCCCGTCGTCTCGGTCTCTCATGCATTGAGCGCCGGATGAAGGCGGGTGGTGCAATCAAATTCTCCGGTTACCTGCCGGAATACGGAACCTGTATCGTCAATGAAACCGGCAACGTGAGATCATGAACCTGCGCTTCCTCCGGACCGTCGTCGAACTGGCGCAAAGCCCGTCGTTGAACGCCGCCGCCAAGAAACTCAACCTCAGCCATTCGGCGGTGAGCCTGCAGATCAAGGCGCTGGAGGACGAACTCCAGTTCGCCATACTTGATCGGTCCAAGCGCCCGCCCATCCTGACGCCGCAAGGGCTGGCCCTTGTCGAACAAGCGCGCCGGATGGAGGATGTCGTGAGCGACATTCAGGCGCTGGCGGACACCAACCGGTTTTTCGGCAGGGTCTCTGTGGGTGCTGCCCCCTCCACCATCCAGACGCTGGTGGCGCCGACACTCGCCAGGCTCAGCGTCGAACACGCGGACCTTGAGATCGAACTGATCGCCGGGCTGTCCCATGACCTGATCAACATGGTTCTGGACGGGTCGATCCATGTGGCGCTGGTGACCGATCCGGGCGCATCTTATCCAAACCTTGCCACCTTGCCGGTCTGCAGCGAACCGTTTCAGCTGTGGGTGTCGGATCTGGAGACATCGGACGATTATCATACGATCCTGCGCACCCGGCCCTTCATATGGTTCACCCGCAGCACCGCCCTGTCCCGTCGCGCGGAGGCTTACCTGCAAAGGAACAGGATCAATGTCCTGTCCAAAATGGATGTGAACTCCTTTGAAGGTGTCGAAGCGCTGGTCCGTCACAATCTGGGCATTTCGATCCTGCCCAAGCGGGCGCTTGCACCGCCTCCGCGCGGGATACGGGCCATTGATCTGGAGGGCGGGGAGCTGAACCGCGAAGTCGTTCTGGCGAGCCGAAGGAACTCTCCGCGCAAACAGCTTGTGCAACGGATACATGAGGTGCTGCTGTCACTGATTGAAGGGCAATCGGCGGACGCAGATGGCGGTACGGAAACCGACACACCACTGGTGTAACCTCACCACACAGGGCGATGCTGTGCATCTTGATCCGGGCTCTGGTGATTGCCAGCTGCAACGAAAGTTTTTTCAACATTAGATTAAAGAATTTCAACCTAACGTATGAATATCTAACGGCCCTATGATCAGCGAAAGATGGTCAAAGGAAAAACCTGATGAGCAACGCATCCCTGGGCAATCTCCGGATTCTGGATCTCAGCCGAATTCTGGCCGGACCCTCCTGTACCCAGATGCTTGGCGATCTTGGCGCGGATATCATCAAGATCGAACGCAAGGGTGTCGGTGACGACACCCGCACCTGGGGACCTCCCTTTGTCACCCCGAAGGAAGGCCGCGCGACGGAAAGCGCCTATTATCTTGCCGCCAACCGCAACAAGCGGTCCGTCGAAATTGATTTCAACGACCCGGCGGATCTGGCGCGGCTTCTCGCGCTGATGGAAACCGCCGATGTCGTTGTCGAGAACTTCAAGACCGGGGCGCTGAAGAAATACGGGCTGGATTATTCCCAGCTGGCAGAACGCCTGCCGCGTCTGGTATGGTGTTCGATCACGGGCTTCGGGCAGACCGGGCCAAATGCGCATCGTCCGGGGTACGATCTGCTGGCGCAGGGGTTTGGCGGGTTGATGAGCATCACCGGCGAGGCTGGCGGCGAGCCGATGAAGGTCGGGGTCGGCATCACCGACCTCTGCACCGGCCTGCACGCCTCCGTTGCGATCCTGGCGGCGCTGCGCCACCGCGATGCGACCGGCGAGGGACAGTTGATTGATCTGGCGCTGGCGGATGTGCAAATGGCGATGCTGGCCAACCAGGGCACCAATTACCTCACCTCCGGCACCTCGCCCACACGCGCGGGCAACCAGCATCCGAACATCGTGCCCTATCAGGTTTTCGAGGTCCGCGACGGCCATGTGATTGTCGCTGTCGGGAATGATGAGCAGTACAAGCGGTTCTGCGGTTTGATCGGGCGGCCTGACCTGGCCGAAGATCCGCGCTTCATCACCAACCCCCTGCGGATCGAAAACCGCCAGGAGATCGTCTCGCTGATTGCCAAGACGCTGCGGGATATCACCCGTGACGACCTGCTGAAGGGGATGGAAGACCGGGGCATCCCCGGAGGGCCGATCAACACGGTCGGGGAAGCGCTTGAAAGCGACCAGGCCCGTGCCCGCGGCATGAAGATCGAAATGGCGCAGGAATACGCCCAATCCGGTTCGGTCAGCCTGATCGGCAATCCGATCCGAATGTCCAGAACCCCCGTCACCTACAGGTTCGCCCCGCCGAAACTCGGCACGGATACGCCCCTGGCGTTCTGGGCGGATGCGCAACCCAGCAAGATTTGAGGACCAGATGAACACTCACACCGCATTCAGCACCTACAGGCTGCCGGATAATCCCTGGCTGAGCAAAATGCAGGCCCTGTCAAAGGATATTGCCAGCCGCGCTGCCGAATGGGATCAGACCCGCAGCTACTGCTGGCCCGTGGTCAGGGATCTGGCCAAGGCGGGGCTGATGGGGATGTCCATCCCCCAGCGGTTCGGCGGCGGCGGGGCCAGCTTTCTACAGGTTGCGCAGGTGGTCGAGGAAGCCGCGCGCAGCTGCACGCTGACCGCCCGCATCCTTGTGGAAGCCAACATGGGCGGCATCAGCGCCGTCATGGCCTATGGTACCGACCAGCAGCGAGAGTTCTGCGCGCCGATCGTGCTGGCCGGGGACAAACCGGCGATCTGCATCACGGAGCCGGATGCCGGAAGCGCCGCAAGCGAGATGCAGACCCGCGCCGACAGGAAGGGGGATCGCTGGGTCCTGAACGGCTGCAAGCACTGGATCACCGGCGGCGGTGTCTCAAAACTCCATCTGATCTTTGCCCGATGCTTCGACGAGGGCGGCGCGGAGCTGGGGATCGGCGGATTCCTGGTCCATGTTGACCCGGAGCAGAGTATCGACCCAAAGGGTTTCGAGGTTACCCGCCGCGAACGCACCATGGGGCTTTGCGGGATGCCCGAAGCCGAATTGCGGTTCTCTGATCTTGAGGTTTCCGAGGAGATGCGGCTCAGCACGCCTTCCGGGTTTGGCCGGGGATTTGCCGACCTCATGACCGCCTACAACAGCCAGCGCGTGGGCGCCGGCACCATCGCGATGGGCGTCGCGGCTGGCGCGCTGGACCATGCAAAACGCTATCTGGGCGAGCGCAAGCAGTTTGGTCGGCCGTTGGCCGAATTCCAGGGTCTGCAATGGATGATTGCCGATATGGATGCGCAGGTCCACGCCTCCCGGCTGATGTTGTTCGAAGCGGCGCAATCGGCGGAATGGGACGGCAACCGCTTTCCCGACATGATGATGGCCGCCCGTGCGAAGGCATTTGCATCCGAAAGCGCGATCAAGGTCGTGAGCGATGCGTTGCAGATGTTCGGCGCACGCGGATACGGTGATCAGGAACCGCTTGAAAGAATGTACCGGGACGTGCGCATGTTCACCATCGGCGGCGGTACGGCGCAGATCCTCAAGACACAGGTGGCAGGTGCTGTGCTGGGGATCAAGACTCCGCAAAGCCGCAGTGGCTATGCGCAGAACAAATTCTGACGCGGGGAGGACAACAGAATGTCGATGAAACAATACTCTGACCCCTACGGCTTCGCATTCACGGCGAGCGCTCCCGACAGCGTGGAGACGATTTCCAGGTTCACCACGTCCTATATGGGGTTCCGCCGGGAGACGGGCGCCATCCTGAAGGATTTGACAGAGAGCGATCCGGATATGCCCATGGCGCGCTGTGCCAAAGGTTATCTTGCAAAGCTGATGGGCAGTTCCAACCACTCGGCCCGCGCGGTCTCGATCTCGGAAGATCTGGATGCGCATCTCGAAAAGGTGGGTGCGAACGACCGCGAGAAACTGCATGCTGCCGCCCTGGCAGCCTGGTGCCGTGGAGACCTGGACAAGACAACTTCGATCTGGGAGGAAATTCTTCTGGATCATCCGATGGATGGTCTGGCGCTTCGGCTGGCGCATTTCACGCATTTCTATTCGGGAGACGGCCGGAAAATGCGCGACTCCATGGCGCGGCACCTGCCGCTCTGGCCGAAGGACCACCCGAACTACGGTTTCCTGCTGGGCATGTATGCCTTCGGGCTGGAGGAATCCGGCCAGTTCGAAAAGGCGGAACGTTACGGACGGGCCGCTGTCGAACGGAACCCGAAAGACGCCTGGTCCGTCCACTCCATTGCCCATGTGATGGAAATGACCGAGCGCCAGGAAGAAGGCATCGCATGGATTGCCGGGCTCGAAAGCGACTGGTCGACGGTCAACAACTTCCGCTTTCATCTCTACTGGCACAAGTGCCTGTTCCATCTGGAACGGGGCGAATTCGATCAGGTCCTGAAACTCTATGACGAACAGATTTCCTCGGATATTGAATCGGATTTCTACCTCGACATCTGCAATTGCTCCTCGCTGCTCTGGCGGCTTGAGATGTTCGGCGTCAATGTGGGCGACCGCTGGCGCGCCCTGACGGACGTGGCGCGCAAGCACCTGCATGACCGCGATCTGATCTTTGTGTCGCTGCACTATCTCATGGCATTGGTCGCCAACGGGGACCGCAAGGCGGCGGATCAGATGATCGAGAGCATGCGCGAATGGGCCCAGCTGGATGAAACACAGGCACGGATCTGCGCCACCGTCGGCCTGGCCGTGGCCAAAGGGCTGCAATTGTCGCGTGACGGCAAATATGCAGAGGCGGTCGCGGCAATCAAACCCGTGCGCTACGATCTGGACCTTGTGGGTGGCAGCAAGGCACAACGGGACGTCTTCATCATGATCATGCTGGATGCGGCCAAGGCCAGCAACGACGCACTGGTCGCGCGCGCCCTGTTCTCGGAACGCCTGGGCGAAAAAGTGCATTCCAGCTGGACCTGGAAGAACTACAGCACGATCCTGGAATCCAGCGGCAAGTCCGAGGAAGCGGCATTCGCCGCCGGCAAGGCGCAGGAGATCCGCGTAAGCTGAACTGACGCTCCGGCCCCCCGTGCAGCAAAGCCTGATCAAGTGGCGCGGAAGGCTCTGGCCTGTTCGCGATGAAAGTGCATTCAGCCCGCGCTGGCCACAGCCTCTTCGAAGGTGTCGACCATCTCATCCACATGGCCCGTCTCAAGAACAAAGGGCGGCGAGATGATGAAGGTGTCGGCAAGGTTTCGAATGATCACACCCTTTTCCCTGCAGTGGTCCGAAATTCGGCCGCCCACGTTCAGAGACAGATCGAAGGGCCGCCCCGTCTCCGGATTGGCAAGCTCCACCCCGATCATGAGACCCTGACCGCGCACATCGCCGATCATGTGGTGGCGGCTTTGAACCTCTTTCAGGCGTTTCAGGAAATAGGCCCCGACCCGGCCCGCGTTCTCGGGCAGGTTTTCGTCTTCCACGATCCTGAGGCTGGCCAGCGCCGCGGCACAGGCCAGCGGATGCCCGGCGTATGTATTGCCGTGCGCAAAGGCCTTCGGGCTGAATTGCGCCTTGTCCCCCGTGTCAAAGGCTTCGGCCACTTTTGCATTCATCATCGTGGCGCCCAGGGGAATGTAGCCGCTGTTGATGCCTTTGGCGAACGTCATGATGTCGGGTTTGACGCCCCAGTGGCGGCTGCCCATCATTGTACCCAGTCGGCCAAACCCGGTGACAACCTCGTCCGCGATGAGCAGGATGTCATACTTGTCGCAGATCTCGCGCAGGCGCGGCCAGTAGTTGGCGGGCGGCACGATCACCCCGCCGGCACCCTGTACCGGCTCGGCGATGAAGGCGGCAACGGTGCCCGGACCCTGATACTGAATCTCGCGTTCCAGCATATCGGCGCAGATCCGACCCAGTTCTTCGTGATCTTGCGTGTAGGGGTTGCCATAAAGATGGGGTGTTTCGACCTGTATGAAACCGGGCAGAAGCGGTTCGAAATATTCGCGATTTGACGTGATGCCGTTCGCGGACAGGGCACCAAGCGTGACGCCGTGATAGCCGCGCTTGAGAGAGATGATCTTGGTCTTCGCAGCCTCGCCGCGCAGACGCCAGTACTGGCGCACCAGTTTGAACGCGGCTTCCACAGCTTCGGAGCCGCCCGAGGAAAAGAAGGCACGCACCATCCCCTCCGGCCTGGTCAACTGGCACAGACGTTCCGCAAGTTCGACTGACGGCATGTTCGTCGTGCCGCCAAAGATCGTGTAATAGCTGATGCGGTCGAGCTGGGCCTTGATGGCTTCCTTGATCTCCTCCCGCCCGTGGCCGACATTGACGTTCCACAAACCGGCCTGGCCGTCGATGTAGCGTTTGCCGGTGGAATCTGTGATGTACACGCCCTCGCCGCTTTCGACGACGACCGGCGGATTCTCGGTCAGGTGACCGATGTTCGCGAAAGGATACAGGATGCTGTCTGCCAGCCTGCTGTTGCTCCGGGTTGCCATTTCAAACCTCCTGGTGGGCCTGCGAAACAGGTCGATATTCTGCGGCAGGAACCGTCAGCCAGCCCGCATTGCCGGGTCGGCTGGACGCGCCTTGCCTGCCCGGACGGGGATCGCCGGGAAATTAACGTAAGATATGCGATGCCGACCGCGTGATACGGCAGGGTTGGGGCGCGCCCATGTCCGACGGCGCGCCCCGTTCCGGTCCGCCTACTTCAGCAGCTCGGTCCAGATCTTGGTATAAAGTGCCTGAACATCGGCCGGGCAGGTCAGCATGAATGACCCCGCATCGAGATGCTCCTCGGGGATGACGATTTCCGGCGCATCCTGCATGTCTTCGGGCATAAAGGCTGCGGACCCTTCGATGCCATTGGCATAGCGCGCAAAGGCCGAAATCAGCGCGGCATTCTCGGGCGCCATGATGAAGTTCTGGAAAAGCTTGGCGTTCTCGACGTTCTGGGCCTCTTTCAGGACGGCGACATTGTCCATCCACAGAGGGTAACCCTCCTTCGGATAGCCATAGACGATATCCGGGTTCTGCAGGCGCGCGCGCATGGTCGCACCGCTCCACCCGGTGCCGCCGGACACATCGCCTTTGACGACCTGCTCGATGGAATCATATTCGATCGAGATCCACTTCGGCTTGGCGGCCTGCAGTGTGTCGCGGACCTTCTTGAGCACCTCCAGATCGCCGGTGCAGGGCTCGCCGCCGGCATAGGACACTGCCATATGCATGACGTCGGACAGCTCCGGGATGACCGTGACCTTGTCGATCAGTTCCTGCGGCGGATCGAGGAAGATGGCGGAAGTGTTCGGGTCGCCCGAATAGACGGATGTGTTCACGAAAACACCGGTCGATCCCCATTGCCATGGGACAGAGTAATGTCGGCCCGGATCGAAGGGCACGTCGACCCAGCGCTCCGCCACATGCTCGAAATTCTCCATCTGGTCGGGTCGCGTCTCAAGCAGCAGATCTTCTTCGATCCAGATGTTCAGGACGCTGGAGGAGGTGACCACCATGTCCAGCCCGTGACCGCCCTGGCGGACCTTTGCCAGCGCCGTGTCGTTTGAATCGAAATCCGTGAGCGTGACCTTGACGTCATATTGCTCTTCGAATTTCTCGATCAGTTCGGGGTTGGTGTAATTGCCCCAGTTGAAGATGTTGAGGGTGCCTTCGGCCTGCGCCGCGCCGCTGAAGGCGATCAGCGCGAGGCCCGTTGCGATTGTTCCGGATTTCCAGTTCATTTTATAGTTCCCTGTTGTTGTTGTCGTGTTAGTTCCGTTTCCTGCTGACGATGAAGAAGAGGGTGACGATACCGACAGAGATCAGCAGGAAGACCGTCGATATCGCATTCATTTCAGGCGTCACGTTGCGCCTGAGCTGGCCAAGCATGTACGTCGGGAGCGTGTCCTGACCGGCCGATTTCACGAATTCGGTAATGACCACGTCATCCAGCGAGATGACAAAGGCGAGCATCAGTCCCGCGAGGATGCCGGGCCAGAGCAGCGGCAGCGTGATCCAGCGGAACGCCTGCCACTTCGTGGCGTACAGGTCCGCCGCCGCCGTTTCGAGCGAGAGGTCCGTCATCTCCAGCCGTGCCCGGATCGGCAGATAGGCAAAGGGGATGCAAAAGGCGGCATGGGCGGCGACCAGATAACCAAGGCCGGTGTAGCCGGTGGCAAGCTTGATGCGCGAAAAGAAGATCAGCAGCGCGACGGAGACCACGATTTCGGGCACCATCAGCGGCATGTTGAGGAAGGCATATTTGGCATTCAGCCCGCGATAGGGCCGCGTGCGCGTGGTGGCCAGCGCCGCCATGGTGGCCGCGGCGGTGGCGATAAAGGCCGCGCAGGTCGCGATCCGAAGAGAGCGCCACGCGGCTTCCAGCACCTGTTCGTTGTTCCAGGCAATAGTGAACCAGCGCAGCGAGAAACCTTCCCAGATGGCCACCGACGCCCCGGCATTGAATGCATAGACGACAAGCGCGCCGATGGGCAGATAGAGCAGGAAGAAGCAGATCAGCGCGACAATCGGAAAGCCGGACTGATGCCTGACGTCGAAAGACCCTTTGTCAGCCATGGTTCTGCCCTCCACTGCGGGTGGCGACGCGGACATAGACCATCAGCGCCAGCAGGACGATGGCCAGCATTGTCATGGAGAGTGCCGCACCCAGCGGCCAGTTCCGCCCCTGCCCGAATTGCAGTTCGATCAGGTTCCCCAGCATCAGGTTGCGCCCGCCGCCCAGCACGCGCGGCGTCACATAGGCGCCCAGGGTGGGGATGAAGACCAGGATCGATCCGGCGATGATACCCGGCCTGGTCAGCGGCACGATGACATGCCGCAGCACGTGCCAGCGGGTGGCGTAAAGGTCATAGCCTGCTTCGACGAGGCGGAAGTCGATCTTTTCCATGCTGGCGTAAAGCGGCAGCACCATCAGCGGGAAGTAGACATAGGCCATGCCCAGCAGAATCGCGAAATCGGTGAACATCATCTGGATGGGCTCACCGATCACGCCGATCTTGATCAGCAGGTTGTTCACGATGCCTTCGTTACGGATCAGCTCCTGGATGGCGAAGGTCCGGATCAGCAGGTTGGTCCAGAAGGGGATCGTGATCAGGAACAGCCATATCTCCCGTGTGCGAGCGGAACGTGTGGCGATGAAATAGGCGGTCGGAAAGCCAAGCAGCAGGGCGATCAGCGTGGTCAGGAACGACAGCCGCAGCGACCGCCAGAAGATCGACAGATGTGCATCCGCAAAGGACAGCGTGTTGTCGAAGATGTCACGCTTGAGAAAGACGGAAAGCCAGGCGTCGGGCGAGAATTCCCAGATCACGTCGCCATAGGAACCGGGGGCGAGAAAGGAATAGACCAACACGATGGCAAGTGGCCCGATGGAGGCCAGCGCGATGATGACAAGCGCGGGTGCGGACAGAAGCCACCTGCCCCGGATCTCGCGGGTCTCGGCCTGTCTGGCGATGTCAGCGGCGGTTGCCATGATGCCTCAATCTTTCAGTATCTGTGCCGCGCCATCGTCGATCCTGATGCCGACGACCGTGCCGTTTTGTGGTGCGGCAGCCGCGCTGCGGCTGTTCTGGCGGCGCAGGATGAACTGCCTGCCCCCGTCGAGCCTGATGTGAAAATGCGTGTCGGTTCCGAAATAGACAGTGTTCTCCAACGTGCCGGTCAGATGGGCCTCCGGCCCCGCTTCGACGATCTGCGCATGTTCGGGGCGCACGACGATGCTGACCTGCCCCGAGGGCCGGAAGCCTTCGGCCACAAGCGCGGGAATGCGCTTGCCGCCCGGCAGCGCGACCTCCGCCATGCCATCGGCCGAGGACAGCACATCGGCCTGCATGAAGTTGGTCTCGCCGATGAAGTCCGCCACAAAACGCTCTGCCGGGCGGTCATAGATCTCGCGCGGGGAACCGATCTGCAGGATCCGGCCGGCCGACATGACCGCAATGCGGTCCGCCATGGTCAGCGCCTCTTCCTGATCGTGGGTGACAAAGATGAAGGTGATGCCGGTCTCATGCTGCAGGCGCTTCAGTTCGATCTGCATTTCCTTGCGCAGCTTGAAATCGAGCGCGGAAAGCGGCTCGTCCAGCAGCAACACCTTGGGCTGCGGGGCCAGCGCGCGGGCCAGCGCCACACGCTGCTGCTGGCCGCCCGAAAGCTGAGCAGTCTTGCGATCCTTCAGCGCCTCAAGCTGCACCAGCTTCAGCATCCTGTCGACGCTGTCACGAATCTCCGTCCTGGACCGTTTCAACATGGCGAGGCCGAAGGCGATGTTCTCGCTTACCGTCATATGCGGGAACAGGGCGTAGTTCTGGAACACCGTGTTGACGGGTCGCTTGAACGGCGGCAGGGCGGCGATGTTCTGACCGTGCAGCCTGATGTCGCCTCCGGTCGGATAGCTGAAGCCGGCGATCAGCCGCAAAAGCGTGGTCTTGCCACAACCCGACGGCCCCAACAGGGTGAAGAACTCGTTCTCCCTGATCGCCACCTCGACATCGTCGAGCGCGGTGAAGGCACTGGCACCCGCCCCGTAGACCATGCTTACGTTGCGTACCTCGATGGCAAATTCGTCACTGGCTGGTTGGGGCATCGTTCATTCCTCTCCTGATCCGAGGATGTCGTCCGGCTGGTCCGGAAACGGTGATTTCCGGACCAACTGGCTCATGACAGACCGTAGACTTCGGCAGCGTCTTCCGCGGTCAGCAGGCCCTGCGCGATCTCGCGTTTCAGCACCTCACGATCCCGCTTTTTCGGATCGCCATAGCCGCCGCCACCGGCGGTCTCGATGATCAGCCTGTCGCCCTTCAGCAGTTCGGTATTGCCTTTCGATGGCAGGCTGAGACGTTTGCCATCCCGTTCGACCGTGAACCGCGAATGCTGTCCGCTTTCGCCGTCGAACAGGCCCCAGGGCGCGACCTGGAACCGGTCGGAATAGGAATTGAACGTCACATCGTCCGCGAGAATGCGATAGACCCGCCGGGCACCAAGGCCCCCGCGCCGCTCCCCTGCCCCGGCAGAGCCGCGCCGCAGCGAATATTCCTCGACCCGCATGAAGGGGTAATCGGTTTCCAGCGATTCAACCGGCACGTTGGAGCAATTGCCGACATAGCCGTCCACCACATCAGCGCCGTCCGCGCCCGCCGAAGCACCCCAGCCGCCGCCGACGACCTCCATGTAGACGCGGTAGCCTTCGGGCGACATATGGCCCATGCCGATGGCGTTGGTCGTGTCGTGGCCCGAGGCGAGAACCTGGTTCGGTACCACCTCGGACATGGCCAGCATGATGACGTTATAGACCCGGTGACAGGCGTTGTTCCGGGCACGCACGGCACGCGGTTCGCTGGGGTTCAGGAAGCTGCCGTAAGGCACATTGATCGCACGGATCGGGCGATAAAGCCCGTCATTGACCGGGATGCGGCCACCACCCAGCAGGATGCCGATGGCGCCGTAGGCCGCCGAAATGGTCGCCGCCAGGGGCGAGTTGATGATGCCCTTGGTCTGTGGCGCGCTGCCCTCGAAATCAAGCTCCAGCGCATCGCCGTCCACCTTGATCTTTACCGCCACGCGCAGCGGATCGGGGGTAAAGCCGTTGTCATCGACAAAATCCTCGGCCTGGTAAATGCCATCGGGGATGGCGCTGATCGCCTCGCGGGCCAGACGCTCGGAATAATCCTGCAGTTCCGCCGCGCCGGCCAGAACCGTCTCTTCGCCGAACCGTTCAAGCATCTCGATGAACCGTCCCTCGCCGGTCCGGTTGGCGGCGAACTGGGCATAGATATCGCCCATCACCTCGTTCGGCGGGCGCACGTTGATGCGGATGAACTGCTCCAGCAGACCATCGCCCATGTCGCGATGCACGTTGAAGCGCGACAGCGGAATCCGCAGCCCCTCGGAATAGACGTCATTGGCCGAAGCATTGGGCCCCGCAGCACCGCCGCCGGTGTCGATATGGTGACCCAGCGAGGCACTGAAAGCGACCAGCTTGTCGCGGTAGAACACAGGCGTGAACAGGATGATGTCGTTCAGGTGCTGCGCACCGCTGTAGGGGTCGTTGGTCATCAACCCTTCGTCGGGCTGGATCGTGGACAGATCGAACTTGTTCGCAAAAGCCTCGAAGACCTTGCCGAAAGAATTCATGTGGATCGGGCAGAACTGCGCCTGCGCGATGATCCGGCCATTGCGGTCCAGGAAAGAGGTCGAACAATCCCGCGCCTCGCGGATGATCGTCGAATAGGCGGAGCGGACCAGCTTTTCGCCCATTTCCTGCGCGATGCCGTGCAGCCCGTTGCTGATGATGTTGAAGGTGGCTTGCGTGAGTTTCTCGGACATCTGATTACGCCTCGCTTGTCAGGATAAGGGCGCCGGTGCGGTCGACCGTCGCGGTCCAGCCGGGCGGCACCAGCGTTGTCGCCGTCGGCTCTTCGATGACGGCAGCACCCGTGATCTCGGTGCCCGGCACCAGATCGCCGCGCCAGTAGTAGCTGCAGGGGACCGGCGCGCCGGCAAAGGTGATTTCCCCGGTGTCCGCAGGCTGCGCATCGGCGGTCGGATCAAGGGGGCGGGTGAGCGAGGACATCACGTCGCTTTCGGTCGCGACAGAGGCTGTCAGCCGGAAGGTCACGATCTCGACCTCGCCCATGGATGCGACGGCGCCATAGCGTGTCTCATGTGTCGATTTGAAGAGGCCCAGGACATAGTCCTTGCCCTCCCGCTCCAGCCGGTCGGGATCGACATCGGACAGCAGCTCGTAGCCCTGCCCCTTGAAGCGCATCTCAAGTTCGTATGCGAAGGCGATGTCCTGGGGCTTGCCGCCAAACTCGGCGAATTCGGCCTCAGCCTGCTTGCGGATGCGGTCGAAGGCGGCGCGCACGTCATCCGCGACGCTGTCGGTGACGCGCATCAGGTTGGTTTCGCGGTAGATACGCTTGAGGTCGGCGACCAGAAGCCCAAGGGCTGAAAACAGCCCCGGATAGGGCGGCACAACGACACGTTGCGCCTTGAGCTCTGTCGCGGCGAGCGCCCCGATCATCGGCCCCATGCCGCCATAGGCATAGATTGCATAGCCCTTGGGGTCATGCCCGCGCTGCACCGACACAAGGCGGATGCCCTGGCTGACATTGGCGACACTGATGTCGATCATCGCCTGCGCCATCGCGTCGGCGGTCTCGTTATTGCTTGCGCCAAGGGCGGCAAGCGCCTCGGTTGCGCGTTCGGGCTGAAGCGTCATACGCCCGCCCAGGAAGCGCTGCGGGCGGATCCAGCCCAGTTGCACCAGCGCATCGGTCAGCGCGGGGTCGGTGCCGCCGTGGCCATAACATGCGGGCCCCGGACGCGCCCCGGCAGAGCGCGGCCCGACCTGCAGCATGCCGCCCCCGTCGACCCAGCCCAGGCTGCCGCCACCTGCGCCGATGTTCGCGATGTCGATGCTCGGCAGGCCTACGGGCAGGCCATCCACCTCGGTTTCCGAGGTGATCTCGGGCGCGCCGTTGGCAATCAGGCAGATATCGGCGCTGGTGCCACCTACGTCCAGCGTGATGACATTGTCATCGCCAATGGCCTCGGCCATCCGCACCGCGCCGATGACACCGGCCGCCGGGCCGGAATTCAGCATCTCGACCCCACGTCCGTGTGAGCCGCTGCTGGGCAGCACACCGCCCGAAGACTGCATGATGAACAGGTTGCATCCGGGCGAACCGGCGTGGAGGTGCTGCTCAAGCCGTTCCAGATAGCGCCCGACCAGTGGCACCAGATAGGCCGCCATGGTGGTGGTCGAGGCGCGTTCGTATTCGCGGAAGGTCGGCAACACGTCGGAGGACAGCACAACCGGCAGATCCGGCGCGCGCTCGGCGATGATCTCGCGCACGCGCTGTTCGTGCTGCGGGTTGCGGTAGGCGTGCAGCAGGCAGATGGCCAGCGCCTCCGGCTGCTCCTTTTCCAGCAAGAGATCCAGCGTCTCGATCAGGGCTGCCTCATCCAGCGGGGTGACGATCTCGCCCTTGGCATCCACCCGCTCGCGGGCCTCAAAGCTCAGGTTCAGCGGCACCAGCGGCTCGGGCTTGTGACAGGCAATGGCATAGACGTTCGGGCGCAGCTGCCGTTGAAGCTGCAGCAGATCCTTGAAGCCTTCGGTGGTCAGCAGTGCGGTGCGGCACCCCTTGCGTTCGATGACCGCATTGGTCGCCACGGTCGAGCCGTGAAACAGGCGGTCGAGCCCTGAAAGGTCACCTTCCAGCGCCGAGTTCAGCCCGTCCAGCACGCCGATGGAGGCGTCATGCGGCGTGGAGGGAACCTTGTGGCTGTGTACAACGCCACCTTCGATCCAGATAAGGTCTGTGAAGGTGCCACCAACCTCGATTGCCATTTTTACCATGTTTTCCGTCCTGTTTGCCGCATCCGGCAGAATGTAGTTTTCCTTTGGCGCGACACGCTGCGTCGCGCCCTGCGTGCTGGGCACGCCGGTGATTGTTCTTTGATCGGCATGTTCCGCTCCGTTCAGGCGACCGCACAAAGCGCCACCTGTCCGGTCGGACGGCAGGTTGACCTTGAAAGTCCCCTGCCCGATCCCTGTGTTGAAATGATTATTGGTTAAATCAATTGATGCAAGATAATAATATTAACCGAATGTGTGAACTGATTTGACGAATTTTGAGTGCCGTATTACTGAAGGTTCATTACAGCATCCGGCACGACCGGCGACCGCCTGACACGGTTAATTTGTCAAAATAACTCTCATAGTTCGCGAAGTTTATTGATTTGCGTCAGCCAAATTCATGACGCTACCCTTCTCGCAACACGCCTGACGGGCGCAGACGCACAGACTCGGCAATGACCCGACCTGCCGCAGGCAGGTCACATCAGGGTCGTCAGACGGAGAAGATGATGCACAGAACCAGACTTTATATCGACGGCACCTTCACAGCCCCCGGGGATAACCGGCATTTCCCGGCGGTCGACCCCGCCACGGAAGAGACCTTTGCCGAGATTGCTGCGGGTCAGGCCACGGACATCGACCGCGCGGTGCGTGCGGCACGCCGTGCCTTCGATTCCGGGGCATGGCCCGGGATGGACGGAAAACAACGCGCCGGTGTGCTGCGCCGGATCGCGGAGGGCATTCGCACCCGGCTGTCCGAGATTGCCCTGTTGGAGGTTCGCGACAACGGCAAGCCGCTGCCCGAAGCGGAATGGGACATCGGAGATGCGGCCTTTTGTTTCGACTATTACGCGGAGCTGGCCGAACAACAGGCGATCCAGCCGCCAGAGACGGTCGATCTGGGCGATCCGCGTTTCGAAGGCAAGATCCACCGCGAACCGCTGGGTGTGATCGGTGCCATCACGCCGTGGAACTTCCCGCTGCTCATGGCGGTCTGGAAGGTCGCGCCCGCCCTCGCCGCAGGGTGCACCATCGTTCTGAAACCATCCGAGATTTGCTCGCTGTCCTGCGAGGTGCTGGCCCAGGTGATCGACGCCGCCGGGGTGCCGCCGGGGGTCTTCAACCTTGTGACCGGCACCGGACCGGACGCGGGGCAGCCGCTGGCCGATCATCCGCTGGTGGACAAGCTGGCCTTTACCGGGTCGGTCGCCACGGGCCGCAAGGTCATGCAGGCTGCCAGCGCCGGGATACGCACCGTCTCATTGGAACTGGGGGGCAAATCGCCCTTCATCATCTTTGACGACTGCGACATCGACAAGGCCGTCGAATGGATCATGTTCGGCATCTTCTGGAACAAGGGAGAGGTCTGTTCGGCCACCTCGCGGGTTCTGGTCCAGCGCGGGATATTCGACCGGCTGCTGGACCGGCTGCGCACCGCAGCGGAGGCGATCAGGATCGGGCCGGGGGATCAACCGGGCGTCAAGCTGGGGCCGCTGGTGTCCAGGGGGCAATATGACAAGGTGCGTGCCGCCATTGATGCAGGTCGGCAATCCGGGGCGCGCCTGGTCACGGGCGGAGACCGTCCGGCAGGCTTTGATCACGGCTATTACCTGACGCCGACCATCTTTGCCGATGTGCCAACCGATGCGGATATCTGGCGCGAAGAAGTGTTCGGCCCGGTCGTCTGCGTCAAGCCCTTCGACACGGAAGAACAGGCGCTCGCATTGGCCAACGACAGTGCCTATGGGCTGGCCGGGGCGGTCATGTCGGACGACCTTGACCGCTGCGACCGCGTCGCGGCAAGGCTGCGTGCGGGGATCGTCTGGATCAACTGCTCGCAGCCGACGTTCACGCAAGTGCCCTGGGGCGGCTACAAGACATCGGGCATCGGCCGCGAGTTGGGTCGCGCAGGGTTCGATGCCTGTTTCGAGATCAAGCAGATCACCCGCTTTGACCACAAGGAACATTGGGGCTGGTACCTCGATGCGTCGGATTGAGGCGGTGGGCCAATGACCAAAGCACTTGAAAGCCTCGCCACCGCGACCCGCACGCCCTATTGGGCCGAGACGGCGGGGCCGCAACCGGATTGCCCGCCGCTGGAAACGGACGCGCGCTGTGACCTTGCCATTGTCGGGGGCGGTTTCACCGGCCTCTGGACGGCGCTGGAGGCGCGCCGCCGCATGCCGGATGCGCGGATCCTGCTGGTCGATGCCGGGCGCTGCGGCAACGCCGCTTCGGGGCGCAACGGCGGGTTCTGCGCACCGTCAATCTCGCACGGCATCGGCAACGCGATGCAACGCTGGCCGAAAGAGGCCGAGGCACTGATCCGCCTTGGCATGTCCAACCTTGACGATCTAGAAGCGGATCTTGCGACCTATGGCATGGAGGTTGAGTTTGAACGCTCGGGCAAGCTGACCGTCGCCGCGACCCGCTGGCAGGTCGAAGGGTTGAAGGCGCAGCAGGCCCTTCGCCGCCGCTTTGGCAGCGAGTCCCATTTCCTCGAAGGGGATGCCCTGCGGGAACGGCTGGACTCACCCGTCTATCATGCCGGTCTTTTCGAGCCGAATTATGCCCTGCTGAACCCCGGCAAGATGGTGGCGGAGCTGCGGCGCGTCGCGCTGGCCGGGGGGGTCGATATCCACGAGGCCACCCCGGTGACCGGCATGGCAAAGCGGCAGGACGAGGTTGAGCTGATCACACCGGGCGGACGTATCGCAGCGCGGCAGGTGGTTCTGGCGACCAATGCCGCGCCGCCGCTCCTGCGCCGGTTGCGCAGCGCATTGATCCCGATTTTCGACTATGCCATCGTGACCCGACCGCTGGTCGACGCGGAGCTGGCCGCCATAGGCTGGACTGATCGCTACGGGATTGCCGATAGCGGGAACCAGTTCCACTACCTCCGCAAGACCGCAGACAACCGCATCCTCTGGGGTGGTTTCGATGCGATCTATCACTTCGGGTCGCGCCGCGACGATGCCTTTCTGACCGAGAGCGGCAGCTTTGCCCGCCTTGCCGAAAACTTCGCCCGCGCCCTGCCCCCGTTGGCAGATGTGGAGCTGACCCATGCCTGGGGCGGGATCATCGACACCTCTGCGCGCACCACGTTCTTTGCCGGAACCGCGCAAGGCAGGCGCGTGGCCTATGCGATGGGCTTCACCGGACAGGGTGTGTCTGCCAGCCGGTTCGCGGCCCTGACGATGCTCGACCTGCTGCAGGGGCGCGAGACCGAAAGGACAGCCCTGCAAATGCTGCGTAGCAAGCCTTTCCCTTTCCCGCCCGAACCCTTCCGCTGGCTTGGTATCAGCCTGGCACAGCACGGTCTGGCGCGCGAGGATGCCACCGGGCGGCGGTCCGTCTTCAACAGGACGCTCGACAGGTTCGGCGTCGGCTTTGACTCCTGAAAGGAAACCGCATGGCCCGGGCTCCCCGCCACATTCTCGACTTCAACGATCCTTCTGTCACGGCGGTGGAAAGCACTGTTTCTGACCCCGCCATCGTCGACCAGCCCTACGGCGCCCGCAGCTGGCGTCATTTCCAGCGTCCCGAAAGCGGGGCCCTGGCGGGCATCTGGGAGGCCGAGGCGCATCTGGAACGCGTTGACTGCGACTATGATGAGCTGTGCCATTTGCTGGAAGGCAAGGTGCGCCTGACCGATGCGGAGGGCGTCTCCCAAGAGTTTGGCCCGGGTGACAGTTTCGTCGTTGCTGCCGGATTCCGTGGTACCTGGGAAAACCTGACACCCGTGCGCAAGGTCTTTTTCATCCTGCAACCAAGGTGAGACCACAGGCAGGCCGCACCTGCCGTCAGCCCATGAGCGACGGCAGGTACAGGCTGATGATCGGGAATGAAATCAGCAGCGCCAGCGTGATCAGGTCGACCGCGATGAACCAGCTTACCCCGCGGAAGATCGAAACCAGCGACACCCGTTCACCAAGCGCGCCCTTGACGATATAGACGTTCAGGCCGACCGGGGGCGTAACCAGTCCGATTTCCAGCAGTTTGACCAGGATGATGCCGAAGTAGATCGGCTCGATCCCGGCTTCGCGGGCCACGGGCAGGATGATCGGCATGGTCAAAAGCAGGATGCCGATGGAATCGAGAAAACAGCCCAGGATCAGGTAGAGCACGGCGACCATGGCGATCACGATCAGCTCGGTTGATCCGAGCGACAGCAGCGATTCCGCGATGAAACTCGGCACGCCGCTCAGGGTCATGAACTTGCCCAGCAGGGTTGTTCCGATCACCACCATGAAGATGCCCGCGGTGCTGGTCAGCGTCGCCAGACCGCTGCGGTAAAGCGACTGCCAGCTCAGCGCCCCGCGCGCGGCACCCAGCGCGATGGCCAGCGCCGCACCGATGGCCCCGGCCTCGGTCGGGCTGAACAGGCCGATGAAAATACCTACCAGAACCCCGACGATGATGGCTGGCAGCGCCCAGATCTCCCTTGCCGCGTCAAGGAAATCACGCCGGGTGAAGGTTTCGGAAACGGCGGGGGCCAGACGCGGGTTGAACGAACAGCGGATGATGATCATTCCGATGAACATGGTTGCCGACAAGAGGCCCGGCAGGAAGCCCGCCATGAAGAGCTTGGCGATGGAAACCTCGGCGAGGTAGCCGTAAAGCACCATCAGGATGCTCGGCGGGATCAGCGAGCCAAGCGTACCAGAGGCCGCGATCACGCCGGTGGCAAGGCCGGGGTCGTATTTGTAGCGCAGCATTTCCGGCGTGGCGATCCGGGCAAAGGCGGAGGACGTGGCCACGCTGGACCCCGAGGCCGCCGCCAGCATCGCGCAAGCCCCGACGCTTGCCACAGCCAGCCCGCCGGGAAGCCAGGCCAGCAGGATGCGCATCGCCCGGAAAAGGCCCGCGGAAATCCCCGTCTCGGACGCGACGAACCCCATCAGCAGGAACATCGGAATCGCCGTCAGATTCCAGTCGCCGACAAAGTTGAAGGGCACCGCCGTCAGCATGCCCCAGGCCGCGCGCGCGTTCAGCAGCACGCCGATCCCCACGAAGGACACGAGACCCAGCGCGACCCCGATCTGCACGCGCAGCAGCAGCAGGATCAGGCCCGCGCCCAGCCCCAGAAATCCGATTGTCAAATTTTCCATTGCTGTCCCAGTTCAGGTCTCGGCGTCTTCGGGCGTGTCCGGCGACGGGTTGAAATCGGGGTCCGTCGCTGCCTGCCACGCGTTCGCGACAACCATCAGCAGCGCCGCGGCAAATCCGATGGGCAGGGCCAGCTTTGCCGGCCAGATGGTCACAAAGACCGCCCCCATCATCATTTCGTTCATGTTGAAAGACCGCAGTGCATCCGTGCCGGTCTGCCAGGCCAGAAAACCAAAGAAGGTTGCCGTGATCAGGTAGCCGGCCACGAGCACACAGCGTTTCAACATTTCCGGCAGCATTCGGTAAACCAGATCCACCGCGATAGGCTCTTTCTTCAGCTCCACGAAGGCCAGCGGCAGAAACACCACCAGCACCATGTGATAGACCGAGATGATCTCAAGATTACCGGGGATCGGGCGACCGGCCAGATTGCTGGCCAGCACGTCGATCACCGTCTGAAGCATCATGAGAAACAGGCTCATGATCGCAAGGGCGGCCAGAACGATGGCGAGACGTCTTATCCAGCGCAAAAACATCCGCTTCTCCTCTCTGGCCGCCCCTTGTTCCCGCTGCTCAGTTCACGCCGTAGCTGGCCACATCGACCTTGCCATAGATCTCGTCCTTGAAGACCTTTTGCAGGGCGGCAGTATCGCTGCGGTCCACATCTGCCAAAAGACCCTCCCATTTGTCATAGACCGCGTTGAAACGCGCGATCAGGTCTTCGGCGCCTTCGACATTCAGCCTGCCCGCCACTTCTGCCGCCATCGGTGCCACCTGCTCTGCGACAAAACTGTCCAGAGAGGCCTGCAGATCTTCGCCCGGTTCGTGGACAGTCACACCGTGATCCCCGGCCTCGGCAAGCGCCTCGTCCACGGATTGCTCAAACGCGGTGGTCATGGTGACCAGGTTGTCGGAGATGCTGTCGACCAGCAGCTGCCGGTTCGCTTCCGACAGGCCCGACCAGGCCGGTTGGTTCATCGCGTATTGCCACCCGGCGAAATACTGCCCCAGGTCCAGCAGCGTCACCTCCTTGGCCACATCCCAAAGCGAGCGTGACTTGAGATCGTTGGGTGAATTGGCAGCACAGTCGAGCTGACCCTTTTCCAGCCCCGTGAACATTTCCGACGATGGCACGTTCACCGCAGCCGCATCCACCGAGGCCGCCCAGGCCGCATGAATCGGGCTGGGCATCCTGATCTTCTTGCCTGCGATGTCATCCAGCGTGACCACGGGAGAGGTGCACATCAGCGCATAGGAGGGCGAGGCATAGCTGCCCAGAAAGACGACACCCTGCTGGCGGAACATCTCCTGCATCTGGTCATCGTTGAGGTAGAAGTCCGCGACAGCCGCCGTCAGGACCATGCTGTCGTTGAACGAAATTCCCAGCGCCGCCAGCACATTGTCCGCCGGAAGGTCAGAGGGCGTATAGGTGCCCGCGTGATAGGTCATGTCGACGATACCGTCGCGCAGGCCGGACAGGTGGGCACCCGGCGGAAGCACGGAATCGCCTGTATAGACTTTCAGGCTCAGTTCCCCGCCCGATTTTTCCTCAAGTGTCCGGGCCAGGGCCTGATAGCCGTCCGTCACCAGTGGGTAGGTGTCCGGGAACCAGATGCTCGCGGTGATCTCCTGCGCCGAGGCCGACAGGGCCGTGACGCTGCACAGCCCGGCAAAAAGGGCTCCTGCAAAGTGTTTCATATCTCTTTCCTTTCCCTGTTATTCGCGCATCGCGCATGTCAGACCGGTCGTGTTGTCCCGACCGTGCGGTTCTTTTTCGTTGCCCCGTCGGACGTGGTCCGGCCGGATTTGGTTGCCTTGCACCGGGCCGCCCGACGACAGGACCGTCCCGGCCCTCACCGGTCGCCAGCCCTGCCAAAGGCCACTGCGTCAATAAAGTCTGGATCTGCATCTGGCCTTCTCTGGATGCGCGGCACCCGGACCGATTGATGCACGATCATTCCCCAGGCGTGACGTTTCCGCGGAACGCTGCTTTTGGATTTGCCTGTCCGGCTCTCCCCCGAGCCAGCGATTGGTCTTGACTTGCAAAAAAGATTATTCATTAGTCATATTCACGCAAGATAAAAAAATTGCTGAAATATGTTAGTTCAATTGTCGGTTTAGGGGCGATTATGCTTAATTTGACAGCACTGAACACGTTCCACGAGGTCGCCCGCAACGGGGGTATCGCCGGAGCGGCTTCGCAACTCAATGTCACCGACGGTGCCATCCGTTACCAGATCAGACGGCTGGAAGAGGATCTGGGCGAACTTCTGATCGTGCGCAGCAAACGGACGCTCACGCTGACCTCGGCGGGTCTGTCATTGTTCGAACGGCTGAATCATGCCTTTCAGGACATGGAACGGGCCTGCCAGTCCCTGACATCCACCTCCGGCATGGACGGCGAGTTGAACATCGCCTGCGCCCCTGCCTTTGCGGGCTCGCGGCTTCCTTCGGTGATAAAGGCATATTGCCAGCAGTATCCGCTGATGACTGTGCGGGTCTTTCCCGTCGGCATGGCCGACGACAGCATGGATGTGGTCATTTCCTATGGGGAACGCCCAATGCCCGGCATGCGCGAGGCGATCCTGCGGGACGAGATGTACTTTCCGGTTTGTCGGCCAGAGCTGAAATACGAGTGGAATATCAACAGTCCCGACGACCTGGTCCATTGTATTGCGCTCCACGCCGATCAGGGGGCGGACTGGATGCGGCTGCTTTCCATGGCGTCACCCAAGACATTGCAGTTCGCCCAGCAGATCTATTTTCCCAACGCCGGTGTTTCGTTACAGGCAGCGCGGCGGGGCTGTGGTGTCGCGGTGGGCACCTCGATCCTCTGCGCCGACGATCTGCGCAGCGGCACGCTGGTGAAGCTGTTGGACATCGAAGTCCCTGCGCCAAACCCCTATTTCGTGATCCAGCCCGGGCAGTCCGAAAAAGAAAGTGCCGAGCGATTTGTCGAAACCCTCTGGGCCGAAGTCGAAAAAGCCTAGGGCGGCGACATGCTCGCCCTGGCCCGCCTTGGAAGACCTGGCATTTCAACGGTTGCCTGTAATCGCGCTCGGGCAACTCAAGACGATTGCTGAAGCAACCGTCTCTCCCAATTAAAGCGGGACGAATTTCATCGGCAGGCTTCGGAACCCGCGCAGGACATTGTTCAGTTCGAATTCTGGTTCGCCTACTTCGATGCGCGCAACCTTTTCGACCATGACCTGCAGGATCGACCGCATTTCCAACCGGGCAAGCTGCGCACCCATACACATGTGAATGCCGTGGCCAAAGCCGACGTGGTCAGACACCTTGCGTTCCACATCAAACCTGTCGGGCTCCGTCCAGCGCCGCTCGTCGCGGTTGGCAGAGGCATAGAGGATCAGCACGCGTTCGCCCTTCGGAATAGTTACCCCGTCGACGTCGTAGTCTTCTTTGGCATAACGGGTAAAACCACGGATCGGACTTTCCAGCCGCACGGCCTCGTTGATGGCGTTCGGGATCAGCGCGGGATTGGTGCGCAGCTTTTCCCATTGGTCCGGCGCTTTGCCCAGTTGATGCATCAGATGCCCGGTTGCAAAGATCGTCGTATCGAGACTGGGTGCGATATAGTCGCGCGTGAACATCGGCACGAGCGCAGGATCAATCGAACCTTCGTCCACCGCTTCGAACAGGCGTGCCACCCAGCTTCCCGGACGCACAGTATCGCGTCTGACATCATCGGCGCAAAAGGCCCGCAACTCCATTATGGTTGGAAAGGCATCCTCGGCGCGGGCATTGTCACCGCCCAGGGCGTCAAAGGTCGCCGCTGCCCATTTGAGCATGTTCTGGCGGCCGAATTCCGGCAGGCCCAGCAGTTCAGACACGATCGTCAAAGGCAGGATCTGTGCCAGATCGGTCATGCCGTCAAATTCCTTGCGCTGAACGAGGGTGTCGATCATCTGCTGCGCGGTTTCCTGGATGCGTGGTTTGACCTCGGCAAGGCCGGTCGGCATCACGGGTTGGGAAATGACCTTTCGCAAGGGCCGGTGTTCTGGCGCATCCGTCATAAGGATATTGGGTGTTGTGATGGCATTCAGACGCGGGTTGGCCGCCACGCCCTTGCTTGAGATCAGAATGTCGTTGGCAGCTAGGGCGGCGACAGCATCGTCAAACCGGCCAATCGCCCAGAGATCGTTTTCCGGAAGCCAGACCGCCGGTGCCGTGTCGCGGATCTTTTGGTAAACCGGGTAAGGATCGCGGATGACATCATCGGCATAGAGGTCGGTGTCGACGCTCGGACGGGTCGCCTGGATCATTTCTGTCATTCGGTTTTCCTCCTCCATACTGAAGCCTATAACAACGCTTGTCCGTGAATCCTCTGACATGCCGGGAATGTCCGTCACGCGGACGCGCAGGCGCGCATACTTTCAGATCTCGACAGGCACCGTGAAATGCGCGCCGTCCATTTCGGGCGTCACCGTGATCTGGCAGCTCAGCCGACTGGTTTCACTGCGTTCAGTTGCTGCGAAATCCAGCATGTCATCCTCCGCATCAGAATGGGCGTCCAGCGTCCGGAAGGTCTCCGGGTCCACAAACACGTGACAGGTGGCACAGGCCATGGCGCCGCCGCAGTCGGCCAGGATGTCTTCAATACCGGCGTCCCGGGCGGCCTGCATGACCGAAATGCCACTCGGTGCCTCAACGGTTTTCTTGTCGCCGCTTGGCAGGGTGAAGTGCAGTTTTGGCATGGTTTTCCTTTGCTTCGCGCGCGCCAGCGACGCCGGATTCAAGGCCCGCGGCGCTGGCGCGTCATGTCTGGTGTCGTCTGGATCAGCGGCTCTCGTCGCGGATGGGGTTGGACAGGGTGCCGATGCCGGAAATCTCGACTTCGATCCGGTCGCCGTCTTTCATGAACAGCTTGGGATCGCGGAACAGGCCAACACCGCTGGGTGTGCCCGTGGCGATCACATCGCCCGGCAGCAGTTCGGTCACGATGGACAGATAGGCGATCAGTTCGGGGATATTGAACGCCAGATCCGAAATCGGCGTCGATTGTACGACTTCGCCGTTGAGACGTGTTTCCATGGTCTGCGCCGCCGGATCCTTCATCTCGTCCGACGTCACGATCCAAGGCCCCATCGCGCCGCTGTCGACAAAGTTCTTGCCCGCCCAGAACTGCGTTGTGTGGCGCTGGTAATCGCGGACCGAACCGTCGTTGAAACAGCTGTAGCCGCCCACATGGTCCATTGCCTCCGCCTCGGAAATGTTGCGCCCCGCCTTGCCGATGATCACCGCAAGCTCGCCTTCAAAATCGAACCAATCCGATGCCTGCGGGCGGATCATCGGCACCTCGTGGCCGACAACCGAAGACGGGTAGCGCGTAAAGATCGACGGCTTGGCCGGTTTGTCGCGCCCGGTTTCCTTGATGTGGGTCATGTAGTTCAACCCGATGCAGATGATCTTGTCCGGGTTCGGCAGGGGAGACAGCAGCGTGACCGAGGCCATGTCCAGCACTTCGCCGGTTTTGGCGGCGGCCTCAAGTTGATCCAGCGCACCGGCCGTCATCACTGCCCGCAGGTCGGGGAAGGTGCCGCGCAGCGCCTTGCCTGCGTCGTGCAGCTTGCCGTCCTGTACAATGCCATATGATGCGGTTCCGTCCGCGGTGACATAAGAGGAAATTCGCATCTGTTCGCTCCGTTGATTGGGTGTTGGTCGGGTTTTAACCCGGGCGGCAGACTTGGGCCGCAGCACTTTGGGTCATGTCCGCTCTGCGGACATCGCTGATCTGAAACAGCCAAAATGATCTTGCCGATGTGAGGGGGCTTGTCCACGTCCCGACACGCGCCCGGCCCGGGCGGGGTCAGCGGGCATTACGCGCACTCATTCCGGCCGGGCGACCGATTCCAGCCAGGCACAGTTGGGCACGGGGTCCGCCGCGCGCATCCCGCGACGGGCCGCGTCCAGCCGCATGTCGCGCATGCGTTCGCGGGCCGGGTCGCCTTCGGGCAGATGTACCCGCTCATGGCCCCAATAGCTCGGCCCGTCGGTGGTTTCATGGGCCTGCCAGGTCCCGGGCTCGATCACCCGCGCGCCCCAGCCGTATTCGACAAAAAAGCCGGAGGGTGTGGTGGCGTAAAAGCTCATCATGTGATCGTTGGAATGCCGCCCCAGCGTATAGGCCAGGCGCCCCTCTTCCTGTTGCGCAAGGTCATAGCCCTGCCCCACATCGTCCAGCGATTGCAGCTCGACCATGAAATGATGCAGCCCCTTCCGCCCCGATCCCACCATGGCAAAGCTGTGATGCCGCCCGTTGATGTGGAAGAAATACAGTGGAAAGGGCGTCAGCCCGTAGTCGGTCACGCTGAACCCCAGAAGGTCGCGGTAGAATGGCAAAAGGGCGGTGGCATCCTCGACATGCAATACCGCATGACCCATGCCCAGCGTGCCCGTCTTGAACCCTGAAATGGGCCGCGCAGGGACAAAGGGATCGCTGGCAATCTGCGGTTTCCAGAACACCTCGATGTGATTGCCATCGGGATCGTTGAAAGAGATCAGCTGGCTGACCAGTCGCTGATCAGCCAAAGCCGCAGTTTCCACCCGAACCGCAACACCCGCGTTTTCAAGCCGGCTGGCCAGACGGTCCAGATCCTCGGGGTGGTCCACTTCCCAGCCCATGAAATCAAGGCCTTCTTGCCCGTCATCGGTGACCAGAAGCCGTTGCTTGCGATCGTCCATGCGAAAGGCACGCGCATTGCCGCCGCGATCCACCTGCTGCATGCCCAGAAGTTTGGTGGCAAAACTGCTCCAGTCCTCGGTCTTCGAAGATCGGATGCCGATGTATCCAAGCGCGCTGAGGGTCAAGGGACGGGTTCCTTTCGGGCATAATCATGTGCTTCGGGTCATGGTAAACCAACCACGGACATCTGCACCGGTGGCCCCGTGTTTGTCCGCTTGGCGGACAGATCGGATGGCGTTGCCTGCCAGAGGCCGCCGTTTATTGACATGGCCGGTGCCGGTGCAATGATCATCCAAGGCGTGGCGGGATCATCGGGAGAAAGCACATTTCAAATTTTGGATCTGTCCGGTCGCTTGAGCGGGGATTGCTCATCCTTCAGACATTGAACCGGCGCAACGGCCTGAAAGCGGCAGAGGTTGCAGCCGCCACATCCATTCCGCGCCCCACGGTGTACAGGCTGCTGGAAACCCTGGAGGGCCTGGGTTTTGTCAGCCGCGATCATTCGTCAGAGAAATGGCGCCCGACCCTGCAGGCAAAATCGCTGAGTTCGGGGTTCCGCCATGAGGATTGGGTCACGCAAGCCGCCGTGCCCGAGATGGTGCGGCTGGGGCGGGAGATCCTCTGGCCGCTCGATCTGGTGACCTTTAACGATCACCAGATGGAAATCCGGGAATCGACACATAACATCAGCCCCTATTCCATTGATCACGGCATGGTCGGGGTGCAATTGCCGGTGCTGGATACCGCGGGCGGACGGGCCTATCTGGCCTTTTCGCGCGAAGAGGAACGCGCGCAAACCCTGGCGGGTCTTCGGGCCAAGCTGGGCCTGCAAAATCCGGTGATGTTGCAAGACGGGCCATTGATGCATGTGCTGGACAGGTGCCGTACATTGGGTGTGGGTTATCGCAAGGAAGGCTACAGGCTGAGCACCCAAAGCATCTCCGCCCCGATCTATAGCGGACCGCGGGTTCTGGCCTGTCTGACCGTGATCTGGACCAGCAGCGCGCTGAGTTTTGAAAAGGCGCTGGATCAGTACCGCGACAAGCTTTTGGCGACCGCCAGGGGGATCACCGATGCGCTTGAACAGCTTGATGTGCCGGACTAATCCGCACAGCCGCCTTTCAATACCCAGTGCTGCGCATTCCGGATCAACGCCGCCGCTTCGGGTGTGCCGTCGCAGATGATGCCGTCCTGCAATGGCCGGCCCGCTGACAGCAGACGGTAACCCAGATAGCGATAGGGTTCGGGTACTTTGGAAAAATCGGTCCGCTTCATGAAATCGTTGAATGCGGCACCGGGGACGACCGGATCAAACCGGTCTTTCTCATAGATCGCGACGCGTGCGTGAATGCGCCATCCATCGGCCGTGCGCACCAGCCGATCCACAAACCGCGCATGGCTGGTATAGTCCACTTGGGTCTGCGCAACGGCGAACCGCCCGAGGATCTGGACATTGGTTTCAGCCACCGCCCGGTTCCCCTGGACCTGAACGACGGGCAGCGCGATCAGGTGTTTGACCCGTGGCGCGGCAGGCACATGCATTTTTTGCGAGGCTTCGACAAAATCCGCGAACCAGCCCCGAAACCATGTGACAAAGATCGTGCCGCCCGGGGTGAAGGTTGCTTTCAGATCGTCCCAGCGCCCCTGATCGCGGCAGAGACCCCACTTCTGGATCAGCTGGGCAATCTCGGTGATGTCCTTTGTCTCATCCATTGCACGACGCCATGTTTAAGAGAACAATCCGGCGCCAACGGCATTGTCGGCGCCGGAACAGGGTATCAATTGGCGGCAGAGGCCTTGTCGATGGCTGCAACGAACGCGTCATAGAGGACCTGACCATTCTCGTGGCCAGCAATCCATTCGGTTGTGGAAACTGACAGCGCGTCTTTCCATTGCTGCGTCAGGGCTTCATCCGGTTCGATCTCCGTGATGTCGTTTGCGGCCAGGACCCGTTCGCGGGCTTCGCCGACGTATTGGTCGAAGGATTTGCCAAATTCTTCCGAGAACACCTTGCCCGAATACTGGTCGATGGCGGCCTTGGCCTTGTCCGGAAGGCTGTCGAACTTGGCCTGGTTCATCACGATCAGCATTGGCGTCGCCCCCAGGGGCATGTCCAGATAATAGCTTACCGTCTCACCCACGCGGAACGTCTCGATCGCGCCATATTGGGTGAATGTCCCCGCGATCAGGCCACGGCTGATCGCCTCTGCCAGACCCGGTCCGGTGATCCCGCCCACGGGCACCGCGCCCAATGCGTTGATTGCGCCCAGCATGGTCGGCCCGGGCGCGCGAAAGTTCAGGCCCTTCATGTCGGCAGGCGTGCGCACTTCAACCGTGCTGGCCACGGCATTGGGAAAGGAGGTCATGACCCCGATCAGCTTGAACTTTTCATAGTCGCCGGTAAGCAGCCCCTGTTCGTACACCGACCACATCGCTTCAGAACCGACAGTGCCATTTGGCACCAGAAACGGCAGCTCGCCGATGGTGCCCTGGTCAAAGCGTCCGGGCGTATAGCCGGGGATCACCCAGGCGATGTCTGCCACGCCGTCTTCCACCAGCTTGAGCTGCTGCGCGGGGTTGCGCCCCAATGTGCCGCCTGGAAACATCTGGATATCCAGCGTGCCTTCCGAAGCGGCATTCACCTTTTCCGCCCATGGCGTCAGGATGTTCTTGGTGACATGCGCGACCGGCGGCTCAAAGCTGGAAAACCGCAGGATCTCGGCGGTGGCGGTTGTGCCGAATGCGAAGGTTGTAACAGTCGCGATCAGGAAATCTCTTAGTTTCATGGTATCCTCCCTTTTATGAACTCACTGTGGCGCTGAAGGATCATTTGCTCGACTGTCCAGCCAAAGCTGTCCGCTTGGCGGACAGGATGATTACCCCATGATGCCGGGCAGCCAGAGCGTGAGCGCGGGAAACAGCACCAGAATGGTCAGGCGCAACAGATCAGCGACAAGAAACGGCACGATGCCGCGGTAGATCGTGGTTATTCTGACATCGCGGTACATCACGTTCAGCAGCATTACGTTGATACCGATGGGCGGGGTGATCATGCCGATACCGATCACCACCACGTTGATGATGCCCCACCAGACCAGATCGTAGCCCAGCCCCTGGATCACGGGGATAACGAAAGGCAGCGTGATGACCATCGCTGCGACCTCGTCAAAGAACGCACCCAGGAAAATGTAGAGCAGCAATATGCCGAAGATCACCATCAAAGGCTGGACCGAAGCCTCCGAGATTACCCCGACAAGAAACGACGCGCCCCCGGTGACCGAGATGAAATAGGAAAAGATCGTTGCCCCGAAAACCATGATGTAGATCATCGCGGTGGACCCGCTGGCCTCGGCCATCACGCGCAGGAATGTGGCACGGTCCAGCCTGCGACGCAGCAGCGCAAAGAGGAAAGCGATGACAACACCGATGGCCGCGGCTTCGTTCACGGTAAAGATGCCGGAATAGATGCCTCCCAGCACAACAACTGCCAGCAGGATCACACCCCAGGCGCGCCCGATCGCAGCCAAACGATCCTTGAACGGCAGCTTGTCCGATCGCGGTGCGCTTTCGGACCTGCGCATCACGGTCACCTGAACGGCAACGGCATAAAACAGAACCGCCAGCAGCGCAGGGATGATCGCGGCGGTGAACAATTGCAGCACCGATTGCTCGGTCAGCACCGAATAGAGGATCATCATCGCAGAGGGCGGTACGATAATACCCAGTGTGCCCCCCGCAGCGACGGCCCCCGAGGCCAGCGACGGATCATAGCCGCGTGTCAGCATCTCGGGCATGGCAACCCGCCCGAAGGTGGCTGTTGTCGCCACCCCCGACCCGCAGATCGCGCCAAAGCCTGCGCTGGCCACCACGGTGGTTGTTGCCAACCCGCCCCGGCGGTGGCCGAACAGCGCATTGGCCATGTCATAGACATCAGAGGCCAGCCCGCCCGCCGCCGCAAGGCTGCCCATCAGCATGAACAGCGGGATCACCGCCAGATCCAGCGAGCCCATGGCCGACGCCGGTTCGCTGGCCAGCAGCGAAATCGCAGGCCCCCAGCCCGCGACCTGGGCAAAGCCCACAACGCCGACAAGTGCCATGGAGATGCCAATCGGCACATGGAGCAGTATCAGCCCCATCATCGCGGCGCAGCCAATCACGGCAATAACAAGAGGATCCATATTCGTTTCCTTTAGGTCTTTGTCCGGTCAGAGCTGGGAAGAAGGGTCGTTGCGCAAAGCCGCGCCGCTGTCGGTGCCGTCAAACAGGGATGCAAGGTCGATGATCAGAACCATCGCCTGCACGAAGGCCGCCAGCCAAAGCATCACCGTCGCGACGGCCCACCATGGCCAAACCTGCCAGCCCAGCACCCATGTGCGGTCGCCGTTCACCTTGAGCGAGCCGACATAATCGAGGAATTGCCAGGCCATCAGGGCGATCAGAACAAGGGTCAGTGCACTTGAAAACACTTCGAGCAAAGCCTTCGTGCGACGCCCCGCCACCGCGCCGAAAACTTCGACACGGATGTTCTGTTTCATCGCCAGGTTGGCGGGGATACAGGCCGAGATGACCACCGCCATGACAACCGAACTGACATCGTTCACGCCCTGAAGCGGGGCCTTGAACAACCAGCGCATCAGCACATCCGAGGTTGTCATCAACGCCAGCACCAGCAGGCCGGTGAAACCGACCAGGGCCAGCACGCGGGCCAGCGCCTTTGACCTTTTCCAGATGATCTGCATTGGGTCTCCTCCTCCCTCGCAATGTCTGTGTCGGCACATGGCCGCTGTTCTTCAGGCCGTCATGTCGGCGGCCTGCACTGTCGTCTCTGTGCGTGTCAGCTGCGCGGTGTAGCGTTCCAGCGCACCCTTGAGCGCCTCGGGAAAGAATGCCGCGGCGCAATACCGGTCGGGCCGGACCAGCATGATCTGGTCGCGGTGGGTCAGAAACGGGCGGATGGCCTGAGGATCGACAGGGCACAGAGCCGCCGGATCTCCGCCACCCAATGTGTCCAGTGTGATCTTGGTCAACGGCAGTCCCAGCAGCCTGTCCTGCTTCAGCGCTGCCAGCGCCCTTGTGCCAGCCGCGCATTGCGCGATCAGGCAAAAGCCCGGCCCGGTGACATCGTCCAGCAACTGAACCTTATTGCCTTGCCGCACCTCGGGCTGGGGGATCATCTCGCCCACCAGCGAACCCTCGAACAGGGGGGCATCCAGATCCAGAAACAAACCTTCAAGATACCTTGGTTTGGGTTTGAACCGCATGTGCACCAGCCAGTCTTTCACAGCCGGAAAGGGTTCAAGCGCCTGCATCATCAGGTCGCGGAACATGATCTGGTCGCGCCCGGCCGGCATCACGATGCTGCCCATCGCCACGGCCAGCTGAATCATGTCCCAGGCGGGCTTGCGCCGCTCGGCCTCGTAGCTTTGCAAGATTTTTACGCTGGCACCGCCGCGCAGGATCGCGGCCAGTTTCCAGGCCACATTGTGCGCGTCACGCAGGCCTGCGTTCATGCCCTGACCGGCAAAGGGCGGTGTCAGATGCGCCGCATCCCCCATCAACAGAATGCGCCCCGCTTGGAACTGCTCGGCCATGCGGGCATGGAAAGTGTAAACGGTCTTGCGCAGAATATCTTCGGTCCTGAAAGGCCGGTAGGGGGCCATCAGCCCTTCAAGGAACCCGTCCTGCAACACTTGCTCGCGGGTCTCGCCGGGTTGCAGCATGAATTCGTAGCGCCGCCCGCCATGGGGTGCAGGGACACTGACCGTCGGGCGCGAACCGCTGCAAAAGAACTTTGAGTACAAGGTGGTGTCGGGATCGTTCACCGTATCCACGACGATCCAGTCTTCCTCATAGGTGTTGCCGGACATCGCGATGCCCAACCGCTCGCGGATCGGGCTGCGCCCGCCGTCACAGGCCAGCACCCATTGGGTGCGGATCTGATGGCTGTTCCCCTTGGCGTCGCGCAGGGTCACTACCGCGTGGTCAGCGGCGGTGTGCACATCTGTCACCTCGGCGCCGAAATGCAGCGTGCCAGGGGCCGTTTGCGCCGATACATCGCGCAGTGCCGCTTCAAGCTCGGGCTGGAAAAAGAACTGTCGCTTGGCAAAACCGAGGTTGCGCGGCCCTTTGCCTGTCTCGGCAAAGCAATTGCCCAGATCGTCATAGTACCGCGAGCCGTCGCCTTCCATCGTGTCCTTGAGATAGGTCTTGTCCAGCCCGAAAACCTGCATGGTGCGCGCGCCCTCATCATCAATGACGATAGCGCGCGGCAGGTTCATCGGGCCTGCGGTTTTTTCGAGAACAACACAGTCGACCCCATAGACGGAAAGCAGGTTGGCCGCTGTCAGGCCCGTCGGGCCCGCGCCAACAATGACGACCGGAATATCTTTGGGGTAGGCGGGCATCGGCGGGCCTTTCGGTGTCTTACTTGCTTCACAATCTGTCTTGTTGTGACGTGCGGGTGCGTGCGGCGTCCATGACTTGCCCCAGGCTGTTCACAGGGCGGACAGCCCCGGGTCCGCGCAGGATTTGCGCGCCAGTTTTACCCTGCCACGCAAAAAGCCGCCCTGAGGCGGCTGAGTGGTCCTGATCATGTTCATCGGCATTTCAACCTTGCGGGCGTCTCAAAAGAGGCGCCGCCGCAAGACAGGCGGGGCGTGCCCTGATCCGGGCCAGACACCTTTCAAGATTGGCAGGCAGGTCATATCCACCGTCCTGCTCCGCCCAGTCGAGCACGTAGAAAAGGGCCGCATCCGCTGCGCTGAAGTCACCAAGCAGAAAGGCCGAATTTCCAAGCGCGTTGGACAGAAACCCAAGACCCCTGGCAACTTCCGCACGGCCATGCGCCCTTAGCGTCGCCTGCCCTGCCGGATCGGAGAGAAATTTCTGCGGCATCTTGTCAAAGGTGAAACCGCGCATGTGGACAGTTCCGACGATGTAATCCAGCAACTCCGATATCCTCGCGCGTTTGATCGCGCTCTCAGGGGCCAGGCCCGCTTCGGGAAAGCTGTCGGCAAGCCACATGGCGATTGCAGGAAATTCCGTCAGAACCGATCCGTCCGGAAGCCCAAGGGCTGGAACCTTGCCCTTGGTGTTCTGGGCCAGATATTCCGCACGCCGCTGATCGCCGGCACGCAGGTCGATGATCCTGGTCTCGAATGCGGCGCCGACCTCGTGCAGCAAGAGCAGGATACCGTTGGAGCAGCTTTGCGGTGAATGATAGAATGTCAGCATAAACAGCCCCTATAGACCCAATAGACCCAGGCGCGCCCGGACCTGTTTTGGTGTTTCCAGTTCAAAGCCCAGTTCGCGCACGATCCTTGCTGCTTTCTCTACCATCGCGCGGTTGGATGGTGCCTTCACACCTTTCTCCAGCCAGACGGCATCCTCCATTCCGATACGTATGTTTCCACCCATCAGGGCCGACTGCGCCACCATGGGAAAGGCCATCGCGCCGGTGCCAAACCCCGTCCAGATCGCATTGCCCGGCAAAAGACCGCGCGCGTACAAAAGCGTTTCCGGCAGCGGCACGAAGCCGAACTTGACCCCCATCACGATGGAACACAGCGGCGGTTTCTCGAAGAACTGCTCGGCCATCAGCGTGTTCAGGATCGCCACATCACCGCTGTCGAACAGCTCGATCTCGGGCCGCACGCCGGCCTGCTGAATCAGTGTGCCCATGCGCCGGATCGACGACAGGGTGTTGATCACCACCTCCTCGCCGAAAACCATGGTGTTCAGGTCCAGTGTGGCGATGTCGGGCTTGATGGCCAGAACATGCTGCACCCTGTCATCGGGCAAAAGCAGATTGGTCTTGGGCCCGGCGATGGCGGGGTTTTCGGCCGACGGATCGTAGCGCCCGCCATTGCCGGTGGTCAGGTTAATGATCAATTCGTCATTCTTGTCACGAATGCGGTCAACGACTTCCCGGTAAAGAGCCGTTTCCATGGAGGGCAGTTCAGTCTCTGGGTCGCGCACGTGAATATGCACGATGGCGGCCCCCGCCTCTGCGGATGCCAGCGCATCTCGTGCAATTTCAGCGGGCGTGATGGGCAGATTTGCGTTCTGCGCTCGCGATGAAAAGTTACCCAGCAAAGCTGATGTCAGGAAGAGAGATGCCAATCGCGTGCCTCCGGAAAAACAGGTATCGCGATTGTCTGGCAACAAATGGGTCAAGGACAGCAAAAGCCCGAGACTGTTCGTCTGGCGGACGGCGGATGGCGCGAAGGCGCTATCCTTCGAGAGCCCTGCTCAACTGTTGTTGCGCCCTGGCGTTGAAACTTCCGCTTGCTGGAACAGCCCATTTCTGGCGGTCATCTTCGCGCTGGCAACCGGGCCGACCAGCAGCACGCCTGTAAGGGGCGGCAGTTTCGACCGCCGCCCCTTTTGTCAGACCAATGGTTTCAGTTCTGAACGTCTTTCAATGCCGCGACATAGGCATCGTAGAGTGCCTGACCATTCGGATGATCGGCAATCCAGCCATCAGTCACCGTCTGAAGCTGCGCGTCCCACTTGGCCTGCTCCGCATCCGACAGTTGCGTGAACACGCGGCTGTCGTCCTGCATCGCGGCTGTCCGGAACTTTTCGATCCACGCATCGAATGCTTCGCCAAACAGCTTTGCAAAGGCGGGGCCCGAGTTCTTGTCGATGGCGGCGCGCGCCGCTTCGGGCAGACTGTCATATTTTTCGCGATTGATCACGACCATGATCGGCGAGGACCCAAGGTTTACATCCAGGTGAAACTTTGCGGCCTCCGCGATGCCGAAAATCGTCAGTGCGACCCATTCATTGATCGAACCGTCAATCAGCCCCCGCGAAAGACCTTCGGCGATCTGCGGCGCAGTGATCCCGCCAATCGGTGTCGCACCAAGCGCCGTAATGCTGGCCAGCAAGGTCGGACCCGCACCGCGCAGTTTCAAATCCCTGACCTCTTCCAGGGTTTCGATTTTCCGGGTCGTGGACAACAGGCCCGGCGCGGTCGAGAACATGCCCAGAATCTTTACCGGCTCCATCCCTTCGCCCTGCCACAAACCGTCTTCGACCATCTTCGTCGCGGCGAGGGAGCCATGCAGCGCGTCCGGCACCAGGTTTGGCAGCTCCAGTAGTGTCGCTTCGTTCATCGCACCCGGTGTATAGCCTGGTACGACATAGGCGATATCCGCAGTGCCACCACGCACCATGTCCAGATGCGTTGCAGGGTCACGGCCAAGCGTCCCGGCCGGGAACATCTGGATCGTCAGCGTTCCTTCGGAATCCGCAACAACCCGGTCGGCCCAGACCGACAGAATATCGGCATAGATGAATGATTGCGCGGGTACGCTGGTGGTGAACCGCAGATTTTCCTGCGCCGATGCCCCCTGCCCCGCAAGAGATATCAAAAAGGCCGCGCCGCATCCAAGCAGCGTCTTTGTCATCTTCAGTTTCTTGAGCATATTGTCCTCCCTATGCCGGAAACAACTCCGTCGCGGCCCCATCAGAGGAACCGCCCTGCGGAAGGCCGACATCAAATCTGATCCGGCCCCATTTCCAGGTTTCAGGCTATGGGCCGAACGGGTCCAAACAATGTCAAAAGCCAAACTGTTCGCCTGCTGATAATGGGGTGTTGCCGGGCAGGTGAACTTGCGTCCGCCACCAAGGCGCGGCAGCAGTTCAGTTTTGACGAACAGCGGGCCACTGGCCTGCCGCTCCGGTCACATCACGCTGGGCAACCACAATGTAACCTGCGGAAACAGCACCAGAACCGCGATCCGCAGACAATCGGCAAGAAAGAAGGCGAAGATACCGCGATAGATCGCAGCCAGCGGGATGTCAGCGCGCATGGAATTCAACAACATCACGTTGATCCCGATGGGCGGTGTCAGCATGCCCACGCCGATCAGCGCCACGTTCAGGATGCCCCACCAGATCGGATCGTAACCCAGCGACAGTATGATCGGCAGCACGAATGGCAGGGTAACCACCACCGCCGCCACTTCGTCAAAGAATGCCCCCAGCACCAGATACATCAACACCAGCAGAAAAATCACCCCCAACGGTGGCAGGCCAAGCCCGTTGATGATGCCCATGATTTCCGCGCTGACCCCGCTCAGGCTGACAAAGTAGGAAAAGATCATCGCGCCGAAGACGATCACATAGATCATCACGGTCGCCACGCTTGCCTCTGACAGCACGGCGACAAAGCTGTCACGGTTCAGGGTGCCGCGGCCCAATGCGAACATCAGGGCAAAGACCACGCCGACTGCCGCCGCTTCGTTCACCGTGAAGACACCGGAATAGATGCCGCCCAGAACGATCACCGCCAGGGTGATCGCGCCCCAGGACCGCCCGATGGCGCGCAGCCTGTCGCGCAATGGCAGGCGGGCCGACCCCGGCATGGCGTCGGGATTGCGCCGCGCCACGATTGCAATGGCGACCAGATAAAGCGAGACCGAGAGGATCGCGGGAATGATCGCCGCGGTGAACAGTTTAAGCACCGATTCCTCGGTCAGCACGCCGTAGAGGATCATGATGCTGGACGGCGGCACGATGATGCCAAGCGTGCCGCCCGCCGCCACGGTTCCCGCCGAGATGCCCTTGCCATAACCGCGGTCGATCATCTCAGGCAAGGCGACCCGGCCAAAAGTGGCGGTGGTGGCGACAGATGATCCGCAGACCGCCCCGAAGCCTGCGCTCGCGACGATGGTGGTCGCCGCCAATCCGCCCGGTCGGTGCCCGACCAGCGCCTCTGCCGTGGCGAAGATGTCCTTCGCCAGCCCGCCAATCGCCGCAAGACTGCCCATCAGCATGAACAGAGGGACGACCGCAAGATCGAGGTTCGCCATGGTCGCGGCCGGTTCCGATGCCAGCAACTGGATCGCGGGTCCCCATCCCGCGATTGACGCAAAACCGGCCACCCCGACAAGCGCCATCGACACGCCGATGGGCACATGCAGCGCAATCAGGGCAAACATGCCGAGGACACCGAAAAGGGCGATCATTGTCGGATCCATCAACGGTGTTCCTCGCCGGGCAATGTCGAGACCTTGGGCGACGGGCGCAGGCCCGCGTCAGTGCCCCGGATCAGATCCAGCACGTCATGCACGACGTTGGAAAACTGGATGACGGTGGCATAGACAAGGAACATCGTCGCGGCCCCCCACCATGGCCAGACCGTCCAGGCCAACACCCATGTCCTGCGATTGCTGTCATGCAGGCCTTGGGTGAAGGGTACAAATTGCCATGCCATCGCCGCGATGAAGATCAGCACGACCAGGCTGGACAGCAGCCGCAGCCAGCGGTTCGGCCGGACTCCCAGGACGCCACCCAGAACCTCGACCGAGATGTTCTTGCGCTCGGCGAGGTTGGCGGGAATGCAGCTGGCGATCACCACCGCCATGACCACGGCAGAGACATCGTTGACGCCCTGGATCGGCGCCGAAAAGAAGGATCGCAACAGCGCATCCAATGTCGTCATGCTGGCCAGCACGACCAGCCCGGCAAATCCGATCAGGGCAAGCCAGCTGGCCCCCCGGCGCATCAATTCATCAAATCTGTGCAAAGAACCCCACCCCAAGGCATTGTCTCGTCCGCGAACCTTACGGGGAACTGCAGGCAGACATGAGGTTGATTTGCCGGGTGTTCGCCTGGTGAACGTTGTGGCCGGATCTTCAGCCGGACGCGTGTAGCTCGGCTATTTCTTCCGATGACAGTTTATCGACCAGATCGCGCGAGATCGCGTCCGCCGTGCGCAGCAACTTGCCGCGATACAGTTCCAGGCTCCGCTCGAAGGACATGGATCTGGTGGACCAGATCAGGGTCAGACATGCCAGGATCCGGTCCTCATACCAGATCGGGGCAGAGATGCTGGCGGTCTCGGGGGTGAAATCACCCTTGCGATAGCCGACCCCCAATTCGCGTGTACGCGCCAGGATCACCGGCAAGGCACCATCCTTCATGACGAAAGGTTCCTGCATGCCGGTCACCTCTGTCACATGGCTCAGCAGGGCGCGTCGCTGGTCTTCGGGCATGAAGGCAAGCATCGCACGCCCGCTTGCGGTCTCCAGCAGAGGCATCTGCCGTCCGACCATGCCGTGGTTGACGGAATAGGGGCTGATCTGATGCGTGGATTCCCGAACCTCCATCTGGTGATTGCGAAAGGCTGCCAGATCGACAGGCCACAAGACATCGCGCCCCAGTTCGACCATATGCGGCACGGCGATCTGGCAGACCCAGTCTTCGTCCCGGTAACCGGACGACAGCGATTTGACATGAAGCGTAGGCCGCCACCGGTTCGAGAAATGGTCCTTCGAGACCAGCCCCATCTCTTCCAGGGTCTTGAGCAGCCGATAGACCGAAGGACGCGGAATCTCCGTGACCGTAGCGATGTCCGCCGGTCGCGCACCATTCAACTGGTTGAGCGCCTGCAGGACGGAGATGCCCCGCTGTAGTGCCCTGATGGACGATTCCGAAATCGGCTCTCTCCTCTTTTCCGACCTTCGCAAATGGCCAGGTTGCGCACCTGTCGCAGCATCGAGAGTACCCAAAGGGTCAATGCAACTGTCGCATTGCAAGGCTGCGGCCCCGGCGTGAGAATCGTGACCCATCCAGATCTAGCATTGATATTTTTGAACACAAAACTTCGAACTGCTCCGTATTCAAAGCCGGTTCGTTGATGTTGTTCAGCAGCCGAACACTCTCCAATTTGCGGGCGACCCCCTGAAGCGGCCTGGCTAGACAGGTTGCAACCAACCCGCAAAGACCTGCCCGAACCTTTCGGCCAGGGTGTCGTGACTGAAAAAGGATTGCACATGTCCATCGCATCGCTTGGTTATATTGGTGTCAACTCAAGCAAATTGGACGACTGGGATGGCTTTGCCACCCAGTTGCTTGGGATGCAGAAGGTTGACCAGGGCGGTGGCATGCGCCTGTTTCGCATGGACGACCGCAAGCAGCGACTCATCGTGACCGGTGAGGGTGAAGAAAACCTTGCTTTCATGGGGTGGGAAACCAATTCACCTGCCGATCTGGATGCGCTTGCCTCACGGCTGGAAAACGCGGGCGTCGCAGTGACCTGGCACGGCTCCAGCCTTGCCGATGCGCGCCACGTCGCGCGGCTGATCTCTTTTCACGACCCTGACGGCAACCGGCTGGAAGCCTTCTGCGGCCCCGAAATCGCCAGCGACGGGTTTCTGTCCGGGCGTCCGATCTCTGGCTTCAAGACAGGCTCGCTGGGCATGGGTCATGTGGTGCTGCATGTCGCCAACGTGCAGGGCATCCTGCACTTTTACCGTGACATACTGGGCTTCAATGTCACGGATTACGGACAGACCCCCTATCCGCTTTACTTCTTTCACGTGAACGGGCGGCACCACAGCTTTGCCATGGTCGGATCGGGCCGTAAGGGCATCCATCACTTCATGGTCGAGCTGCTGTCGCTCGATGATGTCGGTCAGGGGTATGACATCGCTCAGGGCCGCGACGAAGGCGTTGCCTATTCGCTGGGCCGACATTCCAACGATCACATGTTGAGCTTTTACACCAAAACGCCGTCGCAGTTCTTTGTCGAATACGGCTGGGGTGCGCAGGTCATAGATCCGCAGACCTGGGAGCCGTTCGAGACGCACGAAGGCCCCTCCACCTGGGGCCACGAACGCCTGCACCTGCCCGAAGACGATCCGGTGCGCATCAAGATGCGCGAGATGCGCCACGCAACCGCGCAAAACGGTTTTCGCGCCGCCGACCCGAAACCGAATTGCGCCTGGCTCGACAGCATCGTTCACAATGAATAATGCGCCGCCGCGCGGCATAGCTTTGGTCGAAGAAACCTGACCCTTGAAGATTTCCCCCTTGGTTCCTCCGGGTGGCACCATCGCCACCGGCAGGCTTTCAAGCCCGGTGGCCGACGAAACCTAAACGACAGTTCGCGACAAGGAATACCAGATGAGCAAGTCACACACCGATATCGCGATCATCGGCGGCGGTCCTGTAGGGCTGTGTGCGGCAAACCTGCTGGGCCAGCTTGGCATCAGGACGGTCCTGTTCGAACAGAACGCGACAACATCCTTCCACCCGCGTGGCCACGTCGTGAACACGCGGACCATGGAGATCTTTCGCAGCTGCGGGCTGGCCGAAGACGTCGATGCGGTCGCCCTGCCACTGGAACGACACGCCGGTATCGGCTTCGTTACCAGCCTTGCGGGTGACACGATCGGCGTCATCGAAACCCGTGGCGATCCCGAATGGGCAAGGATCGAGGCCAGCCAAAGCCCGGTCTTCAAACGCTCCTGCCCGCAGGACAAACTGGAACCGGTTCTGCGCGAACATGCGCAGCGCCGCGACAGCGTTGCACTGCATTTCAGCCACAAGGTAACGGGCGTCACACAGGACGCCACTGGCGTGACCCTGACATGGGAAAACGGCGAGGGCGCAACCGGCGCGACACGGGCGGCCTATGTGATCGCCGCCGACGGGCCACGCAGCCCAACGCGTGAGGCGGTTGGCATCGGCATGGACGGCAAATCCATCGGCCAGCAAATTGGCCTCTATTTCCATGCCGACCTTTGGAAATATGTCGTTGACCGGCCTTACCTGCTGTACTGGATATTCAACGCGCAGACATCGGGTGTGCTGATCTCTCTCGATGGGCGCTACCGTTGGACCTATAATTTCGGCTATCACACCCATGAATCACGCGATGATTTCACAAAAGAAAGGTGCCTGAACATTTTGCGCGCCGTGATCGGTGCCTCTGACGTCGAGATCGACATCAAGAGCATCATGCCCTGGCGCATGCAGGCGCGCATCGCGGACACATTTTCCGCCGGGCGGGTGTTCATTGCGGGCGATGCCGCCCATCCGCTGCCCCCTACCGGCGGCCAGGGCATGAACACCGGCATTGCAGACATTCACAACCTGATCTGGAAACTGAACCTCGTGCTGGATGGCGCTGCCACCGCATCTCTGCTGGCGACCTACACCGAAGAACGCCGCCCCATAGCCAGCTTCAACGTCGCGCAGAGCGAACGCAATGCCATGGCCATGGCAAAGCGCGGCCTGTCGGGGATGTTGGCGAACGACAGCGAACTTCTGTCCAGCCTCGAAGGTGCGCAAGGCGCCGCCAACCGCGCCAAACTGGCGGAGGGTATCCCGGAACAGCGCGAACACTTCGATTATCCCGGTCAGACCTTTGGTTTTTCTTACGAGTCCAATCTGATCACATCGGATGGCACACCGTCTCCGCCGTTTTCGGTCAGGAGTTACACGCCCGCCGCGCGCCCCGGAAACCGCGCGCCACATCTGCCTGTCACGCTGGATGGCAAGGCCGCCTCGCTGCTTGATCTCTTTTCCCTGGACCGTTTCACCCTGTTGCACGCCAGCGACGGGCAATTCTGGGCCGATGCCGTCACTGCGGCGGACCTGCCCGTGCCGCTGCGCAGCTTTGGTATCGGGGATGGAGGGGATGTCCAGACCGATACAGCGGCCTGGCTCGAACTCTATGGCCTGACCAGAACCGGGGCCGTTCTGATCCGCCCGGACGGTCATGTGGCTTGGCGCTCTGCCAGGGCCGGTGACCCGGCAGAGCTGATTGCAGCTTGCCTGACGGCCGCCGGCACCACGGCCAAGGCCATTTCACCAACGACAAATCTCAAAGGGTCGACATGATGCACATACCGAAGACACAGACAGCCATCGTCATCTCTGGTCCCGGCGGACCTGATGTTCTGGTTCCCAGGGAGCTACCTGTTGAAACGCCCGGTGCCGGAGAGATCCTGATCCGCGTGGCCGCCGCGGGCATCAACCGCCACGACATTCACCAGCGCGCCAGCGGCAAGCACAGCGACGGGCGTGCAGTGCCCGGGCTGGAGGTCTGCGGCACGGTCGCGGCCCTGGGCTCCGGGGTCACCGGCATGACGCAGGGGGACAGGGTCATGGCGCTGGTGCCGGGAGGCGGCTACGGCCAATATGTCATTGCGCCTGCCCCGCTTGTCATGCCCGCTCCCGACGGGTTTTCAGATATCGAAGCGGCCGCAATCCCCGAAGCAGTCTTCACCACCTGGTGGAATTTCTTTCACCTGATGTCGCTGCAAAAGGATCAATTCGCCTTGTTTCACGGCGGCACCAGCGGCGTCGGCCACATCGCCCTGCAAGCCATGTCGGCGTTGGGGTACAATGTCATCGCGACGGCCGGCAGCGCGCAAAAGGTCGCCGCCTGCGGCGATTTCGGTGCCATGGCTGCGTTTTCCTATGATGACCCGGAGCTTGCCACCAAGGTGATGGAGGCCACCGGCGGTGCCGGCATATCGACCCTGCTTGACGTGTCCGCCGGGGCGCATCTTGCGCAGGATCTGGCGATGATGGCCCCTGACGGCATGATTGCCCATCTGTCGGGTGGCGGGGGCAGCACACTTGATCTGCCGGTGCGCGATCTGATGGCAAAGCGCATCCGCATTACCGGCTCGCTGTTGCGGCCACTGCCGCTTGACCGCAAGTCACAGGTGGCCGATGCGATCCGCCGTGACGTCTGGCCGCTGCTTGGCACCCGCGTCCGTCCGTCGATTGCGCAGGCCTTCCCCCTGACCGATGCCGCCGCCGCACATGCGATGATGGAAACCGGCAGTCACATCGGTAAGATCATGCTGCGTCTCACGCCTGACTGAGATTCCCCAGGTCTGGTGGCGGGTGATCGTCAGCTGACACAGCCACCGTAGCGCCCGATGGATGCTGCGGATGCTTCATACCCGCATCTACCAAAGTGACTTTTTGTAAGCCGCGTCAAGCACCGTGTCGAATTCCTCCGCAGTTGCAGATAGTTCCGCATGGTCCTTCAGTATTTCGCCCAGCGTCGGCATGTCCGACCGTGCGGGCCAACTGTCCGGTGCCCAGAGCCTGGACCGGATAAAGGCCTTGGCGCAATGCATATAGACCTGCCGGACCTTGACCACCATCACAGCCAGGGCGGGCCGGTTGTTGACATGTAGCTTGGCGCAAAGCTCAGGATCGAGGGTCAGCCGCGCCTCCCCGTTGATGCGCAGAGTCTCGTTCATGCCGGGGATCACAAAGATCAACCCGACGGCAGGGTTCTCGATGATGTTTTCCCAGGTATCGAGCCGGTTGTTGCCGGGCCGGTCCGGCAGGGCCAGGGTTGTGTCATCCAGCACTTTGACAAACCCTGGCATATCGCCTTTGGGGGACACATCCGCAGCCCCTTTACCATCTTGCGATCCGACAAAGACAAAGGGGGAGCGTGCAATAAACCGCCGGGCATGTTCGTCGATCAGACGCAGCTCTTTTCGAACGGCAACGTCGTGAACGTCATCGAACGCCGCTCTGAGCTGGTCTTTGGAGGTGATGTAATCCATTGTTCTCTTCCCTTGGCGTTGAGGCCGCCCGAGCCGGGCAAATGAAACCTCGCACCTATCTGTCAATCCGGTCAACCTGCCCTAAACTGTCGCGGGTTCCGCCTTGCCCAGCATCAGCACCGCAATCGCGGGCAGCACGATCAGCATGGAGACAATGGCGACCACGGCCCAGCCAAACCCGGTTACGACCAATCCGGCGGCGAATGCGCAGATTGTCGAAACAAGCGCGATCAGCGTGTCGTTCAACCCCTGCACGGCGGCTTTCTCTCCGTCTGTCACGGCGGTCGCCAACATGCTGGTTGCCCCGATGAAGCCAAAGTTCCAGCCGACACCAAGCAGGATCAAAGAGCCGTAGAAATGGGCAGAGGACAGGCCCGCTGCAGCACCGACCGCGGCGATTGCCAGGATCACCAGACCGGCCACCGCAATACGCTCCTTGCCGAACCACTTGATCAGAAACCCGGTCACAAAGCTTGGTGCGAACATCGCAACGACGTGCCAGCGAATAACATCGCCTGCGACCGCTTCGGTAAATCCGCATCCCAGCATCGCCAACGGTGTCGGGATCATCATGAAAATCATCACGCCCTGTGAAATGGCCGCGATGCCGATTGCCCGCCGCACCGGCCCGCGCCGCAGCACGGCGAGAGAGGCAAAGCGCTTGGCCCCCGCGACGCGGCCTGCAGCTGGCGTCCTTGGTACCCGGACAAGGGCAAGCGGGACCATGCCGACCAGAATGACAACGGCCAGCGCCACATAGGCACCTGCCAGGGGAATGGGTGCCAGGGCGTCTTTGGCCATGATGAAGACCTGCGGTCCGCCTATCGCGGCCACCAGCCCAGAGGTCAGCATCAGCGATATCGCAACGGGTTGCCATTCGGGGCTGACCACCTCGGCGGCGGCAAAGCGAAAATACTGAAACGAAGACAGCGCCGCGCCAAGAATGAAATGGGCCAGGCACAACAGAACGAAGTTGCCGCTGACCAGCGCCGACGCGCCAAGTGCCGTGCCGGCAAGGGCCAGGACCCCGCCCGCCGCAAAGCCGATCCTTCGGCCAAACCGCCCCATCAGCAGTGAAAAGGGTACTGCCGCCAGCATCCCGGCCAGGGTCTGGACAGATGCGGGCAGTGTGACAAGCGCCGCATTGGGGGACAGGTGCAATCCCGTCAGGCCGCCCAGAATAAGCAGCATCGGCATTGCAAATCCCAGAATCGTATTGGCCATCAGAAGGCCGATAAAGTTTCCGTTTCGGGCAAATCGTGCAACGGGCATCTGCATATTCCTGTTCGGCTGGCTTGACTCAGTCAGCTATAGGAGAGATCACATATGTCTTAAATGACAATCAGGTGTCGAAAATGGACAAACATCGCAACGCCCGGAACATTGATGTCCTGCTGTTTGACGGCATAAACCTGCTGGACGCGGCAGGGCCGGTGCAGGCGTTCGAGGCCGCGAATACGGATAATCGCATCAGTTACCAGACCCGCTATGTCTCGCTGGACGGGGCACCGGTGCGCGCAGGCTGCGGGTTGCGGCTCGTTGCCGATGCCCGGCTTTCCGCCGCAGCCGGGGGCGCGGACCTGCTGATCCCCGGCGGTGCCGGGGTGGATGCACTGATCACCAACACCGGCCTGCTTGAAATCATCCGAAAACGGGCCGGGACAGAAGGCCGCCTGATTTCTGTCTGCTCCGGGGCATTGGTCCTGGCCGCAGCGGGCGTGTTGGACGGGCTGAAGGCAACGACCCATTGGTCGCGTGAGGAAGACACCCGGAACTACCCCGGAGTTTTCTGGGACCTGGACCGCATCAACATCACCCAGGGCAAGGTCTTTACCTCTGCCGGCGTGACCACCGGCATTGACCTTGCGCTGTCGATCATTCAGGCCGATTGCGGGCCAAAGGTCGCGCTTTCGGTCGCGCGCGAACTTGTTGTCCAGTTGCGCCGCACCGGCGGGCAAAGCCAATATGCCTTTCATCTCGCCGGACAGTTCGCAAAGGGCGAAACCCTGACCGAACTCATTGAAAAGGTTGTTGCGGCCCCGCATCTGGACTGGTCGCTTGATGCCCTGGCCGATGCTGCGGGCATGAACGCGCGCACGTTGACCCGCCGCTTCAAGCGCGACACCGGCGAAACACCGGCGCAATTTGTGGAGAAGGTGCGCGTCGATCACGCCCGCGGCCTGCTCTCGGGAAAGCTGCCGCTCAAGCAAGTGGCGGTCGACTGCGGTTTTGGTGATCTGCAACGCCTGAGACGGGCGTTTCAGCGGCAGTTTGGTGTTCAGTTGAGCGACTACCGCAATATGTTCACCTGACCCTGCGCTGATGTCAGAATTGTTCCTGATCTCAAGGCAGTAGGCGCAGGGCTGCGTTACCTCGCCAAAAGGGCCAGATACCCGACGCAACACAGATATACCCCGGCCAGGATAAAGCCGACCGTACTTGCGGTTAGGACCCAGCCGGTTGTCTTGGGGGTCTGTAGTGTCATCTCCGGCACGGCGATCAGCGCCGCTCCTTTTGCAGCGGCAGCCATGCCGATCAAGCTGACGACAATCTCGGCAAACCCCGACCATCGGAAATGGTTGTTCAGCACGATCAGCCCGACAATGAAATGCACGGCCCCGGACAGATTCAGCAGGATCGGGTCGGCCTGTGCGTTCCCTATGACCATGCGCTGATAGAAGTCGCGGGAGACCGCAAAACCCAGACCGGTCAGCAGCAGATATGGCCCGGCTATTCTTGCGATAAGTTCTGTCATCGGGTGCTCTCCTTCCATCGCGGGCCCGACGGCATGGGCCACGAACAATGCAAAGGCTATGGCGCAGCCGCCGGTTTCGTCAACCAACCCGCACCGAGGTCGCCCTGCGCCATTGCTTTTGCAAAGCCGGACGTTTTGCCTACCAATACAGGGTCACATATTTCGAGAACCCGTTCAGCAGGCTGGCCCGGGCGGCCATGCAAGTACCAACGGAAAGCGAATAGCCATGGCTCGGCGCGCTTCTGTTATGCCGTCAGTCCGCCGTCCACACGCAGTTCCACCCCCGTGATATAGGCGGCTTCTTCCGATGCCAGAAACAATGCCGCCCGCGCGACATCCCAGGCGGTCCCCTGTCGGCCCATCGGCACCATCGCAGCCCGGTTTGCCGCCAGCGTGGCCGGGTCTGTCTCTCCATCGACAAAGGCCGTGACATGCGGCGTGTCGATGACGCCCGGCAACAGAACATTGGACCTTATCTGATAGGGCGCATTCTCCCGCGCGACGGACCGTGCCAAGCGCACCAGCCCCATCTTGGACACTTCGTAAGAGACATAGGAATAGGGCGCGGAATAGACCGCCGCCAGTGACGAGACAAACACGATGGCCCCGCTTTTCTGCGCCCGCATCGCGGGCAGGACCGCGCGCACCATCCGCATCGCGCCGGTCAGGTTGATGTCGAACACGCGCGCCCAGGCTTCATCATCGGTGTCCAGAACGCCACCCGCCTGGCTGATCCCGACGTTGTAGTCCAGAATGTCGATACCGCCCCACAGCGCCTGCATCCGCGCCATCACCTGCGCCCCGGCTTCAGGGTCCGTCACATCGGCGGCCAGCACTTCGGCCGTGCCGCCATCTGACCGGATCAGTGCGGCGGTAGCCTCGGCGGCATCTTGGTTGCGGTCCACGCACAGCAGGCTGGCCCCCTCGCGCGCAAAGAGCGCTGCGGTGGCCTTGCCGTTGCCCCAGCCTTCCCCGACCGAACCGGCCCCGATGATGGCGGCGCGTTTTCCTTCAAGCCGGTTCATTTCGTCAGAACCTGCGCGGGCAGCCACAGCGCAATCTCGGGCTGCCAGATCAGGATGAACAGCACCGCGATCTGCAGCAGCACAAAGGGAATGATGCCGCGATAGATATCGCCCATCGACACCAGATCACCCGCCGCCCCCTTCATGTAGAACAGGGCAAAGCCAAAGGGCGGCGTCAGGAATGAGGTCTGCAGATTGACCGCAACCAGGATGGTGAACCAATAGACCAGATCCGCCTTGGCGACATGATCACCAAGATCCATCAGGTCGACGATGGGCGCAAAGATCGGCAGCAGGATCAGCGTGATCTCGATCCAGTCAAAGAAGAACCCCATGACAAAGACGATCGCCATCATCATGAACAGTAGCGTCCAGTCCCCGAGGTTGAGCGACCGTGCCAGTTCGATGATGAAATCATCCCCGCCGATCTTGCGAAAGACATAGGCAAAGGCCGTTGCGGCGGCAAAGATGAAGAACAGCAGTGCGATGGTCCGCAGCGACCCGTCCACCGCCTCGCCCAGCACCTTCATGTTCAGCCGGCCCCGGACCAGACCCAGCACCAGCGCCGCAAAGGCGCCCACGCCAGAGGCTTCGGTCGGGCTGGCGAAGCCGCCGATGATCGACCCCAGAACCGCAATGATCAGTAAAAGCGGAAAGGAAACCGACACCAGCGCCTCGCGCCACAACCCCTTGCTGTCTGCCGCGCTGAGCTTCGCGGCGGGGGGTGTTTCCCCTGGCCGCAGGAAAGATCGTGCAACGATATAGACCAGATAGACAGCGGCCAGGAACAGCCCCGGCAGGAAGGCCGCGACAAATACCTTGGCCAGGTTGAGAGACAAAAGATCGGACATGAAAACCAGCATGACCGATGGCGGGATCAGGATGCCCAGCGTGCCCGCGCTGGCAATGGTCCCCGTCGCCAGTGGTGCGGCATATCCCGCGCGCATCATCGTCGGCAGCGCCATCACCGTCAGCATCACGACCGAGGCCCCGATGATTCCGGTTGCGGCGGCCAGGATCGTGCCCATCAGCACCACCGCCAGCGACAGCCCGCCCGGCACCCGCGCCAGCAGCTTTTGCAGCGTCAGCAGCAGGTCCTCGGCGATCCGGGTCTTCTCCATCATGACGCCCATGAAGATGAACATCGGTGCTGCCACCAGCACCGCATTGTCGATCACGCCCCCGTAGATCCGCGTGGGGATAAGTGAGATATGTACAAACCGCATTTCGCCCAGGGCCAGCGCGATAAAGGCGAAGATCAGCGTGATGCCGGACAGCACGATCGGCACCGGCAAGGCGGAAAAGAGCCCGACAATCAGGCTCAGGAACATGATCGCAGGCAGGAATTCGGTCAGCGTTTCCATAGATCACGTCCGGTAAAAGGATCAGAGATCAGATCGGGCCGCCTGAGCACGGCAAGGATGCGCAGCGCCACGGCGGTACAGCCCGCAATGGTCAGCAGGGCAGAGACTGGCACCAGCGATTTCACGATCCAGCGATGCGGCAAGCCGCGCCCGCCATTGGCCCCTTCCCCGCGTTCAAACGCGCGTTCGGCGAATTCGTAGCCATACCAGACGATGAAGGCGAAGAACGGGATCACCAGCAGCACCACGACCCAGAATTCCATCCAGAGGCGGAACCTCTCGCCCATCTTGTCGGCCAGAACGTCGATCCGCACGATGGCATTGCGGGTATAGGCGTAGCCAAAGGCAAATGTGGCCACCAGCCCATGCATATGCCACTCCAGTTCCTGCAAAATGACGGAACCTGTGGCAAAGAGCTTGCGGCCGATCACATCGTACATGATGACAAAGACCAGCGCGATCATCACCACACCTGCCAGACGCGCCGCCCATTCGCAGACCCGCGTCAGCCCGTCGGCCAGTTTCAATGCAGCCTGCATCTGTCCCTCGCTCGAAAATTCAGGAAAACCGGGGGCACGCCCGCCGCGCCCCCGGCAGCGATGGTTGGACCATCACTTCAGATAGCCGATTTCCTTCCACTGGGAATAACTGTCCCGGAACTGGGAAATGCTCTCCCACGCGCGTTTGAAATCCGCGTCCTGGGCCGATTTCTCCGCCGCGACCTCGTTCCATGCGCTCTCGAAGGCGCCAAGCATCTCATCGGACCATTGATGGATGTTCACGCCATGCTCTTCCTCCAACTCGCGCAGCGCCTCAAGCTGTACCGCCTCACCCTCGGCCATGGTGCTCAGCACCTGTGCCTCGCAGGCGGTGTTGATGACAGCACGTTCCTGGTCGGTCAGGTCGTTCCATGTGTCCAGGTTCATGATCACGCTGAGAAAGCTGGTCTGCTGGTGCCAACCCGGCAGATAGTAATGGTCCGCGTGTTCGTACATGCCGATCATGTTGTCGAGGAAGGGGAAGCCCAGTTCGGCGGAATCGATGGCGCCTGTGTTCAGCGCCGACATCGTGTCAGCCAGCCCCAGCGATTGCGCTTCGACACCCAGTTTACCCATGACACTGGCGCCCAGCCCAAAGAAACGCATCTTCTTGCCCTTCAGGTCTTCGACGCTGTTGATCTCCTCGCGGAACCAGCCGGAGGCTTCGGGCACCAGCGTGCCGCAGTGGATCGTCTTGATGTTATAGGTGTCCTCGGTGATCTCCGACCACATTTCCTTGCCGCCGCCGTAATACCACCAGGCCGCGTATTCCTTTACATCCGGGCCAAAGGGAAAGGTCGTGAACAGCGGCGCGGAGGGCACCACGCCCTCGGCAAAGCCGATGGAGTACCACGCGCTTTCGACCGCACCGGTCGAAACCGCATCCCAGACTTCACCGGTGGAAACGATCTCACCGGGGTTTTTCACATCGAAGTGAATCCCGCCCGCGGTCAACAGGTCGACCTTTTCCGCGATGTCCCAACCCGGCTTGCCCAGCAGCGGCAGGGTTTGCGGGAAAATCGCCTGCATTTCGATGTCACGGGCGATGGCCGCCCCCGACATCAGGCTTCCGGCCATCAACGCGGCCGTGCAGGTGCCTATAACTGTCCTGGTCTTCATGGTTCTCCTCCCAATTTCTTCCAGTTATGTCCCGCGTGAGGTCAGGCCACGCGGTCGCCTTTCTTGACTTGTACGGTACGGTTATCGACGGCGGGCAACATGCGCGACGGATCGCGTGTCACCATCACGTCGATCACGCTGGGCCGGTCCTTTTCGGCAAATGCCGCCTTCAGCGCGCCTTCCAACTGGCCCGGCTCCTCCACCCGGACCCCGTGGCAGCCCATCGCGCGGGCCACCTCGGCATAATTGGTCTCGGCCAGGTCGGAACTCTGATAATTCCCCTCGCCGTACATCAGGTGCTGCAACGCCTTCACATATCCCGAGGCTGCGTTGTTCACGACAATGATATTGACGCCAAGACCCATCCGGCGAGCGGTCTCAAGCTCTCCCAAAACCATGTTGAAACCGCCATCGCCGGTCAGACCGACAACCACCGCCTCCGGGTCGGCCAGCTGTGCGCCCATGGCACCCGGCAGACCATAGCCGATAGAGGCAAAGCCACGGTCCGGCACAAAGCTGCGCCGCGCCTTTTTCGAGTTGAACAGCAGCCCGCCCCAATGTGCGGCAAAGCCGCCATCGGCGATCAGGTAGCCATCCGCAGGCAGGTGGTTGTTCAATTCGGTCACAAGCCGCGCCATGTGAACCGGGCTTTCATCGGAATAAAGCCGGTCGGCGGCGACCTCGTCATGCCAGGTCTGCATCTTTGCGGGGATCTCTGCCAGATAGGCCGCGCGCATCTCGCGCTGGCTTTGCGCCCGTGTTGCAAGTGCCGCCGTCAGATCGTCCAGCCCCTCGCGCGCGTCACCCCAAAGTTTCATCGTCGGGTCATAGGTGCGGCCCATCTCTTCGGCGACGTTGTCGAGATGGATCACAATCTGCCCCTTTGCGGGAATCGTGAAACGCTTGGTCGCGATTTCACCCAGCTTGCAGCCCGCGACGATGATGCAATCGCTTTGCTCGATCAGCGCATTGGCGATCCGGTCATAGCGCCCGAACAGCCCCGCCGACAGCGGCGAGGTGCAGGCAATGGCCCCCTTGCCGCTCATGGTGTGGGCAACGGGTATGCCATTTGCCTCGGCAAATCGTGTCACTGCGGCGGTCGCCCGGCTGATGTGAATGCCCCCACCGCAGAGCAGGATCGGGCGCGCCGCCGCCGCGATCATGTTGGCGGCCTTTTCCAGGCTCTCGCGCTCAGGACGGCAACGGATGGCGGGTGCTGCCTCATGGGCCGCGTCGACATCGAAGTCACCCTCGTCGAACCCCCACAGGCCATGGGCGATATCCTCGGGCACATCGACAACGACAGGGCCGGGTCGCCCGGAAGTGGCCAGTGCAAAGGCCCGGCGCATGATCTCGGGGATACGCTGTATCGTTTCGATCCGCAGCAGCGCCTTGCAGGCGGGCCGCAGGATCGACACCTGATCGGTTTCCTGCGTCATGTTCTTGCCTGCGTGATCGCGCTGCGCATCGCCGATGATCGCCACCATCGGCGAGCCGGCATTCAGCGCCTCGACCAGCCCGGTCACCAGGTTGGTGGCCCCCGGCCCCAGCGTCGCATCGACCAGCCCGACCCGGCCCGACACCTTGGCATAGGCATCGGCTGCGAAAACAGCACAGCGTTCGTCATTGATCAGGTTGTGGTTCAGCCCCAACCGCCGCGCCGCATCATAAAACGGCAGCAGTTGGAAACCACCCATGCCGAACATCGGCCCGGCCCCATGCGACAAGAGCATCCGCACCAGCGCCTCGCCGCCGGTCATTTCGTTGGATTGGGTCATGCCTTTTCGAACTCCATCGTCTTTTTCGCGGCGGCGGCAATCATGTCCGCCGTCACCCGCATCTGATCTTCAAGATTGGGGGCATAGGCGATCAGCCCCCGTGGACTGCCCAGCCGCACGGGTGGTGCTTTCAGCACCATGGTCTGCGCCACGGTTGCCACAACCTCGGCCCCGAACCCCGCAACGCAGACCGCCTCATGCGCCACCACCAGACGGCCGGTTTTTTTCACGCTGGCCAGCACCGCCTGCTTGTCCCAGGGCCAGAGGCTGACAAGATCGATGACCTCCGCATTGATCCCGTCCTCCGCCAGACTGTCTGCGGCCTGGACACAAAGGTTGGCTGTGTTCGACCAGGAGACCAGAGTCACATCCGTGCCCGCGCGCCGGATGCCGGCCTTGCCGAACCGGCCCGGCAGGCTTGTATCCACCTCGCCTTCGGTGGCCCAGATGTCCTTGTGCTCCAGATAGACAACCGGATCGTCGCAGGCGATTGCCGCTTTCATCATCGCGTAATTGTCTTGAGGTGTGGCCGGGCAGCAGACCACCAGACCGGGAATATGCACATACCAGGATTCCAGCGACTGGCTGTGTTGCGCCGCCGAGGACCGCCACATGCCCATGGGTTTGCGAATGACCATGGGCGCGCGGCTTTGTCCGCCGAACATGAACCGCGCCTTGGCAATCTGGTTCACCAGCTCGTCCGTGGCGCAAAGCGCAAAATCCGCAAACCGCATCTCGACAATGGGCCTTGTGCCCGCCATCGCGGCACCAAAGGCCGCACCCATGATCGCAGCTTCGGAAATCGGCGCATCACTGATCCGCCTGGGGCCGAATTCCTCCACCAACCCGGTATATTGCTTGAACACCCCGCCCCGGCCCAGGTCCTCGCCCACACACCAGACCGTCGGATCTGCCCGCATGGCTTCGGCCACGGCCAGTTTCGCGGCATCGGCGTAGGTCATGCGCGCCATCAGAACGCCTCCTCGGTGGGGGAACCGATGTCCTGCACATCGGCAAAAACGCTCGCGGCAGCCGGCCAGGGCGCATCTCGCGCGGCGTCCAGCGCGGCATCCATCTCTTCTTCCGCCGCTTGCCGCACCTGGTCCAGATCACCCTTTGCCACCCCCGCCTGAACCAGTTCACCGCGCAGTTTCGCGATCGGGCAGCGGGTTGCGCGCATTTCATCCGCCTCCCCTTCGGGCCGATAGGTTGCGGGATCGAAATAGGTGTGGCCCGACAGGCGATAGGTCCTGGCATGCAGGAATTCCGGCTTGCCGGTCTGACGGATCCGCGCCGTGATCTCGGCCGCGGTCGCAGCCAGCGAGGTCACATCATTTCCATCCGCTTCCGTCGTGGGCAGACCCAGTGCGCGGGCACGGTCGGCCACGTTCCCCGAGGTCATGTCAGACGTCAACGTAGTGGCGGAATAGCGGTTGTCCTCGCAGACAAAGAGGATCGGCAGATCAAACACCCCTGCCCAGTTCAACCCTTCCAGGAAGGGGCCACGGTTTGCCGCGCCGTCACCAAAGAAACAGACAACAATCTGGTCGCCGCCCAGCAGCTTGATCCCATGCGCGGCCCCGGCGGCGATGGTGATATTGGCCCCCACCACACCATTGGCCCCCAGCATGCGCACCCCGAAATCGGCGATATGCATCGACCCGCCCTTGCCACCGCAACAACCGCCCTCCCGGCCCAGCAGCTCTTTCATCATCGCCTGGGCATCGGCCCCCTTTGCCAGCGTGTGACCATGGCCCCGGTGGGTGGAGAGAATGTAATCATCGCGCCTCAGCGGCTCGATCACCGCAGTCGCCACCGCCTCCTGTCCGATGGACAGATGGATCGCACCCAGCACCAGCGCCTCATCCACCGCTGCCCGCCGGGCGACTTCCTCGAAGGCTCGGATGCGTTCCATGGTGGCAAGGCGCGCAAGTCCCTTTTCACGATCAAAGTTGGTCAGGGTCACAGCAAATTCTCCCGCTCAAGCTCGCTGAATTTTGCCGACAAGGTGGCCACTTCCTCCCTGAGCAATGGCAGCAGTTCGCCCTCGATCCGGTCCATCTTCATCCGTTCGTTGATCGCCCCGATCCCGATTGCCGCAACGATCCGTCCGGTGCCGGTCTGGATCGGCAGGGCCACGGCGCTCATCCCCGGGACAGGAATGGAGGGGTTGAAAGCAAAGCCCCGTTGCAGGAAATCAGCTGCCAGTTCCTCTGCCTTTTCGGGGGTGTAATTGTAATCTGCCATCCAGGCCTGATTGCTGCGCGCCGCGGCCATGCGCTTGGACTTCTCCGTGACCGCATAGATCGCCTGCCCGGTGGCCCCGACACCCAGCGGCAGCCGGTCGCCCGCATCAAGGGTCAGCGTGCGGATCGGAAATTCACCCAGCTCGCGGCAGACACAGATCGAAACCGCGCCCTCCGGTGCAGAGAGGAACACCGTGTCCTTTGTCCCTTCCGCAACCCGGCGCATGCTGCGCCTTGCCAATGCGGCAAGGTCGGAGCGGTTGGCGACCCGCGCCAATGCGGCCAGGGCATGGCCCAGGTGATACTTCCGGCTGCCCGGATCCTGATAGACGTAATGCACCTCCATCAAAGAGGCGAGCACCCGGTGGGTCGTGGTTCGGGTGAAATCGGTGCAGGCCTGAATCTCGGTGAAACTCGCGCCCAGCGGCATCCGCGCGAGGGCCGCAAGAACGTTCTGAGCACGCGCAATGGAGCCGACCGGCGTCTCTGCACTCAAGACCATTCCCCCTCTACTTCCGTTTATCGGAATAATTGTTTTGATTGGTGGAACAGATTGCCTTGCGCTGTCAAACAAATTATCGCTTTTGCCATGACAACGGATGTTCGCCTCTTTGACTCGATCACCGACGCAGGCCCTGAAGCGGCGGGCGCGGTGGCGGTGTCAGGCTCGCATGGCGGGCTGTTTGCGGCTGCCGTTGCCTCCCTGTCGGGGCTGCGCGCCGTCATCCTCAACGACGCGGGCCGCGGCATGAACGAAGCCGGGATCGCGGGCGTCCGGGCGCTGGCCGATGTGGGCATGGCGGCCTGCACCGTCGATTGCATGAGCGCGGAAATCGGATCGGCACGCGATGCGGCAAGCCATGGGGTCATCTCCTTTGCCAACGCCATTGCAGCGGGTCTTGGCATCGCGCCCGGCATGACGGCGGGCGATGCCCTCGACCTCCTCGCGGCTGCACCGCAACCTGACCGCCTGATGGCAAAGGTCCCCGAGACCCGCCAGGACAGAACCCTCGGCGGGCAACAGGTGCTTTGCGTCGATTCGGCCTCGTTGATCACCCCGCAGGATGCGGGGCGGATCATCATCACCGGCTCACATGGCGGGCTGATCGGTGGCGATCCTGCCCGCGCCTGCAAGGCCGACGCCCGCTATGTCGCCTTTTCGGATGCGGGGCGCGGCAAGAACGATGTCGGCATCGGTCGCCTCCCCGCATTGGACGCCCGCAAGATCGCTGCCGCCACCCTGGACTGCATGAGTTGCGAGATCGGCAACGCCGTCTCCATGCTGGAGAGCGGTATCATCTCTGCCGTGAACCAGACCGCCACCCACTGCGGAATCCGGCCGGGAATGCGACACAAGGATGCGCTTCAGGCTTTGCTGCGGTCCGAAAGGGGATAACCCCATCTGCGCGGTGACAGTCCGCCGTGACCGATCAGGCCCGTCGGCGCATGCCACCAACCCCAAGGCACTTCTTGCGCTTTGCCTCGGGGATCGGTCACACTCGCAGCATAGGGACAGGCGCAAAGAGACACCGACATGACCCGGCTCAACATCGAACAGCTTCGCACCTTCCTTGAGGTCGTGCGCCTTGGCGGCATGCGCAAGGCGGCGCAGAGCCTGAACCTCACCCAGCCAGCGGTCAGCGCGCGGGTGAAATCGCTTGAAGACACGCTTGCCGTGGCCCTGTTCGACCGCCGCGAAGGTGGTCTGACCCTGACCAAGCGGGGCGACATGCTGGTGCAATATGCCGAACAATTCGAGATCCTGTCAGAACAGGTGACCGCCAATGTCATGGACCCCGACGGGATCGAGCGGCAGCTGCGGCTTGGCGTTGCCGAAACGGTCGCCCAGTCCTGGCTGCCCGATTTCGTCGCGGACCTGCACCACCAGTTCAACAAGGTCGAGATCGAAATCGACGTGGATGTGTCGACCAATCTGCGCGAACGTCTGCTCGACCGCGAGATCGACATTGCTATCCTGCTCGGCCCGGTGTCAGAGGCTTCTGTCAGCAACATCGCCCTGCCGGGCTTCGACCTTGCCTGGTATGTGTCCGCGCAGGCGGAATGGGCACCGCAGGATCAGGCGGGGCTGATCGCGCGGAACCCGGTGATCACCTATGCCCGCAACACCCGACCTTACCGCGAGATGCGGCGGGAGCTCTACGAAAGGGTCGGGCCGGGGACGCAGATATTCTCCTCTTCTTCCCTGTCGGCCTGTTTCCGGCTAGTCGAAGCGGGTCTGGGCGTGGCGGCCCTGCCCGAAATCCTCGGGCGTGAATGGGTTGCGCGTGGGCAGCTGCGCTGCTTCGATCCGGGGTGGTGTCCCTCGCCGCTTCAATTCACCGCGTCCTACCTCGGGGATCCCAAAAGCCATGTGGTCATGACCGCAGCGCGGCTGGCCCGGACGACGGCCCGGCGCCACGCCGATCAAAATAATCTATCACAAGTGCCAAAATCATTCGATTTGATTTGATTGCAAATGCCTGCGACGCTGATCCGGCAATAACCGCCGAGAGCCAGACCGAACATGTCGCAGAACCGCATCACCGTTGCCGTCGATATCGGCGGAACCTTCACCGACCTGGAATTGCGGGACGATACCACGGGCCTGGCTCACAGCCTGAAGTCCCCGACCACGCCCGATGATCCGGCCCGCGGTCTGGCCGATGCCCTGCTGCTGGCCGCGGAACGGTTCGGCTTTGCCCTGTCGGACATCGGCCTGATCCTGCACGGCACCACGATTGCTACCAATGCGGTGCTGACCCGCGATCTGCCCGATGGCGCGCTGATCACCACCGAAGGTTTCGAGGATGTGCTGGAAATCGGGCGCCACGCGCGGCGCGACATCTATGCCCTGCGCGGACCCGACCGCAGCGTGCTGATCCCCCGCAGGCGCAGGTTCGGGGCCCCCGGCCGGATCGGCGCTGCCGGAGAGGTGGTGCGGCCACTCGATGTCGCCGTACTCGACAGCGTGATCAGCCGCGTTGCCGACAGCGGCGTAGAGGCCACGGCGATCTGCCTGCTGAATGCCTTTGCCAACCCCGCACATGAAATCGCGATCCGCAAGGCATTGCTGGCGCGTTGCCCCGGAATGGCGGTTTCCTGCAGCCACGAAGTCTCTCCCGAGATCCGCGAATTCGAACGCACCGCGACCACGGTCCTGAACGCACAGCTGGTTCCGGTGATCCACCGCTATGTCACCGCCGTGCGCAAACGCCTGTCAGACGCGGGCGTGACCGCGCCGGTCTATCTGATCCAGTCGAACGGCGGTGCCATCAGCCTGGATGCCGCCGTGCAGGCCCCGGTCAAATTGCTGCTTTCCGGCCCTTCGGGCGGCGTGCTGGCGGCGCAGAAACTGGCGCGGTCGCTGAACACGCCGGATGTCGTGGGTGTCGACATGGGCGGCACGAGCTATGACGTTGCGGTCATATCCGGCGGTCAGCGCACAGTTGTGACCCAGGGAGAGATCGACGGCCTGCCCGTCCGTGTTCCGATGGTCGAGATGCATACGATCGGCGCGGGCGGCGGGTCCATCGCCTTTGTAGATGCCTCGGGCCGTCTGCAGGTCGGACCGCGCAGCGCGGGTGCCGTGCCGGGGCCGGTCTGTTACGGGCGCGGGGGGCAGGAGCCGACCGTCACCGACATCAACCTGATCCTGGGGCGGCTCGACCCTTCGACCTTCCTCGGAGGCCGGTTTGCGCTGGACCTCGATGGCGCGCGCGCTGCCCTGCGCGACCGGATGGAAGTGCCGCTGAACCTTGATACCGATCATGCGGCATCTGGTATCCTCAGTGTGGTCAACGCCAAACTGGCCGCCTCCATCAAGTTCTCCCTCTTTGCCAAGGGGCTCGACCCGCGCGATTTCGCATTGATGAGCTTTGGCGGCGCGGGCGGTGTCCACGCCATCGAGGTGGCCGAGGAACTGGGGATCACACGGGTGATTTTCCCCCGCGATCCATCGACCTTTTCGGCGCATGGCATTCTGTCCTCTGACATTCAGCACGACCTGTCCCGCACCGAGATTCTGCCGCTTGCGCCCGCAAGCCTGGCGGCGCTCGCGGCGATGGCGGAGGACCTGCGCGCACGCGGCACGGCATTGCTTGACGCGGATGCAATCGCGCCTGATCGGCGGGTGCTGCGGCTCACTGCCGACCTGCGGTATCGCGGGCAGGCTTTTGAGCTGATGACGGACATGCCCGATGGCCCCTGCACGGAACAGACACTTGCGACCCTGCGCGAAAGGTTCGAGGAACAGCATCGCCAGCGCTTCTCCTTTGATGATCCGGACGAGGCGGTCGAGCTTGTGACAATGCGGCTGGTTGCCATCGGCAGGCTGGGCGACGAAGGCCGGACCGCGGCGCGCCACAGCCCGACAGAAGACCGCGCGACCGGCACCCGCCCCGTCCATGTGAACGGCGCCTGGGCCGAGGTTCCGGTGCACCGCCAATTGTCGCTGGCAGCGGGTGAGGTCATCGACGGCCCCGCCATCATCGAACAGGAATACACCACCCTTTTGATCCCCGGGCACTGGTCCCTGACAATGACCGAAACGGGTGACATGACCGCAAGGAAACAGCCATGAGCCGCCCCGATCCCGTCCTGCTCGAAATCGTCTCTGCCGCGCTTGTGTCGGTGGCAGAGGAAATGTCGGTCACCGTCTGGCGCACATCACGCTCGACCACGGTGCGCGAACTGCTGGATTACTCCACTGCCGTCTTCGATGGCCAGGGCCGCAATGTCGCGCAGGCGGCGCGGATGCCCGTGCACCTCAATTCGATGGAGCTTTGCCTGCAACATATCGCGGAGCATCACATCCCGCTCGATGACTGGCGCGATGGCGATGTGATCGTGACCAACGATCCCTATTGCGGCGGCCAGCACCTGCCGGATTTCATCGCCTTCAAGCCGGTGTTCCGCGACGGCGAGCGGATCGCGATCACCTGCGTGCTGATCCATCACGTTGATGTCGGCGGCGGTGCTGCGGGCGGCTATAACGCGCAGGCGGTGGAAGTCTTTCAGGAAGGTCTGCGCCTGCCGCCGGTGCGGATCGTCCGCGATGGCAGGATGCAGGAAGACCTCTTTGCCACCATCCTGCAGAATGTCCGCGAACCGGAAACCTTTCGCGGCGATTTCCTGAGCCAGATCGCGGCGCTGGATGTGGGCGCGCGCGCCATGCTGCGGCTCGCGGACCGCTATGGCGTGCAGGCCCTGACCGAGATCGGGGCCGCGCTGCTGGACCATGCGGAACACGAGATGCGCGCGGCGCTGCGGGCCCTGCCCGACGGCACCTACGAGGCCGAGGATTTTGTCGACGGCGACGGGCTGGAAGAGGGCAACAAGCGTATCGCGGTCACCCTGACCATTGCGGGCGACACCATCGCGCTGGATTTTGCAGGCACGGCGGATCAGGCGCGAGGGCCGATCAACGCGACCCTGGCGACAACCACTTCTGCCGTCTATTACGCCGTCATCGCGGCCTGCGGCGTGACCGGAACGGTGAACGCGGGTTGCTACCGCCCGATCACGGTGACGGCCCCCGAAGGCAGCCTTGTGAACGCGGCCTTCCCCGCACCGGTGTCGATGCGGATGCTGCCTGGCCACAAGATCGCAACCGCCGTGCTGCGGGCCTTTGCCCAGGTGCTGCCCGACCGGATCCCGGCCTCCTACTACGGCACCACATTCAACCACGCGGTCAATATCCGCCACGCGGACGGGCGCCGTCAGGTCTATTTCGACAGCGAACTCGGCGGCTGGGGCGCGCATCCCGAGCGTGACGGGCCGAATGGTCTGGCGGCCGGGTTCCACAATGGCCAGAACACACCGGTCGAGATGATCGAGGCGCTCTTTCCCATGCGGTTTACACGCTATGGACTGGTGCCGGATTCGGGCGGTGCAGGTCGCATGCGCGGCGGTCTGGGGATCGTGCGGGAATGGGAATTCCTTGCCGAGAGCGGGCTGCTCAACGCCTCTTTCGACGCTTTCACCTCGCTGCCCTACGGGCTGGACGGCGGTGCGCCGGGGCGTGGCGGAACCCTGAGCGTCACTCGCGACGGCATCACCACCCCCCTTGCCGCCAAGACAATCGGCCATGCCCTGCGTCCCGGCGATATCGTGCGGATGGAGACCCCGGGCGGCGGCGGCCACGGCGACCCTGCCCTGCGCGACAGCACGGCTCAGGCCGCCGACCTGGCTGACGGATATGTCACGAAGGGGGTTTCAGAATGACCCGGAAGATGCCCGCGATAAACGCGCCTGTCACCAATTGTGCGGACCGGCAGAGGCGTGATGGCGCGACACACTGGACTTGCCTCCAAGGGTGTGATCGGCTGATTTGCATGGAACAATCACGATGACAGAGCCGCTGCCGCAACGTCTTTCGCGATGGCTGGCATGGGTGGCGGGGGCCGTCATCCTGTTCGGCTGCGCCGTCCCCATCACCATCGACGTGGCCATGCGGTATTTCTTCAACCAGAGCGCGGTCGACAGTTTCGAGATCTCCTCCTACGGGCTGGCGATCTGCATCGGCCTCGGCATGGCTTTCACGGTCACGACCAAGGCGCATATCAGGGTCGATTTCCTGGCCGCCCGCCTGCCCTTCCCGCTGCGCGCGGCCTGCGATTTGCTGGCGGCCCTTGCGCTGGCGCTGGTCGCGGCGGCGCTGGCATGGTTCGCCTGGGGCACCCTGGAACAATCCTGGTCAATGGGCGCGCGGTCCATGTCGCAGATGCGCGTGCCGCTGGTGCTGCCGCAGGGGCTTTGGTGGATCGGCCTGTTCTGGTTTGCCTGTATGGCGGTCCTGGCGCCGGTGCAGGCCGTGCTGCGCCTGATCCGCGGTGACAGGGCCGGGTTCGACGCTGTGGTCGGGTCAGCCGATCTGGACGCAGAGATCGCAGAAGCTGTGCATGCATCGGATGGCGCGCCATGATCCTCACCGCGTTTCTCTTGCTTGTCGTCATGCTGGTGCTGTCGCTGCCGGTGGCCGTTGTGCTGGCGATGACCGGCTACATCCTGTCGGAAAACTACGCCTTCTTCCCGATGACCGGCGCGGCGGGTGAGCTGGCCTGGAATTCCTCTGCCGATTTCATCCTGATCGCGGCCCCCATGTTCATCATGATGGGAGAGCTCATGCACCGCTCAGGCGTGTCGGGCCGCCTGTTCGATGCGCTGACACCCTGGTTCTCGCGCCTGCCGGGACGGTTGATGCACACCAACATCGCGGCAAGCGCGGTATTTGCCGCAACATCCGGGTCCTCCATCGCGACAGCGGCGACAATCGGCACGGTGGCCATCCCCAACATGGATGCCGGCGGCTACAACCGGCCCCTGTTCCTGGGGTCTATCGCTGCGGGCGGCACCCTGGGCATCCTGATCCCGCCGTCGATCAACATGATCATCTATGCGGTGCTGACAGATACCTCGGTCGCCGACCTATATGCCGCAGGGTTCATCCCCGGCTTTGTCCTGGCGATGCTCTTTTCCGGGATCGTCCTGGCGCTGGTCCTGTGGCGGCCGCATTGGGGCGGTCACCGGCTGGAGGGCGGTTCACTCTGGCCTGCGCGGCTGCGTGGCCTGCCGCAACTGGTGCCGCCCCTGGCGCTGTTCGCCATCGTTGTCGGCAGCATCTATGCCGGTGTCGCCACACCCACGGAAGCGGCGGCACTTGGCCTGATCGCCACCGTGGGGCTGGTCGCGCTGAACGGCAGGCTGAGCGTGCCGGTCCTGCTCGCCGCTTTCGAGGGCACTGTGCGCACCACCTGCATGATCATGCTGATCGTCATCGCCGCCTTCTTTCTCAACTTCGTCATGGTCAGCATCGGATTGGTGCAGGCGATCACCGACGCGGTGCTGAACCTGGGCTGGCCGCCGCTTGGGATGCTGCTCGCCATCATCTGTTTCTACCTGCTGCTGGGCTGCTTCATGGAGACGCTTTCCATGATGATCGCCACCACGCCCATCATCGTTCCCGTTGTGGTGGGGCTGGGTTATTCCCCGGTCTGGTGGGGCGTCGTCTTTGTCATCCTGATCGAAGCGGCGCTGATCACCCCGCCGGTCGGCATGAACCTTTATGTGGTGCAGGCCGTGCGCAAGGGCGCAGGCGATTTCAGTGATCTGTTCAAGGGGTCAGCCCCCTTCCTGGCCGCCATGCTCGCGATGATCGGCCTGCTCCTCCTGTTTCCGCAGCTCGCGCTCTGGCTGCCCACCATCGTCAATCCAAAACCGGGCGGTTAACGCCCTTCCAAACCAAGGGAGACTATCATGAAAACACTGATTGCGACCACTCTGGCGGGCCTCATGGCCCTGCCAGCACTTGCGCAGGACATGCCCGAGACCGAGTTCAATGTCGTCGGCTCCATCGGCGGGCTGTCGATGTACACCGACAAGGAACTGCCGTTCTGGACCGAACAGGTGCCCGCCGACACCGGCGGCAAGATCACCGCGAATGTGAAACCTTTCACCGAGCTGGGCTTCAAGGGCGGTGAGATCTTCCGCCTGGTCAGCAACGGCACATTGCAGATGGCCACCACCGTGCTGGCCTACAACTCCGGCGAAGTGCCGATGAATGAATCGGTCGACCTTGTTGGCGTGATCGGCAGTGTCGAGGAACTGGCGGCGGCTGTCGAAAGCTGGCGGTCATCCTATGCCGAATTCCTGGAGACAGAGCACAACATCAAGCTGCTGGGCTTCGGCACCTATCAGGCGCAGGTGATTTATTGCCGCGATGAATTCACCTCGCTTGCCGATCTGAAAGGTCGCAAGGTGCGCGCATCGGGTGCCTCGCAACAGGCATTTGTCAACCACCTGGGCGGCTCGCCCCTGTCCATCGCCTTTGCCGAGGTGCAACCGGCACTGGCCAGCGGCGTCGTCGATTGCGCCATCACCGGGGCGCTGTCGGGTTACAAGGCAAAGTGGAATGAATCGGCGCGGTTCATTTCTCCGATGCCGGTCAATTTCGGGCTGGCGGCACAGCTGGCAAACCTCGACTGGTGGAATGGCCTTGACGCCAGCGTGCAGGACTATCTGACCACCAGCCTGCGCGGCCTGGAAACTTCCATCTTCGAACTGGCCGCGACGGAGACTGCAACCGGTCTGGCCTGCAATACCTCCGGCCCCTGTTCCGAAGGGGACACTGCCGGGATGACGCTGGTGCCGATGACCGAGGCTGACGATGCGCTGCGCGCGGAAGCCGTCAAGGCGGCCATCCTGCCCGAGTTCGCGGACCGTTGCGGTGCCGATTGCGTCGCGACCTGGAACGAGACCATCGGCCAGACGCTGGGCATGACCATCGAATGAACCAAACCGGGGCGGCAGCTTGCCTGCTGCCCCGATACCTTCCGGTCACAAGCCGTCCCTGAAGCGCGCCCCTTAAACTTGCATTGCCGATACCCTGCCGCGCTTCGCGCTCTCGGGACATCGGCGATACGGCGTGTATCAGGTTAAAGGCGGGACGCTGACGTCAGACACGACAGGTGTTTCCTCGTGCGACTGCAGGAAGGCGATGGTGCCATCCTCGAAATAGGCCTGGGCCACACCCGGGCCTTTCGCCACCAGCCGGAACACATGGCGCTTGCCGTCTCTGAACGTCTCGTAGCGCGTCCAATAGGTGTCGCCTTCGAAGCCATAGACGCCCTTGTCCGTCTCCCCGTTCACAAAGCGGGCGATGCAGGTGCCGCCAACCTCATAGTCTATGCAGGCCGCGACCTGCCGCGTTTCGGGGTCCAGCGCAAATACGCTGTGGCCTTCCAGGAATTGCTTTACTTCATCGGCCTTCATCTGGCGTATCTCCTTTGGTTCCGCTGAACCTAAGAGCGCGCGCAGGGTCTGAACAGCCCGAAGTGCGCGCGCATCCGACCCTGGTTGCAACGCTGTTCTTTATTGAGACCGCAACAGGCGATAGAGTGTCCCTGATCTGGTTCACGTCGGTCCGCAGCTCTATGCTGCAGCCGTTTCATACCGATCCCGATGATCGCGGAGGCCAAGAGACATGCAAACCCCCAGGATGACACTTGTTGTCGCAACCTTGACTGCACTGACCTCCACCCCTGTCACGGCCCAGACCCTTGCAGAAATACTTGCACCGCGCCCGGATACCTACGCCTGCTGGCAGCGCAGCTATTCGGCGGATCATCTTGTCGAACACCCCCTGCAAAAGGTCACCGAGGTCTTCTTTCACCTCAGCTATTACGAAATGGAGCATCACGAGGCGGGCAAGGGCAATTATTCCTTCTCGGTCGATTTCACCACCCGTGAGCGCAAGGGCGGGGCCGGCGGGCTGTGTCATCAGGATGATCAGGGCCAGGTGATCTGCGGCGGCGATTGCGACAGTGGCGTCCTGACGATCCGCAACGCCCGGACCGAAGGATCGCTGTTGCTGGAGCTGACATCGGTCGGCATGACCTTGACAGATTGCGGCGACGATACGCCTTTTTACCTCCCGGCCGAGCCGGATGATACGCTTTTTCTGGTCCATCCTGCGCATTGCCCCGCAGATTAACAGGCACCGGCAAGTGACAGCAAAACCCCCAAGCCGCCTGTGGCAGGTGTTTTCCGGCCCCGAAGCATTGGAAGCCTTGCCGGACGACGGTCACCGCTCTCCCTGGAGCTTTCCGGCGCAGGTGCGCATTCCGATGGAGCATTGGGAGGCGATCATGGGTTTTGCGCGCCGTCTTGATCCGGCGGGCGCGGAGTTGCTGGCGCATGCCTCCTTACTTGACGGAACCATGCTCGCGCCCGGGGCAGAAGCCGATTTTCTGGCGTTTCTTGAAACCTTGGCAAAAGCCGTTCTTGAGGCCGCCCCGCTGACACCGGATGAGAGCAACCCGGCCCTGATACCGGAACCGATGCCAAACACGTCACACGCGCAGATGCTGCGCGATATTGTCCGCCTTGCCAATCGCACGCGGCGACGTGGGATGACTTTTGACAGCTGGGTCGATTGACCTGCCGGGCGCGCCTTACGGTGCGTCGATGGTGAGTGAAATATCGCGCGCAACCCCATCCGGCGCGGCAATCAGCAGATAGAAATCACCACCAATCGCGATCAGCTGCGCTGTAAACTTCTGTTCCGTGCCCGGCGCGACATCTGTGCGCAGATACCCTTTGAGGATCAGCCCCTCTTCGGGTGGTTCCTGATTGCGCACCGGCTTGTCAACAAAGACGGCGGCAAGCTGCCACAGATCGACATCAACATGGCTGTAGACCTGCAATGCACCCTCACCTGAACGGGCGGTGCCGCTGATCTGTATCTTTCTGCCATAGTACAGAGTGTTGTCGGTCCGGGCCAGTTTCAGGCGAAACCGACCCGTGAGTTCCTCGATCAAGACTGAGCCGCTGACACTGGATGACCCGCCGCTGGAAAAGCGGGTGGCAAGGTGTGATCTGACGCCTTGCGCACGGCCATTGTCGCCGGGGACAGCCTCAACAAATCCGCTTTCCAGATATTTCTCTTTAAAGGCAAGGGCCTGGCACCATTGCCGATCATGAGGGCTCAGCCGGTCATTGTTGTTGAAATCCGTGCAATCCGGGCGCGGCGCGGCAGCGACGGCGGAACAGGCCAGCAGGCCGGTCAAAAGTGCAGAGGCAAAGAATGACGTCATCTCACATATCATAGGCGCTTCGTCACCTTGCTCCAAGCTCCTGTCTGGCGCGTCAGATCGTGCTGCATCGCTTTCCGGAACTTCCAGATCGAACAGCCCATATCGCGTGCTGATTGTTAACGCGTTATCTGTTGACAGGAACTTATTTATTTAACATGTTATATTTAATTCGGGAGGAATCATGCCGCATCTCACCATCGACTATTCTCCATCTCTTGAAGCGCGCGCGGACATTCCTGCCCTTTGCACTGCGCTGCATAAGGTCATGGTGCGTTCGAACGTCTTCCCGACTGCCGGAATCCGTATCCGTGCCCACAAGGCGGATCATTTCATCGTCGCAGATGGACATGGGGAAAATGACTTTCTGGCCATGACGCTCAGCGTCGGGGCCGGGCGTGGCACGGACCAGCTGAAGGCGGCAGGCGATGCATTGTTCTCTGCCGCGCAAGAGGTCCTGAAAAATCCACTGGCGACCCCCCATTTTGCGCTTTCGCTCGAAATCAGGATCATCAACCCGGATCTCAGCTGGAAAGACACGCCAATTCACGCCCGCCTTACCGGCCATTCCTGAGGATGTCTTTGACGTCCGGCCACCCAGATACACGAGGACTTCCATGACCGTTCTAGACAACAATCTGAAAATGCTCGACGGCTTCCTGGCCCGCTTTCGCGACACCGGCATCCTGAACCGCATTGCCGGGCAGGATGTTGCGGGCAGCGGGGGTGTTTTCCAGACAACCTCTCCGGTCGACAAAAGCGTGATTTGCGACGTGGCACATGGCACCGCGGAAGACATCGACGCCGCGGCAAGTGCCGCACATGACGCTTTCCCGGCCTGGCGCGACCTGCCAGCGCTTGAGCGCAGGAAAATCCTGATCCGGGTGGCCGAAGGCATCGAGGCACGGGCCGAGGAAATCGCACTCTGCGAATGCTGGGACACTGGCCAGGCCTATCGCTTCATGTCCAAGGCGGCGCTGCGCGGTGCCGAGAATTTCCGCTATTTTGCCGATCAGGTGGTGCAGGCCCGTGATGGCCAGCACCTGAAATCACCGACGTTGATGAACATCACCACCCGCGTGCCCATCGGCCCTGTAGGCGTGATCACCCCATGGAACACGCCCTTCATGCTGTCCACATGGAAGATCGCCCCCGCGCTGGCCGCCGGCTGCACCGTGGTGCACAAACCTGCCGAAGCCTCGCCCCTGACCGCACGACTGCTGGTCGAGATTGCAGAGGAAGCAGGCCTGCCGCCGGGCGTGTTGAACACCGTCAACGGCTTTGGCGAGGGCGCGGGCAAGGCGCTGTGCGAACATCCGAAAATCAAGGCCATCGCCTTTGTCGGGGAAAGCCGCACCGGCAGCCTGATCACCAAACAGGGCGCCGACACGCTGAAACGCAACCATCTGGAACTGGGCGGCAAGAACCCCGTCATCGTCTTTGACGACGCCGATCTGGAACGTGCGCTGGATGCGGTGATTTTCATGATCTACTCGATCAACGGCGAACGCTGCACCTCTTCCTCGCGCCTGTTGATCCAGGACAGCATCCGCGAAGAATTCGAAGCCAGGCTGGTCGCGCGCGTGAACAACATCAAGGTCGGCCATCCGCTGGATCCGGCAACCGAGATCGGTCCGCTGGTCACCGAGGAACATTACAACAAGGTCACCCGCTATTTCGACATCGCCGTTGAGGACGGTGCAACCGTCGCTGCCGGTGGCGAAAAACTGGGTGACGAAGGCTATTTCGTGCGCCCGACCCTGTTCACCGGTGCGAACAACCAGATGCGCATCGCACAGGAGGAAATCTTTGGCCCGGTGCTCACCTCGATCCCCTTTTCGACCGAAGAGGAAGCCTTGCAGATTGCGAATGACATCCCCTACGGGCTCACCGGCTATGTCTGGACCAACGACCTGACCCGCGCGCTGCGCTTTACCGACAAGCTGGAAGCAGGCATGATCTGGGTCAATTCCGAAAACGTCCGTCACCTGCCAACCCCTTTCGGCGGGGTCAAGGCCAGCGGCATCGGTCGTGACGGCGGCGACTGGTCATTCGAGTTCTATATGGAACAGAAACACATCGGTTTTGCCACCGGCCAGCACAAGATCGCCCGCCTGGGTATCTGATGCCGCTTTGGACAATTGCGCGACAGCTTCGCGCAGCAGGAGAATTTCATGCCCATTCCCACACCCAATCTTTACCCCGCGTTCAACATCATCCGGTTGAGCCATGTGTGCCTGAACGTGTCTGATCTGACCGCATCAAAAAAGTTCTACGCCGAGATCCTGGGCCTTCAGGTCACCGACGAAAGCGACAGCCACGTCTATCTGCGTGCGATGGAAGAGCGCGGGCATCACTGCGTGATCCTGCAGAAATCGGACCTGCCCGGCACGGTCGAAGTGATGGGTTTCAAGACTTTCGACGAGGCTGATCTGGACAAGGCCGAAGCCTATTTCAAAGGCAAGGGCCGCCCGACATCCTGGGTCGAGCGCCCTTATCAGGGCCGCACCCTGCTGACCTCCGACAACATGGGCATCCCGCTTGAGTTTTATCACAAGATGGACCGGCTGGCGCCGATCCACCAGAAATACGCGCTCTATCGGGGGGTGAAACCCCTGCGCATCGACCATTTCAACTGTTTCAGTCATGACGTCGATGCCTCCGTCGCCTTCTATTCCGACTTCGGCTTCCGGGTGACGGAATTCACCGAGGACGAAGACAGCAAGAAGCTCTGGGCAGCCTGGATGCACCGCAAGGGCGGCGTGCATGATATGGCGTTCACCAATGGCACCGGTCCGCGCATGCACCATCTCGCCTTCTGGGTGCCAACCCCGCTGAACATCATTGATCTGCTCGATCTGATGGCAACTTCGGGCTATGTCGGCAATATCGAACGCGGACCGGGCCGTCACGGCATCTCGAACGCCTTCTTCCTCTATATTCTTGACCCCGATGGCCACCGGATCGAAATCTATTGCTCGGATTACCAGACGGTTGACCCGGATCTTGAGCCGATCAAGTGGGACCTCAAGGATCCGCAACGCCAGACGCTTTGGGGCGCACCCGCGCCGGAAAGCTGGTTCAGGCACGGAACCAGTTTTGTCGGGGTCGAGACCGCAGAGTCCACGATCAAAGCCAGCCCGATCATCGCGCCATGAGTGTCCCCATGAAATTTGCAACTTTCACATCCGGCGGTAAGACCTTTTACGGTGCGGTCACCGACACGGGCATGATTGCCCTGAACGACGCTTTTCCCGAATGGCCGACGCTGTTTGACGCGGTGCAGGCCGATGGTCTGGCCACGCTGGCACAGGCCGCCGAGGGCAAACCGGTCACGCATACAGGCGTGCAATATGAGATGGTCATGCCCAACGCCCGCCGCATCCTCTGCGTCGGCGTGAACTTTCCCGACCGCAACGCCGAATACAAGGATGGCAGCGAACAGCCGAAGTACATGTCGCTGTTTCCACGTTTTGCCAGTGGCTTTACCGGCCACGACCGCCCTCTGATCCGCCCGCCGGAAAGCCACCAGCTCGACTACGAGGGCGAGGTTGCCATTGTCATCGGCAAGGGCGGGCGGCGCATCCCGCAGGCCAACGCTTACGACCACATTGCCGCCCTGACGCTGTGCAACGAAGGCACCATCCGCGATTGGGTGCGCCACGCCAAGTTCAACGTGACGCAGGGCAAGAACTGGGACAAGTCGGGCGCGATCGGCCCGTGGCTGGTGCCCTTCACCGAGGCCGCCCAGCTGGACGAGGCGCGCATCATCACGCGCGTGAATGGCGAGGTCCGGCAGGACGATGTGCTGTCGCGCATGATGCATCCGGTCCGCCGCGAGATCGAATATATCTCGACCTTCATGACGCTGGAACCGGGCGACATCATCGTCACCGGCACGCCCACCGGGTCCGGGGCGCGGCTGGACCCGCCGCAATACCTGAAACCCGGCGACGTGGTCGAGGTTGAGGTCGAGGGCATCGGCACCCTGCGCAACACCGTCGAGGATGAAGTGCTATGACCCCCCAGGATCACGCCCGCGCCGCCGCCGACCTGCTGGCGGCAGAGGAAAGCGGCGGCCAGATCGGCCTGCTCAGCCTGCGCCATCCGGAGATCGGGATGGATGACGCCTATGCCGTGCAGAATGCGATTTGCACGGCCAAGCTGGCCCGGGGTCGCAGGGTGATCGGCTGGAAGATCGGCCTGACTTCCAAGGCGATGCAATATGCGCTGGGGATCGACATCCCCGACAGCGGCATCCTGTTCGACGATATGGCCTTCGATCACGGCGCCACTGTGCCCGCGGGCCGGTTCATTCAGCCGCGTATCGAGGCCGAGATTGCCTTTGTCCTGAAATCCGCCATTGGCGGTGCAGATGTGACCCGCGACGAGGTGATCGCGGCCACCGATTATGTCGCCCCGGCCATCGAGATTCTCGACACCCGGATTGTGCGTGTCGATGCCGAGACGGGCAAATCCCGCAGCGTCTTTGACACAATCAGCGACAATGCGGCCAACGCGGGTATCGTGCTGGGTCCGCAACGCCACGCGGTTGATGCCTTTGACTTGCGCTGGGTCGGTGCGATCACCACGCGCGACGGCGCGGTCGAAGAAACCGGCCTGGGCGCCGGCGTGCTGAACGATCCGGTGGAAAGCGTGGTCTGGCTGGCCCGCCGCATGGCGCAATACGGGCAAAGTATTGAACCCGGTCAGGTGATCCTGTCAGGCAGTTTCATCCGCCCCGTCGAATGCCCGCCGGGCAGCGTGATCACCGCCGATTTCGGTGATTTCGGGGATGTAGCAATCTCTTTCGCGTGAAGAAACTCCGAGCCTGCGCTGCGCAACTGTTGAGACGCGGCAGCGGCAGGCGGAGTCGGCTGTTATTCGATCAGATAGTCCTCTTTGAACCAGTGTTCTTCCAGGTTCGCGCCCTCACCGATACGGTCAACGACGGCAAAAAGACCAGGCTCCGAAAGCGGGGTCAGGACGCCATGCCATGTCCCCCGGTGAAAATTGATGGCCTGACCCGGTGCCGTCAGAAAGGCCTTAGGGTCTACCGGAGTGCCATTGTCGTCCCGGCAGACCACGACGAGAAAGGGATCGGCTGTCATCGGCACGAAGGCCTGACTGCCTTCCGGGTGCCGTTCGACCATCTTCAATTTCAGCGGCAGGGTTTCCATTTCGCCCTTGAAAATGCTGATCCCCGCGCGCCCGTCAGAAAAATCGAGACGCGCCCTGTCGTGGTATCGGCCACATTTGCCCTGATTGATGAGCTTGTCGGCTGTGCCGGAAGCGTCCAGAAGGTCACCATAGGGTTCAAAGGACTTGGCCGTCAGTTTTTCCAGCTTGAGGTGAATGGTCATGATCCGAATTTCTCCAAAAGCCGCAGTTCCGCGATGCGTTCAACCTGTCGGCAGGCTTCGGCAAATTCCGTATCCCTGTCGTTGCCGATGCGTCGTTTGAAAGCCGCCCCGATGCTGGCCTTGGTATTGTCCTTGACCGCGATGATGAAGGGAAAGCCGAATTTGGCGGTGTAGGTTTCGTTCAGTTCGGTGAAGTCGGCACGCTCCTGATCCGTGAGCTTGTCCAGACCCGCGCCCGCCTGTTCGGCGGTGCTTTCACGGGTCAGCCGCCCTGCTGCTGCAAGTTTCCCGGCCAGATCAGGGTGCGCGGTAAGCACGCTCAGACGCTGCTGCTCTGACGCGCCCCGAAACACGCTGGAAAGGGCCTGATGCACACCCTGCGCCGTGTCATGGGTCAGTCCCAGTTCACCGTCAAAGGCAGCTTCGGCGATCCATGCAGAATGCTCGAATATCCCCCCGAATTCAGAGACAAAGGTGGCGCGGTCCATCTCTGACGGTCTGTTGAAAGTCACAGGCGGGTTCTGACTGATCCAATGCTGTGCGATTTGATGGCGTGTCGCAAACCAGACGCCTTCATGTGACTTCATGTATTCAATCACTCGGCGCAGGGCTGCGGCGCGGCCGGGCCGTCCGATCAACCGGCAGTGCAGGCCGATGGACAGCATCTTTGGCGCACCGCCCTCGCCTTCCTCGTAGAGGAAGTCAAAACTGTCCTTCAGATAGGATTCAAACTGATCCCCGTTGGTGAAACCGGCCTGAATGGCAAACCGCATGTCGTTGCAGTCCATCGTATAGGGGACAATCAGCTGGTGCCGGCCCGCAAAGGTCATCCAGTAGGGCAGATCGTCGGCATAGCTGTCGGCAACATAGTCGAACTGCCCCGTTTCAGCGGCCAGACGCACCGTATTGTTTGAACACCGCCCGGTGTACCAACCCCGCGGCGCTTCGCCCACGGCCAGTGTATGCACCCGGATCGCTTCGGCAATCTGCGCGCGCTCTTCTTCTTCCGGCATGTCCTTGTGTTCGACCCATTTTAGACCGTGGCTGGCAATCTCCCAATCCGAGGCCTTCATGGCGGCAACCTGTTCCGGGGCGCGCGCAAGGGCGGTTGCCACGCCGTAGACCGTGACCGGTATATCCCTGAGCATCCGGTGAAGCCGCCAGAAACCGGCGCGCGATCCATATTCATAGATCGATTCCATGTTCCAATGCCGCTGCCCCGGCCAGGGTTGTGCGCCTGTAATCTCAGAAAGAAAGGCCTCCGACGCGGGATCCCCATGCAGGATGTTGTTCTCGCCGCCTTCTTCATAGTTCAGGACAATCTGAACAGCGATTTTTGCGCCATTTGGCCAATTTGCAGCTGGCGGTGTGGCACCATATCCGGTCATGTCGCGCGGGTATCGGGTCATTCTCTTCCTCCTGGTTGGACCGCTTGTAATTCAAAACAATAACAAGGATTTTCAAAAAAATCAGGAAGGAGCCTCAACCAGCTCCGGGTTTGTGAATCATGACGCCAGTTGACAGACTGTGCGAAACCAAAGGAGCATGCCATGTCCGGCTATTTGACCACCCACGTCCTCGACACAGCCAGGGGCTGCCCGGCCGAAGGGCTGAAGATCGAATTGTTCCGCATTGATGGAGAGCGCCGCACCAAGCTGAAGTCGGTGGTGACAAACGATGACGGGCGCACGGATTCGCAGATCCTGCCAGCCGAGGCGTTTGAAGTGGGCGTTTATGAACTGGTTTTTCATGCCGGTGCATATCTTGACCGCACAGGAGTGCCCCCGGAACAACCCAGGTTTCTTGATGTCATTCCCCTTCGGTTCGGGATGTCGCAGGCACAGCATTACCATGTGCCGCTGCTGCTTTCCCCCTTCGGCTATTCAACCTATCGCGGAAGCTGATCCGGCAGCCTGGTGTCCTTGATGACGCCGGCGATCCGATCCGAGACGAAATCCATGAACAGCCGGGATTTCGGGTCCTGATGCCTGCGGTGCGTGAACAGGCAGGCCATCTGGATGGGTTCCGGGGGGGTCTCCTCTCCGACGACGACAAGCGCACCGGATTCGAGATGCCGGGCCACTTCGAAAACGGGTTTCAGGGCGATGCCGTGACCCGCCAGCGCCCAATCCACCAGAACGTCACCGTCGTCGCATTCATAGCGTCCGGCGACGCGGAAACGCTTTGGCCCTGACGTGGTGATCAGCGGCCATTGGAATTCCGTCGCACCGGGAAAGCGCAGGTTGAGGCACTCGTGCTTGTCCCTGACAATCTCATGGCCGGAACGCGGATGCCCACGCTGCGCGATATAGGCCGGGGATGCGCAAAGCACTCTTTGTACATCTGCAATTTTCTTGATCTTGAGATTGCTGTCCTCGGGCTGGCCGAGGAAATAGGCAAGATCCAACCCTTCGGTGGTGAGGTCGACCTTTCGGTCCGACAACCGCAGCCGCACGCTGACATCGGGATATTCCGCCAGAAATGCCGGCATCTGCGGCGCAATCAGCCGTCTGCCGACACCCAGGGGGGCAGCCACATAGAGCGACCCGCGCGGGCTGTCCGTGATCGCGGTGACTTCCGCCTCTGCCGCTTCGATGGATTCCAGGATCTCGCAGGCACCGCGATAAAAGGCCTGGCCCTGCTCGGTCACGCTCAGGTTCCTTGTGGTCCGTTGAAACAGCCTGACGCCTAGGTGGTCTTCCAACTGAGATATCCGTGACGAGGTGACCGCAGGCGAAACCCGCAGATCGCGACCGGCAGCCGACATGCTGCCAAGCTCGTAGACCCGGACAAAAGTGCGGATGTTCTCAAAATAGGACATTGTTCTGCTTTTTTTGATACAGCTTGGGCATTCACAGCAATACCAGAACAATTCTTTCTCGCCTAGTCTGTTGTCAGTTTCGATTCCAGGGAGGTGGAAATGTACGACTTCGCAATCATGTGGGACTGGTTCGCTTTTTCGATGCGATGGCTGCACGTCATCACGGCGATGGCCTGGATCGGCGCGTCGTTCTATTTCATCGCCCTCGACCTGATGCTCAAACCCGCAGAGGACATGCCCGAGGGTGCCTATGGCGAAGAGTGGGAAGTCCATGGCGGCGGTTTTTACCATACCACGAAATACCTGGTCGCACCTGCGCGCATGCCAGAGCACCTGACCTGGCATAAATGGCAAAGCTATACGACCTGGCTCTCCGGTGCGGGGCTTTTGATGATCATCTACTGGGTGGGCGGAGAGCTGTTCCTGCTCGACCCGACCAAGGCCGACCTCGCCCTCTGGCAAGGTATCCTGATCTCGGGTGGTTCCCTGACCCTCGGCTGGCTGGCCTATGATTTCATGTGCAAATCGAAGCTGAGTGAAAAGCCGACAATCCTCATGCTGCTTTTGTTTGTGATCCTCGTGGTGATGTCCTGGGGCTATAACCAGATTTTCACGGGCCGCGCCGCCCTGCTGCATCTGGGCGCTTTCACGGCGACCATCATGACCGCCAATGTTTTCTTCCAGATCATGCCAAACCAGCGCATCGTGGTCGAAGACCTCAAGGCAGGGCGCACCCCTGATGCCAAATACGGCAAGATTGCCAAGGTGCGGTCGACGCACAACAATTACCTCACGCTGCCGGTCGTGTTCCTGATGCTCAGCAACCATTATCCGCTGGCCTTCGGGACCCAGTATGCATGGATCATCGCCAGCCTGATCTTTCTCACAGGCGTGACAATCCGGCACTACTTCAACACGATGCACAAGACCGGAACGGGCCCCCATTGGACCTGGGCTGTCACGGTCATTCTGATGATCGTCATCGCCTGGCTGTCCTCCGTCCGGCCCACCATAACGGTGGAGGACGCAGAAGCGCGTGATCTGACATCCTACGAGCAGAGGTTCGTGGCGGCCGAAGGGTTCGATGACGCTTACGACATCGTTCTGGGCAATTGTTCGATGTGCCACGCACGCGAGCCGTTCTGGGACGGGATCAGATGGGCACCGAAAGGCGTGTTCCTTGAAACCCAGGGCGATGTGGCGCGTCATGCAGATCAGATCTACCTTCACGCCGGTGTCAGCCACGCCATGCCACCGCCAAATGCCATCGCGACAATGACCCCCGAAAACCGGGAAAAGATCATTGCATGGGTGCGCAACGCGCGCGTTGAGAAATAATCAGATACTGCAATGCTGCCAAGTCAGCCCGGGTGTCGGGACATGGCAGATTGCCCTTCGTCTCGATGATTGCAGGTCCGGTGCGGACGGCCAGCGCAATGGGCTGACCGTTCGACACCGTTGAAACCACCTGTCCTTAAAAATCAACCTCGATGGCGACACCCTTTTTCACGGCAAGCTCCACAACGCTTGCCGCCACTGCAAGATCCTGCAAGCCCACGCCGGTGCCATCAAACAGGGTGATCTCGCTCTCCGAGGTCCGCCCCTTGTCGGTGCCGTTTATGACAGCACCGATCTGGTGAACGTCGCTTTCCCGGATCAGGCCCTGGGCAACCGCATGTTGGGCCTCGCCGATGCTGATGGATTGTTCGACCTCATCGGTGAACACCGTGGATTTTGCAAGCAGCGCCGCCTCGACCTCCTGTTTTCCCTTGGTGTCCGTCCCCATGCAGGCGATATGCGTGCCTTCGGATATGTGATCGGCCATGATGCTGGGCGCAAATGTCGATGTGATTGAGATCACCACATCCGCCTCTGCCATGCCTTCAAGCGGGACCGCCTCGAAAGGCAGGCCAGCCTCTTGTGCGATCTTTTCGATGTTGGGTAGCATTTCAGGGTGATAGTTCCAGCCGATCACCTTCTCGAACTGTCGTTGTTCAAGGGCGGCGCGCAGCTGGAACGTGGCCTGATGGCCGGCACCCACCATGCCCATGACCTTCGCGTCCTTGCGTGCCAGATGTTTGATCGACACGGAGGAAGCCGCCGCCGTGCGCAGGGCAGTCAACAGGTTGCCGCCGACCATCGCCCTGACCTTGCCGGTGTCCGGGTCGAACAGGAAAACCGTCGATTGGTGGTTGATCAGGCCGTGCTTTTCAAGGTTGTTGGGCCAGTAACCGCCCGCCTTCAGACCCAGGGCCATGCCCGCTTTGTCAAAGCCGCCCTTGAAGCCGTAAAGCGCATCCTCATGGCCGATGGCCTCGCGGATCACCGGGAAATTATAGGCGTCTTTCGCGGCCATGGCGGCAAATACACCCTCGACCGCATCAAATGCAGCATCACGGGTCATCAGGTCGGCAATTTCGCGTTCAGGAACGATCAGCATCGGTTTCTCCATTGGAATTCATGTACATGCGCGCGCCGCGACAAAGATCGGGCGCGCGCTAATTTTGGTCTCCTGCAGCGCGTTGCCGCCGGAAGAGAGGGATCAATAGGCTTTGCCGCGCGCCGATACCGGCCAGACGGTTTCAACCTTGCCGCCGCGCACGCCGACATACCAGTCGTGCACATTGCAGGTCGGGTCGCAGTGCCCCGGCACCAGCTTCAGCTTGTCATTGACCTTGAGCGCGCCGTTGGGATCACCAACAACGCCATGTTCGTCGGAACATTTCAGGTATTCCACATCGTCGCGGCCATAGACGAACGGCAGGCCGCTGTCGACGGATTGCGCCTTCAGCCCGGCATCCACGATCGCCCTGTCGGCCTTTGCGTGGCTCATCACGGTGGTCAGGATGAACAAAGCGTTTTCCCATTCGCCCTTGTCGATGCGGTTGCCGTTCTTGTCGAGGATCCGCCCGTAATCGGCATCCATGAAGGCGTAGGAGCCGCATTGCAGCTCGTTGTAAACATTCGATGCGCTTTCAAAGTAGTAGGATCCGGTGCCGCCGCCGCCAACGATATCACATTCCAGACCGTTGCTCTTGAGGCCATTCACCGCATCCGCCACCTGAACGATTGCCGCGTCCAGTTTTTCTTTGCGGTCAGCGTAAAGATCGAGGTGCTGCATCGCGCCCTGGTAGGCCTGGATGCCGGCAAATTTCAATCCCTCCGCCGCGTCGATCAATTTGGCGATGTGCACCACGTCCTGCGTGGTGCTGACACCACAGCGGCCCGCGCCGCAATCGATTTCAACCAGGGCCTCGATCTGGGTGCCATGTCTGACAGCGGCGTCGGACAATTCCTTTACGTTACCGGGATCGTCCACGCAGACCAGAATGCGCGCGCCCGATTTCGGCAAACGCGCCAGGCGGTCGATCTTGGCCGGATCGGTGACCTGGTTCGACACCATCACATCCTTGATGCCGCCACGTACGAAGACTTCGGCCTCCGACACTTTCTGGCAGCACACACCGACCGCATGGCCGAGGTCCTGCTGCAGTTTCAGCACGTCGACGGATTTGTGCATCTTGCCATGGGCGCGGTGGCGCATGCCGTGGTCGCGCGCGTAATCGCCCATTTTCCTGATGTTACGCTCAAGCGCGTCAAGATCCAGGATCAGACAGGGTGTCTGAATCTCTGCCTCGTCCATGCCGGGCAAGGCCGGAATGTCATAGCCGACTTCGTATTCGTCCAGTTTAACATGCGTGTTCATAACTTGGGGTCCTTCACTTGAGCCAGGGCAGCAGGTCGAGGTCAACATTGCCGCCGGTGATGATGATGCCGACACGTTTGCCGGCAAACCTTTCCTTGTTCTTCAAAATCGTCGCCAGCGGCACGGAAGAGCTCGCCTCCATCACAACGCGCAGATGTTTCCAGCTCAGCTTCATCGCAGCGATGATTTCCTCTTCGGAGGCAGTCAGAATATCGGTGACGTGGTTGGAAACGAAATGCCAGGTCAGGTCCTTCAGCGGCACCAGCAACCCGTCCGCGACGGTCTGGGGGGCATCGTCCGCGATGATGTGACCCGCCTTGAAGCTGCGGTAGGCGTCGTCAGCCTGTTCCGGCTCTGCCGCGATGATCTGCGTTTCGGGGGCGAGGTTGGACAGGGTCAGGCAGGTGCCCGAGATCATGCCGCCGCCACCAATCGGTGCCACCATCATGTCAAGCCCGTCGGTCTGTTCAAGGAACTCCTTTGCACAGGTCCCCTGCCCCGCGATCACGCGCGGATCGTTGTAGGGATGCACGAAATCACCGCCGGTTTCAGCCTGCACCCTGGCGAATGTTTCCTCGCGCGAGGAGGTGGAGGGCGCGCATTCGGTGATCCTGCCGCCATAGCGCGCGACCGTGTCCTTTTTGGCTTGCGGTGCCGTGCGCGGCATGACGACGTTGCAGGGGATTCCCCGCCGCATCGCCGCATAGCTCAGGCAGGAGGCATGGTTCCCCGACGAATGGGTGGCCACGCCCAGGCGGGCCTGTTCATCGCTCAGCCCGAAGACGGCGTTGGACGCGCCACGCACCTTGAACGCGCCGGGTTCCTGAAAGTTCTCGCATTTGAAGAACAGTTCCGCTCCCGTCAGCTCGTTCAGATAGGCCGATGTGCGCACAGGAGTGCGCCGGATGTGCGGTTTGATCCGCTCATGCGCGTCCTCCATGTCCTTGAGCGTCGGGATATACATCGTGTTGTCCTTCATGCTGCCGCTTTCCTGGCCGATGCCTGACCGTGGCGATAGAACGCCTGCGCCGCGGCGACGCCGGAGCCCAGTTTGATGTCCAGACCCAGGTCCACCATCACCATCTCGGCGGTGGCCAGACCCGACAGCATCATCGCATCTGTCAGACTGCCCAGATGGCCAATGCGGAACACCTTGCCTGCAACCTCACCCAATCCAACGCCGAATGCCATGCCATAGGTCTTGGCGGCGACAGTCACGATATCGGTGGCGTTGAACCCTTCCGGGGTGCGGATGGCGGAAACCGTGTCGGAATAGAATTCCGGCGATGCGGCACACAGCTCCAGCCCCCAGGCATCAACCGCCTTGCGCACGCCTTCGGCAATCCGGTGGTGGCGGGCAAAGACGTTCTCCAGCCCTTCATCCAGCAGCATGTCCAGCGACAGTTTCAGACCGTTCATCAGGCCAACCGGCGGCGTATAGGGGAAGGCGTTGTTGTCGTATCCCTTCTGCATGTCCTTGATGTCAAAGAAGGTGCGCGGCAGTGTGGCCTTGTCGCTTGCCCTGATCGCCTTGTCCGAAAAACCCAGGATCGCAAGACCCGCAGGCAGCATGAAGCCTTTCTGGCTGCCGGTCACGGCAACATCGACGCCCCATTCGTCAAAGCGGAAATCCATCGACGCGATGGAACTGACCCCGTCCACGAACAACAATGCCGGGTGCCCCGCCGCATCCATCGCCTTGCGGATTGCACCGATGTCGGATTTCACACCGGTTGCGGTTTCGTTATGCGTCGCCAGCACAACCTTGATGTCGTGGTTCTTGTCCGCTTTCAGGATCGCCTCATATGTCCCGGCAGGAATGCCTTGCCCCCAAGGTGTTTCTACCACCTGAACATCCAGCCCGTGGCGCTGGCACATGTCGATCCAGCGATGGCTGAACATCCCGTTGCGCGCGGCAAGCACCTTGTCACCCGCGTTCAGGCAATTGCTGAGCGCGGTTTCCCAGCCGCCGGTCCCGGTCGAGGGGAAGATGAAGATCCTCGCGCTGTCCGACTTCAGAACCTTGCGGACGCCTTCGAGGCAGGGATGCAGGATCTTGCCGAAGACCGGAGAACGGTGGTCGATCGTCGGCATGTAGCAGGCCTGACGGAGGGCTTCGGGCATGTTGGTCGGGCCCGGAATGAAAACAGGGTTCTGGAAGCTCATGATGGTCTCCTTTTCTGAGATTAACGCCAAATTAGCAAAGGCCGCGCGCCTATGATACTTTTTTGAAATCGTTTTTCATTTTCTTGTGATGTCGAATAATTGTTCATTGTCAGTGACTTGCATTTTTCATAACGTGAAGGGGTTTTTCAGATATTTGGGAATGCAGTTTATGGTTTTGCAAAAGAACGACAGCCCGGGCGCGCGGAAAACCCGGGGCCGCCCGCGCGACTGGGATGATAAGACGGAACAGAACACCATCAAATCGCTGGATCGCGCGATGGAGGTCTTTGAATTCCTGAGCGAGGCCCAGGGCAAGACGCTCTCCGGGCTGGCCACCGATCTTGGGCAGTCGCCCGCCACTGTTTACCGCATTCTTGTCACTCTGGAAGGTCGCGGCCTGGTCGAATTCGATCAGGCCGATCAGGTCTGGCACATCGGCCCCCGCGCCTTCGTGATCGGCGCCCGGTTTCTCAAACGCACCAGCCTGGTTGAACGCGCCCGCCCCTTCCTGCGGCAGCTGATGAACGAAACCGGAGAGACCGCGAACCTCGGGATCGAACAGAACCGCCATGTCCTGTTTGTCAGCCAGGTCGAGACCAATGCCAGCATCCGTGCATTCTTTCCGCCCGGTACCCTGTCGCGGCTGCACGCTTCCGGCATCGGCAAGGCGCTGATGGCGCAGATGGACGCGACACGCATCGACAACATATTGTCGAGCGGACCGCTGGAACGGTTCACGGAAAACACATTGACGGACCGCGACAGCCTGTTGGCGGATCTGGCCGAAACCCGGGCGCGGGGTTTTGCGATAGATGGTGAAGAACGCAATCTTGGCATGCGCTGCATCGCTGCGCCGGTGTTCGACATGAACAGCGAAGCAGTTGCCGGCATTTCGGTTTCCGGCCCGACCTCGAGGATCGGGCTGGAAACCATCGAAAATTTGGGCGTTGCGGTTGCCGCTGCGGCCCGTGAACTGACGGCGGCCATTGGCGGAGAGCCGAGCCAGCGCCCAGGCTCTGGACCCATTGATCTTACACGCTCAGTTTGACAGATTTTTTCGCAGACTAGGAAAATCTGCGCAAGAATAGTGGTTCTATTTCAAGCAGATGTGACGCCTCCTCTCGGGACATTGCTGCGCGATGCCCTGCCGGGCAATGGGCTGCGGGAAAATCCGTCAAACCCGTCACGCCGAAGGCGTGCCAACATGACTCGGCGCTCCTTCGGAGCGACGGGCGGCGATTTCACTTCATTTCAATGTCTTGGGTCGCTTGCAAATAGAGCCTACCACTGCCCGGCGGTGCATTTGCAAGGCAAATGTCACGAGAGGGGATTGGCTGCACGCCCCAAACCATTGAAATTTCGTGAAATCGCCGCTGAGCATGTAAGATCAATGGGTCCAGAGCCTAGGTTGATCAGCCGCGTGCCTGTGGCACCCCTGTCGCCGGGCGCAGCGCCATCTGGCGGTTCACATCCTTGTACAGCAGATAGCGGAACCGCCCCGGCCCCCCCGCGTAACAGGCCTGCGGGCAAAACGCGCGCAGCCACATGTAATCGCCCGCCTCCACTTCGACCCAGTCACTGTTCAGCCGGTAGGCGGCCTTGCCTTCCAGCACGTAAAGCCCGTGTTCCATGACATGGGTCTCCAGAAACGGGATCACCCCACCGGGTTCAAAGGTCACGATGGTGACATGCATGTCATGGCGCATGTCGGCCGGATCGACAAACCGTGTCGTTGCCCATCGGCCATCGGTATCGGGCATGACGGTTGGTGTGATGTCCTGTTCATTGGCAATGACGACATCGGGCATATCCAGCCCTTCAACCGCTTCATAGGCCTTTCTGATCCAGTGGAACCGCAGCATGTCGTCACCCCGGTTGTGCAGGGTCCAGCCACATTCAGGCGGCAGATAGGCATAGCCGCCGGGTGCAAGGCTGTGTGTCTTTCCATCAACGGTAAGTGTTGCGGCACCCTCGACCACGAACAACACGCCCTCGGCGCAGGGGTCGCTTTCCGCTTTGTCCGATCCGCCGCCGGGTGAAACCTCCATGATATATTGCGAAAAGGTCTCGGCGAAGCCGCTGAGCGGGCGCGACAGAACCCAGAGCCGGGTCTTGTCCCAAAACGGCAGGAAACTGGTCACGATATCGCGCATCGTTCCCCGGGGAATGACCGCATAGGCATCGGTAAAGATCGCGCGATCCGTGAGGAGCTGATCCTGACCGGGATGACCGCCCTTTGGGGCATAATAGCTGGCCGTCATGACGACTCCTTGGCTGATCTAAATTCAGATCAAGTCTAGATGACGCGCCGCAGAAAACCATTGCACCGGTGCCGACAGATGTATTCGGTTTTTTTTGATAATGCGCGAGAATGCCTTGGAAAACCGAAACCCCCTGCTTCGTCTTTTCAAACCGCCGAGAGATGTTCCCGGCACCGCTTGATCAAGTAATCTATGAAAAGGCGCACTTTGCTGTCCTGCAACCGCCGGTGCGGATAGAGGCATCCGAACATGGCGGGTTCCGGCGGCGTATCGGGCAGGATTTCAACAAGATCGCCGCGCTTCAGATGTTCGCGGACTTCGAACAAGGGCTTGTTGACGATCCCGCGCCCGGCAAGCGCCCAATCGGTCAGGACGTCGCCGTCATCTGAATCGTAACTGCCGGACACATCCATTCTCATGGGCCCTTCCGCTGTCGCCAGGGTCCAGAACCATTCAGGCGATCTGGGGTAGCGCAGCAGCAGGCAATTGTGGTTGCGAAGGTCCTGGGGAGTTTGCGGCACACCACGCCGCTCAAGGTAGGCAGGCGCGGCACACAAAAGGCGCGGCGTGTCCAGGATCTTGCGCAGCTTCAAGTTCGAATCCGGTGGGCGGCCGATAAAGAAGGCCACGTCCAAACCATCTTCCAACAGGTCCACCTTCCGGTCCGACAACCGCAGCCGGACCGATACTTCCGGATATTCATCCACGAAATCGGGGATCAGGGGGGCGATCAGGCGCTTACCGACACCCAGCGGTGCCGTCACCTGAATGGTGCCATGCGGATTTTGCGAAAAGTCAGAGACAGCAGCCTCGGCGTCTTCCAGCGATTGCACGACCTGTCGGGCGTGATCGTAAAAGGCATGGCCCACTTCGGTGGGCGACAGCTTGCGTGTTGTGCGGTTGAACAGCCGCACATCCAGACGGCGTTCCAACTCCTTGATCCGGTTGCTGGCCACGGCAGGCGTGAGGCGCAGGTCACGCCCGCCTGCGGTGATACTGCCCAGTTCCACAACCCTGACAAAGACCTTCAGACTTTCGAGATAGGGCATGACCTTCTCCGATTATATACGATTCGTTGAAAGAGCATACGCGACTCCGCCGTATTTCAGGCATCAAAAATGAAGGATACTGACGGCGCCCGCAGAGTCACAGCTGCGCCATGGGAGGATTCATGACCACCAGATCAAACATACGCTTTGTCCTCAATGACCGCGACATCACGCTCGACAGCGTCGGTGCAAGCGATACCTTGCTGGATTTCCTGCGCATCGACCGCCGCCTGACCGGCACCAAGGAAGGCTGCGCCGAGGGGGATTGCGGGGCTTGCACCGTCCTGGTCGGTCGCCTTCAGGACGGTGTCTTGCGTTATGAGCCGGTCAACGCCTGTATCCGGTTGCTTGCCTCGCTGGATGCCTGTCACGTCGTATCCGTTGAACATCTCTCGGGTCCGGACGGTAAATTGCACCCGGTCCAGCAAGCGATGGTCGAACATCATGGCAGCCAGTGCGGCTTTTGCACGCCGGGCTTCGTCATGTCGCTCTATGCGCTCTGGATGGGGAACCCGGACCCGTCAGAAACCGAAATCGAAACAGCCCTGCAAGGCAATCTGTGCCGCTGCACCGGTTACGAGCCCATCATCAAGGCTGCCAGGGCTGTGACGGCGCATGGCAGCCCGGCCGACGATGCGCTGACCCTTGAACGCGACGCGATGACCGCAAGGCTGTCCCACTTGCGTGACGGTCTGCGCGTCGACACTTCCAAGGACGGCAGCCGCTGTATCCTGCCTGCCTCCGTCGACGACCTGGCGGAAGTCCTGCAGGAAATGCCGAACGCCACGATCATTGCCGGGGCCACGGATGTGGGCCTCTGGGTCACGAAGTTCCTGCGCGATATTTCTCCGGTGGTCTTTCTGGGCCATCTCGATGCGCTCAAAAAGGTCGAGCGGCGCGACGACACGATCCATATCGGTGCCGGCGTCAGCTATACGGACAGCCGGGCCGTGATGGTCGCGGATTATCCGCACCTTGGCCCGTTCTGGGATCGCATCGCCGGCTGGCAGATCCGCAGCATGGGCACCATCGGCGGCAATATCGCCAATGGGTCGCCCATCGGGGACACGCCGCCGGTCCTGATCGCCCTTGGCGCAACCATCACTTTGCGCAAAGGCGCGGCGCGCCGCAGCCTTCCGATCGAGGCGTTCTTTATCGACTATGGCAAGCAGGACAGGGGCGAGGGAGAGTTTCTGGAAAGCATTTCCGTGCCCCGCCCCAAGGCGGATGCGCGCCATGCGGCCTACAAGATTTCCAAACGCCGGGACGAGGATATTTCATCCGTCTGCGCCGCGTTCAACGTCACCGTCGAGGACGGCATGATCACTTCCGCCCGCATCGCTTTCGGCGGCATGGCGGCAACGCCGAAACGGGCCACGCACGCCGAAACCGCGCTGGTCGGTGCCGAATGGAGCGAGGCCGCGCTGCTCAAGGCCGCCGCAGCGCTTGGGGATGACTTTGCACCTTTCACGGATTGGCGCGCCTCGGCGGAATACCGGCTGCTGGTGTCCAAAAACCTGTTCCGCAAATTCTGGCGCGATCAGCAGGACAGCGACGTAGCCGTTCAACTGACCGCGTGAGGGAGGATCCGAAAATGAGCATCAAGGACACAATTGAATCCGTCATTGACACGGACAAACGCAAGGACCCGCCTGTCGCGCAGCATCTGATGCGCGGCGATCAGGGTCGCACCACCATCCGCGGCGGGGTCCATACCGACCTGCGCCATGAAAGCGCGATCAAACATGTCACCGGGCGCGCGGATTATTGCGATGACATTCCCGAACCGGTCGGCACGCTGCATGCCTATCTGGGCCTGTCCACCCGCGCCCATGCGGTGATCCGCGCGCTGGACCTGACAGCGGTACGTGCGGCACCCGGTGTCGTCGGTGTCCTGACGGCAAAGGATATTCCCGGCGTCAACGACGTCTCCCCCACCGGGCGCCATGACGAGCCGATCTTTGCCACCGAAAAGGTCGAATTCTGGGGGCAACCGATGTTTGCGGTCATCGCAGACACGCGTGATGCCGCCCGGCGCGCGGCTCGGCTTGCCCGGGTCGATTACGAGGATCTGCCCCATGTGCTTGATCCCGAAGCGGCACGGCAAGCGGGCATGGAGTATGTCACACCGCCACTCACGCTGAAGCGGGGCGCGGCCCGCGATGCCATGGCCAGGGCGGCGCATCGCATCAAGGGCAAGTTCCGCATCGGAGGTCAGGATCACATGTATCTGGAAGGGCATATCGCCTTTGCCATCCCGGGCGAGGATGAGGATGTGACGGTCCATTCATCCACCCAGCACCCGACAGAGGCGCAGCATATGGTCGCCCATGTCCTTGGCGTGCCCTCCAACGCCGTGACGATCAATGTGCGCCGGATGGGCGGCGGGTTTGGCGGCAAGGAAACCCAGATGAACCTGTTCTGCGCCGTCGCGGCAGTGGCAGCAAAGAAGTGGAACCGTGCGGTCAAGATCCGGCCCGACCGGGACGACGACATGTCAGCGACCGGCAAGCGGCACGATTTTGTCGTCGACTACGAGGTCGGCTTTGACGATGCGGGCAGGATCGAGGCGGTCGCGGGCGATTTCGCGGCACGCTGCGGGTTTTCTTCAGACCTCTCGGGGCCGGTGACGGACCGGGCGCTGTTTCATGCGGACAACGCCTATTATTACCCCAACGTTTTGCTGAGTTCGCACCCGTTGAAGACCAACACAGTCTCCAACACCGCGTTTCGTGGCTTTGGCGGCCCGCAGGGTGTCATCGTCGCAGAGCGGATCATGGAAGAGATCGCCTATCATCGTGGTGTCGACAGCCTGGAAATCCGCAAGCGCAATTTTTACGGCGAGAAGGGGCGAGATGTGACGCCCTATCATCAGACCGTCGAAGACAATATCGCACCGCAGATCGTGCGGGAGCTTGAGGAAAGCGCCGATTATCAGGCGCGCCGCCAGGCCGTGCTTGACTGGAACGCCAAAGGAGACACGATCCGGAAAGGCATCGCGCTCACCCCGGTGAAGTTCGGCATTTCATTCACGGCGACCTGGTACAATCAGGCCGGGGCGCTGCTGCATGTGTATTCGGACGGATCAATCCACCTGAACCATGGCGGCACCGAAATGGGTCAGGGGCTGAACACCAAGATTGCCCAGGTCGTCGCAGATGCCTTTCAGGTGGACTTCGACCGGATCAAGATCACCAGAACCACGACGGAAAAGGTGCCGAACACCTCCGCAACCGCGGCCTCCTCGGGATCAGACCTCAATGGGATGGCCGCGCAGGACGCCGCAGACCAGATCAAGGCGCGGCTGGTCGAATTTGCCGCCGAACGCTGGCAAACAGACGCCGGCAACGTGCGTTTCATTGCCAATGCGGTGCAGATCGGCGAGGAGACGATCCCCTTCGCCGATTTCATCCGCATGGCCTATATGGCGCGGGTGCATCTGTCGGCTGCGGGCTTCTACAAGACGCCTAAAATCCATTGGGACCGCGACACAGGCACCGGTCGACCGTTCTATTATTATGCCTATGGCGCTGCCTGTTCGGAAGTGACGGTTGACACGCTGACGGGGGAGTACCGCGTCGAGCGGACGGATATCCTGCATGATGTCGGCAGATCCCTGAACCCGATCATCGACAAAGGCCAGGTCGAAGGCGCGTTCATCCAGGGCATGGGTTGGCTGACCACCGAGGAGTTGTGGTGGGATGACAAGGGGCAGCTTCGCACCCATGCGCCCTCGACCTACAAGATTCCCTTGGCTTCCGACCGTCCGCGCGTCTTCAACGTTGAACTGGCAGCTTGGTCCGAGAACCGCGAGAACACGATCAAACGGTCCAAGGCCGTGGGCGAGCCGCCCTTCATGCTGGGCATATCGGTGTTCGAGGCCCTGTCACATGCGGTCGCAAGCGTGGCGGATTACAAGACCTGCCCGCGCCTTGACGCGCCCGCGACGCCCGAGCGTGTGCTGATGGCGATTGAGCGGTTGCGGGGCTGATCCAATGCGCCTGTCTCAGTTCCTTGACACCAATGCGGACATTGTCCGGGTTTCCCTGTGCCGCGTGCGCGGGTCGTCCCCGCGCGAAGCCGGGGCAGAGATGTTCGTGACGCCCAACGGGCTGCACGGAACTATCGGTGGCGGACAGCTCGAATACATGGCCATTGATCAGGCCCGGAAAATGCTGGGCAGCGGACGCGATTTTGACCGGATGGACGTGCCGCTTGGGCCGGAGATCGGGCAATGCTGCGGCGGGCGCGTCGAACTTGCCCTGCAGCGGATGACCCAGGCCGATCGTGCGCAGGCCCTGGCCGCCGATGCAGAACGACAGGCGGCGCGGCCGCATGTCTATGTCCTGGGTGCAGGCCATATCGGGCGCGCGCTTGCCCGGTTTTTCCAGTTCCTGCCCGTGCGCTGCATCCTCATCGACAGCCGCCCGGAGGAGCTGGCGCTTGTGGATGCAAAGGTTGAAACGCGCCTCACACCCATGGCGGAGGCCGAGATCCGGGCCGCCCCGCCCGGCAGCGCCTTCATCGTTCTAACCCATGACCACGCGCTCGACTTTCTCTTGACCTCCGAAGCACTGGACCGGCGCGATGCTGCTTACGTCGGCCTGATCGGCTCTGCGACCAAACGGATGAAATTCGCACGCTTTCACCAAAGCCACGCCGCGCAGAGCGATTGCACCAGGCTGATTTGCCCGATCGGAGACGCCAGCAGCCCTGACAAGCGCCCCGAGGTGATTGCGGCCTCCGTCACGGCGCAGGTCATGAGCGTGCTGACCACCGCCCAGAGCGAGGACGTCAAACTGACAATCTGAAAGACGCCTGCGCGGCACAGCCAATTGCGCCGACGGGGCCAGACACTTTACGGGAGGAGACCCAAAATGTCGGACACCACTTACACCTACAAGCTATTCAACAGGAGCGATTTCAACGCTTTCTGGGCGCTATTCACCGATAACCTCGTCAACCTGCTGATCCTGTCGGGTGTCTGTCAGTTTGTCTTTCAGATGCCTGCCGACATTGTATTCGGTCGGATTGTCCCCGGCGCGGCCGTCGCCATCCTTGCGGGCGTCGTGGTCTATGCGCTGCTGGCCAAACGGGTCGCCAATCGGCAGGGCAAGGACGTGACCGCGCTGCCCTACGGCATCTCGACCCCTGTGATGTTTGTCTATCTCTTCGGGGTGATCGGCCCGATATTCTGGGCAACAAACGATCCGCTTCTGGCCTGGCAGGTTGGCATCGGCGCAGGCTTCATGGGCGGTATCGTCGCGGCTTTCGGGGCCATCATCGGCCCGTTTCTCAAGCGGATCACACCCCGGGCCGGCATGTTGGGCACCCTGTGCGGCATCGCGCTGGTCTTCATCGGCTCCGTCCCACTGGCAGAGATTTTCGAACATCCGCTGATCGGTTTCACGTCGCTGCTGTTCATCCTCTGGGGTCTGATTGGCCGCTTCCGGCTGCCCGGGAATGTGCCTGCCGGCCTGGTTGCCATTGCCGTTGGTACAATCATTGCAATCTTTCTGGGGCAATCGTCGTTCAGCACCGAGGGCGTTGGTTTCTACCCGCCGGTCCCCTATTTCGGCGATATGATTGCAGGCATTCAATATCTGTTTGCCAATCCTGAACTGTTCCTCGTCCTGATCCCCGTCCAGATCTACAACTTTATCGAAACCATGAATAACGTAGAATCGGCAGAGGCTGCGGGCGACACCTATCCCGTCGCCCTGTGCCAGGTGACCGATGGGGCCGGCACAATGATCGGCGCGCTGTTCGGTTCGCCCTTCCCGACCACGGTCTATATCGGCCACCCGGCCTACAAGCGCATGGATGCGCGGGCGGGCTACATCATCGGCGTGGCATTTGTCATTGCCGCGGCGGCATTCCTTGGCTTTCTGTCGTTCCTGGCCGGGCTGATCCCAATCGCGGCGGCTGCCCCGGTGCTGGTCTTTGTCTCCGTCAGCCTGATCACCAACACGGCATTTGCCGTCAGACCCGCCCATATGGCGGCAGTCGCCTTTGCGATCCTGCCGCATATCTCCGAGTTCCTGATGGTCAAATGGGGGTCATTGATGAATGCCCTGCGCACATCAGGCGTCGAAGGTCTGCCTCCGCTTGGCGACAATGCGCTCACCGCGGCCCTGCTCAGGGAAGGCGCGCATTACGAGGGGCATCTGGCCCTGTCACAGGGGGCCATCATCACCGGCCTAGTCTGGGGGGCAATCGTTGCCGACGTCATCGACGGGCGGCACCGCCATGCGGGCGGGTTTGCCATCGTTGCGGCCATCATGTCATCGGTCGGGATCATCCACAGCTATACGCTCCAGTTTCCGCAGTTCGATGGCATCACCACCGGCTACCTGATCATCGGTGCCTTCCTGATCTTTTATCCGATGGTGGCACCCCGTGAAGATCTGGAACGCCGGATCATCGTACCGGACGAGCCGGACTTTCTGGACGACAACACCCCGGCCTTCGAACGGGCTTGAACAAAACGGGCGCGGCGGCCATCTGGCGCCGCGCCCCGACACCTCTCTCAAAGGAAATGATTCCATGACCGACATATTGCTGCGCGGACGGCTTCTGACGTTTCACCAGGAACCGAAAGATGCCGATGACAGTGAGGCATACAGCTATGTTGAAGATGGCGCGATCCTTGTGCGCGACGGCAGGATTGTCGCGTCGGGAGAGTACCGTGACAGCGCTGCACGCGCGCCTGATGCCAGGGTCGTGGATCACCGCCCACACCTTCTGATGGCCGGATTTATCGACGCACATATCCACTTTCCGCAGGTTCAGATCGTGGCCAGCTGGGGCAGCCAGCTGCTTGATTGGCTGAACGACTATACCTTCCCGGCAGAGGCGGATTATGCCAATGCGCAACATGCAACCGCGATGGCGGGCCAGTTCTGCGATTTGCTGACCGATCACGGCACCACAACTGCCGTTGCCTTCTGTTCCGTCCACAAGGCGTCAGCCGAGGCATTGTTTTCGGCGGCAGCAGACAGGAACATGCGGATCATCGCGGGCAAGACCATGATGGATCGCAATGCGCCCGGATCTGTCCTGGACACGCCCCGGTCAAGCTATGACGACAGCAAGGAGTTGATCGCCAACTGGCATGGCAAGGGCCGCGCCTCCTATGCAATCACCCCACGCTTCGCGATCACCTCAACCCCGCAGCAGATGGAGATGGCGGGCGCGCTGGCGGGGGAACATCCCGACTGCTACGTCCAGACCCACCTGTCCGAGAACCACGCAGAAATAACCTTTACCGCAGAACTTTATCCCGAGGCGCGCGATTATCTCGATGTTTACGAAACCCACGGTCTCATGGGTCAAAAGACCTTGCTGGGCCACGCGATCCACCTGAAGGAACGTGAAATCGTCGCCATTGCCGAGGCCGGGGCGCATCCGGTTTTCTGCCCCACCTCAAATCTGTTCCTGGGCAGCGGGCTTTTCGACGATGCCGGATTGCGCGCCCATGGCATTTCAAACGGTATCGCAACGGACATCGGGGCGGGCACCAGCTATTCGATGCTTCAGACCCTGAATGAAGGCTACAAGATCCTGCAACTGCGGCACCAGAAGCTGCATGCATTGCGTGCATTCCACTGGATCACACGCGGCAATGCCGAGGTGCTGGGCATGTCCGACAAGATCGGAACACTCGATGCCGGAACAGAGGCGGACATCGTTGTCCTGAATGCCCGGGCAACGCCTGCCATGGCACTGCGCATGGGCCGGGCGGAAACGCTGTCCGAAGAATTGTTTGTGTTGCAGATGATGGGCGATGATCGCGCCATCGTGCAGACCTATGTTGCCGGTCATCCTCAGAAGGGAATTGTCAGATGATGACCGTCACGGGATTGGAATGGCGAAGGCATGACCGGCAGGACTTGCCTTCGCGCAGGGCTCGCCGCGTTTGATTACGTCAGAAAAACACCCCGGGGTCGCGTTCAAAGCTGCGCCAGTACACGTCCGGCATGGCTTTGCTTTCCGGCGATAAATCGCCCGAGTTCGGCTTCATAGTCGCGGGGCACGGCAGCGGACACAGACGGGCGCGCGCGCACGGTTTCCCACCAGGTCACCAGGGTGCCGGGCAGCCTGTCGCCCACAGCCACTTCCGACAGCATGTCGAGCACGGAAAAGTAGCGAAACAGCGTTGCAAAGACCGCATCGACCAGCCCGAACTCAGAGCCTGCAAAGTAATCCTTCGGTGCAAAGCGTGCATTGACGATGTCCAGACGCTCTTTCAGGTCAGCCATTGAACGTCTGACCGCCGTGGCGTCAGCATCGCGATAGATGATGCGGGCGACGATATTCAGCATGCCATCCGCATAAGACATCCAGGCCTCATGCCGCGCCCGTGCAAGCGGGTCACCGGGCAGCAGACCGCCGCCCGAACTGCCGTCCAGGAACGCGGCGATCACGCCGGACTCGAACAACCAGTCGTCAGGACCGGCCCGGAAGACCGGCACCTGACCAAAAGGCGAAATCTCCTGCAGCCAGTCCGGCTTGTTGTCCAGGTCGATGTCCAGACGGTCAAAGGCGATATCTTTTTCAAGCATCGTGATGACGACCCGCTGAACGTAGGGGCACAATCTGTGCCCCACGATCTTGTAGCGTTGTTCCGGCATCGCTCAGCCCGCCATATGGTGGATGTTGAGCTTGTTGCCGTCAGGATCGCGGAAATAGGCCGCATAGAACCCCTCCGCACGATACCCCGGCTTGCCTTCATCGGCGCCCCCCAGTTCCAGCGCCTTTGCATGGATCGCATCGACCTGAGCACTGTCCTTTGCCACAAGGGCGACCATCACGCCATTGCCGACAGAATAGGGCTGTCCGTTTTCGGGGACATGGATCGAGAACGCGGGGCCGCCATCCGCGTTGGCCCAGACGATGAAATCGTCGAATGCCATGATTTGTTTTGCCGCCAGTTCGGCCAGCAACGGATCATAAAACGCGGTCGCGCGTGCCAGATCAGCAGTACCAAGGGACGTATATCCAATCATTTTGAACCTCCATATGTATCGTCTATTGGAAGCCTCACAGATAGAATGTTGCAAATTTTCATTCGATAGCCATGATTGCCATCAAACATTGCAAATTTGAAATGAACCTATGGACTGGAACGCGATCAAGGTTTTCCGCGCTGTTTGCGAGACCGGTTCCCTTGTCAGGGCGGCAGAGCATATCGGTGTCAGCCACGCGACGGTGTTCCGGCATATGTCTGCCCTGGAAGATCAGATCGGCACCCGTCTGTTCGACCGCGTCAAGGGCCGCTATGTGCTGACCGATGCTGGTGCCGAAATGCTGGAGATCAGCGGTGGCATCTCCCGGTCTTTCGAAGAGATCGACAGGCGGATCGCGGGTCGGGATGAAAGCGCCGAAGGCACTGTCCGTCTGACGGCGCCGCGCAGCTTTTCCGACACGGTGCTTGAGCGGTATCTGGCCGAATTCGCGAAAGCGCATCCCAAGATCATGATCGAACTGCTGGTCTCCAATCAGGAAATGAACATGTCCAACCGCAGCGCGGACGTTGCCCTGCGCGTGGCCCATGCGCCGCCGGATCATCTCTGGGGGCGGCGGGTCTTGAACATTGATTGGGCTGTTTACGCGGCACCTTCCTATCTGGAGGCGCATGGCTCTCTTGAGGACGAGAAGGATCTGACGCGGCACAGGTTGGTGGCGCCCGCGGGCATGTTGGCCCATCATCAGGCCTATGCGGGCATCCTGTCCGGCGGACAGCCCTTGACGACAATTCGCTGCGACGATCTGACCACCATTGCAAGCCTTGCGGCAGGCGGCCACGGCGTGGCCCTCTTGCCCGACGACATGCGGCGGCCCGATCTGATGCGGTGTTTTACCTTTTCATCAGCGCCACCAAACTGCCTTTGGATACTGACACATCCTGACCTGCGGGCGGTGCGACGGATCTCCTTGCTGATGGGGTTTCTCTCCAATTCCTTCCGGCACGACCCGGTCTGGAAGCGGTCATAGAAAGCCGGGATCACCGGATGTGTCGCGGCGGGAGAACCGGCCCATGACGTGCCGGCGATTATTTCTGTGGATGCGCCTCTTTCAGGCTTTGCATGAACCGCTTCTTGCCGTTCTGAATATGATCCCGCAGGATTTCGCAGGCATCGTCGATGCGGTCCTGCGCAACCATCTCGATGATCTGCCGGTGGCCATTGCACGAGCGTTCCAGAACCTGCTCATCTTGCTTGAGCAGATGGCGCAGCGCCGCAAACCGCCAGCGGAAGAGGTTGAATGCCCGCCCGATATAACGGTTGCCCGCATGGGCCACAAAGACATCGTGAAATTCGGTATCGAGTGCCGCAAAAAGATCCCGCTGCCCGGCAGATACAACCTTTTCGATCCTCCCCGTCACCTCGCGCAGATCGGCAAGCAGCGGTTCTTTGGCCAGCCGTGCGGCCTCGCGCAGGGCGACGGTCTCAATATGGATACGAAAGGCGGTGATTTCCTCGGTCTCTTCGTCATCCATGGTGAACACACGCACCCCGCGATAGGGTTCGGCACTCAGAAGGCGTTCGGTCTCAAGAATACGGAAGACTTCGCGCAGCGGCGTGCGGCTGACGTTGAACTCCTGCGCCAGCTGCGCTTCGTTCAACGGCTCGCCAATCGCGAAATGACCTTCGATGATGGCTTCGCGAAGGCGGTCCGCAACCAGATGCACGGTTGGCTTGCGCTTGATATCCAAAACCCGTCGTCCGCTGTCGTCCACGCTGGCCTTTTCCTTCCGACTGTTCGCTTTTTCGTATGCAATGCCCAAGCTCATGGCAAGCATCCTGTGGTCAGACCGCCCGCCGTCACAATGGATATAACGCCACCGGACCGCATCAGAAGCGGCTTACCAATTGTTCGGAGAAGGAGAACATCTGCCGCAGCATATCCGGGTTTTGGGCCGCGTGGCGCATGTAACCGAGCCATTCGTCGCGCTGATGTCCGGGGCCCATGTGAAAGACAATCTGCTTGTTCAGCGATGCCCGCGGCGACGCAATTTCAAGGAACTTGCGCCGGCGGTCATCCGAATATTCGGTCAGGATGGCGCTGTCGCGACCCTCGGTAATCACCTGCCCCAGAGCCTCGACCAGCGCCATGCTGTCCAGAACACCGCTGGTCAGCCCCAGCCCGCCGGTCGGATTGGTGATATGCGCCGCGTCCCCGGCAAGAAGGATGCGCCCTTCCCGCATCGTATCGGCACAGCGCTGGTGCATCCGGTAGGGCGAATGCTGTTTCAGCGTCCAGGCCCCGTTACCCGGCAGCAGCGTCTTGAACTTGTCGGCAATCCGCTCGCCCACTGTCTCGACCGGAAGCGCTTCGCTTTCCATATAGGTGCAGCGCCACAGCCCTTCCGGGTCGATCTTGACGATCACCGCACCGTTGTCATGATCGACCTGGAATGTCGTCGCCGTGTAGCCCTCGGCTTCGAAATCAAAGTAGATGTTTGTCGCGACAAACCGTTCGGGCCAGGTGATGCCGAAAAAGTTGGTCTTCAGCACGCGCTCACGCACCAGGCTCGACGCACCGTCGCAGCCGACCAGCCAGCTGCCCTCGACAACTTCTTCGTCGGCGCCGTCATCCAGCGTCACCCGCACCCCGGCCTGATCCTGAACGATGTCTTTCACTTTGGCCGAGAAACGGACGCTGACATTCGGCAACTCCGCCAGTTTTTCCAGAACGACCAGGGCGATCTTGTCCTGTCCCAGGTGAAGGCTCATCGGATAATCCGAAACCTCCTTCAAGCTGTCCATGCTCATGTGCAGCATCTCGCCGGTGTCATGGACCAGCCAGTCCACCGCCGTTTTGACAATGCCGAGAGTCTTGCAGGTCTCAAGGATGCCCAGGTTGTCGAAATGCTCAAGGATCGGGGCCGGATATGCCAGGGCGCGCGGGCTGTCGCTGGGTCGGTCTTCCGCTTCGAGCACGGTCACGTCGATGCCTTTCTGACCCAGGCCAAGCGCTGTCAGAAGACCGACGGGCCCGCCGCCAACGATGATTACAGACTCTTTCATTCCAGACCTTTCGATTTTCCTGGTCGTGATGCGGGGGGCACCGCATCCTCACATCAGAGAGGGAAGCCAGAGCGCCAGCGCCGGGAAGGCGATCAGCAGCACGAGCTTGAGAATATCAGCCGCCACGAAGGGCAGGACCCCGCCATAGATCTGCCGGATCGTGATCTCGGGTGCGACGCTCTTGAGGGCAAAGAGGTTCAGGCCGAAGGGCGGCGTGATGACCCCCAGTTCCACGATCACCACCATGACCACACCCCACCAGATGACATCGTATCCAAGCGACGACACGATGGAGGCGGTGACCGATGCCGTCACCATCATCACCGCAATCGAATCCATGATCGTTCCGATCACCAGAAAGGCGAGGCAGATCAGCGATACGACCACCCAGCCCGGCACCGGCAGACCGCCAATGGAACGCGCGGCAAGCTCCGGCAGGCCGGTGGCCGAAAAGAAGAAGGTCGAGGCGAAACCACCGATCATCAGCATGTAGATCATCGAGGTGGTTGATGTCACTTCGGCCACGATCTCGGGCGTGTCGCGCAACCGGTAGGATTTGCGCAGCACCAGCACGAGGGCCGCAAAGACAGCGCCGACGGCGGCGGCTTCGCTTGCCGTGAAGATACCGGCGAACATGCCGCCAAAAATGACCACGAACATGATGACAGCCGGCTGCGCCCGCCATCCGCAGCGCAGGATCTCGCGGGCGTCCCAGCTGGCCTCGCTAGGCGCGCTGTTGGGCGAAATGGCAAGGAACAGAAAAACGGCGATGATATAGAGCATGATCGTGATCAGGGCGGGCACGAAGATTGCCGCATACATCAGCCCGATCGACTGCTCGGTCATCATCGCATAGATGACCACGACGGTGGAGGGCGGCACAAGCTGGCCAAGTGTGCCACCGGCGGCGATAACACCGCTCGACAAAAGGGGTGAATAACCACGGCTCTTCATTTCCGGGAAGGCGGCCTTGCCAATGGTGGCGACGGTGGCGACCGAGGATCCGGTCAACGCGCCAAAGCCCGCGCATCCCCCGATGGTGCCCAGGGCGAGCCCGCCGCGGAACGGCGCGGAAAGCGCGGAGGCGAAGTTGTAGATGTCGGCCGCCATGCCGGACCGGACAGCAAGACCGCCCATGATCAGAAAGAACGGCACCACGGCGATGTCATAGCTCGACAGCAGGGTCATGGTTTCACTGCCAAGCGTGGCAACGGCACCTTTGACGCCAAAGATCAGTGCGACCCCCAGGATCGAACAAAGCGTCAGCGTGGCGGCAACCGGTACAAAGGTAAAGATCAGCACCCAGATCAGGGCAACGATGGCCAGCATCGAGGCAACCATGTTGCCCATGAAATAGGCCCCAAAGCTCAGCGCGATCCAGGTGAAGAAGGCCAGGATCAGCACGCCGGGCACAAAGACCAGTGCAATCGCAACCGGCCAGCGCGCATGTGTTTCAAGCGCGAGGCGCAGGGCGACAACCAGCTGGGTCGGGATGGTCAGCAGAAACAACAGGGCAACAGCAGCATAGAAGGGACCGACCGGAACTTCATTCAGGATCGTGTAGGTTCCCCTGTTCAAGGTCGATTGCGCCTGCAGCGTCACGCCCCAGAAAATCAGGACGAGCGCACCCAGATACAGCACCGCACCGATCCCGCGCAGGTAGCGCACTGCCCGGGGCGACAGGATGCCCGCCATCATGTCCACTTCCAGCGTCGCGCGCTGTGACAGGCCAGCCGCCAGCACAGCGGCGATGGAAACGGGAAAGACCGTGGAAAAGATCTCGTTGATGCCGGTGAGCGGAGAGCTGAAGATTGCCCGCATCACGATCACATCAAGTGTCTGGATCAGCGCCGTGACCAGAATGGCGACAACCCCGACCAGAGCGATCAGCCGGTTGAACCCGGCCAATCTGGTGTCAATGCGGGCCAGCAGCCCGTCGATCTGGCGACCATGATGTTCCGATCCGTACAGTTCGACATGACGGTCGCGCACATTGGTCGGAATTGTCATGGTCGCCTCGCTCACTTCGCGGCTGCCTTGTAGCTTGCCATGAAGGCGTCATAGGTTTCCTGCACGCCGTCACCCTTCTTGAGCCATTCCTCGACAACCGGGGCAATTGCATCCTTCCAGATCTTGTATTGCTCGGGCGACAGTTTGTGCCAGGTCAGCCGACCGTCAGCCACCATTTCGTCCGAGAACTTTTTCTGGATACCGGTCTGTCCAATCGCCAGCATTTCGGTCAGCGCCATGCCGGAATGCTTGTCGACGATGGCTTTCATCTCCGGAGACAGGCCCTCGTATTTTTCCTTGTTCATGATGATCGCAAAGGGCGTCATGCCAAAGGTGATGTCTTCGATCCCATGCTTGAGGTAGTCGGACCACTTGTAGGTGTATTGGGTGATCTCATTGCCGGAAGAGGCCTCAACCACACCGCGTGAAATCGCCTGGTAGCCTTCGGAGAAGGGGATCGAGACTGCCGCTGCACCGAGCTTGTCCATCGCCATCACCATGTTGGCGTCCTGGGCGCGAACCTTCATGCCTTTGAGCTGTTCGACATCCGAGATTGGTTCACGGCTGAAGAAACGTGTCGGCAGAACCGTATAAAGCGCCAGGATCTTGACCTCATCCAGAGAGGGGTCGAGCAGGCCTTTCTCGTAGGTTTCCGCCAGCGCGATCGAGGCGGCTTTCATGTCGGTCACATCCGTCGAGGGCAGCGTGGTCACCAGCGTCCGTTTCAGCGGAATACCCGAGATCGGAAGCCCTGCGACCCCCATGTCGGCAACGCCCTGAACAACGCGTTCCCAGGTGTTTGTCGCATCCGCAAACGGCGGCGGAAAATTGGTGATGGTCAGTTCGCCAGCCGCCTCTTCATTGATGGCGTCCACCCATTTTTTGTAGGTGAGCTGATAAAGCGGCCCTGCGAGCACATGGGTCGTGTCAACCACCCGCAATCCTGTAAATGCACCGTTCATCTGACCCATCGCACCTTTGGAAAATTCTGCATGTGCCGCCCGCCAGGCCACTGCCCGACGGGCGACGCCGTATCAGTTGTTGAGCAACCCGGCGGCAGTCAGCTGCGCTTCGGCCACTGCGGTCAGATTCTTGACAAAAGCTGCGTATTCCTCCGGACCATAGTCGCTGTCTTCGACACCTGATGCACGGGCGTAGGTCTGATAGCTGTCGGTGGCCATCGCCTTGTGAATTGCATCCGCTATCTGCTGCTGCAGTTCCAGCGGCATCCCTTTCGGGCCAAAGACGCCGCGCACCTGGATCCAGCTTGTATCGACGTCAAAACCCTGCTCGCCAAAGGTTTGCATGTCGGGCAGCGTCTTCAGACGTTTCTCGCCCAGAACACCCAATCCTTTCAGACGGTCGGCCTCGAAGAAGGTAAGGGCCGGGCCAAGGTTCGAAACGCCCACATCCACATGCCCGCCCAGAACGGCAGCAATGATGTCGGGGGTGGATTCAAACGCAACCCAGTTGAATTTCACGCCTGCGGATTCTTCCAGCATGGTCATCCCGATATTCTGCATCGAGCCCACCGGGCCAAAGCCGCCAATATTGACCTCGCCGCCGTTTTCCTTGGCCAGCGCCACCAGGTCCTTCAGGTCGTTCAATTGTGAATCCTTGGCAACGAAGAACATGATCGGATCTTCTTGTGCCAGGGCGATCCATTCGAAATCTTCCGAGGTGAACGTGCCACGCAGGTTGGTCAGCATGCCGGTGAAATGCGTTACCGTGTTCACACCCAATGTCAGCCCGTCGGGCTTGGCGGCCCTGACCTTGGCCATTTGCGAAGCCCCGCCGCCGCCAGGTGTGTTAACCACGACGATTGTCTGGTTGATGAGCGGCTCCAGTTCCTTGGCGAGGGTACGGGCGAAAACATCCACACCGCCCCCGGGCTTTGTGTGAAGAACGACGTTCACCGGGCCTTCGGGTTGCCATCCGTCCTGGGCCTTTACTTCCCCTGACATACCAATGGCGAAGGCGGCAGCGCCGACAAGGCCGATGGCCGCGGACTTGAAATTGAAGACTGACATGCTTGGTTCCTCCCTGAACTTTCTAGCGTGGCTTTTTCGAGCCGTGTCTTTAGTTTCGAATGTTTGATCCCCGGTGTGAACTGAGGGTTGGTCAGGCGATCCGTACCTTTTTCTTGGGCAAATCGCCTGGGTTCTACATCAAGCCTTCTCGGCTCTTGCGCGTCTGGCGCGCAGCGCTGCAATGCCCGGTACGGCAAAGGCCAGCAGAGCGATCAGCAGCAGGATGACGGTCATCGGCGAGGTATAGAAAATGTCCCATTCGCCCTGGTTCGAAATCAGCGCACGGCGGAAGTTGGTCTCCATCATTTCGCCCAGCACCATCGCCAGAATGATCGGTGCCAGCGGCACGCCCAGCTTGCGCAGAACATATCCCATGATGCCGCAGGCGGTCATGACGTGAACCGGGAACATGGTGGTTTCGGACGAATAAGCGCCGACGTAACAGATGCCCGCCACAATGGCCGCAATCGCCGGACGCGGAATATTGGCCACTTTCGCCCAGATCCGCGCACCCGCCAGGCCGATAAAGATCATGACCGGCACACCAATCCACAGCGATGCAAACACCGTGTAGGGAATCTCGGGGGTGCGGGTGAACAGCAACGGGCCGGGCTGAATGCCCTGGACCATCAGTGCACCGATCATCACGGCGGTGGTGGCCGAACCGGGAATGCCCAGGGCAAGCAGCGGTGCCATGGCCCCCGCAACGGCCGAGTTATTCGCAGCCTCGGAAGCGGCGACACCTTCGAGCGATCCCTTTCCGAAAAGCTCCGGCTTCTTCGAAAAGCGTTTGGTTACCGCATAGGACACGAAAGATGCGATGGACGCCCCGGCCCCCGGAATGACCCCGATCACATACCCCAGAAGAGAGCTGCGCACGATCACTACCTTCAGCCCTTTTACGGCGTTGTAGGGGATGGACGCCAACCCGCCGACTGCCGCGCTCTTGATCTTGGCGGATGCACCTTCTTCGATCATGAACAGCACTTCGGACAGCGCATAGAGCCCCAGCAGAACCGGCACCAAGGGCAGGCCCTCGAACAATTCGTAGTTCCCGCCGGTAAAACGCGGCACGCCGATTTGCACATCCAGACCGATTGTCGCCATCGCAAGACCGATGCCCATGGCAACCATACCCTTGATCGGTGACCCGTCCGACAGACCGGCAACCAGACTGAGACCCACCAGAGCAAGACCAAAGTATTCTCCCGGTCCGAAGTTCAGCGCGAATTCCGACAACGGCACCGCAGTTAGGATCAGCAGACCGGTGGAAACGAAGATGCCAACGCCGGACGAGATGATCGAGACGGTCAGCGCCTCGCCAGCGCGTCCCTGTTGGGTCAAGGGATAGCCGTCCCAGGCCGTGGCAACTGCGGCTGCGGTCCCGGGCGAGTTGATCAGCACGGCGGTAATCGCACCGCCATATTCTGCCGCCGCATAGAGCGCGACAAGGCCGACGATGGAAACCACCGGATCGACGCCATAGGTAAAAGGGATCAGCAAGGCCACCCCAAGGCTTGGCCCGAGGCCGGGGATGGCCCCGATCAGGTAGCCCACAAGCGCTCCGAAAACGAGCGCGCCCCAAACCATCGGATCACCAAAAGCGGAAAAGCCAAGTGCGAGATTAGCCAGCATATTCATCACTCCTCAGGGCAGGTTGACGTGCAGCGCAAGCACGAAGACCACATAAATGAAAGCAGCCAGCGCAATCGGCACACCGATCAGATGGAGCACGCGCCGTTCGCCGCAGGCGAGCATGGTCAGCAGGCCGAACAGCAACACGCAGGGCAGCGCACCCAACTGTTCAAAGTAAACGGATTGAAGGATCAAAAGTCCGGTTGTCAGCGCCACAGATACCGGACGGCGCACCGAGACCCAGCTGACCGGCACGCGGTCAAGCAGGCGGTAAATTGCGCTGATCGCCATGGCGACAATGGCAACCAGCGTCGCCAGCGCCAACAACCGCGGGAACCCGCCCGCGCCGATATCAATATCGTTCAGCGGCGGTGGCAGTGCCATCGACGACCGGAGATAAACCCAGAAGATGCCGAACAACACCACAGAACCTATCAAGTCGATAACCGGTGATGCACCCCGCAGAAGGCCCAGCTGAAACCGCCAGCCTTTGTCGTTCTTCAAAATATCGTCCATGTATTCCTCCCTTCGCAGCCCCGAACTTTCGTTCAGACCTGCGTCTCCTCCGGCAGCATACAGACCGCAAAGCGGACGATAGTTGAACTGAGCATTGGTTAGCCGACAGCACCCATTCAGTTAGTCAAGATTTAATAGTTATGAATCAATTACTTAAGCGGCAATTCAGGCCCCCCGCTTGAAGAACTCCGGCATTTCACCCGCTTCCTTCAGCAACCAATCAATGAATCGGCGGGTTTTTGTGCTGACCGACAATGTCGTGGGCCACACGACATGAAAGGCCTGTCCCGTCAGAACCGGCTGGTTCAGCGGCGCAACCAACCTCCCTGCGGCCAGTTCTCCGGCAAGCAGATCCACCTGACCAATCGCCAGTCCAAAGCCCTGTGCGGCGGCACTATACGTCAAAAGCGAGCTGTCAAATTCGATCCCCGATGCCTGATCAAGCGCCACATCGCAGGCCCGCGCCCAATCGTCCCATGCCCGCCGCCGATAATGCGAATGCAGCAGATCGCCACCCGCCACCGCCTGTGGGTCAACGAATGGCCCCATCCGCGTGGCATAGTCCGGTGCGCAAACCACATCCACCCGCTCGTCGAACAGCTTGCGTGAGCGGGCATCGCGCCAGGGGCTTGTTCCCAGCTGGATTGCCACGTCAAGCTGCGTGCCCCTAAAATCCAGCGGCGCCACCTGCGTATCCATCCGCACCCGCAGGCCCGGATATTGATCCGTAAAACGGGACAAACGCGGCAACAGCCAGTAATGCGCGACGCTGGGATAAATCCGCAACTGGATCGTATTCGCGGTTTCTATGTTCAGCAAACGGGCCGTTGCCGTTTCCAGCCCCTCGAAATGCGTGGCAATCTCTTGCCCGTAAGCACGACCGATATCGGTCAGTTTCGCCGACCGGCCATCACGGTCGAAAAGCGGGACGCCGAGGTAATCCTCCAACAACGCAATCTGGCGACTGATCGCCACCTGCGTCACCCCCAGCTCCTGGGCGGCTGCGGTAAATGTGCGGTGCCGTGATGCCACCGCAAAGGCACGCATCGGATTCAAAGGCAACCGCGACAATCCTCGTTCCATAACCTCAGATTTGCCTCATGTGATAAATAGCAAGTTCAACAGACTTTTTATCAGGGTACTTTGCAAGCCAAACAGGCACAAGGAAGGTTGCAACATGCATTTTGACCTCACGGAAGATCAACAGATGTTCCGGGACAATGTTGCCCGGTTTGCACGCAGCGAACTGGCGCCGGAGGCGGCCAGACGCGCCCGCGCGTCCGGCTATCCCTGGGAAATTGCAAAGCGCATGGCAGAACTTGACCTGATGGGCATCCCCCTGCCCGAAACCGATGGCGGCATCGGCGGCACGCTTGTGGATGCGCTGATTGCCTTGCAGACCGTCGCCGAGGCCTGCCCGCGCAGCGGCGACGTGATACAAGCCGGCAACTTCGGTCCCATGCGTACCCTTGCCGAATACGGCACCGCAGATCAGAAGGCCCGCTATCTGGTGCCGATCCTCCAGGGCCGTGCCGTGATGTCCCTGGCGATGACCGAACCCCAGGCGGGTTCCGCCGCGACCGAGATGACAACCTCCGCCACACCAGATGGCAACGGATACCTGATCAACGGCACCAAGATCTTCGGCACGCACAGCAGTGAAGCCGAAGTCTTTCTCGTTTATGTCCGCTTTGGTCCGGGTCCGGATGGCATCGGGTCCGTGCTGATCGAAAAGGGAACGCCGGGTTTCGTCGTGGGACAACCCTCGACCTTCATGAACGGCGAGGAATGGTCACAGCTTTATTTCGACAACGTCCGGATTCCGGCCGAAAACCTGGTGCTGGGCCCCGGCGGCTTTCGCAAGCAGATGGCGGGTTTCAACATCGAACGGCTGGGCAACGCCGCCCGCGCCGTGGCAGCCGGGCGCCATGCCTTCAACCTTGCCCGCGATCACGCCACAGAGCGCAAACAATTCGGTCGTGCGCTCTGCGAGTTTCAGGGCCTGCAATGGAAATTCGCAGAGATGTCGCTCAAACTGGAATCCGCACAGCTTTTGCTGATGCGCGCCGCCGTCAATGCGCGAGACGGCCTGCCGGATGCCCGGGACACGGCCTTGGCCAAACTGGCATGTAACGAAGCGGGACATTTCGCCGCCAATGAGGCGCTTCAGATCATGGGCGGCGCCGGCTTTTCAGAGGAAAGTACGGCGCAATATTGCCTGCGCCGTACCCGGGGATGGATGATCGCCGGCGGCTCTGTCGAAATCCTCAAGAACCGCATTGCCGAGGGCATCTTTGAGCGCCGCTTCCCGCAGAACCCGCAGAAATCTGCCTAGCGTTCAACCACGGGCCATAAACATCGGCCCACCCTTGTGACGCGGAAAGCCGTAGCCCAGCACCATCACAACGTCGATATCCGCCGCGCTTTCTGCAATCCCCTCGTTCAGGATCGCCTGTCCCTCGGCCTGCATGACGCTCAATATGCGCTGCATGATCTCTTCTGGCGTAAAGTCGCGGCGGGTCCAGCTCGCACGCGCGCTTTCTGCGAGGATGATTTTCTCCACTTCAGGGTCAGGCAACGCTGTGCCGCTGGCGTAATCATACCAGCCTTTGCCGGCCTTGCGCCCCAACCGCCCCGCTTCGCAAAGGATATCTGCGATCCGGGCATAGCGTTCATCGGCGGGCCGTGTCGCGGCACGGGCCTTGCGTTGCGCCCAGGCAATGTCGAGCCCGCTCATGTCCTGGACCTTGTAGAGCCCCATCGCAAAACCAAAGCCTTCCATCGCTGCGTCGATCTGCTGTGGCAGCGCGCCTTCTTCCAGCATGAATTCGCAATCACGCCGATAGGCCGCCATGATCCGGTTGCCGATGAACCCGTCGCAAACCCCGGCAACCACCGGCACTTTGCGCAGGTGTTTGGCCAAGGCCGCGCCGGTCGCAAGGGCGCGTGCGCCGGTGGCGTCGCCCCGTACCACTTCCAGCAGTTTCATCACGTGAGCCGGTGAGAAGAAATGCAGCCCAAGAATGCGCGATGGGTCACGGGTTGTTTCGGCCAGCCGGTTCACATCCAGATAGGATGTGTTGGTTGCCAGCACCGCGTCGTCGGGCATCACGGCGTCCAGCTTGTTAAATACTTCGCGCTTCACGTCCAGATCCTCGAACACCGCTTCGATCACCAGCGGGCAACCGGCCAGCGCGGCGTAATCCTGCCCGGTGCCAAGTGCCGCCAGCGCCGCATCCGCCTTGTCCTGCGAGATCACGCCGCGTTTGAGACTGCCCGCGATGGTATCCGCAACACGCGCACCCGCCGTTTCGGCCGCTGACGCATCCCGTTCGACCAGATGCACCTGTGATCCGGCCAGCAACAGCGCCGTGGCAATCCCAGCCCCCATCGTACCGCCGCCGATGACACCGACACGCGACAGGTCCGCCGGTTCGGCCTGCGCGGTTTTCAGGCCTTGGCCCGCACCGCGTTCCGCAAAGAAGATGTGACGCAGGGCAGCAGCCTCCCCGGAGGCGGCAAGACGCAGGAAACGCCCGCGTTCTGCCGACAGGGCTTCGACCACGCCCAGGCTCTGAGCATCCCGCAGGGCACCCAATGCCTCAAGCGGCGCCACAGCACCGCGTGACCGTTTGCGCAACTCTGCTTCCCTGGCCGCCCAGTCGACCGCCGGTCCTGCCACAAGCGGGCGGGCGCGTGTCGCTTGCGGCACACCCTGCCCCGCCAGTTCAAGCGCAAGGCTCTCTGCCTCTTTCACCACATCCTCGGCACACAGCCGATCGACCAGCCCCATGGTTTTTGCCGCCTGCGCCGCCACCGGCTTACCAGTTGTCACCAGTTGAACCGCATCAGCCATCGACACCAAACGCGGCAGCCGTACCGTCCCGCCTGACCCGGGAATGATCCCCAGCGACACTTCGGGCAGCCCGAGCTTTGCAGATGTCGATGCAACCCGCCCGTGACAGGCCATCGCCAGCTCCAGCCCGCCGCCAAGGGCCGTCCCATGCACCGCCGCGACCCAAGGCACCGCCGCGTTTTCAATCAGGGCCAGAACATCCGGCAGAAACGGCTCCTGCGGTGTCTGACCCAATTCGCGGATATCCGCGCCCGCAACAAAACTGCGCCCGGCGCATGACAGAACAACGGCCCGCACATCTTTTTGCCGGGCAATGTCGGAACAGGCGGTTGCCAGTCCGGCCCGCACCTGCTGCGACAGGGCATTTACCGGTGGGTTGTCTATAACCACATGCGCCACCGCGCCATGGATCTCACAGGTTACAACCGACATTGTTCAGGCCTCCTCCCATTGGCGACGCCCCTTCGGACGTCTCTTGCGGGCAGGTATAGACAGATCGATGTTGGGCGTGATCAAACAATTCGTTGGGTTCAGGCCAGCCTTCCTAAGGTTAGGCTGGTCCTGCCAACAGGCTGATTGCACCGCCAGTGATTCCAGAAAGGGAGCCCCTGAATGACACATTCCATCTCCACAGAGATCGCCACAGGCACCAACCTCGGAAGCCTGACCTGATGGGCCGCGAAGACCCGCCGCCGCAGGGCAACCCGACCATTCGCACAGTCGCGATGCCGGCAGACACCAACCCAGCCGGAGATATCTTTGGCGGCTGGCTGATGAGCCAGATGGACCTTGCCGCCGGAAATGTTGCCGCCCTGACCTCGGGCGGGCGCAGCGCGACAATTGCAGTGGACGCGATGATATTTCATCGCCCGGTCAAGGTCGGGGACGAGGTGTCGCTTTATGCTTCCCTGATCAAGGTCGGGCGCACGTCGATGGTGATCCATGTGGACGCGTGGCGGCGCCCGCGACAGTCGGACAAAAGCGAAATGGTGACCGAAGCCAACTTTACCTTCGTGGCCCTGGATGATGAAGGCCGCGCCGTGCCGGTAACTTCGGAAAACCCCTGATCCATGCCGCTCGCCTGTTCCGCCGATCCCGACATGGGGCTTCCCCCGCTACTGATGGTACATGGTCTGCTTGTCAGCCGCCGCCTGTGGGAACCGAACGAAAGCCTGGCGCTGAGCTTTCGCCGAATCCGTGTCGATCTGCCCGCGCATGGCGACAGCAGCAGCCCCAAGTCTGCCGCTGAGGCCGATCCAGAATATCTGGTGCGCCAGTTGGACGCCTTGCGGCAGGAGTTGGGGATAGAACGGTGGCACCTTTGCGGTCAGAGTTTTGGTGCCGGGCTTGTGTTACGCTATGCGCTTGACCTGCCGCAGCACAGTGGCGCGCTGGTGTTCACCAACGCCAATGCCGCGCTCAGGCATGACTGGCCGGATGAGCTGAAAGAAGCGAATGCCAATCGCATCAACGCGCTGAAAACCAATGGCGCCGATGCGCTGCGCGGCCTGCCCTATCATCCGGTCCACGCGCGCCGCTTCCCCGCCGACCTGCGCGCCGCGCTGACCAGGGACGCAGATGGCACCGATCCCGACGGTTTGGCCCTGCTACTGGGCGAAGGGTTGCCGCGACTATCCGTCCAGCACCGACTGCAAGAACTGCGCGTGCCTGCCATGCTGATCAACGGCGTGAAGGAGAGCAAGTTTCAACCCATTCGGAACTGGCTGTCGCGCATGCATCCCTCCATCGGCATCACCGATCTGGAAGGCGGGCATTCGGTCAACGTCGATTGCAGCGCCGCATTTGACAGCGCCGTGTGTGATTTCCTCGGCAAGGTGCCGCTGTGAAGCAGAACTTTTTGTCAGCCTACCCAAAGCAAAAGGCAGGCTTCGGATCAAAAGTGACAACCTGTTGAAATCATGACTATTTCTCAGATATCTGATGCCGTCAAACGCCTCCGCGGTCTTTGCAATGCCTTACCGCCGCGCTAGGCCGGGAGCAACAAACAGGCCCGACACAGGCCGGTCGACACGGCGACTTTGCCGGAAAGGACCCAATCCATGTCAACACGTCTGAACACTGTTCTTGCTCTGGCGGCATTATACGGTCTGGCAACCTGCGCGGGGTGGGTGTTTTCAAATCTGGGTGTGCCGCTGCCCTGGATGATCGGGCCACTTGTACTGTCTGCAACCGCATATATCAGCGGTGTGATCACCGTGAAAGTTCCCGTCAAAACGCGCCCCTTCGGGCAGATGACCATCGCCGCACAGGTCGGGCTGGCCTTTACCCCGGCGGCCCTGACCGCGCTTCTGGCCCTCGCCCCGCTGCTGATCGGCGCGGCGCTGATCACCGCAGTGATCGCCAGCATTGTCGCGGTACTGACAGCCCGCATGGGCAACATGCGTCTGGCGCAGTCGTTTCTGGCCACCTTTCCGACCAGCCCGGTCGAAGCCGCCGTGATGGCCGAAAAGCTGAACATCGACTCGGGCCCCATCGTGCTGTCGCAGACCATGCGCATTGCGGCCGTTGTCATTCTGGTCCCGCTTACCATCTATTCGGTCGATGGCTGGCCCGACCGCAGCGGCCTGATCCGGGGCGGCAGTTTCGATCTGATCGGAAACGGGTTTCTGGCACTTCTGGCGATCAGCGGGGCGCTCCTGTTCAAGAAGCTTCGGCTGTCCAACCCCTATTTCCTGGGTCCGCTGGCCTTCTCGGCTGCGGCTGCGGCGACAGGTCTGGAACCGACGGCCTTTCCGCCGCTGATCCTGTCTGCCGCACAGATCGTGCTTGGCACCTGGTTGGGCAGTGTCTTTCGGCGTGAGCTGCTTCTCAAGGGCGGCCGCCTTGTGGTCACCTCGGCAATCAGCACGTTATTGTTGCTGGGGATCGTGTCGGCAGTTGGCGTCGGACTGGCAGCCCTGTTCGATCTGGATTGGGAGATCCTCGTGCTTGGCGTTGCTCCTGGCGGCGTGACGGAAATGGCCCTGACCGCCAAATTCCTGGGCGTGGACCTGGCGCTGGTCACCGCCTTTCAGCTCACCCGCATCTTTATCTTCATGCCAAACATTCCCTGGGTCATCGCGGCAATCGACCGATATGAAAAACGCCGACGCCCGTGACGCGACCTAGCCCATATATGCGTTCGGGCTAAGCGTATTTCCCAGAAAATAAAGGTTCTCGCGCAGGGTTTCGCGGGTGACCGATCCGCCCAGGCTGATCCGCAGGCGTTCCTGCGGTGCCCCTGACACGGTAAATGCATCCGCAGGCATGACGCCAAGCTGTCTCCCCGCCAGCCGGGCGACAATATCTGCACGCCCCATACCCTTGGGCAACGCCAGCCAGATATTGAATGCATTTTCAGCCGACTGAAATTCAAAGCCATCCAGCGCATCCCGCGCAATCGCCTGACGCGCCGCACTCTCCGCGCGGATGAACCGGCGGATCCGGTCGGCGGTGCCATCTTCGATCCACTGGGTCACAAGCGCCGTCGAAAGGGGAGAGGGCATAACCGCCAGCGCCCGGATGGCCTGTGCCAGCCGGAAGGCGCATTTCGCGGTCGGCGCCACAGTGTAAGCCAGTCTCAGCCCGGCACCGATACACTTTGCCAGGCCGCCAATGTGCCAGGTCAGCTCCGGTGCGGACAGGGCAATTGGCGCCGGTGCCTTGGCCGGGATGAATCCATAGGCATCATCTTCGATCAGCGTCAGCGCGTGGCGGCGCAAAACTTCGGCCAGTTCAAGCCGCCGGGTCTCGGGGATTGTATGGGTGGTCGGGTTCTGCAGTGTCGGGTTCAGGTACAGCGCCTTGGGTCCGTGCTCTTCGATTGCCCGCTCAAGCGCATGGGGCAACATCCCATCCGCGTCCCGCGCGACTCCGACCAATGTCAGGCCGAAACGCCCTGCAATATTGCGCAGACCGGGATAGGTGATCTGTTCGCATAACACGCGGTCACCGGGCTTTGCGATGATTGAAAATATCGCAGCCATGGTGGCATGTGCCCCCGGCGTCACCGCAACACGTTCAAGGTTCGGGACCATGCCGCGCATGCTGAGCCAGCTTGACGCTGCCAGACGGTCCTTTTCGGCACCGATGGGGGATTGATAACGCAACAGACCGATCAAATTGGCCGACACATAATCCAAACCCTGCTTCATGCGCGCCTGCAGATCGGGGTCTGTCGGTTCCGGCGGCATGTTCATCGACAGATCTTCATCACGCAGCCGCATCGGATCGGGGCCGGAATGCGCGATTTGCCCGGAAATGAAGGTGCCGCGCCCTACATGGCTATCGACCAGCCCGCGGGTCTGCGCCTCTGCATATGCACGCGATACGGTGGTAAAATCGATGCCCAAGGTCTCTGCCAGCTTGCGCTGCGGCGGCAGCCGGTCGCCCATCGCAAGGGTTCCATCAGCTATTTTCTGGGCGATGGCATCTGCAATCGCGATATAGCGCGGCTTGCCGCTTTTCAGAATGTCAGTCGTCCAGGGCATTGATTATCGCTCTCCTACTGAATTGTGCCTATCGAATTGGATCGACAAATTGAAGTGACATTGTATGTATTTTCACCCTCGCGAACAAATTTGTTACAATTGCGCTGCCTGCGGCTCTTAAAAAATCGGCGAAAAATATGGCGTTGCGCGCGAAAGCCGCGAAAACGTAATGCAAATTTACGGCATATTGTCACAATATTGTATGCTTATTTGGCATGGTATTGAGTGGTAACAACTGCAGCACGACCCCGATCCGGTGAAAGTCCTGACGCGTCGCAGTGCCAGCCGGGCGTCCTGTGCTGGTTTGATCGGGCAGCACCAACATTAAGACAAATGGTGGTTATTCCGCTTTCGTCCGGGGTTGCATTTCAGCGGGTCGAAGCTGGCCACCTCCCTGCAACGTCAGCCTGATCTGATCCGCCAGTCGCACCTCAATCTCCTTAACATCGCTCGCGTCCGCTTCGAGAGTCGTCAGGGCCCGGCACACGCCCAGGATCGAATGGGCAGCCACGAAGGTCGTGGCGGGATCAAGCCCGCTCAGCTGCGACCGAACCGCAGGATGCTCGGACACCAGGCGGATCATCTGCATTGCCCGGTCCTGATGTGCCGGAAGCTGCCCCCGCGCCGCATGATGGCTCAGAACGATGCGCCGGACGACGCGATCGGTGCGATGGCGTCTCACCAGAAGCTGGACAAGCCGCCCAACGATGTCAGGTTCGGCGGCATTGAGCAGTTCATGTACCGCCAATTCGTCGGCTTGGAGGATGCCTTCCGCCAATGCATCAAGGATGTCGGCCTTGTTCTGGAAATAGCCATAGAGAGACCCGATGCCCACGCCCGCCAGTTCGGCCACCCGATTCGTGGTCAACTCCTGTGTGCCACCCCTTCGCAAAATGCGAGTGGCCGCGTCAAGAATGGCGGCAACTGTCGCCTGCGAACGGGCCTGGGTTGGTCTACGTCTTTGATCCGGCATGCTAATTCCTCAATTCACGCGGACGTCCCCGTCAGTTTGAAACCCGAGTTGAGAATACGAGCAATCCTCGTATTCTCAAGACATGAAAACCACCCGTTACATAATTTCCCTGCCCGCACTGGTGCTGATCGCCTCTGTGTTGATCGTGGGGTGCTCCAAGGCGCCGAAGGTGGCCACATCGATGACGGCTCATCTGCTGTGCAGTGAGACCTTTGTCGCCGAGCGTGAAACGGAAGAGGTTTTTCAGCACTACATCCGGCGTATCGGTGGTCTCCGACAGGTCTCGCCGGGGCTGAAATATGCCTTGGATCAGGAGGCCAAAGAGGTTGAGGTGCGGCTGTTCGGAGGATCGGCGTCTGTCGCCGCCCATGCATCCGGTCGCGGATGCACGGTTCTGAACGACAGCACCCGGCCCCGGCCGAATGAAGCCGCCCTTCAGGATCCGCAGCCGGAAATCACGCCTCAGCACTCAGGCCTGCCAATGCTGGAACGCGCACTGGATGACCTGATGCAAGACACCGACCAGGCCGTCAAAGCGATTGTCATCCTGCAGGATGGCAAGATCCTGTCCGAACGCTATGCGGCTGGAATGTCGGAGCAAACACCGATGTTAAGCTGGTCCGTCGCCAAATCTGTCGTGAACGCCCTGATCGGGATCCTGGTCCGGGACGGCAAGGTCGCACTCCACACCCCTGCCCCTGTCAGGCTCTGGGCCGATCCCAAAGACCCACGGCACAATGTATCCATCGACCAACTCCTGCGTCAGACCAGCGGTCAGCCCTTTGGCGCTGCGAACACAGGCTTCGATCCCGCTTCGCAGATGCTGTTCCTGTCAGCTGACACCGCAGCACGTTCCGCAATTGCTACATTCGCCGAGCCCGGCACGCGCTGGTCCTACACCGACGGCAACTATGCCATCCTCTCGGGCATCCTTCGCGACGTCATCGGCGGCCGGCCGGGGGACATCACCGCCTTTGCAAAAGACGAGCTTTTTGGTCCGGTTGGGATGCATTCCGCAGTGATGGAATTCGATCAGGCCGGCGCGCCGATGGGGGCCGCCTTCATCTATGCGACAGCGCGGGACTGGGCGCGGTTCGGGCAGCTTTTCCTGGATAACGGAACCGTCGATTCCCGCAGAATCCTGCCCGACGGCTGGGTGACCTATTCGACCACATCGACGCCCTTGGCCGACGGCGGTTATGGCGCGGGCTTCTGGGTGAATGACGGGCCGAGCCACGGCGCCCGGCAGCGACGCAAGATGGGCGCCCCGGCGGGGTCCTATTTCGCAAGCGGGAACTTCGGCCAGGTCGTACTGGTGGTCCCGTCACAGGGCCTGGTCATTGCACGTTTCAGCGAGAGCGTGTTGCCAGCTGCAACCACATTCGGTGCCACTGTCAACGTGCTAAGGGCAATCCCTGATGCGTCACTTGAATGAAGGGCGTTGTTGAATCGGCATCGTCAACCTGTCGGGCCTTGCCGGACAGGATCCCCGCGCCGAGAGTATGACGGTGATGATCTGCTGCTCCGGCGCGAAAGCGCGCGTCTGGTGCCGGATCTCCAGGGCTAGCCGGGGCGCTGATGGCAATCATGCCGATCCCGGGCCATGCGCATCTGTCCGGCTTGCACCTCAACATTGCATGCTGCCAGACAGTAGAAAAAGCGCCGCAAGCAGTGTCGCATCAGGCCCGAACCCCCTTTCGGTCCAGCACGGGGACCGGGGTTGGCAACCCCCTGTCGGCATGGCGCGCTGCGAGTGCGCGCCCATCGCGGACAGTCAGCATCGGGCGCGCCGGCGGGCTTGCACCGGGGGAGCCAATAATCCGCCGAAGTCTATGTTGCGCGGCGGGGGCAAGACCGCGCAGTGCCATCGGTCCCGCATGCAGGCTCTCCGTCAGAACGCCGTCGACCATGATGATTTCATGACGTTCAAAGGCGAGGTGCAGATATTGGACCGCCCGCTTCCCCTGCATTACACGCACCCCGCGCAGCGCAAGCAGCGACTTGGCGGGCACCAGAACCTCTCCGCGCCGGTCACAGCGCAGCAACAGCCGGTGCTGCGGCGACACCACCAGCCGCCCGCCGCTGCCTATGGTTCCCGCCGGGATCAGGATCGGCTTGTGTGGATGCGGGCCGGCAGAAAACCTCAGTTGACGACCTGCCACCATGCGCAGCGGCTGCGCCCCGTGGTCGAGCGTCCAGACCATCTCGCTTTCTCGCAAATGCTCAACCGGCACCTCGCCCCGCTCCGTCCGGACCATCGCGCCGGGTGTAAAACAGGCCGGGCTGTAAGACATGCTGGCACTGTCCTGAACCCCCACGATAAGCAGGTTTTCCCCCGTGGGCGGCGCGGCACCTACAAAGGCAAACCATTCGACAAAAAAATTGTTGTGATCGGCGGTGACGGCAGCCAGCTCATACTGGTTGCCGAGGGCATCCTCGACCGTCAGCATGTATTCGTTCTGAACATTCGTCCCGGCCCAAAAGGGAAAATAATCGTAGGTCAGCGATTGCGTGAAATCATCATCGGCAAAGCTGCCGTCGTCATCCGTGACCGAAACGGTGTCGATTATCGCCCACGGATAGAGGTAGATCGTATCCGTTCCCACATTCCAGCTGCCGCCATCGGGGGAATGAACAGCACCCCAGTTCGAGGTATGCATCTGAGATAGGTCGAAGAAATTAAGATCATAATCTGGCATGGCACAGCCGCTGTTTTTTCAGCGTGAACTTCGCACAGGGCAGTTAACCGGCGCTGAACGCCCTGAAACAAAGCAAGTGCCAGGGCCCATCTGAAAACGCGCGGCGCGTTCCTTGCGCGCGTCCGGTGTTCCGCCCCGCGTTTCAAATCCACCCTGCCGGGGCCTGTTGCTGTCGAATGATCTGCTTGTATGCGCGGGGGGATTGAACAATATTGTCGCATGACAAATTGGTTGCCTTCCCGAGAATCGCTCAAATCGCCGCTGCATGTCAGCCTTGCCCAAACCATTGCGGATGCAATCCATGACGGAAGGTTGTCGCATGGACGGAAACTGCCAACCCATCGACAGCTGGCCGACGACCTGAAGCTGAGCGTCAATACCGTCAGCAAGGCCTATGACATCCTGCGCCGCCAGAACCTGATTGACGGTCAGATCGGGCGTGGCAGCTATGTCATGGATTCAGCAACATCCGAGGAACAGCCCTTCAAACTGGAATCCGAGCCGGAAAACCTGTTCGACATGTCGATATCGCGCCCATTGTTCAATCGCATGCATGTCGACGCAATGCGGTCGACCCTGCAGACAATGCACACCAACCTCGATCCGGCGCTTTACCTTTCGACCCGCCCCAATATCGGCCATGAAAAACACCGGAAGACCGGTGTCAAATGGCTGGCGACATGCGGGCTCGAAACCCGCGCGGAGTCGGTTCTGATGACAAATGGGGTGACCCATGGCCTGTCGGCCGCGCTGTCGGCTGTCCTGCATCCCGGCGATGTCATCCTGTCGGACACGGTGACCCATCACCTGCTGGTTTCAAGCGCGGCCTACTTCGGTTATCGCCATATTGGGCTGGAAACCGATGAACATGGCATCCTGCCGGATCAACTGGCGAAAGCCTGCGCTGAATTTTCGCCCAAGGCCTTGTATTTGCTGCCATCCCTGGCCAATCCGAATGTGCATATGATGCCCGACGAACGGCGCAGACAGATCGCGGATATTGCCCGCCAGCACGGGCTGTACATCATTGAAAACGATGTGTTCGGCCCGGTCGCCTCGGATCGCCAGACGCCGGTTTCACAATTCGCGCCCGAGCTTTCGATCTATCTGACAAGTTTCACCAAATGCGCGGTCAGCGGATTGCGCGCAGGTTACGTTGTCGGGCCGGACCACCTGTTACCGGCGTTGACGGCCCGGCTGATGGTCTTTGGCTGGATGGCAACCCCATTGATCTGCGAACTGGCATCGCGCTGGGTAGAGGACGGCACGGCGCAGGCGATGGCGGATTGGCAGCGGGTGGAAATCGGCAAGCGGTACAGCATCGCATCACAGGAGCTTTCCAGGTTCAACTGGAAGGGTCACCCCTCGGGGCTGCATCTGTGGTTGCAACTGCCGTCGGACTGGGATTCGAGCTCCTTCAGCTCCCATGCCCGGCAGCTGAATGTGGCTGTGTCACCGGAATCTCCGTTCCTCGCGCCCAGGTCCTCACCCAGAAACGCCGTGCGCGTTTCCCTGGGCAGCATTCGTGACACGGAGCGCTTCCGGCAGGCCCTCAGACTGCTGGCCTCCCTGCTGTCGCGCCCGCGAGAGCCGCTTCCTCAGTTCGCCTACTGAAATTGTCCCACAACAATAAATAAATTGACTCACAGTTCAATGTTCGGAAAGTGATGCGATATCGCAAACTGAACATAAAACAACTGGGAGAATAGTATGACTGGATTCGCAGGGAAAACGTTGCGCCTCTGCGCGCCGCTGATGGCGGCGGCACTGATGGCGGGCACGGCGCATGCTGACAACTGGCGCTATGCCATGGAAGAAGGGCTGACAGATCCGCAGGGATTGTATGCCACCAAATTCAAGGAAGAAATCGAAGCCAATTCCGACCACACGGTGCAGATCTATCCGGTCGGCTCGCTTGGTGAATCCGCCGATGCCATGGAACAGGCCCAGGCCGGTCTGCTTCAGTTCATCGACCAGTCACCGGGCTTCACCGGTGCCCTGATCCCCGAGGCCGAAGCCTTTCTGGTGCCCTATATCCAGCCAACCGACCCTCAAGTGGTGCGCAAATTCTTCAAGGAAAGCGTCGCCATCAACGAGATGTTCCACGGCATCTATCGTGAACAGGGTCTGGAGCTGCTGGCGGTTTTCCCCGAGGGCGAACAGGTGGTCACAACGATGGAAGAATTCCGCACGCCCGAGGATCTGGAAGGGATGAAGATCCGCACCATGACCTCGCCGCTGCTGCTGGAAACCTATACCGCCTTCGGCGCATCGCCGATTGCCATGGCATGGGGTGAACTGATCGGCGCCTTGAAAACCAACATGGTGGACGGGCAGGAAAACCCGGCGATCTGGATCGAGGCCTATGGGCTCGACAATCTGACCAAGGTGATGACCTATACCGGCCACGGTCAGTACACCACGGCGGTCATGGCCAATGCCGATTTTTATGACGGGTTGAGCGATGAGGACAAACAGCTTGTCCAGAACGCCTCCCAGGCGGCGCATGACTATATCCTGGATGTCGCGGTCGAGCTGGATGCCAAAGGTCTGGCCAAGATCAAGGAAACCAACCCCGATTACACCATTGTCCGGCTGACCGAGGAAGAACGCGCCGCCTTCAAGGAACGCGCAAAAGCGGTCGAGGCGGCATTTGTGGAACGTGCCGGTGAGCGCGGCGCAGAGATCCTTGAGCAAATGAAAAAAGACCTGGCCGCGGCGCAGCAGTAATTTGCCAAACCTGGCGCATCACGCGCCGGATACCGGCCAATTGCGGGCCCAGACCGGATGTCCGGGCCCGCAACCTCTGTGCCGACAGGCCCGACAAGCAAGAACGACGCGGGCCACCAAGGCGGCACCTGCCAACGGGGAGCAACAATGAACGATACAACGCAAAAACGGGCGGGACTGGCCGGTATCATTGATGCCATCGACGGCGGCATTGCCGCGCTCGAACGGGTCATCATGGCGGCCGGTGTGATCCTGATGGCAATCAACACCATCGCGAATGTGATCAGCCGGTTCGTATTCAACCACTCCATCATCTTTGCCGAAGAGCTGAACAGTATCTTCATCCTGTTGGTGACCTTTGCCGGGATCGGCTACGCGGCACGCCATGGGCGGCACATCCGGATGTCCGCAATCTCCGATGCGCTGCCGGAGCGGGCCAGGAAAATCCTGATCATCATCATCACCGCGGTAACGGCGGTTCTGTTGCTGGTGCTCGCCTGGTATGCGGTGCAATATATCATCAGCCTTCAGGCCAAGGGCCGGGTCTATCCGGCGCTCGGGATACCGATTTATATCAGCTACCTATGGGTGCCGATTGGCTTGTTCGTGACGGGCGTTCAATACGCGCTGACCTTTCTGCGCAATCTTCAGGAACCTGAAATCTACCTGGCAACCGACCTGCGTGAGGCGGATGCGCAGGAACTGGAATTGGAGGTCTGACAATGGCACTCGTGATGTTTTCCGTGATGATCGTGCTTCTGCTTCTGGGCTTTCCGATGATGGTTCCGCTGATCGCCGGGGCGTTTATCGGCGTGATCGAACTCTTCGGCACAATCGACAAGACCGAATTCATGATCCAGCAGATGCTGGGCGGCATCCGCCCCTCCTCCCTGATCGCCGTGCCGATGTTCATCCTCGCCGCCGACATCATGACGCGGGGGGAATCGGCCGGGCGGCTGATCGACATGGTGATGGCCTTCATCCGGCACATCCGGGGTGGTCTGGCCGTCAGCACCGCCTCGGCCTGTGCCTTGTTCGGGGCCGTGTCGGGCTCCACCCAGGCCACGGTTGTGGCCGTCGGCACCCCCCTCCGACCCCGGATGCTGAAAGGCGGCTACAAGGATTCCTTCGTGCTCGCCCTGATCGTCAACTCTAGCGACATCGCCTTTCTGATCCCGCCCAGCATCGGGATGATCATCTATGGCGTCGTGGCCAAGGCGTCGATTCCCGAATTGTTCATCGCCGGACTTGGCCCCGGCCTGCTGATCCTGTTCATGTTTTCGATCTACAGCATGATCTATGCAAAGATTAACAACGTGCCGACAGAACCAAAGGCCAGCTGGAGCGAAAGGATCACATCGGTCAGACGCGCATTATGGCCACTCGGGTTCCCGGTTCTGATCATTGGCGGCATCTTTTTCGGCATCTTCAGCCCGACAGAAGCCGCCGCAATCAGCGTGGCCTATGCCTTTGTCCTTGAGACTTTTATCTTCCGCACGATGAAGGTCACCGACCTGTATCATGTGGCCCTGTCCACCGGGATGGTCACCGCCGTGGTCTTTATCCTCGTGGGCGCTGGGGCGGCCTTTGCCTGGGTCCTCTCTTTTGCGCAGATCCCGCAACAGATCCTGGGTGCAATCGGGGTGGATGAGATGGGGCAGATCGGTGTGCTTTTCACCATTGCCATCGCCTTCTTCATCGGCTGCATGTTTGTCGATCCGATCGTGGTCATCCTGATCTTTGTGCCGATCTTTGCCCCGGTGGTGGAAAAGACGGGCCTTGATCCGATCCTTGTCGGCACGCTGATCACATTGCAGGCCGCCATCGGTTCGGCCACCCCGCCCTTCGGATGCGATATCTTCACGGCAGTTGCGGTCTTCAAACGTCCCTATCTGGACGTGATCCGCGGCACCCCGCCTTTCGTGGCCATGTTGCTGAGCGTCTCGGTCTTGATGATCTTCTTCCCTCAGATCGCGCTGTTCCTGCGCGACGTCGCCTTCGCCAAGTAAACGGAGCACGGATATGTTCAAATCAATACTGATTGCCTTCGACGGGTCTGACGGATCGGAATCTGCGTTGCGCAAGGGCGCGGAACTCGCAAAACTCTGCGGTGCCGAATTGACAGTTCTGACACTTCACCGGCACCATTCCGTGCTGGAGGGTTCCATGTATGTGACCGATGCCGAAAAGCCCGACAATGTCGACGAAATCATGAAGGCTCATGCCAAGGAAATCGCCGAGCGTGGCGCCGCCATCGCGCGCGAAAGCGGCTGCACAAAGATCAGGGCCTTCGTCAAAGGCGGCCCCACCGCACGGACCATCGTCAGCTTTTCACAGGAACACGAAAATGACCTGATCGTCATGGGCAGCCGTGGCATGGGCTCAATCGAAGGGTTTTTGCTGGGGAGTGTCTCTCACAAGGTGACAAGTCTCTCGCAATGCCCGGTTCTGGTTGTGTGAGCGGTCCCGTGACGCCGGGGGTCCAGGCTTCGATGTCTTCCGTGGTGGCCCGGCTGGATGCCCGTGCGATTGCAAAACGGATCGGGCTGGTGGTGCTGGCCACGGACCACACGACAGAAGCGGATTTCGCGCGCCTGATGCAGGGGCGGGATGTCGGGGTTTACGTCAACCGCATCCCCTATGAGAACCCGACGACCCATGAAAGCCTGCAGCGAACCGGTCCGCTTCTGGCGGCGGCGGCGGCAGATATCCTGCCGGATGAACCGCTGGACGTGCTGGTCTATGGGTGCACCGCAGCCTCCGTGGTTCTGGGGAACGATCAGGTTGCGGCGGCGATGAACAGCGCGAAACCGGGCACGCCCTGCGTGACGCCCAGCTCGGCCGCCTTCGATGCCTTTGCTGCCCTGGGGGTCAGGGAAATCAGCGTGCTTACACCCTATACGCAGGATGTGACCGATACGCTTGTGCGCTATTTCTCCGATCACGGGCCGGAGGTGATCAATGCGACCTGTCTTGGCCTGTCGGATGACCGCGAGATGGCGCGGCTGTCAAAGGGCAGCATCATCGAAGCCGCAGTCGCCGCCTGCGACGCGGACTCTGATGCGGTCTTTATCTCTTGTACGGCGCTGCGTGCGCTGGATTGTGTGGCTCAAATCGAAGCCCGCCTGGGCAAGCCGGTGATCACCTCCAATCAGGCGATGATCTGGCGCTGCATGCGGCATCTTGCGATTGCGGATAACGTGCCTTCAGGCGGTACGCTGTTCACCAGGTAGATCATAGACAGGACGGAAAGATGGGCTCTGGAATAACACTTCAGACAAGTTACGCTGCGCGCGCACGGATCGCAGGCACGATACGGCGGACGCCGACCGTGGCGTCGGAAACGCTGAGCATTGCAACAGGCGGCGACATTCGCCTGAAGCTTGAAAACACACAGGTCACCGGCAGCTTCAAACTGCGCGGGGCCACCAATGCGGTCCTGTCTCTCAGCGAGGCGCAGCGCGCCCGGGGTGTTGTCGGAGTATCGACCGGCAATCACGGGCGCGGCCTTGCCTATGCCGCTGCCCAGACCGGGGTACGCTGCATCATCTGCATGTCCGAACTGGTGCCGCAGAACAAGGTGGACGGGATCAAGGCGCAGGGCGCCGAGGTGCGCATCGTCGGGCGCAGCCAGGACGATGCGCAGGTCGAGGTCGACAGGCTGGTGGGTGAAGGCATGGTCATGCTGCCCCCCTTTGACCACCCCGATATCATCGCAGGGCAAGGCACCGTGGCGCTGGAGATCCTGGAACAGGCCCCCGACCTGCAGAGCGTACTGGTGCCCCTGTCCGGGGGCGGGCTGATCTCGGGCGTGGCCATGGTGATGAAGGCGGCCAACCCGGCAATCCGTGTGATCGGCATCTCGATGGAACGCGGTGCGGCGATGCACGCGTCGTTGAACGCCGGGAAACCGGTGATGGTGGAAGAAGTCGCAACATTGGCGGATTCCCTGGGCGGCGGCATCGGGATGGACAACGCCCATACCTTTGCCATGACCCGCGATCTGGTGGATCAGATCGTGCTGGTCACGGAAACCGAAATCGCCGCCGCCATTCGCCACGCCTATTGGCAGGAACGCCAGGTCATCGAAGGGTCAGGCAGCGTCGGCATCGCCGCCTTGCTGGCGGGCAAGATCGACAAGCCGGGGCGCTGTGTCTCCCTGATCTCCGGTCAGAACATCGACATGAGCCTGCATCACCGGATCATCTCCGGCGAAGATGTGGATGTTGCGGCAGGGGTGAAAAATGCCTGAGATCAAGATCCTGACCGAAGCCGAACTGCGCGAACTGGTGCCGCTGGATGACGATGCGGTGACCTGTGTCGAGGAGGGTTTCACGACATTGGCCGGGGGCAAGGTTGTCATGCCGCCGATCATGACCCTGATGGTCCCCGACCATAACGGCGAGGTCTGTGTCAAATCCGCCTATGTCCCCGGTGTCGACAGCTTTGCCATGAAGATGAGCCCGGGGTTCTTCGACAACCCCAAACTGGGCCTTCCCAGCACCACCGGGCTCATGGTCCTGTTCTCCAGCCGGACCGGGATGCTTGAGGCGCTGCTTCTGGACAATGGCTATCTCACGGATGTGCGCACAGCGGCAGCCGGGGCCGTCGCTGCCCGACATCTTGCGCGAAAGGGTGCGACGCACGCCTGCATCCTGGGTGCGGGGGTGCAGGCCGCCCTGCAGCTCAAGGCGCTGCTGCTGGTGCGCGAGGTCAAAAGCGCGGTGATCTGGGCCCGCGACATTGCCAAGGCAAAGGCAATGGCCACGCGCCTGTCAGACGAGCTGGGGATCGATGTCACCGCCGAGGCGGACATCGCATGCGCGGTAAAGGCCGCCGATATCGTGGTGACCACCACGCCGTCATCTGAGCCACTGATCATGGCGGACTGGCTGCAACCGGGACAATTGATCATCGCGATGGGCTCGGACCAGGAGCACAAATCCGAACTGGCGCCGGCCTGTCTGTCCAGGGCGACGCTCTACGTCCCTGACTCTCAGGCGCAATGCGCGGTCAAGGGCGAGCTGCGCGCCGCCATCGAGGCGGGCGTGATACCCGCCGATCGCAGATTTTCGGAACTGGGCGATATCACAGCGGGCAAGGCGCCGGGTCGCCGCTCCGATGCCGATATCATCATCGCCGATCTCACCGGCACTGGCGTTCAGGACACCGCCATTGCCACTCTTGCCCGCCAACGTGCTCAGGCCGCTGGCAAGGGTGCCACCTTCAGCAGCTAGACGGGGTACAATCATGCCAACGCCAAAACTCCATTTCTCCCGCGATGAATTCAACGCGCGCATCGTCAAGACACGCCAGGCCATGCAACAGCGTGGCCTTGACCTGCTGATTATCTCCGACCCCAGCAACATGAACTGGCTGACCGGCTATGATGGCTGGTCCTTTTACGTGCATCAATGCGTGGTACTGGGGCTGGAGGGAGAACCGATCTGGTATGGGCGCGGGCAGGATGCCAATGGCGCGCTCAGAACCTGTTTCATGGATCCCGCCAACATCATCGGCTACCCCGACCAATACGTCCAATCGACAGAGCGGCACCCGATGGATTATCTCTCGGCGCAATTGGCCGACCGCAAGCTGGCAAAGGGCACAATCGGTGTCGAGATGGACAATTACTGGTTCTCGGCAGCGGCCTTTGCGTCGCTTCAGAGCCACCTGCCCGACGCACGCTTTGCCGATGCCACAGCGCTGGTCAACTGGCAGCGCGCCGTGAAATCCGAGACCGAGCTTGACTACATGCGCATCGCCGGGCGCATCGTGGGTCGCATGCATGAGCGCATCTTTGACAAGGTCGAACCGGGCATCCGCAAATGCGACCTGGTGGCAGATATCTATGACGCGGGCCTGCGTTTTGACCCCGAAATCGGCGGCGGTGGCGATTATCCGGCGATTGTGCCGCTCCTGCCCTCCGGCTCGGATGCCGCCGCACCGCATCTGACATGGGATGACGCGCCGATGAAATCCGGCGAAGGCACCTTTTTTGAGATTGCAGGCGCCTACCGCCGCTACCATTGCCCGCTGTCACGCACGGTCTTTCTGGGCAAGCCGACACAGACTTTCCTGGATGCGGAGAAAGCGGTGCTCGAAGGCATGGAAGCAGGGCTGGAGGCGGCCAAGGAAGGCAATCTCTGCGAAGATATCGCCCATGCGTTTTTCAAGGTGCTCAGGAAATACGGGATCGAGAAGGACAACCGCACCGGATATCCCATCGGCGTCAGCTATCCCCCCGATTGGGGCGAACGGACCTTTTCGCTGCGTCCGGGCGACAAGACGGTGCTGCAGGAAAACATGACAATGCATTTCATGACCGGCCTCTGGATGGAAGACTGGGGCTTTGAAATCACCGAAAGCATTCGCATCACAAAGACAGGCCATGAATGCCTCGCCGATGTGCCGCGCAAAATGGTCGTGAAGGATTAGGCGATGAAGAAAAACCCGATTGCGCCGACAATACCGTTTGATCGCGACGGTATTCACCACGGCTTTCTGCGGCTGCCTTACAGCTGTGATGACAGCGCATGGGGGTCCATCATGATCCCGATCACCGTGATCAGGAATGGCGATGGCCCGACCGCGCTGCTGACCGGCGGCAACCATGGTGACGAATATGAAGGCCCTGTCGCCCTGCAAGAGATGACGGTCACCCTGAAACCCGAAGACATCACGGGCCGGGTGATCATTGTGCCGGCGTTCAACTATCCGGCCTTTCGCGCAGGTCGGCGCACCTCGCCCCTCGACATGGGCAATATGAACCGGGCCTTTCCGGGTCGTCCCGACGGGACGCCGACACAAAAGATCGCCGATTATTTTCAGCGCAGCTTGCTGCCGATGGCCGATCTGGTGGTGGATTTTCATTCCGGGGGAAAGACGCTCGATTTCGTGCCTTTCGCAGCGGCGCATATCCTCGAAGACAAGACCCAGCAGGCCGCCTGCCTGGCCGCAATGCAGGCCTTCAACGCCCCCTTCTCGGTGCAGCTTTTCGAGATCGACAATGTCGGCATGTATGATACCGCTGTGGAGGCGATGGGAAAGGTGCTGGTCACAACCGAACTCGGCGGGGGCGGCACCGCGACGGCCAGGACCATCGGCATCGCCAAGAAAGGGCTGCGCAACGTGCTGATCCACGCGGGAATATTACGAGGCGAAATGCAGATTGATCCCACGGTTCAGCTTGATATGCCCGATGGCGATTGTTTCACCTTCTCCGAGGAGGATGGGCTGTGCGAGCCCATCGTCGACTTGGGCGACGAGGTTGCCAAAGGCGATCTTGTGGCGCGGGTCTGGCCCGTCGACCGCACGGGTGTCGCCCCGACCGAACTCAGGGCCAAGCGGTCCGGCATTCTGATCAGCCGTCACTTTCCCGGGCTGGTCAAGGCCGGCGATTGCGCAGCGGTGATCGGTCTGACTGTCAACTAAAGTTTCGGGGAATGGTCGAAGCACTAGGTCGTGTTGACATTTATTGTCGCCCACCCGCGCGAGACGGATTTTGCCGCTGGCGCCCTGATGTGAGCGCAGCAATGTGATCATTGGAAGCGAACATCCGGGATGGCAGAGGCAAAATCCGCCGCGCCCCGCAGGGGTTTCGCCAAAATTGCCCATTTCTGCGTTAAGAGAGCTTGAAATAGCTGGCTATTCCTGCGCTCTCTTGCCTGGAACTGAGCAATTTTGGACTGAAACGGGTGGGCGACAATGAATGTCAACACGACCTAGGATCGCAAATGTTCTGAGAACGCGATGCGTGGCAAGGTATTTGCGATTCAACATTTTCCCGAAACGCTGTAACCCCATAACAGGAGGTGGCGCCATGCGGCTTGATGCCCGCGATCTGGAAATCCTGCGGGTGCTGTCAAAGGAAGGCCGCATCACCAAGGCCGCGTTGGCGGAACGGGTCAACCTGTCGCCGACGCCCTGCTGGGAACGGTTGAAGAAACTGGAAAAGGCCGGATTGATCGAAGGCTACCGCGCCGAGATCAATCTGCGCAAACTGGGGCCGCATCTGACGGTCTTTGTCGCGGCCGAACTGTCCGACCATACGGCGGCCAGCTTCCAGGCCTTCGAGGCTGCCATGCAGCGTTATGACGAGGTTCTGGCCTGCTGGGCGCTGGGTGGCGGGTTCGACTACCTTTTGCAGATCCTGACCCGCGACATCGACACCTACCAACGCCTGATCGACGAAATGCTCAACGCGCGGATCGGGCTGTCAAAGTATTTCACCTATGTTGTGACCAAACCGGTCAAGGGCCAGGGCATTCCGCCGCTGGCGCTGATCGCGGGCAGCCTGGACTAAACCGCCAGCAAACCGGCAAAGGGCAGGAGATTCCTCTGCCAAAGCCCCGAAATATGGTCTCTCCCTCCTTCGAAACCGGCCGATGATCCGGCCAGAAGGGAGACCCGCTCATGACCAACACGGCACTTTCCGCCCGCAACGAGATTTCCGACAAGTCTCTGGTGCGCAGTTTCTCCTATATCGGGGGCAAATGGACTGCGGCGGCCACGGGGGAGACCATCCGCGTCACCGACCCGGCCACCGGGGATATCGTCGGCGACGTTGCCAGCCTGACCGCACAGGAAAGCCTTGCCGCCGTCGACGCGGCGCAATCGGCATTTCCCGGCTGGTCCGGACTTCTTCCGCAGGACAGGTCCGCCATCCTGCGCCGCTGGTTCGACCTGATCCTGAAGCACAAGGAAGACCTCGCGCGGATCATGGTGCTGGAACAGGGCAAACCCCTGTCAGAGGCACGGGGCGAAATCGACTATGCCGCGTCCTTTGTGGAATTCTACGCCGAAGAGGCCAAACGCCCGAATATCGAAGGGGTCACAAGCCACCTGCCCGACGCCGAAGTCGAGGTCTGGCTGGAGCCGGTGGGCGTCGTGGCCCTGATCACACCCTGGAACTTCCCCGCCGCCATGCTGACCCGCAAGGCCGCTGCCGCCCTGGCCGTCGGATGTACGGTTGTGGCCCACCCTTCCGGCGAAACACCTTTTTCAGCCCTGGCACTGGCCGAGCTGGCGGAAAAGGCCGGGGTTCCGGCGGGCGTGTTCAATGTCGTCACCGGCAAGGCGGCAAAGGTGGTCGAACCCTGGACAAAAGACTCCCGCGTGCGGGCGCTCTCCTTCACCGGCTCGACCGAGATCGGACGGCTTCTATACCGGCAATCCGCCGACACCGTGAAAAAGCTTGTCATGGAACTGGGCGGTCACGCGCCGGTGATCGTGTTCAAAGGTGCCGATCTCGATGTTGCGGTCGCCGAAACGATAAAGGCCAAGTTTGCCACCACGGGGCAGGATTGCCTTGGCGCCAACCGGATTTTCATCGAACGCGCGATCTATGACGACTTCTGCACGCGTTTCACGGCGGCAACACGCGCGCTCTCGCTCGGCGTCGGCATGGATGATCCAGACATCGGGCCGCTGATGAACGAAAAGGCGGTTCAAAAGCAGGAAGAACATGTCGCGGACGCCCTTGCGAAGGGTGCGAAACTTGCCTGCGGCGGCGCACGCGATCCCCTTGGCCCGCTGTTCTATCAGCCCACCGTCCTGACCGACGTGCCGCGCGATGCGGCCATCATGTCCGAAGAAACCTTCGGTCCGGTAGCGGCCATTGCCCCCTTCGACAGCGAGGATGAGGTCATCGCGCTGGCCAATGACACGGAATACGGGCTGGTCGCCTATCTGCACAGCAATGACCCACGGCGCATCTACCGCGTCTCGCGGGCGCTGCAATTCGGCATGGTGGCGGTGAACCGGACCAAGGTCACCGGCGCGCCGATCCCCTTCGGGGGCACCAAGCAATCCGGCCTTGGCCGCGAAGGAGCGCGGCGTGGCATGGAAGAATATACTGAAATCAAATACATATGCCGCGATTGGGCATGAGGAGAAAGAAATGCTGAAAAACGACCACCTCGAACAATGGGACCGTGAGAATTTCTTTCACCCCTCGACCCATCTGGCTGATTTTGCACGGGGCAATGTCCCCCAGCGGATCGTGACCGGCGGCCAAGGCTGCCACATCGAGGACCGCGACGGCAACCGCCTGCTGGATGCATTCGCAGGGCTCTACTGCGTCAACGTCGGCTATGGCCGCAGCGACATCGCCGACGCCATCGCAGCACAGGCAAAGGAACTGGCCTATTACCATTCCTATGTCGGTCATGGCACCGAGGCGAGCATCACCCTGGCCAAGATGATCCTCGACCGCGCGCCGGACAACATGTCCAAGGTCTACTTCGGCCTTGGCGGCTCCGACGCCAATGAGACCAACGTCAAGCTGATCTGGTATTACAACAACATCCTGGGCCGCCCCGAGAAGAAAAAGATCATCTCTCGCTGGCGCGGCTATCACGGTTCCGGCCTTGTCACCGGTTCACTCACCGGGCTTGAGCTGTTCCACAAGAAGTTCGATCTGCCGCTGGCACAGGTGATCCATACCGAAGCCCCCTATTACTACCGCCGCGAAAACCTTGAACAATCCGAGGCCGAATTCGTCGCCCATTGCGTGGCAGAACTGGAGGCCCTGATTGACCGTGAAGGGGCGGATACAATTGCCGCATTTATCGGTGAACCCGTGCTGGGAACCGGGGGCATCGTGCCGCCGCCCGAAGGCTATTGGGCCGCGATCCAGACGGTTCTGGACAAACATGACATCCTGCTTGTGGCCGATGAAGTTGTGACAGGTTTCGGACGGCTCGGCACGATGTTCGGCTCGGATCACTACGGCATGAAGCCGGATCTCATCACCATCGCCAAGGGGCTGACCTCGGCCTATGCGCCGCTTTCGGGGTCCATTGTCAGCGACAAGATGTGGAAGGTTCTGGAACAGGGCACGGATGAAAACGGCCCCATCGGCCACGGCTGGACCTATTCAGCACACCCCATCGGCGCAGCGGCAGGTGTTGCGAACCTCAGGCTGATCGACGAATTGGGCCTGATCAATAATGCCGGTGAAGTGGGCACCTACCTCAACGCCGCGATGGCGGATGCATTCGGCACGCACGCCAATGTCGGCGAGGTGCGCGGCGCGGGCATGCTCTGTGCGCTGGAGTTTGTGAAACAGCACGACGGCCGGATCTATTTCGACGTCTCCGACAAGGTCGGTCCCTCCATCGCGGCGGCCCTTCTGGCCGAGGGTGTGATTGCCCGCGCCATGCCCCAGGGCGACATTCTCGGTTTTGCACCGCCCTTCTGCCTGACCCGCGAAGAAGCGGACGAGGTGGTCGGCAAGACAGTGAAGGCGGTCAGGGCGGTCCTGGGCTAGAGCTTTCGCAAAGCGGGCGACTGCGGTCGTCATCAAGGGTCTGCTTAATCTGCAGGCCCTTGATACCGGTTCACCCAGGCTAGCCCGCCGGATGCAGGATAATATCCAGCGCCTTGACCCCGTGAATGTGGTTCGACCGCAGAATGTCAAACCGGCCGCTGGCCTCGATCCGGGATACCCGGGTCGCCAGTTCCTCGATCAGCACCCGCACCTGAAGCTGCGCCACGAAATTGCCCAGGCAAAAATGCGGCCCGCCCTTGCCAAAGGCCATATGCGGATTTTTCTCGCGGCCGATGTCGAAGATTTCGGGTGCTTCAAACCGTGTTTCGTCGCGATTGCCCGAGGCATAATACATCGCCACCTTGTCACCTTTGGCGATGGGCACGCCGTTCAACGTGGTGTCCTGCGTCGCGATCCGGCGCACGAAATGCACTGGGGTGGCCCAACGCAGGATCTCATCCGTGGCGGTCTGGCTTTTGATCCCGCCCTGACGGAAACGGTCCCATTCGCGCGGGTGATCGGCCAATGCGCGCAGACCATGTGACATGGTGTGACGGGTTGTTTCGTTGCCAGCCACCACCAGCATCAGGAAATAATTCAGGAATTCGTCTTCGGTCAGCGGCCGCCCGTCGACCTGTGCCTGCACCAGCATGGTGATCACATCGTCACGCGGGTTGGCGCGCCGGTCCGCCGCCAATTCGCGGCCCATCTCAAAGGCCTGCAAGGCGGCGGGATGGCCAAAGGGCATCATCCGGCGTTCAGCCTCGGAATAGGCGTCAAAGATGGGATCGACAAAATCGGGATCGTCCGACCCGATCAGCATATCGGACCAGCGGATCAGATCTTCGGTCCGCTCGACCGGTATGCCCAGCAACGCACAAAGCGTGATGATCGGCACCTGTTTGGTCAGCGTCGACACAGCCTCGAACGATCCTGCGCCCACCAGATTGTCCAGCAACGCAGCAATCCTTGCGCGCACGTCCTCTTCCAGCCCCCCCACGCCACGTCGGGAAAAGCCCGGCATGGTCAGCATACGCATCTTGCCATGTTGCGGCGGGTCCATTTCCAACAGCGTGCGCCGCTTGTCGTTCTGGGCATCGTCGAAATCGTCCAGCGAAATCACCCCGTTGCGCGACGAAAACAGCGCCGTATCGCGCGAAATGGCTGCGATGTCGTCAAACAGCGACACCGCCCAGAACCCCCGGTGCCCGTCGCTGCGCGCGTTCCAGGCAATCGGGGCCTCGGCGCGCAAGCGGGCGAATTCGGCATGCGGCGGGCCGCCTTGCCACATGCCGGCATCCGACAGGTCAATCCGGGTCTCGGGAGCGTTCAGCGTTGTGGTCATGTGCGTTCCTCCAGGTGATGCGCCAGAAATCCCATGATCCAGCGCGCCGCGCGCGCGGTGTCGCGGGGGCGGTCCAATGTGGCCAGCGCCGCCTCGGTTGCGGCATCTCCGATCCGGTGACGCTCAAATTCATAGACCAGCGCGGCAAAGGCCGGGTCCATCTCGGGATGGGCTTGAAAGGTCAGCGTTCGCGTGCCGATCCGGGTCACGCCATAGGGGCAGAATGCCGACCCGGCCAGCACAAGCGTGTCAGGCGCGGGCTGCGTCACCTGATCATGGTGCAGCGCGATCAGGTCAAATCCCTTGCCCGCGGCCTCAGGCGTCAGCCAGTCGGGGGCGGCACTGACCGCATAGGACTGCACGCCCACACCCCAGTCGGAACATTCCCCAACCCTGCCCCCCAGCATCCGGTGCAGATGCTGGTGGCCATAGCAGATACCGATCACCGGCTGGCGGTCGATCAGCGGGGCCAGAAAGGCGCTCAGCGCCTGCTGCCATGGCGCATCATCCGCCGCACTGGCCGGGCTGCCGGTCAGGAGCCAGGCGTCGCAGACATCTGCACTGTCCGGTAATTCGCCCTCTGACGCCAACCAGGATTGCACGTCAAAGGCAACACCGGCCTGGGCCAGCAGCGGCGGAAACCAATCGGCGAACCGGCCGTATTCGGCCCATTCAGGACGATTGGTGCCACATTCCAGAATTCCGATCTTCATGCCCTATCCCAACTCGAAGAAACGCCGACGTTCGTCGATCAGCGTCTTGCCCTCAAACTGGCGCAGCTGATGGGAACGTGTCGCCGTAAAGGTTTCGACAAATCGCGGCGACAGCCAATCCCTGGCAAGGGATGATCCTTCAAGCGCCGCAATCGCCGCCGCCATACCGTCAGGCAGCGGTGGACCTTTCGCCGCGCCCGGCACATAGCCGTTGCCAATTGTCGCCCCGGTCGGCTCAAGCTGCTCTTCGATCCCGGCCAGCCCTGCCGCCAGCGTCGCGGCCAGCACCAGATGTGGGTTTGCATCGGAACAGGGCAGACGGTTTTCCACCCGCAGCGATCCCGCGCCATGGCCCACCACGCGAAAGGCCGTGGTTCGGTTTTCGACACCCCAGCTGAAGGCGGGTGGCGCAAAGGTCCCTTCGGCAAAGCGCCGCCAAGCATTCACCGTCGGGGCAAAGACCAGCATCAGCGCGGGCAGATAGGACTGCATCCCGCCGATGAAATGGCGGAACCTCTGGCTCATCCGGTCCGGTGCATCGCCGTCCCAGAACAGCGGCCTGCCCTCCCGGTCCGTCAGCGACACATGCAGGTGGCTGGACTGGCTGTCCACCTGTTCCGACCAGCGCGGCATGAAGCACACGGTCTGGCCACGTTGCATCGCCAGCACGCGCAGGAAATTCTTCAACAACACCGCCTGATCCGCCGCCTCCATGGCGGTGGTCGCGGCAATGCAGGCCTCCATGAAACCGCCGCCGATTTCTTCGTGCATCTTGCCCAGCCCGATGCCCAGGGGGCCACACATGTCGGCGACCGCCGCATAAAAATCGGCCTGCGCCGCCTGATAGATGATCAGATCATGGCTCGGGTGCGCCGTGGCCGTGGTCAGCCCGTCATACCCCTTGGCCGCCAGACTTGCCGGGGTTTCGTCAAACAGCGTGAACTCCAGCTCCACGCCGACCCTGGCACAGATCCCCGCCGCCTCGGCCCGCGCAAGCACCCGCCGCAGCAGCGAGCGCGGGCAAAAGGCCGCGGCTTCCCCGGTGAATTCCGCAAGATAGAGCGGGCTGTCTTCCGCCCGTTCGAAGGGGATATGCCGCAGACTGTCCTGATCCACCGCCAGAACATCGTCGTGAAAATCGGCGCTGTCATCGGTGACACCGGGCATGTCCAAAATCTCGTCAGTCGGGTCCAGCGCCAGCTGGACCGGCGACATGCCCGGCCCGACGTCTAACAACCCCGCCACATCCGCGCCCCGCACCTTCTGACCCCGAAGCAAACCATTCGTATCGACGATGGCGATGGTTGCAAAACGGCTGTGCGTTTCACTCATTGGAACATTCCCTGTGTCTCTGGCCCGTTGACCGGGCGCGTCATCTGGCCTTGACGATAAGGCCTGCCGTCGATCATGCTTGATCTATTCAGTCACAAAATTGATAGTTTAGATCAGAATGACGTCAGACCCCACAGAACCGCAGCGCGTCCCGCGCATTCAGGCCAAGATTCTGCGCGGTATCCTGAATGGTGCCCCGTTGCCCGAATCGACTGTCGAGGCCCTGCTCGGGGCCGAAGGGATGCGCCCGGGGGACCTGGACCATGTGGATGCCACATTGCCTTTTGCCGCCTATCTGCGCCTGTTCGACAATATTGCCCAGGCAATCGGGCGCGACACCTTCGGGCTGGACCTGTCATCGCGCATGGGGCCGGAACTGGTGGGTCCGGCGGGATATATCTTTGTCGCCTCTTCCGATCTCACCCAGGCTGTGCGCGCACTGGCCTCCAGCGTGTTCACCATTCAGGACGCCACCACTTTCGAGGTTCAGACCGGCCCCACGCCGCATGTCCGTTATCGCATCACCGACAACGACCTGACCCCGCGCAGGCAGGACGTTGAATTTTCACTGGGTTATGTCGACCGGCTGATCCGGCTGCTGCTGGGGCCGCGCTATGCCCCTGCCGAGGTCTGGTTCGAACATGCACGCCCCGCGCGGCTGGGACGGCACGAGGCAGTGTTCGGGTGCCCCGTTTTCTTCGATCAGGAGGTCAACGCATTGTGGTTCCGGCCCGAAGACATGGACCGCCGTGCGGCACAGGCCGACCCGAACCTCGTCGCCCTCATGCAGCATTACATTCAGCTTCTGGATCAACGCAGCCACGCCATCACGACATTCACCGAAGACGTGCGCCAGACCCTCTCGGCCCTCTCCGAAGGCCCTGAACCCGGTCTGGACAGGGTCACGGCCCGGCTCGGTATCAGCGCCTCGACCCTGGGACGGCGGTTGCGGGCGGAGGGCACGACATTCCGCGAGTTGGCACGGCGGCATCGTATCGACCGCGCGGCGCGGATGTTGCTGGAAACCCGGCTGAGCATCCTCGAAGTGGCGGAGCGTGCGGGATATGTTGAAACCGCCAGCTTCACCCGCGCGTTCCAAGCGGTGATGGGACAAAGCCCGCGCGCCTATCGTGCTGCCGCCATCGGCGGGCCATTGCGTTAGGCTCGGCAGGCGCGGCTGCTGTCATATTGGCTCAGTGAAAGCCCTGGTCGCACCCCGGTCCAGATCGGAAATACCCGGCCGTCGGGTTCACTGCGCAAACCACACCCTGCAGATAAGGTGCAACGACCCGCGCCCATCGCCTCACTTTTGCGGGGCATTCGACTCTACCCGAAATTCGCAAATATACCTGCCATCGCTGCCCTCAGCGGATAGCGACTGCACTCTGCGCTCCCTAGGCTTCTCTCGAAAGCCCTATTGGACAGCTCCCCGGAAAGCACAGAATGAACACAGCAGCCACCCCCTTTCCCGATACCACCCTGCCACCCGCCAGGCTTCTGATCGGCGGCGAATGGGTCGAGGCAGCTTCGGGCCGGACGATCCCCGTGATCAATCCGGCAACAGAGCAGACTTTCGCCCATATCGCGGCAGGCAATGCCGAAGATGTGGACCGTGCAGTGAAAGACGCACATCGCTGTTTCGAAAGCGCCGCCTGGCAGAAGATGCGCCCGCTGGACAGGGGCCGGCTGCTGGAACGGCTGGCCCTTCTCGTCGAGCAGGAAGCCGACGCGCTGGCCACCCTTGAAAGCTGGGACAACGGCAAACCCTACGCGGTGTCACGCCATATCGACCTTGCCTTTACCATGGATGCGCTGCGCTATTATGCGGGCTGGTCGTCAAAGATGGCGGGCGAATACATCACGCTGTCGCCCTTCATCAACGACGGCGGCACATACCGCGCCTATACCGAACGCAGGCCCGTGGGCGTGGTGGCCGGGATCACGCCCTGGAACTTCCCGCTGGGTCAGGCGATCCAGAAAATCGCCCCCGCCATCGCCTTTGGCTGCACCATCGTGCTGAAACCTTCGGAGGAAACCTCGCTTACCACGCTGCGGCTGGGCGAGTTGATCCAGAAGGCCGGATTCCCCCCCGGCGCGGTCAACATCGTGACGGGCTATGGCGACCCGGTCGGCAGCTCGCTGGTGGATCATCCGCTGGTGCGCAAGGTCGCCTTTACCGGATCGACCCTGACGGGACAGCGCATCTTGCAAGCCGCCGCGCCTCAGATGAAACGTGTGACGCTGGAACTGGGCGGCAAATCCCCGACCGTCGTGCTGGCCGATGCCGACATGGAACAGGCGATCCCCGGTGCCGCCATGGCGATCTTCGCGAACTCCGGCCAGATCTGCACCGCCGGTTCACGCCTTTTTGTGGAGGCCCCGGTCTATGACCGCGTGGTCGAAGGCATCGCCGAATTCGCGGCAAACCTCCCCATCGGACATGCCTTTGAACAGAATGTCGCGCTCGGACCGCTGGTCTCGGCGCGGCAGCTGAAAAAAGTCAGCGAGATGGTCCAGGGCGGCATTGACAGCGGGGCCGAGGTTGTGACCGGCGGGCGCAGGACGGGCACGCAGGGTTATTTCTACGAACCGACCCTTCTGCGGAACGTGGGCCGCGATGCCAAAGTCATGCGCGAAGAAATCTTCGGCCCCGTCGTGATCGCCAATCGGCTCGACGCCATCTCCGACCTGAAGGCAGCAGCGAATGACACCGAATACGGGCTGGGCGCCAGCATCTGGACCCGCGACCTGAACAAGGCGCATGTGCTGGCCGGGCAAATCGACTCCGGCACGGTCTGGATCAACACACACAACGTCCTCGACACCGCCATGCCCTTTGGCGGGGTCAAGATGTCCGGCATCGGGCGCGAATTCGGCACCGAGGCCATCAACGCCTTTACCGAGCCGAAAGCGGTCTGCATGCGGCTCGACCCAACCGGGCTGGAATGACGACCCGGTCCGAAAAACAACAAAACCAACAGGAGAAGAAACGATGAAAATGAAACATGTTGCCCCGATTGCGGCGCTTTGCCTGGCGGCTTCGGCCGCGACGGTCGGGGCCCAGGAAACAATGGTCGGCTTCGTGTCGCCCATCGCCAGCCAGCCCGGTCAGGCGCTGGCCAGCGACATCATGGAGAAGATGGCAGGCGATCTTGGCTGGCAGTACAGAATGCTCGACGCCAACCTGTCACCAAACCGGCAGGTGTCCCATGTCGACACGCTTGTGACCCTTGGCGCAAAGGCCATCGGCTCCTGGTCGCTGGACCCGAACGCCGTTGCCGCCGCCTATACCCGTGCCAACGAACAGGGGGTGCCAGTGGTCGGTGTCAACTCAACAGGCCCGGGCGTGACCATGACGGTCTGGTGGGAAATCAGCCTGTGCCAGCAGGGCGGGACCTACGAACGTCAGGTCGCCTGGATCAAGGAACGCCGCCCTGAAGCCAGGGTTGTGGTGATGGGCGGCCCGCCGGTGCCGTCGATCCAGCAGAACACCGCCTGTTTCGAAGCGGCCGCCAGGGCCGGGGGCCTCGATGTCGTGGCGCGGGTCGACAACACCAAGGATTCAACCGCCAGCGCCGCGACAATGGCCGCCGACCTGCTTGTGCGCCACCCGGACGCCAATGTATTCTGGGCCTATAACGACGCCAGCGCATTAGGCATCTCCGCCTCTGCCCTTGCCAGCGGCAAAACGATCTATGCCGCGGACGGCTCTGACGGCGTCATGGTCTTTGGCATGAACGGCGACGACGAGGCCATCGCCGCCCTGCGCGAAGGCCGCCTGACCGGCAGCTGGGACCCGGACGTTTACGGCATGGCCGCCGCGATCATCCTGGGCTTCAAGCAGCTGCTCGACAATCCGGGCACCCAGCCCGACGATCTGATCGTCGCCTCGCAGTTCCTGACCTACGAGAACATTGGCGATTACGTCCCGACGCTGGAGCGCGGCTATACCGTCGACACCGTGCCGCTGATCAAGTGAAAGCTGGCCCTACACCGCTGCACCTCCCCCCGGTGTGGGGCCATCCCTGCCCTGCAAGCATCCCCGGAACATCATGACCGAACATGACGCCACACTCAGCACTGACTACCTTGTCATCGGGGCCGGTTCCGCCGGCTGTGTCGTGGCGGCGCGCCTGTCAGAGAACGGCCATTCCAAGGTCACGCTGCTCGAAGCGGGCAAGCGCGACACGAATCCCTGGATTCACATCCCCATCGGCTATGGCAAGACCATCGTGAACCCGGACGTCAACTGGCGCTTTGAGACCGAGAAAGGGCCCGAGATCGCCGACCGGCCGATGTACTGGGCGCGCGGCCGCGTCCTGGGCGGATCGTCGTCGATCAACGGATTGCTCTACATCCGGGGCCAGGCCGCTGATTACGACCAGTGGCGGCAGATGGGCAACACCGGCTGGTCCTATGAAGATGTCCTGCCCTATTTCCGCAAGGCAGAGGATCAGGAGAACGGCGCCGACACCTATCACGGCAGCGGCGGCCCGCTCCGCGTGTCGAACCTGGTCGAACGCAATCCGCTTTGCGAGGCCTTTATTGCCAGCGGCGTCGCTGCAGGCATCCCGCGCAACGACGATTTCAACGGTGCCGGTCAGGAAGGTATCGGATATTACCAGCTGACCACCCGCAAGGCCCGGCGTTGTTCCGCCGCTGTGGCCTATCTGCGCCCGGCCCGCGCCCGCCCCAATCTGCGGGTGGAAACCGAAGCCATGGTCGAACGCATTCTGTTCGACGGCAAACGCGCCATCGGCGCAGAATTCCGCCGTGGCGGCAGGCTGATCCGCATCCGCGCCAGCCGCGAGGTGATCCTCTGTGCCGGTTCCATCAAATCCCCCCATCTGCTGCTTCTGTCAGGTGTCGGCCCTGCCGTACAACTGACTCAGAACGGCATTCCCGTGGTCCATGACCTGCCCGGCGTGGGCGAGAACCTGCAAGACCATTATGGTGCGATCCTGACCTACCGCAGCAAGCTGCCGCTTACGATCAACGACCTGATGACCAGCCGCTGGCGACAGGTGAAGGCAGGTCTGAAATATGCGCTGATGCGGCGCGGGCCGCTGACCATATCTGCGGCCCAGGCCGGCGCCTTTGTCCGGTCCTCCCCCCATGTGGATGCGCCGGACATCCAGTTCCTGTTCCAGACCTTCAGCCACGACGAATATGACGAGGGGCTGCATAATTTCTCGGGCTTCGCCAATGTGGTCTGCCCGCTGCGCCCCGAAAGCCGGGGCAGGCTGTCGCTGCGGTCCTCCGACCCGCATGCGGCCCCCCTGATGCAACCCAATTATCTCTCTGCCCAGGCCGACCGGACACTGCTGGTCGAGGCGCTGAAGATCGCGCGCAAGGTGGCCCAACAACCCCAGATCGCCGCCCATATCACTGAAGAATACGCCCCCGGCAGACATACCGCGAGCGACGCCGAGCTGCTTGATTATGCCCGCCGCACCGGGCTGTCCATCGCCCATCAGGTCGGCACCTGCAAGATGGGCACCGACCCGATGGCAGTGGTGGACCCGACGTTGCGGGTGCGGGGCCTGGACGCCCTGCGCGTGGTCGACGCCTCGGTCATGCCCACGCTGATTTCCGGCAATACCAATGCCCCCACCATCATGATCGCCGAAAAGGGAGCGGATATGATCAAGGAAGACGCAGCATGAATTCACCATCGCCCGGACCCGTGGTGCTTGAGGCCCGCAACATCAGCAAATCCTTCCCCGGCGTGAAGGCGCTCGACAGCGTGGATCTGACCCTGCGCGCAGGCGAGGTCCACGCATTGACCGGCGAAAACGGTTCGGGCAAATCGACCCTCTCGCGGGTCGTCGCCGGATTGCTTCAGCCCGACGCGGGGCAGTTGTTCATCGACGGAAAAGAGGTGGCGCTCGCCGATCCCGCCGACGCGATCCGGCGCGGCATCGTCATGATCAGTCAGGAACTGACCCTGGCCCCCACGCTGAGCGTTGCCGAAAACATCTTCATGGGCCGCCTCCCCAGGACGCGCCTCGGCGCCATCGACTGGCGAAGGCTCGAACATGACGCGGTTGCAGCGCTGGACCGGCTGGGCGTCCATGTCTCGCCAAATGCGCGGGTGTCGGAACTGGGCCTGGAACTGCAACAGGAAGTCGAAATCGCCCGCGCCCTTTCCGCGGACGCGCGGGTGCTGATCCTGGACGAGGCGACAAGCTCGCTGTCGGAATCCGCAACCCGCCGTCTGCTCGACCTGGTTGTGCAGGAGCGCGACAAGGGCATGTCGGTGCTGATGATCACCCACCGCATGCCCGAGATCTACGCAGTATCCTCGGTTTCAACCGTGCTGCGCGACGGCAAGCTCATCTCGACCGTGCCGATCCCAACCACATCCGAAGACAAGCTGGTCGAGCTGATGGTCGGCCGCGAGATCGAAGATTACTACGCCAAGCGTCATATCGAAGCGGGCGAAACCGTGGTCGAGATCGAAAATCTCGCCTCAAACGATGCCGGGATTGCACCGGTCTCGATCAACGTGAAACGGGGCGAAATCCTCGGCATCGCGGGGCTGGCCGGTTCCGGCAAGTCGGAATTCGCCCAGGCGCTCGGCGGGGCCGTCGGTGCGACGGGCCGGGTGACGGTCGCGGGCCGTGCCGTGGTGTTGGGCAATCCCGCCCGCGCGATTGCTGCCGGGATCGGCTATGTCCCCGACGACCGCAAGGGGGCCGCAATCCTGCCGGTGCGCAACATTTCCGAAAACTTCGCCCTGGCCTGGATGGACCGGCTGTCGCGCCGGGGCTTTGTATCGCTGCGACGACAATCTAGGGACGTCAGCGCCGCAATCCGCGACTACGGCGTGGCAACATCCGGCCCCGATGTGCTGATCTCGACCCTGTCGGGCGGCAATCAGCAAAAGATCGTGCTGGGCCGCACGTTTGAGCGTGCGCCAGAGGTGCTCGTGCTGAATGAACCCACCCGTGGCGTCGATGTGGGCGCGAAATCCGAAATCTACAGGATGCTTCAGGACGCCGCCGAACAGGGTGCTGCTGTCATTGTCGTCTCCTCCGAACTGCCTGAAATCCTGGGCATCGCCGACCGCATCGGCGTGTTCTTCGAAGGCCGCCTGGCAGCCGAATTCGATCGGGCCGAGTTCACCGAAGAGGTGATCGCCCATTGTGCCGTCACGGGCGACCGCCGCGCGCGCCCCCCAAAGCAGGAATGATCATGACAGACATCACCCAAACCCCGCCCCGCCATCGCAAACCGTCCGCTGCCGCAACCTTGCTGCAAAGCCGCTATGCCGGTGCATTGGTCAGCCTGATCGTGATCTCGATCTTCCTCTACCTCTACCAGCCGGTCTTTCTGACCTGGCCAAACCTGATGAACATCGTCAAATCGAACAGCGTCGCCTTCATCCTGGCCCTGGGCGCGACCTTCGTGGTGATCTCGGGCACGGTGGATCTGTCTTTCGGTTCCGCCACCACAGCGGCAGCAATGGTGTTCGGACTGCTGCTGATCAACGGCACCCCCCTGCCCCTTGCCATCTTCGGCGCGCTGCTGGCGGGCGGGCTTCTGGGCGCGTTCAACGGCTATCTTGTTTCCTATGCAAAGATCTCCTTCTTCGTGGTGACGCTTGGCACATTGTCCGTCTTTCAAAGCGGCGCGCTGATCATGAATGACGGCGGCAGCTACTCGGTCTTCTCGCAGCCGACCTTCAAGGCGCTGAACACCTTCGTGAACGGCAATCTCGGCCCGGTCCCGATCATCCTGATCTTTGACGCGGTCCTGTTCCTGATCGCGGGCGGCGTGCTGCGCTATACCTCCTTCGGGCGCGCGCTCTATGCCATCGGTGCCAACCCCGAGGCCGCGCGCCTCAACGGCATCAACGTGCGCCGCGTTTTGTTCACGGTCTTTGTCATCTCGGGCATGACCGCCGGGCTTGCCAGCGTGGTACAAGTGGGGCGGTTGACCGTTGCCTCGCCCGAAGTCGACCTGAACCTGCTGCTTACCGTGCTGGCCGCCGTGCTGATCGGCGGCACCGCAATGACCGGCGGCGAAGGCGGTGTCCTGGGTACGCTGATCGGCATGCTGTTCCTCGGAGTGGTGCAGAACGGGCTCACGCTCACCGGCGTATCCTCCTTCTGGCAGGGCACGCTGAGCGGCGGAATCCTGATCTTCTCGGTCTGGCTGGGGGGTGTGCGCGGCATGCTGCGATCCCGCCGCCAGGCCAAACTTACATAACAAAGAACCGGACATACCCGCCGGAGAAAGGACACCATGTCACGCCTAGAGAACGATTTCACCCGGCTTGGTCCTGCCGCGACGGCCGCCACAGGCCGCACCCACGGATTGCACATCGGCGGCAAGACAGTGCCGACCACCAAAAGCTACGCGCTGATCGACCCTTCGTCGGGGTTGGAATTCGCCCGCGCCGCCGAAGCCGATGCCGCGCATGTCGATACGGCAGTTTCCGCCGCGACCGATGCGCTGCACGGCGCATGGAAGCGCATGCGCCCATACCAACGCGAACGCTGCCTGCTCAAACTCGCCGATCTGCTGGAAGCGCACGAGCGCGAGATTTCCCAGATCGAGACATTATGCTCTGGCCGGTTGCTGGCAAACACCGCAGGCGTGGATGTTCAATATTCCGCCCATGTGCTGCGTTACATGGCCGGCTGGACCACCAAGCTGGAAGGCCAGACCATGCAGCTTTCCGTCCCCTATATCCCGACAGGTGACCTGCAGGGCTTCACCTTTCGCGAACCCATCGGCGTGGTCGGGGCCATCGTGCCCTGGAACGTCGCTCTGGGCATTGCGATCTGGAAAATCGCCCCGGCCCTGGCCGCCGGCTGCACCATCGTGCTGAAACCGGCGCCACAGACGCCGCTCTCTGTCCTGCGCCTTGCCGAATTGGCACTTGAAGCCGGTATTCCCGAAGGTGTCATCAACATCGTCACCGGCAGCAGGCCCGAATTGGGTCAGATGCTGGTCGCCCATCCCGGTATCGCGATGATTTCATTTACCGGCTCGACCGAAGTGGGCCGCCGTATCGCGGTCGAGGCAGCGGGCCAGTTCAAGAAATACAGTCTTGAGCTGGGTGGAAAATCGCCGGTCATCGTGATGGAAGATGCCGATATTGACAGCGCGGGCGAAGCCGCCGCCTGGAGCATCTTCGCCAATCATGGCCAGAACTGCTGTGCCGGCGCGCGGCTTTATGTGCACAGATCAATCTATGATGCGGTGATCGAAAAGGTCGTTTCAGTGGCCGAAAGCATCACGCTTGCCGCGCCGCTTGAACCTGCTGCGATGATGGGACCGCTGATCAGCACGGGCCACCGCCAGCGCGTGATGGGCTATGTGGAACAGGGCGTGGCGGATGGTGCAAAACTGGCAACCGGCGGCACCGCCCCCGACCACCAGGGCGCCTATATCCGCCCCACCGTGCTGACCGGTGTGAACCCCGGCATGTCTGCAGTCACCGACGAAATCTTTGGCCCGGTCATGGTCGCCGCCCCCTTCGACACCGAGGATGAAGTGCTCGGGCTGGCCAACGACAGCCGCTTTGGTCTGGGTGCCAGCGTCTTTTCCCGCGACATCGAACGCATCAACCGGATGACACAGCGCCTGCAATCCGGATCGGTCTGGATCAACGTGCACAATGCGCTGGATGTCGCGCTGCGCTTCGGCGGCTGGAAGGAAAGCGGCGTCGGCAACGATTTGAGCGAAGCAGCCGTCCTGGCCCATACCAGGGTCAAGGCCTCGGTCCACTATCACCCCTGACAGTGCGCCGCGCGCGGGCAAACCGCCGCGGCGACACGCCGTTCCATGCCTTGAAGGCCCGCGCGAATGAGGCCGCATCGGCATAGCCCAGCGTCTCGGCCAGTGTTTCCAATGGAATGTTGGCCCGGCTTTCCAGCAGTTGACGCGCGCGCAGCATCCGCTGGTCCTGCAACAGGTCGCGAAAGCTGTGCCCCTGCTGTGCAAGCTGGCGGCGCAATGTGCGTTCCGGTTTGCCAAGTGCCGCCGCAATGGCGCGCAGGTGGATTGTCCCCTGGCCGAAACCTTCGGTGATCAGGCGCCGCGTCTGTTCCACCACATCCACCGGATCGCTGGCCTCTTCCCCCATCAGGTCCAGCAGATGACGCTCTACAATCGGTTGCAGCCGTTCGAAATCAAGCCGCGCGTTCAACAGCAGCGGCATGTCCAGCGACGATGTCGGAATGACGATGGCATTGTACTGCTGGTCACCCCGCACCGGCGCGCGGAAAATCTCGGCCAGCCGCGCTTCACGCCCTGCAATGTCATGTTCCAGCAGGATCTCGACCGGACGCCAGTTGGCGCTCACCGTCTGACGCATGGCCGAGACCAGCGCGCAAAGCGTGAATTCCGTATCGTGATGCCGCGGCCAAAGCGCGGGATCGCCGATGTTATAGCAGATCTCGGCCCGCTCTTCCGCGGGTTTGATCGACAGGTTGGTGTCGGTCTGCCAATGACGCTGAAACCGCATGAAGGCCTCCAGCATCATCCCCACGGTGCGCGCGGTTGTGACCAAGGTATAGAAAGGCCCCAGATCCGTCAGGCTGAAGGCGGAGCCGAGTTCTCCGCCGAGAGTCTGATTGCCAAGCGCGTCACCCACGCGATTTGTCAGGTCGATGTAACGGGGCAGCGGCACCCATTTGTAAGGCGACGCCAGCGTCGATGGGGAAATCCCGGCCTCGCGCAGCAACTTGGCGGTGTTCAAGCCTTTTTGTTCAGCCGCCTCAATGAAGACCGACAGAAAGAAAGCGCGCACCTTGGGATTGGCGTTCGTCACTGGGGACATTCGCCCATTCGACTGGGTCATGGCCGAAATTGTAAATCCGGAGCCCGAAAATGCAATTCCTAAACGAATGTTTTGGGTCCAAAGTTTACATACCCCGGCCGCACTGCTCAGCCAACAGGCAAAGGGCCCCAGGCCGGTTCGATATCAGTGTTTCATAGATGCAGGAGCGGGCGACAGATAACCGCCCATAAAAGCGCCGCACAACCAACAGGAGATCGACGATGGCAATAAAGGCCGCGTCTGAAAGCAATGGCTTTGAACTAGGCGTCCCTGCCCCGCGCACCGCGCCACGGCGGAGGTCTTCATGATCCAGCAGTTCCAGGAACTGATTGAGCCGGACGTCACCCTGCGCAGGCATCTTCGCGGCGCGGACCTGGCTGTTACCGATGCCACAGACATCCATCGCCACATGAGCCGGGTCATCGCACCGCATGCCTTCGACCTCACCGGCATCCGCTCCCGGTCCGTGGATTTCTGGCACCACGCCATCGACCTCGACGGCATTTCGCTGCACTACGTCGATTACCAATGCGATGCCGAAATGGCCAACGTCGTCATCGACCAGCCGGGCGCGGGCATCACGGTCAAGTTCCCGCTGGCAGAAACCACCCTGATCAACACCGGCCGCACCCGATACTGCCTGCGCCCCAACCAGTTCACCGTCCTGCCGCCGGGCCAGCCCTATCGCGCCATGATGCGCGGCGAATGCCGCCACCTGACCCTGGCCATCAACGGAGACTGGCTTGGCCGCTACCTCAACAGCCGCTACCTGCCGGTGCAGGCCCACAACCTCAGCTTCGCGCTCCGGGCCTATGACGTCGGCACCGACGGCATGCTGCTCTCCGGCATCCTGGCGACCCTCATCGGCGGGCTGATGCGCAACGACCGCACCTTGCACAGCCCCGGCGTCGCCACGCATATGAAAGAGCTCATCACCTCTGCCGTTTTGGGCCTCTCTCCCGAATACCAGCGCGCGGGCCGTTGCGAGGCCGGGGCCGAACACGTTCCCGGCTACATCCTCCGGGCCGAGGCCTATATGTCCGACAATCTGGACGAAACCATCTTGCTTGAGGATATCATCCGCCATTCCGGCACCACCCGGCGCACGCTGCATGCAGGCTTTCGCCGGCATCGCGGCACCACGCCGATGGCCCTGCTGAAGGTGATGCGGCTCAAGGCAGCCAAGGCAGCGCTCGAACAGGCGGCCGAGGACGCCCCCCATGTGACCCGCGTCGCCATGACCTATGGTTTCCATCACCTCGGCCGCTTCAGCAACGAATTCAAGGCCGCCTTCGGGATCCTGCCCTCGCAGGTCAGGCGGAAGCCACCAACCCATTAACCCGGGTCACGGGCAAGGTCAGCCCCGCACCTCGGTCCGCTCCAGCAGTTCCAAGGCGGTGTGCACGAACAACCGCGTGCCCATGGCCAGCGCATCCTCGTCCACGTCAAACTTCGCGTCGTGATGTGGCGCGGTGATGCCCTTGGCGGCGTTGCCCGCCCCCAGCAGCACAAAGCAGGACGGCGCCTGCTGTCCGAAAAACGAAAAATCCTCTCCCGGCATGATCGGGGGCAGTTCGCGTACCGCATCGCGCCCAAACAGCCGCGCCGCGACCTCGTCCACCACGCCCGCAGTCTCGGGGTCATTCAGCACCGTGTCATAGATCCGGGTGTATTCGTAATCGCCGGTCGCGCCATGCGCGGCGCAAACCCCTGCAGCAATCTCGCCGATCCGCCGCTCGATCAGGTCGCGCACCTGCGGCGAAAAGCTGTTGGTGCCGCCGGTCAGCACCGCGGTTGGCGGGATCACCCCCACCGAAATGCCGGAGTTGAACCCGGTGACACCCACAACCGCCGATTCCACCGGATCAATCTCGCGCGCCACCAGATGCTGGAGGTTGCTCAGGATCTGCCCGCCGATGGCAATCGGGTCCACCGCCTCATGGGGCACGCCAATATGGCCCCCCTTGCCCTTAACCTCGATCCGGAAGATGTCGCAGGCCGCCATCACGCGTGTCGGGTTCACCATCACCGTGCCAATCTCGATGGGCGACCACAGGTGCAGCCCGATCACCCGGTCCACCCCCTCCATGGCACCGCCTTCGATCATGCCCCGCGCCCCGCCCGGCGGCGTTTCTTCCCCGTGCTGGAACAGGAAACGGATCTCTCCCTGCAGATCGTCACGCATCCCGGACAGGACCTGCGCCGCACCAAGCAGGATCGAAGTATGCCCGTCATGCCCGCAGGCATGCATGACCCCCTCGTTCTTCGAGGCAAACGGCAGCCCGGTTTCCTCCGCAATCGGCAAGGCATCGAAATCGGCCCTGATGGCGATCACCGGTCCGGGCCGCTTGCCCCGAAGCCGTCCGACGACGCTGGTGCCGGAAGGATGGCTGACCTCGATCCCGTCGAGCCCTTCAAGGATCGAGGTGATGAACCTGGACGTCTCAAATTCCTCAAAGGACAATTCCGGGTTTGCATGCATGTGCCGCCGCCAGGCAACAACCTGATCCGCAACCCCGTCGATGATGCCATCGATATTACGATCCATTGCTTTGTCCTTTCTCGCAGCACAGCCGCCACGATTGGCAAGCTGGCTGTGGCCTTGTCTACCGGCAACCTGTTTTTGCGTCGGGCGGTTTCCGCTGACGTTTCCCGAAACAGAATGCGGGCGGACCCGGTCGAGTGACATGGCAGTTTGGGTCAAAAAAATTGCATTTTCGGCCACCGGGAAACGGGCGGGAGTGCTCACGCACCGACAGGCGAAAGCCGCAGGATCAGATGTCGATTTTCACTTTATGGACTTCACCATGCTCGGGGTCCGCGACCTGCTCGCCCTTGTAAGTGTCGGTCACCGCGTTGAGAACACCCCAGGAATACCAGCCCTCGGGATTGCTTGAGATCCCCTTGAACTGTGCAGTACCGACTTCCGCGGTGACAAAACCTTCCGCGTGCTGGTCCAACGGTTCCGTCAGGCGACGTCCGTCACCGCCAAAGATCGCCGAGGCACCGGCGCCTTTCCCGACCCAGCTGCTGGCCTCGAACGCCTGAAAATCGGCATAGGTGCGTTCATCAACAACTGTGGTGGGCATGATCGTGACCGCGCCGGACACGGTTGCAAAATGCTGCGCACCGGCCTGATTGACCGCGATGGAGGCCCAGCCAGGCTGACGATCCGACAGTCAGCGAATTTTCAACATAGGTCGCAAGACGCTGGTCCTTCCATTCCTGGCTTTCATGGCCGAAAGGATAACCGGGCAGCCAAAGTTCAGGGAAGGCGATCAGAGTTAATCAGCCAGAGGAGTCCGGCTTCGCACATTTTGCGGCGCTCGCTGGATAAGTACATCCTGCAGAAGAGTTTTCTCAGGCTGGCGAAAACTTTGCGACACTACCGTTTGAACGGCCCTAACCTTTGATCAGGTTTTTGAAAGTGGTCGGGTCTGATAAAATCCGGACAAACGCCGCACCTATGGCAGTCAGCAATTAGGAAGATCCGATGGCAACGCTCGTTACTATTCCCGGCATCATGTCAGACGCACGCACTTGGGCGCCTGTAGCTCAAGATCTGGAACCGAATGTGGATGCGGTTCACGTCGCAGATACCACGAAAGACGCGACCCTGGAAGCAATGGCCACCCGCGCCCTGAACGACACAAAAGGCGATCTGATCGTCATTGCCCATTCCATGGGGGGGCGCGTCGCGATGGAAATGGGCCGTCAGGCGCCCGAGCGGATCAAGGCCATGATCCTGTCGAGCACCAGTGCCGAAGGCCCCGGTGCGAACGAGCTTGACCATCGTCAGACGCGCATCGACGCGGCCAATGCAGATATGACCAGCTACGCGGCAAACTGGGCACCCAAGGTCCTGTCCAAGGAGAACGCGCAGAATGACGCTTTGGTCGCGCAGATCCGTCAGATGGTCGTGGATTGCGGCGCGGCGGTACACGAACGTCAGAACCTCGCACTGCTGCATCGTCCCGATGCGACGACCTACATCGGCGTGTTCCCCTTCCCCGTGCTGCTGATCACCGGCGATCAGGACCACCTGTCGACCAAAGACGTTCACGACGCGGTCGCTGCAAAAATTCCCGATGCCACATCACTCGTTGTGGCGGGCGCCGGGCACCTGCTGCCGTTCGAGCAGCCGCAGGCAGTGTCGGAAACCGTGCGCAACTGGCTGCAAGAAAAATCGGTGATTTGAACACAGGTCCATCACTGACCTTTGACAACAGGGCGGCACCCGGCACCGGGGTGCCGCCTTTGCTTTTGGTGCATGGGCTTCGCGTTAACCGAAACATCAGGACGCCGAATGCCGCGCTGGCGCATCATTTACGCCTGATCCGCGTCGATCTGCCCGGCCGTGGCCAAAGCCCGATGCCAAAAGCGCCTGAGCGGTCACATCCCGAGATCGCCATCGCCGACCTTCCCGGAGGCCATTCGGTCAATGTGGAATGCGCCGAGGCTTTTGACACGTAGGCCGAGGTGTTTCTTGGCGTGCGCGTTCGAAACACATAAAAAGACCGGCGCCGGATTCAGGCGCCGGTCGCTGTTCAATCGGTCACACCCGCAGTTCTTCAACCTTGTCAAAGATCGACGCCCGCGCCGGATCAAAACCGATGCGGATCAGATCACCATCCGCCACCGGCACCTGCCCATCGACACGGAAGCGCAGCGGCGTGCCGTCAAGCGAGGACCATACCAGCGTTTCGGCTCCCATCGGCTCGACCAGTTCGGCGCGCACCTCGAATTGGACCGGCGCGATATCCGCCGCCTCACCCGTCAAGATATGCTCGGGGCGGATGCCGAACCACACATCACCGCTGAGGCCGGGGCGGGTGAACTCATACCCCGACAAGGACACGTCATTGCCCGCAATTGTCACCTTGGGTGGCTGCGGATCTTCCAGCCTGGTGTCAAAGAAGTTCATCGACGGCGAGCCGATGAAATCCGCGACGTATTTATTGGCCGGCTTGTTGTAGATGACGCTCGGGGTATCGAGCTGCATGACAACGCCGCCCTTCATGATCGCGATGCGGTCGGCCAGGGTCATCGCCTCGACCTGATCATGCGTCACGTAGATCATGGTGTTTTCAAGGGTCTGGTGCAGACGCTTGATTTCCACCCGCAGATCGGCGCGCAGCTTGGCATCGAGGTTCGACAAGGGCTCGTCGAAGAGGAAGACATCGACGTCGCGCACGAGGGCCCGGCCGATGGCAACCCGCTGACGCTGGCCACCGGATAGCGCGGCCGGCTTGCGCTTGAGCAGCGGTTCGATCTGGAGCACTTCGGCGGCACGCGCCACCCGACGCTTGATCTCCTCCTTGGGCATTTTCGCGTTTTTCAGACCGAAGGTCAGGTTCCCCTCGACCGTCATCTGGGGATAAAGCGCGTAGGATTGGAACACCATGCCGATGCCGCGATCCGAGGGCTCCGCCCAAGTGACGTTGTGGCCATTGATGTGGATCGACCCTTCGGTCGGCTCCAGCAATCCGGCGATGCAATTGAGCAGGGTGGACTTGCCGCAGCCCGAACTGCCCAGCAGCACGAGAAACTCGCCCTGCCCGATATCGAGGTTCAGATCGCGCAGGACCGACACAGGGCCGAAATCGAGCTTGAGGTTCTGGATAGAAACACTTGGCTGCATGACGTTATCCTTTCACGGCGCCGGCTGCGATGCCGCGCACAAAGAGCTTGCCAGAGAGAAAGTAGATGGTGAGCGGGACCACGCCGGAGAGCAGCGTTGCCGCCATGTTGACGTTGTATTCCTTCACCCCCGTGACCGAATTGACGATGTTGTTGAGCTGAACCGTCATCGGATAGTTGTCGGGCCGGGTGAAGATGACCCCGAACAGGAAGTCGTTCCAGATCGCCGTGGTCTGCAAGATCACCGCCACCACGAAGATCGGCACCGCCATCGGCAGCATGATCTTGAAGTAGATCGTCCAGAACCGGGCGCCATCGACGCGGGCGGCCTTGAACAATTCTTCGGGCACCGAAGAGAAATAATTGCGGAACAGCAGTGTCAGGATCGGCATGCCAAAGATCGTATGCACCAGCACCAGCCCGCCCAGATCGCCATAAAGCCCGATTTCGCGCAGCAGGATCACGATCGGATAGATCATCACCTGATAGGGAATGAAGGCGCCGATGATCAGGATGGTGAAGAACACATTGGCCCCTTTGAACCGCCACATCGACAGCGCGTAGCCATTGACCGAGGCCACCGCGATCGAGAAGAAGACGGAGGGCACCGTGATCTTGATCGAGTTCCAGAAGCCGCGCGACAGGCCGTCGCAGTTGAGCCCGGTACAGACCGTCGACCACGCCTTGTGCCAGGGCTCAAACGTGACTTCCATCGGCGGGGCAAAGATGCTGCCCATGCGGATTTCCGGCAGCCCTTTCAGCGATGTCATCAGCATCACGTAGAATGGAAGGAGGTAATAAACCGCCAGAACCACCAGAATGCCGTAGATCACGATGTTGTTTCGGGAAAAGATCCGGCGGGGCTTGGGGCCGGATGCATGCGCCGGACTTGAACGCTGCATGTTGTTGGTAACATCAGCCATGTTTCTTGCCTCCGAATTCAAGGTAAGCCCAGGGAATGATGACAACGATCACGGCCACCAGCATCATGCTGGACGCGGCAAAGCCCTGGGCAAGGTTTTGCGAAACAAACATCATGTCGAATACGAACTTGGCCGGGACCTCGGACGCGAGGCCAGGACCGCCGCCGGTTTGCGCGATGACCAGATCATAGAGCTTGATGATGGCAGAGGTGATCAGCACCAAAGTGGTGATGAAGACCGGACGCATCATCGGGATCACCACCAGCAGATAGGTTTTCCACGCCGGGATGCCGTCAATCTTGGTGGCCTTCCACACGTCCTCATCAATGCCGCGCAGACCCGCCAGCATCAGGCACATCACGAGGCCGCTGGTGTGCCACAGACCGGCGATCAGCACGCCGTAAAGCACCGTGTTCGTGTTATAGAGTGGATCGAAGGTAAAACTTTCAAACCCAAGGCTGCGTACCGCGTTCTGAATCCCGAATTCCGGGTTCAAAAGCCACTGCCAGACCAGGCCCGTCACGATGAAGCTGAGCGCGTAAGGGTAGAGGAAAATGGTGCGAAACCCATCCTCGAACCGGATTTTCTGGTCGATCAGCGCGGCCAGAAGAAACCCGAGCACCAGCGCGAGGATCAGCATCAGGATGCCGTAAATCGCGAGATTCTCGATTGAAATGAGCCACCGTCGGGTGCCCCAAAGACGTTCATATTGATCAAGGCCAACCCATTTGGTGCTGGGCAGGAGACGGGAGTTCGAAAAGGAATAGACGATTGTCCAGACAGAGCATCCGACAAAAACCACAAGTGCGGTAAGCACCATGGGAATGGCGGCGATCTTTGCGCTCAGGTTCTTGAACAGCCCTGTCGGTTTGCCGCTCTGCGACATTGGGAATCCTCCGATTTGATAGGGTGTGGCAAAGGCGGCGCGGATCGTTCTCAGATGATCCGCGCCGCAAGCTGTCAGTCAGCCGTGGCGATGATCTCGGCGAACTCGGCCTGCGCGGCCTCGGGGGTAAAGCCGGGGTCGGCAAAGAATTCGACCATCAGATCGGTCACCCGGCCCACGGTATCCGGCGATACCATCGTGTTGATGCTCTCCACGATGTGGCCGGCCTTCAGGATCTCCATGCCCTTTTCGATGCAGGGGGTCGGATCCCGCAGTTCCACGTCCCGGCGCACCGGCAGCGCGCCTTTCGCCATGGTAAAGTCTACCTGCGTTTCCGGGGAGACGATCACGCCCGCCAGTATGTCTTGCGCGGCGATGATCTCAGGGTCATCGACTTTCGGGAAATAAAAGGCGTCGCCCGCGGCGGTGATGTATTCATGCACGCCCAGCCCGGGCAGGCAGGAGAAATCCTCGCCCGCCTTCATCCCCGATTGGGTAAACTCACCCTGGATCCAGTCGCCCATGATCTGACCGGCGGCGCGGCCGTCAATCACCAGACGCGCCGCCTCGTTCCAGGCCTGTACGTTGGACCCTGTCATCAGGTCGCGCGCCTCTGCCGCAGCCGTGAACACCTTAGCGACATCCGGACCAGCAGCATACTCCGCATCAAGCTCGCCATAGACCTTTTCGAACAGCTCGGGTCCTCCGATGGAGACCATCAGCACGCTGAACATCAGTTGTTGCTGCCAGGGCTGCTGCCCCTGCGCCAAGGGGATGATGCCCTTTTCACGCAGTGTCGGCGCAGCGGCGACGAACTCGTCCCAGTTCTGCGGCACGGTCAGGCCACTGTCGGTAAACACGGCGTTGTTCAGCCACAGCCATTGTTGCGAGTGGATGTTGGAGGGCACGCAATAGAGTTTGCCTTCGAAAGTGCAGCTGTCCAGCAACGACTGTGGGAAGATCTGATCTTTCCAGCCCTGCGCCTCGGCTACTTCGGTGACGTCGCGCATGAAGCCCGCTTCGATCAGCTCGCGCATGGCCTGGCCGTGGGTGAACTGCGTGGCCCCCATCGGATCGCCGCCGGTGATCCGGCTGGTGATCAGCGGCCGGGCAACCCCGCCCGCACCGGCGATGGCGCCATCAACCCAGGTGTTGCCGCTCTTCTGGAAACCATCGGCGATGACGCCAATTGCGGCCGCCTCTGCCCCGGAGGTCCACCAATGGGTAACCTCCAGATCGGTGGCCAAGGCCGGCTGCGCGGCGGCAGCCGTCAGCATTCCCAATGCGTATGTCTTGAATTTTGTCATAGTTCTCACCCTGTGGTCTGTGGTGATTCCACGGTGCTGCGGCATTGCAGAAGCGCGAAATCTGTGGCGTCCGGCAGGTTAGTTTGCCGGGTCTTTTATGTGTTCAAATGTCCGTTCCAGCGGTGATCCAGTCAACAGACCGGAGATTTGTCGCGCCAAAACAATTTGTATTAGCGCCTGAAATAAAAAGAGATTTTCGCAACCGCCAGACACAGCCAGCGGCGCTTTCCGGGTTCTGGCAATTGCTTGCCGACCACGTATCAACCGGCAATCACCCCACCGGTGCGCAGATGCGCAATCTCGTCGCTGCTGTAGCCAATTTCGGACAGGATCATATCCGTCTGTGCCCCCAGCTTTTGCGGTGCGCGCTCCAGTGAGGGGCCATGCTCAAGCATCCGAAAACCGGCCAGCGTGGTGGTCATCCCCTCAGGCGTTCCATCGGCCCCGCCGAACCTGTGCAGCACCGGCCGCGCCAGAGTCTGCGCATCGCTCAACGCTTCGCCCAGATCCCGGATGCGGGCGCAGGGGATACCGTGTTCCTGAAGCCGATCTTCCCAATAGGCCGCCGTGTTTCCCAAGAAGGCGGTTTGCAAAACGGCGCTCTCTGCATCATGCGCATCGAGCCGCTGGTTGTTGTCCTGCTTGACCATGTCCTCGCGCCCGAGCAGGCGCCAAAGCCTGGCCTGCTGTTTGAGGTTCGAGGCCGAGACCATCATCGGCGCGTCGCTGGCGTGATACATGCCGATGGTCGCAAACGCATAGGTGTTGCCTTTCGGCGCCGGCACCTTGCCGTTCCAGAAATACGAGGCCACATGAGAGGTGGCGAACATCATCGCCACATCCAGCATCGACACATCGACGAAATTTCCGATGCCGCCGTTGCGCGCCCGCTGCAACAGGGCCGCCGTGATGGCATAGGCCGTGGTGGTTCCGGCGGCATAATCCATGATCGGCGCACCGCATTTGAACGGTTTCTCCGGATCATCTCCGGTCATCGCCATATATCCGGAAAACGCCTGGATGATATTGTCATAACCGCGCAGTTCGCTGCGCGGCCCGGTCGCGCCAAAGGCCGAAAGCGAGCAATAGACCAACCCCGGATTTCGCGCCCTGAGATCCTCATAGCCAAGCCCCAGCGCCTCGAAGGCACCGGGCCGGTAGTTTTCGATAAACACATCCGCCGTGTCGATCAGGCGCAGCATCGCCTCCCTGCCCTCGGGCGTCTTCAGATCAATCGCAACGGAGGATTTGTTGCCCGCCTGCCCCAGAAAGGCCGTGCCCATTCCGACACCATTCATCGCGCGGTCCGGTCCTTGCGAGCGGGCCTGGTCGGGGTCATTCGGATCCTCCACCTTGATGACATCTGCACCAAGCGTGGCCAGTTGAAACGCCGCAAACGGCCCCGCCAGCACATGCGTGGTATCGATCACCCTATAATTTTGAAACGCCTTCATCTGGGTCAACTCCATCCCTTTTCTGATCCTGGCGATACCGTTTGGCGGCCTGGATCAAAGCGGTGCAATCTGGTCTCAGTGCTTATTGAAGGCGCCCAGCGGGCGGCAATCAACGCCGTTTGGTTTCCAAAATGTTGGGGCAGCTCTGACCTATGCGTTCCCCGCCCTCGCGCGTGTTCGGCTATGATGGTGCGGACGAACACTCTCCTCCAGAACGCGACATCCCATGACCACGAACAACCTTCCCCTTTCGGACGCGACGCTCTGCGCTGCGCCCTTTCACCTCGATGCAAGGGGGCTGGACTGGGTCAAGACGCAATTCAACGCGCTTGGAACAGAGGCGAAGATTGCGCAAGTCATTCTGCCCATGTGCCGCGACCTGTCCGATGACAGTATCGACGCATTGGCCGCGCGGGGGCTTGGCGGGGTGCATCGGTTCCCAAGCTATACCGAAGAAGAGCTGCGCCGCTCCGCCCGGCGGCTGATGCAGACCTGTGCCGTGCCGCCGCTGCTGACCGCCGATATCGAGATGTCTGAAAAGGCCAGCGTCAAGGCGGGCACGGCCTTTCCGAACCAGATGGCGGTGGCGGCCACCGGTGATCCCGAAAACGCGCGCCGGATGGGCGCAATCGCCGCGCGCGAGGCAGGTTATCTCGGATTTGGCATCAGCTGGACTCCGGTCGCCGATCTGACGCTGAATTTCCGCTCCAACGCGGTGAACACCCGCAGCTTTTCCGACAAGGTCGATCAAACTCTGGCCCTGGTCTCGGCCTATCTCGACGGGATGCAGGACAACGGCCTTGTGGCCTGCGTCAAACATTTCCCCGGCGAGGGGCTGGACGAGCGCGATCAACACTACGTCACCACCCACAACACCATGACAATGGACGATTGGCACGCCAGTTTCGGCAGGATCTACGCCGCCGCGATCGCCAAGAACGTCCGCCTTGTCATGGCTGGTCACGTCACCCTTCCCGCCTATCGGCGGGACAGTGGTGACGCGGCATTGAGCGGGGCCACCCTCCCGGCCTCGCTCAATGCGAACCTGCTTGGCGGACTGCTGCGCGGGAAGCTGGGATATAACGGCGTCATCGTCTCGGACGCGACCGGTATGGCGGGCTTCACCTCTTGCGGGGAGCGCAAGGATATTGTCCCGCTCTGCATCGAAAGCGGCTGTGACATCCTGCTGTTCCCGCGCGACATCGACGAGGATATGCAGTTTCTGCGTGACGGTCTGGACAGCGGCGCGTTGTCGCAAACCCGTCTGGACCAGGCGGTGCTGCGCATCCTGGCACTCAAGGCCTCCATGGGGCTGCATCTGGACCGGCCCGCCGTCCCGCCTGAAAGCCGCCGCGCCGCGCTGCTGGGCAGTGATGAACATCGCGCTTGGGCGAAAGACGTGGCCGAGGGCTGCGTGACGCTGGTCAAGGACAGCCAGAACCTGCTGCCCCTGTCGCCCAAACGCCACCGCCGCATCCTGCTGGCCGAGTTGCGCGACCGTCGCAGCCCCTCTGCCCCCCTGCCCGATCTCGAAATCCCCGCCATGCTGGTACAGCTCGGCTTCGAGATCACCCGCGTTGTCCCGGGCCAGCCCATCGACACCACCGATCAGGACATTGGCCTCTATCTGATTGCCGAAGAAGGGCTGTCCGGCAAAGAACATCTCGGGCCGCAATGGGAACGGCTGCACGGGGCCTTTCCATTGACGATGCAGCGCATGTGGCAGCATCTGCCGACGCTCTATGTCTCGCTTGGCACGCCCTTCCTGACCTTTCACATGCCGGATTGCCCGGCCTTCGTGAACGCCTATAGCGCGGTTCGGCCGGTCCAGCAGGCGGTCGTCGATGCCCTGACCGGTGCTATTCCGTTCCGGGGCCAGAGCCCGGTGGCGCTGCCCTTTGGCGTGCCGGTCTAACTGCCCTCTTTGCGTTCAGACCGATACCGACAGTGTCTGTACCGCGGCAATCAGACTGCCATCGCCCCGCGTCATCACGGAGGTCGCGCCATCACCCGAGACATGCACCGTGTCACCCTGGTTGATATTGCCCAGATAGACCACATCGCGGCCCAACACCGGGTCAGGGCGCGCCGGGCGCGCATAGGCCGCGGTTTCCGCGATGCGCGAGAAGGTCGGGAAATAAAGCAGGCCAACGGCGTTGAAATCCAGCGCCGGCACCGGACGTTCGGAATAGAGCGCGGGCGCATCAATCGCGGCCACCTTGCGAAATCTGCGCGCCGTTTCGCGCGCCTGTCGGTCGAGCCTCATCAGCCCGTCCCCGGCAGGCGGCAAGTGCATGTCGCCAAGGACGCTATTGCGGAAAATCCGCGTGTTCGACCGGGTCGCGTCATGGCTGACAAAACTCGATATCATCGACAGTTCGGCGATGATTTTGCCCGCGACCATAACCTGATGCGTGGATCCCGTGCGCGTGTCCGACACGGCAAACAGGCTCGACAGGATCTGCGCATCCTTCCCCAGCAGCGGCTGGGACTGCGCGTGGAACCGCAGCGACGTCGCGCAGAAGGCGGCATAGACGGGCCGCCCGTCCACCGCCTGAAACACCGCTTCGCGCTGGCCAAGGGCCTTGGCAATCAGCACCCAATGCTGATCGCCGCAAAAGCGCAGGAGCCATTGCTCGGACAGGCCCGTCGGGGACAGCTGCGCCATGCCCAGAGGCAGGCTGACAGTGTCCTCGACCGGGGCCCGCCGCGTGGCAAAGGCGACAACCGCCATCAGGCGACGGCCCGCGTGCCAGCGCTTTGCAATTGCAGGGCGATCTGCTCAGCCAGATGGGCGCTGTCCTCTTCGATCCCGAGGAAGCGACCCGAGCCCCAGGTGTTCAGCCACCCCAGCCCGATAAAGTGGAAACCCGGCACATCCGTGACGCCGCGATTGAATTTCGGCTTGCCGCGCGCGTCAAAGACATCAACCTCGATCCAGCCATAATCCGGGCGGAACCCGATTGCCCAGAGCACCGAAGTGATCCCTGTCTCCTTGAGATCCAGTTCCGTGCGCTCGCGCGACGGCTCCCAGACCTTGACAAAGGGCGGCTCCTCAGGCGCGTCGATGCCATTGCGGGCGATATAGCCGTCGATCTGATCACGGATGCCGACATAGCTGCGGTCGGCATCGTCGAGGTTCTTGGTCAGATCCGGCAGGAATTCCAGCTTGTGACCCGCCATATTCGCCAGCGACCCATAAAGCTCCACCCCATGGTCGACATGCCATCTGCGCAGGTCGATTTCCTTACCACCATCGCGGCCCGACATGTAGTGATTGGTCTGGGTCAGCGCCTTGACCGGGTCGGGATGGGTGTCGATGGTGATCTTGTAGTGACCGGCATCGTGCAGCCAGTCGATGGCATCGCGGCCCCGGTACTTGCGCGGACTGCGCGGCGCGGGGCCGACGGCCAGATGCACCCCCCTGCCCGCACGCACGAAATCCTCCATGATCTGCACGCCGGATTGACCGGTGCCGACAATCAGAACGTCGCCGTCGGGCAATTGCGACGGGTTGCGGTAATCGACCGAATGCATCTGCACGATGGTCGGGTCCAGCGCCTCGGCATAGGCGGGCTCGATCGGTTTGTCGTAGCCGCCCGTGGCGATCACCACCTGATCGCAGGTCCAGGTGCCGACGCTGGTCTCCACCACATAGCCGCCCTGCGGATGATGGGCGATGCGTGTGACGTTGACATGCTCATAGATGTTCGGCTCGAAGGTCGCCACAAAGGCATCGAGATAATCGGTGATCTCGGCGCGCAGCATGAAACCGTCGGGATCCTTGCCACCGAACTCCTTGTCGTAGTGAAAGCCGGGAAGGCGGCACTGCCAGTTCGGCGTGACCAGGCAGAAGCTGTCCCACCGGTTGACGCGCCAGGAATGGAATTTCTCGTGGCGTTCAAAGACAACGCTTTCGATGCCTTTCGTCTTCAGCTGACAGGCCACCGACAATCCGGCCTGACCACCGCCCACGATGGCGACGGGGATATGCGGAATAGGCGTATCTTTCATGTTCTCGGTCCTTCTCATGTGATCGACAGGCAGGTGACTTGCGCGTCTGTCTGGCCCTCAAAATCGGCGACCCGCTGCTCGATCCTGTCGAGTTGCGCCATCGCCGAGGTGCAGGCGAAGCCGTATTTGCGTCTCACCCGGTTCGAGGCACGTTCCATCGCGATGCGGGCGCGTTGCAGGAATTCGGGCATGGGATAGCTTTGCCCCGGTGTGAACAGCTCGGTGATCACGCTGGAGGGGGAATAGCAGCGCTCCTCGCTGCCATCGGGCCAGCGCAGGGTCCAATGCATCTCAGGCAAAAGCGGGCTCCTTTCGGGAAAGCGACAGATAGGGGGTTTGGGCATGATCCCAGAACAGCGAGGTCTCGCCGCCCCGTTGCAGGGTGAGTTGCGAGCCCTCCGTGACCCCGCCGATGGGGTCCGCCCAGATGCCGCGCTTGCGGAAGGTGACGCAGACCTCGGCGGCCACCTCGGGCGCAACCGAGAGCAGGAAACCGAAACTGGGGAAACTGTGCAGCCAGCGTTGCAGCGGCACATCGGCAGGCGGTACGATCCGATCCAGATCCAGCACCATGCCCACCGAAGAGCTCTCGGCCAGCATCAGCGCCGTGCCGGCAATGCCGCCCTGGCTGATGTCCTTGCCAGCCCTGAGCAGGCCCCTTTCGGCCAGCTCGGGCAACAACGCCAGATCGCCCCGCAGCCTATCATGCGGCGCGTCGAGTGCTGCGCAGAAATTGTCGAAGTTCACGTAACGGCCCCGATGGTCGATCGCCGCCAGCAGCACATCGCCGGGGCGGGCATCAAAACTGGTCACCGGGGTTTGCGCCTTGCCCAGCACCGACACAGCGAGGTTCAGTTCAGAGGCGGCAAAATTGGTATGGCCGCCGACCAGTGGCACGCCATAAACCTCGGCAGCATCGCGCAGCCCCTTCATCAGGGGCGCGGCAGCCTCGGCATTTGGCGCCCAGACCTGATCAATCAGCGCCGTGGCCCGCCCGCCCATGGCAGCGATGTCCGAGAGGTTCACCATCACCCCGCACCAGCCCGCAAACCACGGATCGGCCTGAACAAAACCCGGAATGAACCCCTCGCCCGCCAGCAGATCAAACCCCTCTGCCGTTTCGATCATCGCGGCATCGTCGCCCGGTGCGCCAGCCGCATCGCCGGTCAGCCCCAGCATGCCCGTCGCCTGGGCAATGCCCAGCTTGGAGCGGATAGCGGGATGGGCGCGCAGGGCCTCGGCCAGATCTGCCAGCGTGTCAGTCATGCCCGGCGACCCGGCTTCATGAACCAGCCCGCGGCCGGGTCTTCGCAGGGCGGATAGAAGGACAGATCGGCAGACATCCTGGCATGGGGCACCCCATGCAGCGTGACCTCCTCCAGAACCGTCCATTTCAACCGGCGGAACAATGGCACGTTCTGCATCTGCACATGCGCCAGAAAGGCATCGCAGCCGCGCGCGTTCGCGGTGCAGACCGCCAGCCGGATCAGTTCGGTCCCCAGTCGCCCGACCTGCCGGAAGTCGCTATCCACCGCCAGCCGCGAGCCCCACCACAGGCCGGGGCGTTCCTCGTGGATGCGCACGGTGCCCACCACCTGATCGGCTTCATGCGCATAGGTCGAGAGCGCCACAAGATGGGTGGCGACAAGGTCAATCTCGTCGCGGTCATGGGTCTGGAAAATCCGCTGTTCCTCAACAAAGACCCGGCGGCGCAGCGCCTCGGCCCCGCGCGCCTCAAAGGGTTTCGAGGCCGCGCGAATGTAGTAGCCGGGGCACTGGAACTGGCGGTGTTCAAGCTCGATCATGCCGGCACCTTCAGCTTTTCATAGGTTGAGAGCGCCGAGCAGGCACCGCATTTGCCGCAGCCCGCCTTGATGTCCTCGGAGCGAATGCCTGCCCGCACGATCATCTCGCCCAGCGGGCGCAGGATCGACGCCATGAATTCGGGCTTCGGCGCCGGGTGGCTTTCCAGCGGCGTGCCCGAGATCGGCACGAAGGGCACCACAAAGGGGTAAACCCCCATGTCACAGAGCTTCTGCCCCATCTCAAGGATCGCTTCGCGGCTGTCACCGAGACCGGCAAGGATATAGGTGGAGACCTGCGCGCGGCCAAAGACCTTCACCGCCGCCTCGAAACTGGACATGTATTTTTCCAGCGGCACGGTGGCCTTGCCGGGCATGATACGCTCGCGCACTTCCTGCGTGACGGCTTCCAGATGCATGCCCAACGCGTCAATGCCCGCATCCTTCATGCGCTGATGCCAGATGTCATCGTCGGGCGGCTCGCACTGGCCTTGGAGCGGCAGATCGACAGCCGCCTTGATCGCCCGCGCGCTTTCCACCATGACCGCCGCGCCGCGATCCTTGCCCTTGGGGGTGCCGGTGGTCAGCACCATATGTTTGATCCCGTCCAGCTCCACCGCCGCCTTGGCGACCTCGGCCAGTTGCGCGGGCGTCTTGTGCGCGATGGTGCGGCCTGCGGCGAGGCTCTGGCCGATGGCGCAGAACTGGCAGGTCTTCTTGCGGCTTTCGTAGCGGATGCAGGTTTGCAGCACGGTTGTGGCCAGCACGTCGCGCGAGTGCAGCGTGGCAATGTGACTGTAGGGCACGCCATCGGCGGTTTTCAGGTCATAGAACTTCGGCCGCATGGGAAAGCGGACCCTGGCAATTTCCGCACCGTCACGGGTGACGCGGGACTGACCCTTGGCGTCCGGCGGCTCCACCAGGAAGGGCGATTCAAAGGCGGGCGCAGTGTGTACCGGCACCATGACGGTGGTGTCCCCGATGGTCACAGCTTTGTGGTCCGAAGGCCCTGCCCCGCCGCGCCGCGCCTCGTGACCCGCGCGCGGATCGACCAGCCGCATGCCGTGGGATTGAAGATCGTTAATCAGGTCGGCGTCAGACATTGCTCGGCTCCTTTTCATCGAGGTCCGAATAGACGGGAGGTTGCGGCGCGGGTGCTGCACCAAAGGCCAAGCGCGTTTCGGCGGGGCGGGTGTCATGCACCAGATGCAGCAGTTCGGGGCGCGCGTAATGGCCGACACTGTCCATCATCCGCTTGCGCTTGGTGATCAGCTTCATGTCCAGATCGGCAATCAGAATGCCCTCGCCCTCGGTCAGCGGCTCGGCCAGATGACGACCCTCAGGCGAGATGATGCAGGTCATGCAGCCGTCGCGCATCGCCTTTTGCAGTTTCGGATCGGGGTGCAATGACTGGATCTGCTCCTCGGTCAGCCAGCCGGTGGCATTGACCACGAAACAACCCGCCTCCAAGGCATGATGGCGCATGGTGACCTCGATCTGTTCGCCAAAGATCGGCCCTACAAGACTGCCAGGAAAATGTGCTGCGTGAATTTCCTCGTGCTGGGTCATCAGCGCATAGCGCGCCAGCGGGTTGTAATGCTCCCAACAGGCCAGCGCGCCAACCCGGCCCACCTTGGTCTCGACCACCTTCAGCCCGGCGCCATCACCCTGACCCCAGACCATGCGCTCGTGATAGGTCGGCGTGATCTTGCGTCGTTTCAGCGCCAGCGTACCGTCGGCGTCAAAAATAAGTTGCGTGTTGTAAAGCGACCCGTGATCGCGTTCGTTCACCCCCAACACGACAACAACGCCGCGTTTGCGTGCGGCTTCGGCCACGGCCTGCGTTTCGGGCGAGGGCACGACAACCGCCTGATCGTACAGTTCCAGATGCGCAGCACCCTGCTGCACCGGCGGCAACACGAAGGAGAAATAGGGATAATAGGGCACGAAGGTTTCGGGAAAGACGATAAAGTCCGCCCCCTTCTCGGCCGCTTCGGCAATCGCGTTCAGAACACGCTCAATGGTGCCCGCACGGCCTGTCAGGTCCGGCGCGATCTGCACGGCGGCGGCGCGAATGGTGTCGGTTCTCATGATCTGGCTCCCCTGCTGCGCATTGTCGGAGGCCGCGCCGACAGGCGACGCGGCCCGGCTGGATCACACCGTCCAGGTATCGAGGATGAAAGCGTTGTCCTTGCGGTGCAGCAGGATGCAGTCGAGCACGTCCTGCGGGGCAATCGGCACGATGCCCGGCAGCAGCGCCGGTTCGCCATGGCCGTAAAGCGCCTGCAGGCCGAAGCGGCAGCAATAGATCTTGCCCCCCTCGCCCATGAACTTCGTGAGGTTGGCGGCAAAGTTCTGATGACCGGGGAAGGCTTCATCGCCCAGCGTCGGGAAACCGCGCTGGATGCCCAGCGTCACGCCGGGGCCGTAGAGCAGGATCGAAGTCTCAAATCCTTTGCGTTGCAGGCGGATCGCCTGCAGAATGTTGACCAGACCGATGGAGCCTTCGAAGGCAACTGTATGGAAGGTGACAAGCGCCTTCTCACCTTCATCGGCCTTGACGTCCTCAAAGACCTTTTCTTCGTAATCCACAAAGAAATCGCCGTCTTTATGGGCTTCTTTTGTAACTGCGGGCATCCTGTATCTCCTGTTCCTTGGATGCAGCTACCCTGTTCCCGATACCCGATACCTCGCAATACTGCAGTCATTTATGAATCAATTATACATACAATAATGCATCTATTTGGTGATTTTTTGAGCATTTTCACCGCGCCCTGTTGCATTCTGCAGCGCAGTTTTGATCCCGCGAACCCCCCTGCCGCGACAAGCGGCGCGACGGCGCAGCGATTTCCATACAATCCGCTTCAATCCTGACGAATCATTCCATGTCAGCGGAGGACGACCGACACAGCCAACAGCGAGCAGGTCATAACGCGCGGGTCGTCGCGGAAACATTCAACGAGTACCGGCACCGCAGTACGGGCATTTCCGGTGTAGATACCGTTGAGGGATGTACGCATATCCCGAGGGACATCTTGGTGGCTTCCACCTTCGACGTCATGGACCCGTCTTTTATCGGGTCGGCGCGTGACAGGCTCCGATCCCGCATTTTTGACTGCATCAATATGACATACATTACTGACATTGCATTTAAACTGTGGCGTTCTCGCTCTCTTTTCGGCCGAATTTTGCTGCTGGAACCTCCAGCCAAACACGCAAGCTCCGGCCACGGGGATGAACGCTGGGGCCAGACATTGACCGCACTCTGCTTCCCCGCCATAGTTCTTGAACACTCTCCCACCGCTGAAAATGTATGCTTATTGTCTGCATTTCAGCACAAGTGTGCTGCACTCGTTTCTCGCGCCATACATCGGATCCCGCAATGCCACCCACACCGAACAGGACGCTCCCGCCGCTTAATCCGCTCAAGGCCTTTGAGGCCGCCGCACGGCACAACAGCCTTACGGTTGCTGCCGAAGAGCTGAACGTCAGTCAGGTTGCCGTCAGCCGGCAGGTGCGCGTGTTGGAAGACTATATGGGCGTCACCCTGTTCCGCCGCCTCAATCGCGGAATTGAGCTGACCCGCGAAGGTGTGCTGTTGTTCAAGGGCATAGCGAAGGCGTTTCAGGACATCGAGGACACGACGAAACATGTCTCGCGCCGGGATCAACGCAATATCCTCGCAATTCAATCATACGTGACCTTTTCGCGCGGTTGGCTGATGCCAAGGCTCGGCGATTTTCACGCGGCCCACCCGCGGATCGAAGTGCGTCTCTCCTCCTCGCCCGAAGCGGCGGATTTCGATACCGACAATCTCGACGCAGCCATTCGTGGGGGCGACGGCAACTGGCCCGGTCTGCATGCCGAGAAACTGGCGGATATGGAACTGATCCCCGTCTGCTCGCCCAGCTTTCTCGCGGCGCATCCGCTGAACAGGATCGAGGATCTCTCTCAGGTGAAACTGCTTCATTCCATGGCGCGCCCCAAGGACTGGCCGGCATGGCTCGCCTCAGTTGGCGCGCCCCTCACCCCCAAAAACCGGCTGCTGTTCGAGAACAGCTCCCTCGCTTACGAAGGGGCGCTCATGGATCTGGGCGTCGCGATCGCGAACCGCTATTTTGTACAGACCCAGTTGAACGCCGGAACGCTGGTCACCCCATTTGACCACAGCTGCCAGACCGGTGAGAGTTATTATCTGACCTGGCCAAAGGACGAACCGCCTTCTTCGCCGCTGCTGAAATTTCTGGATTGGATTCGCATCCACTTCGCACCCGATGATACCCCCTCTGCCGATGTTATCAGCGATCAGATCGCGGACGAAGCCGCCTCCAATCCAGGAGTTTGATCAAGGTACGGGAGGGGGCCGATACAGACCTTCAAATCGCTGATATCAGCAGCAGCAACCCTTGCGGGGACCGAAGTCGCGCGTATGCCCGGGAAAGGTCACTCTGACCAGACAGAAGAACTGGCTTCGCAGAGTTTGCGGCGCTCACTGGATAAGTGCGACCAGCGGAAGAGCTTTCCCAGGCTGGCGAAAACTTTGCGACACTACCCTGTGCGGCCCTCTGGCAGCCGGTTCCGCAGGTTAGCTAAGCGCCTGAAACTCCACGCGGCGGTTTTCCTCTGCCTTGGGATCAGCAGCATTGAAAGGAAAGCGCTCTCCCAATCCGACGGTTTCCAGACGCTTGGGGTCAATGCCGCAGTTCTCGATCAGGTGGCGAGCCACTTCCTTGGCGCGCAGGATTGAAAGACGTTCGTTATAAGCGTCGCTGCCGGAGGTGTCAGTGTGCCCGACGATGCGGATCAGATTGAGGTCGCTTTCCTTGAGAACCGTGCACATCTTTGCGAGCTTCGGCGTTTCCTCGGCTGAGAGCGCAGCGGAATCAAAGCCGAACTTGATACGCAGGTTGACCTGAAGTTCGGGGTCGAGCTGGCCAAAAACAAGCGGCTTGTTGGGATCGCTTACTGCTGCGGTCGTCACGACGGTGTCATCGGTGCTGGGGCTTGTTTCAGCCGTCGTTGTGTTGGTCGTGGTGCTATCCGTTTGTGTCGTGCTTTCGGTTGCGACCGTTGTTGTCCCTTCGTTTGCGACCGTGGTTGCCTCTTCGGCTGTGACCGTGGTTGCTTCTTCCGCACTGGCTGTGGTTGTCGCTTCCGCGGTGACGTCATCGACAGTGATCAGCTTCAGACCACGGGTCGCGCCCAGACCGTTCGACTGCGCCTCGCTGAAAACTTCGCGCTGGTGTTCGAACAATTTCTTCAGTGCCTCAACGCTCAGATCCTCCTGCGCGGCGGCACGTGACGCGAAGAGAGCAGTGAACAGGGCGAGCATCAGTAATCTTGCGATGGAAAATGACATGGCAGGCCTCAAGGGAAAAAAGATTTTGTATGCCCGCAATGGTAGGCTATCCTGAGCCTGAATTCAATTCAGACATTCTTACAGAGGCGACATATGATATTCGCCATCGAGCTTTTCGTCTGTGGCCGCGCCGCGTCTTCGAGGTTGACGTGACTGCCCCGATCACGCGGGTTCCCCGGATCATGCCCCTGCCCCCCACTTTTTCGGGCGCGGGGATGACCCATGCCGGTCTGGTGCGGGAACGCAACGAGGACGCGATCCTTACCGATCCGGGCGGCACCCTTTGGGCTGTGGCCGACGGGATGGGTGGCTATGGCAATGGCGATGTCGCATCCGACATCGTGATTGAGACATTGTCCCGGGTGCCCGAGCAGGCGCTGCCGGGGGCCGCCTTGCAGGCCAGCCTGCGCGAGGCGAACGACAGCATCTGCCGGGCGGCGGCGCGCGGCGCTGGCAGCATGGGGGCAACTGCGGTCGCGCTGATGATACAGAACTCCGTGGGCACGGTGGCCTGGGTTGGCGACTGCCGTGCCTATCTGTTGCGAGGCGAGGCGTTGCGGCTGCTGACCCATGATCACACGGTCGTGCAGGACATGGTGGACCGCGGCCTGCTGGACCCGGCAGAGGGCTACCACCATCCCGAAAGCCATGTGGTGACCCGCGCGGTCGGCTATGAGCGGGATCTGGAAATCGACAATATCTCGGTGCCGCTGGTGCAGGGGGACCGGCTGCTGCTTTGCAGTGACGGGCTGACGACATGCCTGAGCGATCAGGACATCACCAGCCACATGCGCCATGCGACCGGACCGCAGACGCTGTGCACATCGCTGGTCACGGCAGCACTGGAAAAGGGTGCACCCGACAACGTATCGGTCGTCGCCGTCTTTGCCGGGGGGCCATAGGCCATGCGCGAGGGTATGCTGGTCGGACCCATCATCGTCGCCATCGGGCTTGTCATGGCTGCAATTGCCTTTGCGGTGGTGGGGGCGGTGCTGAAAACCGCCGATGCGACCAGCGAAATCCGCCTGTCGCGCAACGAGGCGCGGATCGCGGAACTGGACAGTGAAGTGCAAAGCCTGCGGTCAGAGCTGTCGGACGCACAGACCGAGCTGGCGCGTCTGGCGGAAGAACAGGCGATGGCGGTATCGCGCGCGCCTGTGGCGGACAGCCAGTTGATGGTCGTGACCGCGCCCGAAATCACCGGCGAAGACGAGGCGGATGACCACCCCGGCATCGAGCAGATGACCGAAGTTGGCACCCTGGACAAATCCGCGTTCAACAAAGGGATCACCCAGCCACGCAACCGCGTGATGCTGGAATTGCTGGGGCACCCGCGCAGCAGTTATTCCACGGATTGCCAGTCCGTCACCCAGCCCAAACTCAAGTCTTTGCTGGAAACCCGCCAGGTCGGGCCGCTTCGCGTGACGATGATCAGGCCCGCACTGGATTCGCTGGAACGCATTCTGGCCAAGCTGAAAGCATCCGAGCCCGAGATCCATGATGCCCTCGGGACCGCGGGTGCGATGTGCGCGCGGCTGATCCGGGGGTCGCGCAGCTCCGTGTCGAACCATTCCTGGGGCACGGCCATTGACGTCAAGCTCGAAGGGCGGCTGGACGGATTCGGGGACGGAGGCACGCAGTTCGGGCTGATCCTGCTGGCGGAATTGTTCAACGAGGAAGGCTGGTACTGGGGGGCGACCTACAACCGCGAAGATTCGATGCATTTTGAAGTGGGTGTCGAAACGCTGAGCCGCTGGCAAGCGGAAGGCAAGCTCTGACCGATGGCGCGTGGCCCGGCATCCTCCCCGACTGAAAACGCATTCGACCAAGCGGCGCAGCCCGTACTGGACTGGATCGGCATGTTTGACCGCCATGCCCGGCACGATGTGCGCGTGATCGTCGATGAGGCAGCGCGTGAGTTGAAAACTTTCGAAAGGGCTCTGACCGGCGCGGGTATACCCGCCCATGCCATCAAACCGGCGCGATTGGCACTGGCCGTTCTGATGGATGGGCAGGCGCGGTCGACCAGAGGGCTGCCGTTGGGGGGCTGGTCCGTGCTGGCAACCCGGCAGCTGTTCGAAGGCCACGACATGACGATGGCGCGGATCAGGGATTTTCGGGAAACCGCATTGAAAAACGGTGCGGAATACGCCGACCTTGCTGCATTTCTGGGTCGGATGATCGACCGTGCCGAGGTCCGCCGCCACGGTCACCGCGCCCTCGCATCCGGTGGCTGGGGCTGGAAAGTGGCCGTTTTCGTCACCTTGCTGGCCCTTGGTTTGGCCGGATACGCGGTCTTTCTGGAGTATCGGTTCCATGCAGCGCTGCGCACGGCCTTTGACGTCGAGGCATTGGAAATCGGCCTGGACCGGCCGCAGGAAGGCCCCGAACTGGTGCGCAGGCTTGACGCGATGAAGGCCGCGGCAGACCGTGTGTCCGACGCGGCGGCGCGTGCGCCGCTGAAGCGGGCGCTGCGTTTGCCGGTACTGGACAGCGAAACCCACGCCACCGGCACCTATCATGCCGCCGTGAACGCGCAGGTGCCGGCCGCCATCGCAGGCGCCATCGAAACGGTGCTCGCAACCGAAGGTGACGGATTGAACCTTTACGATGCCTTACGGGCCTGGGCGGTGCTTTCGGGGGACGACACCTGGCATCCGGCCTGGATTGCCGGGTGGCTGACCGATCACGGCGGCGCGCTGGGTCTGGACGGGCTGGCGCGTCATGTGGCTGCATTGCAGGGTCCGACCGATAATCTGGTGCCGCAGGATCAGGTGGTGATGGATCAGGCGCGCGCCTTTGCCGCGGAACCGACGGAGCCTGCACGGGCCTGGCTGGAACTGAAGCGCGCCCCGGAAACAGCCGCGCTGGCGTCGTGGTATCCGGATGTGGCGGTGCCCGGCATGGCAGTGGTTTTCGTGCGGCGATCCGGGGTGGAGGTAACCGCCCCCCTGCCTGGTCTGTTCACTGCAAAGGGATGGGATCATGCACGCAATTTCGGGATCGGCGGGGCCGTACAGAAGGCCCGTGCAATGGCACCTGTCATCACCGGAAAGACCCTGCCAACGGAAAATCGGTCGCCCGACCTGCTGGCCGATCGGCTGTTGAACGAAACCGTTGCTGTCTGGCAGGCATGGCTGGCCGACCTGCGCGTGCGTCCTTTCGCGCAGCGCGAGACGGCAATGCTGGTGTCCGGCGCGCTGGCCCAGAACAATGACCCGATCAGCAGGTTGCTGCGCGAGGTCTGGGTGCAGGTCGGCGGCGAGGATCGCACGCGCAGCCACGCCCAGCAGTTGCGGCTGGCGACGGTGTTCGGTCCGACGATCCAGTATCTTGATCAGGGACGCATGGCCGAGATTGCGCGGCTGTTTTCGACGCTGAACGTGGCGCTTGGAGCAATCGACGTGAACCGCAAGCGCGGCACTGAACGGTTGATGTCGGTGCAGGACCGGGCGCGGTCGATCGCGGCGCTGGGTGCGGCTCCCCGGATCGTGGTGCAGATTGCCGAGGATGTGCTGGCCCAGTCCAGCCTGCCCGAGGCAGACAGCGGTGACGATCCGCTGACGCGGGTCTGGCAGCGCGAGGTATTTCCGCTGTGCCGCGACGGTGTGATGGGCCGATATCCGTTCGGCCCCGGGGCAGATGCAGCGCTGGCGGACGTCACGGCGCTGTTCGGTCCACAGGGCGCGATCACGACATTCCTTCAAAGCGCGGCGCGGCCGTTTCTGGAAACCGGCGAAAGCCCCTGGCGCTGGAAGCCGGAAGCTCGGTTTGCAGGGCTGAACCTTGAAAGTGCGGTGTTTCTCGAACGGGCCGCGGCGATCTCCCGGGGGCTGTTCAACGAGGCGGGAGAAATGCGGCAGGATTTCACACTGAGCGCGCTGGCAGAACGCGGGCAGACCCTGTTTGCCATCGGCGGAGAGGCCGCCCCGGTGCGTGCCCGCGGCGAAACTGCGACGCTAAGTTGGCCAGGCCCTGCGCCGCAGGCCGGTGTCGAGGTCAGTTTTCGCGAATCTGCCGATGCGGCGCGGATACAGCAACCGGGACCATGGGGCTTGCTACGCTTGGTCGACGGGGTACGATTGCGGCTGCGCGACGACGGCGCGCGGGTGTTGCTGGATCTGCGCACTACCTCGGGCCGCGTCTTCCTGAACATGTCGTTCACGGAACCGGTGAATCTGATATCCGCCCGCCGCTTGCTGAACGATTTCACCTGCCCGCCGGCGCTTTGAACATTTCCCGCCCTTTGCCTTTCAACCTGCGCCATGGCACCGCCGGTCAGGCAGGCGCGCAAGTCCCTGGATACTTGCTATTTCGGACAAGGTGCAAAATGCTGTATACTGGCCAGGTTCCTTTTCATTTCGTTCATATATTCAACGCACTGACCAAAGGAGACCCAAGATGTCTTCGGATCGCTTTACGATTCTAAAAACTCCGCTGCCCGACCGTGACCGCGAACCGGCGCTGCTGTTCGCGAAAATGAGCGGCGAGGATGCAATTTCCGCGCCTTTCCGGTTCGAGCTGATCTGTCATAGCTCCGACCCCGATATCGTTGCCAACGATCTGCTGGGGGAACCCGTCAGCCTGAGCGTCCTGCGGGCGGGTACAACCGATGCCTACCGGTATTTTCACGGTCTGGTCGACGAATTCTCGTTTCAGGATCTCAGCGTCAGCGAAGGGTTCTATGTCTATCGCCTGGTGTTGCGCCCGGCGGTCTGGTTTCTGGGCCGGCAATTCGACAACCGCATCTTTCAGCACAAAAGTGTGCCCGAGATCGTCGAGGACGTGCTGGGGGAGGCAGGCGTCACCGATTACAGGCTGGACCTGACCGGCAGCTATCCCAAACGCGAATACTGCGTGCAATACGGCGAATCCAACCTGGCTTTTGTGCAACGGCTGCTCGAACACGAGGGGATATTCTACTATTTCGAATTCGAAGACGGCAAACATTGCATGGTCATTGCCGACGCCAGCAGCGATCTGGCACCGGTCGGGGATGTCTCAGAGATCACCTATGAACCTGATGCGTCGGTGATTCACCGTAATGTCGGTATCCTGACCGGAATGCGGCGCAGCGACGAGGTGGTGACCGGTGCCTATGCGCAGACCGACTATGATTTCGAGGCCCCCTCGTCCGATTTGATGGCGCTGTCGGAAATGCTCAAGGAACATGCCCTCGACGATGCGGAGCAATACAGCTATCCCGGCACCTACATCGACCACGGACGCGGCAAGGATCTTGCGGATATCCGGCTTACAGCCCGTCAGGTGCCGGCGCACAATGTTCACGCCGTGTCGACAGAGGCGCTGCCGATGGCAGGGGCGATGTTCAAGATTGTCGGTGCCACGCGCGAGGCCGAGAACGACAAGTTCTTCGTGCGGGCAATGACTTTTGAATTCGTCGATGCCAATTATTCGGCGGGCGACAGCCGCACGGAAACCTCCGGGTTTGTCGCCCACTACAGCCTTTTCCCGCTGTCAGTCCCTTTCCATCCCCCCTACGTGACACCGCATCCGCGCATGCGCGGGCCGCAGACGGCAGTGGTGGTCGGCCCCGCAGGCGAAGAGATTCATACCGACCAACATGCCCGCGTGAAGGTGCAGTTCCACTGGGACAGGCTGGGCGGCGACGACGAAAGCTCATCCTGTTTCGTGCGGGTCAGTGCAGCCTGGGCAGGGTCCGGATGGGGATTCATCCAGATCCCCCGGATCGGACAGGAAGTGATCGTGGATTTTCTGGAAGGCGATCCGGATCAGCCGATCATCACCGGGCGGGTCTATAACGCCGAACAGATGCCGCCCTATGATCTGCCCGCAAATGCCACGCAATCGGGGTGGAAATCCAATTCTTCGCCCGGCGGCGGAGGTTGGAACGAGCTGCGTTTCGAGGACAAGGCCGGGTCGGAAGAGGTCTATTTCCAGGCGCAGAAGGACCATAATGAACTGGTCAAGAACAACGAAGCGCGACACATCGGCAATGATTTCAGTGAAGAAGTTGTCAATGACGCGACCCAGTGGGTCGGTCACGACCGGACCGAGATGGTGGACAACAACAAATCCACCACCGTCGGCGTCGACCGGACCGTCAGTATCGGTAACAACGACACGGAAACGGTGGGGGTGGACAGGTCGCTGTCCGTCGGGTCGAACGAGACCATCAGCGTCGGTTCCAATTCGACCGAGACGATAGGTGCCAATCACACCCAGACCGTGGGCATGAACCAGGCGATTACCGTTGCTGTCGCCCGCGTTGACACTGTGGGTGCGGCGGAAACCCGGACCGTTGGCGCGGTCCAGACCAATACCATCGGTGCCTCGCGCAGTGTCACCGTTGGTGCCGGTCAGGATCATACGGTCGGCGCCGGGGACAGTTGGACCATCGGCGCGGATCAGAAAGTGGAGATCGGGGCCGCTCAGTCGGTTGAAATCGCGGCGGACCAATCGGTCAAGGTGGGCGGCAGCATGGCCGAGGCGATTGCCAAGGATAAATCCGCCACGATCGGGGAGAACCTGAGCATCGAGGTCGGCAAGACCATATCGATCAAAGCGGGGGACGAAATCACTCTGGTCTGCGGCGATGCCAAGTTCCAGATGAAAAAGGACGGAACCATCGTGATCGAAGGCAAGGATATCACGATCAAGGCCAGCGGCAATATCGTTGAAAAGGCGGGCGGTGATATCACCCAGAAAGGCAGCAAGATCAACATGAACTGATGCCTGCCATCAGGCCCCGAAAAGGCGCGTGATCACCGCTTCCGGCCCTTCCGGGAGGGTCCCGCGTTGCCACAGGGCGGGCGATGCCAAGGCAGGTGCCCCGGGTTCCGGCGGTTGGATGTTGGACAGGCCCGCAACCATGTCATCGGCAGACCTGGCATTCAGCAGCACGGGATATGTCTGATCCGCCCAACGGTCCGCCTCAGCCAGGGCCGCGGCATTCAAACCGACACATGCCGCAATCGGAAAGGCACGATCAGCCGAATCCCGGCTTGGCAGAATACACAGCAGCAAATCGCCATTTGGCCCCTTGATGACCCCCCGCAACCCTTCGCTGGGCCAAAGATCCGGCGTCGCCGCATGTTGCGACAGTTTCGCGGTAAGGAACCGGTCCATAACAGGCCGCACCCCGGGCCTGAGCCCGCGCCCTATGAAATCTCCGGCAGTGGGCAGCTTGCCGAAAAATCCGGTTTCCGGATGCACCGCCTTCAAAATCCGCGCGGGCAGGTGAAGCCCGAGAACATCGTCAGGTCGAACGGGTTTTCGACAGAGTTGGCCCGCAGGTTGAACTGCGCCGAAAATTGCCCCGCACCAAGCGACAGGTTGAACACCTCCGGCAGGGCTGTCTTTGACAGCCGCCCCTTGCGGATCAGCCGCAGGAAGGCCCAGCTGCCTGTTTCGGAGGTAATCAGTTCCGAGGTTCCATCAACCGGCGCGAAGGTCAACGTGATCATGTTGGTCCCGTCCGGCCCCGGCCAGGTCATCGGCGTCGGCCGCGTCGCCGCGTTGAAGTAGCTCAGCACCTGACCATCGACGTTCAGCGTGACCCGGCTGGCATTGCCGCTCAGATCCTTGGGTTCAAGGTTGAAAGCCATGACCGGACCCGCGCCCCCCGGAAACAGCGCATCGCGCATCGAACGGGCGTTTTCAAAAGGCTGCAACAGACTGGCGTCCAGCCCGAAATCCGATCGCCACTGCCAGGGGCGCACGGTCGTGTCGACATAGGCCAGCAGATGACTGTCGATATAGGCGTCGATCAGCCCGCCGCGACCGAACAGGCGTGAGAAATCCAGCGTGTTCACGTCGATCTGGCTGGATTGATCAAACGGATACCGCCCTGACGTGGCAGAGACGCAGAACGGCATGACGTCGGCCCGCCACCTGGCGTTAAGCTGGGCAATCACCGCCTCGCGGGTCACGCTGATTGTGTCACCCGCAATCCCCGCGATCCAGTCGTCGATAGGGTCCGGCAGGCCATCCGCCTCGTTCGCGATGGCCCCGGTCAGTTGCGGCAGGCCACCCCGTGCCAGCAGCGCCGCCTGCGGATCCGGGCTGGCCGCGACGGTCTGCATTTCGTTCGACAGCGCCGTCAGGGCGGCAACGGCATCGTCCAGCAATGGTGGCTGGCCATCGACTTCTTCCACAGTGTTGCGGATCGGGGCGAAATGCTGTGACACGGGTGTTCCGGGCGGATCAGGCGGCGGCCCGGCGTCACCGCCACCAGCGCCGAGAATCCGGTTCCCCTTTTTCACCAGCTTGCCGATTTTCCCGAGTTTCGACGCCGCCCGCAATCCGGCGGCCTTGGCGGCATCATTGCCCCCCTCACCTTCCTGCACGACCCGTGCCAGATGGGTCTCCTCGACAACCGCCAACAAAAGCCGTTTCAAAGCGCTGTCGGCAGAGGAGAGATCCTTGAGGTTCTGACGCGCCTGCACCAGGTTGCCGATTGGCGTCAGGCGGATGTCCCGCAGGAAACCGTCCCATTGGGCAATGAAATCATCGTAGTAGAGCTTGAGGATATCCGTCTCCAGGGTCTCGGTATCGGCTTCGCTGCTTTCGGCGCAGCCGCCGGCGAATACGGCGCGATCCAGCGTCGCCTGCCCCGCCACAACCGGGACCAAAGGCAGGACGGCGTCGTGAAATCCCTTGTAGGTGAAGGCACCCGGCAGGCCAACGCGCAGGGTCTTTTCAGACAGACGGGTCAGGACACGCGTGCCGTTCGGGCCGGTTTTTTCGGCCGGAATCCAGTCGGGCAATCCGGCCACCGAGGGATCGGCGCGGAGGCTGCGGTAGGCGCGCACGGCCAGAGGAATGGTGCAGATGCTTTCAAGGGCGACCGAAATCAGCGCAGGATCGGGTTCGATCTTGTTCTCTTCACGCGCCATCCGGGCCAGTGCGCTCAACTGGTGGTCGATCGCCTCGTCGGTCGGAAAGGGGTTGATCGGGGCAAAGTCGGGCAACACGGTCTGCCACCAGAGCCCCAGAAATTCCTCGTCATAAGGGGCCTTGCCGGTCAGCATCTGATAAGATTTCAGCGCGCCCAGCAGGAATTCGGGATCCCGGCTGTGCCGCCACATGGTTGCTTCCAACAAGGCGACCATGCGCGGTTCGAGGATGTTGCGCAGCGTGTGATCGTAGGTCATGCGCTGGACTTGTGCCAGTTCCGGCTCCGCCGTCGGTCCAAGGATGGTTAACGGTCCGCCTGCGACATCCGTCGATGCCACCAGCGTTTCGTTCGCGGCCTCAAGCGCCAGGTTGAGGTCAAGTGGATCGGTGGGGGCCTGCCGCGCGGCGACGTTGGACAGACGCGCGGAGAGCGCCGTCAGCTGCCGTTCCTGGTCTGTCAGCCCACCGGAATAACGCAGGTAGGAAAACAGGAACAACGTGCCAAGGATCATTGTAATCAGCACCGCTCCGGCCAGGGTGCCACGCCAGACCCAGCGGCGGCGCTCCTCGGCGCGCGGGTCAAAGCGGCCAAGACCAGCCTCGGGGAAGATCACGTCGGTCAGCAGATTGCGCAGGAAAAATGACCGCTTTTCGCCGTGGCGCCGCGTCTCGGCCTGTGGCGGTTTCAGGCCCAGCGAAGTGACAATGCCCGCCAGCATCCGGTCGATGGGCGACCCTTCTTGCGTGGCGGAGGTAAAGTAATAGCCGCGCAACCACGGGCTTTCCTCGTAGCGGCTTTCGCCGAATACGGCCTCGATCAGCACCTTGAGCGGGCCGGTCAACTGATCCATCTGCGACGGGAAACGGAACACTTCGGCGCGTCCCGAAAGCGGCAGATCATCCGATATGCGTGCAACCAGACGTTCCTCCATCGCCACTTGCAGCACCTGCGCCTCGCGTTCGACCGTGACGGTATCGACCCGGTCGGCCGTAGGCAGCGTGGCGCCCCAGACCTGTTCGCGCTCGCGCGAGTTCAGATCGCCGAAGAACGCCTCGAACCCCGGCACCAGGTCAGCCTTGGTGATCATGAGGTAGACCGGCAGGTTCATCTCAAGTTCTTCGCGCAGTTCGGTCAGGCGTTTGCGTATCTCGCGGCCGTGTTCGCGGATCGACACGTCGTCGCCTGCCAGTTCCTGCACCGACAGCGTCAGGATAACCCCGTTCAGCGCCCGACGCCCGCGGTGTTTTTCAAGCAGCTTCAGGAAGCCCTTCCATTCCGCCGCATCCGCATCCGGATCGCTTTGCTGCTGGACGTACCGCCCGGCGGTGTCGATCAGCACCGCGTCCTCGGTAAAGAACCAATCGCAATTGCGCGTGCCGCCAATGCCTTTCAGATCGTCAGAAAGGTCGATGGGGAAATGCAGGCCGGACTGGCGCAACGCGGTCGTCTTGCCCGTGCCGGGAGGCCCGATGATCAGATACCACGGCATGTCGCGCAGAAACTTGCGCCCGCCGAGTTTCGAGCGCTTCATCTGTTCAAGGATGTCCTGAAACTTGGCGTTTACCTCGGCGATGTTTTCCTCTCCCGGGGCCGCCTGCGCTTCGGGTGGCGGCGCGGCCAGTTCCGACACGAAGGCGCGGTTGGCGCGCGCGGCGCGCAACTGGCGGATCAGCATCGACAGCAGCCAAAGGATGATGATCACGCCGATCACCACGATACGCACCATGTCAGATGCCAGCGGGGCGGCATCGCCAACACTGATCAGGGGGCCATAGAGCCAGATCAATGTGCATAGGACAGCGATGCCGATGAAGGTCCACAGCATACGGGAAAACAGGATGCTCAGTATCTTTTTCAGAAATCCCATCGCTCAGACCTTCTTTTGCAGGACGATCTCTACCCTGCGGTTGCGGGCGCGGCCCTCTTTGGTGTCGTTGCCGGCGATGGGTTCGTGATGCGCCTTGCCTTCGGAAGCGACCAGTGCGGCGGGGACCCCGGCCTGCACCAGGATGTCAGCGATGGTTTTGGCGCGGGCTTCGCTGAGCCCCTGGTTCGACTGGAACGGATTGGACCGTTGAACCGGGACGCTGTCAGTATGGCCGATAACCCGGACCTGTCCGATGAATTCCTGATTTTCGATAATCACTTTGGCAATGGACGCGATCAGCGGCCCGTAGCCGTCGTTCAGTTCCGCCTTGGCGGACCGGAAAACCTCGGGGTTGGAACCCTGCACGACGACGACGGCGATGGACACGTCCTCGCGCCCGGTCAGGGCCGAGGCGGTGTCCCTGGGCGCAGCTTCGGCAAAGAGCGGCAGCAGTTCCAGCACCAGCGGTTCGATGGTCAGTTTCGGCGTGTCGAGCGTTTCGATCACCGGGCGAAAGATATCCGCCCGTTCCGGCGGTGGCAGAACGCCTGCCAGCGTATAAAGCTGTTCGCCCCGCGCCGAAAGCCGCATGCTGAGCCCGACATAAATGGCGGTGATCAGCGCGATGGCAATCAGTCCGATCGACCACAACGGCACGATGAACCGAGCGGGGGTATCGTCAGCGACAACGCCGCGCCAATGCGGCGCAAGCGGTGCATCCTCTGCGTCGCGGTCGCGCAGCAGACGCGCCATCTGCGTGCGCAGCTGAGACAGCGCCGCTTCGCCCCCGGCACCCGAAACCCGGTGTTTGCCGCGAAACCCCAGCGACAGGCACAAAAACGCCAGCTCCAACAATTCGGGGTCGCGTTCGGGATATCGCATCAGGTCCTCGATCAGATCGAAGAACCGCTCGCCCGCGTCCACATTACCATAAAGCGACACGACAAGCGGCATGCGTGGCCAGCCCGACCTGCCGCCCCAAGGTGTATTCAATGCGATGTCGTCCAGCAGTGCGGCGACAAACCACGCACCCTGATCAGCGCGCGACAGCGGTACGCCCGAGGACACCGCGTTGTCGCGCGCATAGGTCAGGTTGTCCAGCAGCCGCGCCCGCAGGATGTCCGGCTCTTCCGGCGCGATCGCGCCTTCCAGTTCGGGGGCAAGCCCGAGCAAGGGCGCAAAGGCGTTAACAAAGGGATTATCATTGGCACGCGGATCGCGAAGTCGCGCCTCGATACCTGGCGCTGATCCCGGATTGGCAGCGGATCTCCTGGGCTGCGGGTCTCGCTTGACCGGCCGTACCCGCGTGCGGCCCGCGTCGTTTTCCAGCCCAAAGGGATCATCACCATTCATAGCGTCACCGGCTTACCGCATAGCAGTCGATTTCAGGTTCCTTCGCCAGATTGCCCGCGACACCCAGCACGAAACCCGGTGCCTCGGCCAAGGATGCGAAATGTTCGGACGTCCGGTCAAGTTCCAGGCACAGCCGGTCGCCGTCGTAGGGTATTTCGCGTGGCTGCGAATTGAGCGGCTTGAGCGGTATGCCCGTGAGCTTGGATGTCCAGAGCGCATCGAATTCGTCGGCGGCCCCGACGGTCGCCTGATCTACGAAAATCTTGCGCAGCATCGCCTCGGACATGTCGCCACCGATGCGCAGCACGATGCGATTTTTTGCGATGATGTTCGGGTTGTCGATCCGGACCGTCCAGATGTTGTCGGAATGGCGGCTGACCTTGAGCGCGCGGGCCTTGGGTTCGACATGCCGCAGGCTCAGGACAAGGGACCGCAAGGTGTCGGCCAGCGCGGTGAAGGCGACCTGCGGATCAAGGTGGTCGTAGCGGGGCAGATCACCCAGCCTGCGCGCGGACGCGCCGTAGGTGGCCAGCTGTCCGGCCAGCCCGGCCAGTTCAAGAAACAACGCCGAGGGATGTATGTTATCCTGCTCGGCCAGATGTGCCAGCCGTTGTCTGGCGCGATTGGCGGCCTCCAGGATCAGCAGGTTCTCCATCGACGCGCCCGATCCACCCAGCACCATCGCACCATGTGCTTCGGCGATACGGTCAAGTCCGGTAACAAGTTCCTTGAGCAGCTGCCCATACCAGGTCACCGCTTCGATCCGCAAAGCGGGCGCCAGAAACCCCGGGTCTATGGCAACAGCCCCTTCCGCCGTCAGCCCTTCGATGCGGGTGATCGGCAGGGTCGCATATCCGGCCGTCTCGTCACCAGGCAACAACAGGCGCGGCGCCGCACGGGCAACCTCGATCTCTGACGGTTCCGCCCCCTCGCGGATCGCATCGCGTGCCGTGATGAAGCCACCGCGCCACCGCATGCCGGATGGCGTCGCATGGGCTGCGTCGATTTCCGCCGCCCCGGCACGTTCGGCAGGCAGGCCCAACAACACCAGGCCTGTCGCCGTGTCCGCCGTGACGGTGACCGGCGCAATTTCGACACTGTGATCCGGAACCGAGAGAAAGGTGCCGTCCGGCAGGATCGCCTCTGCTGCCAGCAGCGCGACCTGCCCCGCTTCGAGCGCAACAGGGTCGATTTCGATCCGGCCAAAGCCGACGCTTTGCAGCGGCATGGCATCGACGGCCCGGCGCACCAGCCATTCGGTATGCCGGTCCTGCTGTTGCAGGTGCTGGGTACGCAGGAACAATCCTTCGGACCAGACGACCTTGTTTCTGTCAGTCATTGACGGTCATGCCTTTCAAACGGTGTTCATCGCGATGCCGCCCGACCCGACACTGATCATCAGTCCCTGATCGGCAACGGGTGCGGCGATCTTCTTGCGCACGGATTTGCCGGTGGGGGATCGGAATCCGGCGGTAACGCCGATCACAGTCGTACCCGGCTGCACCGCTATCATCTTGGACACGACGGCACCGGGGGCCAGAACAATCTGATCCGCCTTGATCAGTTCTCCACCGATCGCGGCCTGCGGGTTTTGCAGCGCAAAGATATCAGCCTTGTCGAAATTGCCCGACCCGGACATTTGCAGCACGGTCAGCGTCACCGGACGGTCCGATCCGTCCGGTCCGGTGTTCATGCCTGCCTGCGCCTGGGCACTGATGCTTAGCACCGGGGCAGCGGATTCCATGCAGCCCGACAGGGACAATGCCCCAAGCGCGCTGCCGCTCAGCAGGAAAGTACGGCGTTCGATAATCATGTCACGATCTCCCTTCGTTTTCATAAGCATCCCTGAAATCAGCGCCCACCTCGCCCAGGAACCGTTCTTCTGCAGCCTCGGCGATTTCCTTGTAGCGCTCCTTGTACAGTTGCCAGAGTTTGGCACTGCGCCCGCCTGCAATCAGTGTTTCCAGCAGGCCGGTATCTTCCATTTCTTTTTCAATCTCGGCGGGATCAAAGCTGTCGATCATCCGGCGAAGCGCGGTCTGAAGCGCCGTCCATGTCCGCACCTGGTGATCAGTCAGATCGCGGAATGCCCATGCCACCGCATCCTCGGGCGACAGATAGCCTTCGCCGCGCGGTTGCAGCAATGATACCAGACCATCGTCAGTTGTCGCCAGAAACTTCAACGGATTGACGTTTGCGCTGGCGATCACCGTCTGGGCGACGCGAACCCGCTGTTTTTCCTGTGCGCGCGTCCGCAGGAGCAGCATCACCCCTTCGACGAGACCGCGCAGGCAGTGTCCGATTCGCTCCATCTCCTCCTCCGCGTCGCCGGGGGGCAGGCGCGATGGATCCAGGCCCATGCCGCGAAAGAAGGCCGCGCGCAGAGCGGTGTCATCCGCGCCGGGTGCGACGGACGGTTTGCCGGGCTCAGGCGCTTGTCCGGCGGCGGCGACGGGCGGTCTCGGCGTCTCAGGCGCAGCGGCCTCGTCACGGGCAACTGGATCGCGTGCAAGCTGCTCTTCAGCGGGGTCGGATCTTTCCATTGCCGGTTTGACGCTGTCCAGTTCCGGCATCCAGCTATCGGCCTCGGTTGTTTTATCGCGTGGGGTATCGACGTCGAAATAGCTACCGGATTTTCGGGGCGGCGCATTGGATCCGTCGGCTTTGCCTGCCTGCCTTGGCGCATCATCGCGCGCACCGCGCAGGTCCAGTTCGAACGGGTCGCGGCGGTCAAGTGGTGGCGGCTCGCGGACCGGTTCACGCGACCGTTCGGTCACGCGGTTGTCTGACCGGACGCCGAACACATCCGGCAGCTCGGCGGGCCGTTCGCGCACCGGCTCTTCCGGTGTCTCATCCGCCCCGAACTCAAACGAGAACACCCCGGCCCCGGAGCGCTTTGTCGGTTCGGCAGGGGTCTTGTCCCGCGTGGTCACCGCTTCGACACGCAGCACAAAATTGCCCAGATGCAGACGCATCCCCGGTTCCAGCGGGGCAGAGTTGCCGGCACCCAGAGGGTTGGCCGCATTGTCGATGAACAACCCGCCCGACGAGGCATCCGTCACCATGACGCGCCCGTCTTCTTCGGTCAGGATCGCATGTTGACGCGACACGAACATGTCAGGATCGACCAATTGCCAGTCCGCATCGTCGCCGCGCCCGACCATCAGCTTGCCGCCGTTGTAGATCTTTTCCCTTTCGGCCTGCGCATGGGGCGCGTTTTCAAGAACCAGTCGAAGCGTCATGCCGCCCCCCTTTCGTTCAGTGCGGGCGCTTCGCGGTCGCCAATGTTGCTGAATGTCAGGTCTTCGGCATCCTTTGCGCCGTCGGGTGCCAGCCAGGATGTCCGGTCCAGCCGGGTGACGCCAAGCTGCGCTGCGGAGACCTCGCCCGCCGCCAGAACCAGCCGTACGGAATAGGCCGTTTCACGACCCCCCGCGAAAAGGACGGCATGGCGCAACCGCTCCCAGGCCGCGGCGTCATCCAGAAAGGTGGCGAACTGGGCATAGGTCAAAGGGCCAAGCCTGATTTCTGCCTGTCCGGCCCGGTCAAAGAAACGCGCCCCCGCAACGGCAGCGACATTCAGCCCGGCGTGGGCCGATCCGATCCGGGTTTGCAGATGCGGCGGGATCTCGACCCAAAGGCCGACAAATTCCTCCAGCGCCACAGGAACGCCCAGCACGGTTTGAAGGAATGCGCACAGCCGTTCCGGGCTGCGCGCCTCAAGTGCGAGAGAGGTGGCATGGTGCAGCTTGGCCCCGTCCAGCCGCTGATCGCCGGTCACGGTACCCGGCAGCCCCAACCCGGCAAGGGCGCGCATCAGCGCGGTGACACGTCCGCCATCGCCATGCGCCACATGGACTTCGGCCCGCGCATCGGCCCAGGCCCGCCAATACAATGCGATGAGCCTGTGCTGCAGCATGTTGATAAAATCGAGAAAAGCGGTGTCCGATGTCGCCCCTTCGCTGTCGCCCGCAAACCAGCGGTTCGACATCCGCATCATGATCCAGCGGGTCATGTGCAACGGCATCGGTCCCTCGGGGCCGATCAGACCCAGTACATTTTCCTGTACCTGCGTCGGCATGTCGTCAGTACCGGGCATCAGGCCGATGACATCGCCCGCGGCAAAGCCAAGGCGCGGCGATTGGCCCAGCCGTGCAGGTTCATTCTCCGCCCCCCCGGCCCGGCCAAAGCGCAGCGTTTCAGTCTCCAACTGCCGCAACAGTTCGAAAAAATCCATTCTGTTGGCTGCTTTGGCCAGCGCAGTCAGATCTGCGCGCGGGTGCCGGGCGTCATCGGCCATGATATCTCCGTCTGGGTCTGTGAAAGCCGCGTGCGGGTGCGCACGAACGAATTTATGCCAGTATGGCGCGTGAACAGCTGCGCCAGCAACGCTGACAGCAACAGGCGGCTGCCCCCTGAAAGGACGGTGTCATCGATGTCCAGCGTGATCTGCGTACCGTGCCCGAAGCAAACCGGGCCGGGCCGGGCGATGCGTTCGATCAGACGTGTTGAAGAGACCCGTGTCACCGACTGCCCGTGCCGCGCAAGGTTCGGATCGCCACGCCTTGCGTATAGCTGGATCAGCGCACGCAGGGGTTCGGCGTCTTTTTCGTCGGCGGCCAGCGAGATGTGGTTCAACGACAGCTGCGATATCCAGCGCCACGTCAGATCGTCCAGCTGAGATTCGCCTGCGGCACCGGAAGGCAGCGTGGCGCGCAGACTGGGACGCGGTCGGCGCATCGGGCGCAGCAGGTCGATCTCGGTCACCGGGTCGCCTGTTTCAAGAGTCAGTCGTGGCGTGTCGTCCAGGATCGGCAGGTCGCGGTTGGTGCACAGGGCCCGGATATCCAGCCGCCGGATCGGTTTCGCATCGCGGCGGTTCGCCGGGCGCGCGACGGAAACATAAAAATCGTCACCGCCATAGCTCGACCGCGTCTGACCCCGGCGCACCTCGTCGGTATTGGGCCTGCGCGGTCGGCGTTCGAAGGCATAGACATGACCACTGTCTGACTGTTGCTCGACTGAAAACAGCGGTGTGACCCGCGCGCCCGGCCCCTGCGCATCGGCGTCCTCGACGCGCAGCAGCCGGTAAATCTCGAAATCCCAGGGCCGGGTACGGTCGGCATGTACCAGATGGCCGGGCCGATGCGGCGACAGGTCGACAAGATTGCATTCATGTTCGAACAGATTGACGATGGGGGCCGCGAACAGCCGAAAATCACTGGCCTTCACCCCGGACAGCGAGGCATCGCTGGACCGCAGCAGCACGATCACCTCAAGCTGGTTTTTCTCGCAACGCCTGATCGTGTCGCCCAGTCCGGCAAGCCGGGTTGCAAAGAACCGTTCCGGCATCAGGAAATATTCGCGCAGCAGGCGGTAGCCCTCGAATGAACTGCGTACTCGGGGCAAGAGCGCATCGTCATCCCCCACCCCGATCATGGCAGGCGCCGGGCCGACATCGAACGGCGCTTTCTTGTCGGCCGGGCGCGCCAATATCGGCCCGCCGAACCCGAACAGGGCATCAAAAATCGCACCGCCTCTTGCGCCTGCACCAAAATAGAGGTCGAGGTTCTTCAGCGACAGTTCCGACAGGCTGCCCGCCCCGCGCCGCTTGATGGTGATGCGCAGTCCAGCTTCGTGATCGCGCAACTGCGTCTCGGGCACACCAGCCTGTGCCAGCGCACCGCGATCCTGCAGATATTCCGCACCTGCCAGCATGATCGGCCACAGATGCACGGTCTGGGACGTGGTATAGGTCGCACGTGTCTGCAACCCCTCGCGCAGCGATGCGACAAGCCTGGTACCGCGGCGCACCTGATGGCCGTCCAGCATCCTGTCGACCTGCGGCCCGGGGGTCAGCGTGGCCATCGTCATTGCCGGGGCCGGTCCGGCCAGATCGGGATAAAGCGCATCCAGCAGGTTGCGCACATAGCGAGAGCTTTCCACGTCGATCTTGAGCCGGGTGCGGGCCGCCAGAAACGCCACACCTTCCAGCAAGCGTTCGACGTAGGGGTCAGGACAGGGCACCGAGGTGATCGACAGGTTGCCCGCCACATTGGGATGCAGTGCCGCAAATTCACCGGCCAGCGACCGGATATGGGTCAACTCATCCTCGTAATATTGTAGAAACGCCTGATCCATCAACGGTCCTCCAGCGCGGTGACGGCCTGTCCGTTGTCCAGGTCGATGGAAGTGGACAGGCGCAATCGTTCGGGCACCGGTGACATCAACAGCATACCGTCGATTTCGATGCGCATGCCGGTCTTGTCGCCCACACGAACACGCACGCGCAGCCCGTCCTTGCGCAGGCGCGGTTCAAAGACCGCCAGCACCTCGCGGATGGTCCGGGCCAGCGCATCAGTGTCGAAATCCGACCCGATGCGTCCCGAAAACGAGGGCACGCCATAGTTGACCACGCTGGCGCGTACCTCCGGAAAATCGGCCAGAACGCTGGCCGGATTGGGATGGTCCAGTGCTTCGCGTTCGGTCAGCAAGAATTCCGCCTCCAGCCGTTCGATGTTGAACAGCATTTCGATGTCACGCCGAACCGCTTCGCGCAGGACCTCCGGCGTCACCACGATACCGCCATCGGCAAGCCTGCGCCGTTGCGCATCCCGCGTGATAAGACGATGCGCCAATGCGCGGCTGTCGTCATCCAGATCGGGATGCGCCGCGATGGCACGGGGCCCTCCTGCGATCAACGCATCCACGTCTGTCGCGCTCAGCCCCGCGCGGCGCATCAGTTCAGCGTTCAGTCCTTTGGTTTCCGCCTGAAGACCCGGCAGGTCGTCAACCAGCCGATCCCAGAGCGAGGGCTGAACCGCTTCCTGCAACGCTGCACGGGGCGGGTCACGTTCAACAGACATGCGCGATCCCAGGTCTCAGCGTCAGACTCCTGCCGCCAGGTCGTATTCGATCTCGTGTTCGTCACCAGCCGAGTGATCATCAGCCTGAACGGTGTACTTGATCTTGACCTCCTCGAACGCCAGACCGACAGATTCCTCCATCACCTGGCCATCATTCGCACCGACGCCCAGAACCTCGTATTTCGAGATGATGGTGTTCGTGAGGGTGATCTCCAGATAGTCAAGATGCGCCTCACCGCTGTCCTTGCGGACATAGATCACGATCTCGTCGAAGGATTTGGCCTGCATGGCGGCAAGCGCGAGATAGGGAGACGACGCATCATAAAACTTGCGTGCGTAGATCGATCCGATCTGCGCACGGCTGCGTGACCGTCCCTTGCCGACCTGCGCCGATGCGGCTTGTTCAATGGACCACATCAGATCGTGGATGTCGATCTCGTCCTCGTGATCGGCGCGCTGGGATTCACCGGCAATATCCGGTATCTTCATATATCCTGTCAAAGGCATGTTGGTTCTCCACTTGGTTCAAGTTGGTCTTACGTCTTGACGGAAGGAAGCTCTGAAACCAGCCGCAAACTCGCGTTGATCCCTTCCAACTGGTAATGCGGGCGCAAGTAGAAACGAGCGTTGTAATAGCCCGGACGCCCTTCAACACTGTCCACCTGCACTTCGGCGGCGGCCAGTGGTCGTTTCGCCTTGGCCTTGTCGTCTGCCATGGCCGGGTTCGCCAGCACGTAGCGGTTGATCCACTCGCTCAACCATACCTGCATGTCGGCGCGTTCCTTGAAGGTCCCCACCTTGTCGCGGGCAATTGCCTTGAGATAATGGGCAAAGCGACTGACCGGAAAGAGATAGGGCAGGTTGGCGGACAGCCGTTCGTTTGCCTGCGCGTCCGGGTCCACCAGGCGTCCGGCACGGGTTTCATCGTCCTGCAAGGAATGCGCCCCGATAAAGGCGGCCACATCCGTGTTCTTGCGGTGCAGGATCGGCATCAGCCCCAGCTTGGCCAGTTCGGCCTCCCGGCGGTCGTCGATGGCGATTTCGGTGGGGCATTTCATCGCCACGGAGCCATCGTCGGTCGGGAAGGTATGGACCGGCAGGTTCATGACCGTACCACCGGATTCCACACCCCTGATCTGGGTGCCCCAGCCTGAAATCTTGTGGCTGCGGTTGATGTTGACGCCCATCGCAAAGGCCGCGTTCATCCAGACGTAATTGTCGTGGTTCCCCGCGATGTCCTCTTCGAAGTCGAAACCCTTGACCGGGATGGTATCCGCGCCATAGGGCAATCGGCCCAGAACGCGCGGCATCGCCAGTCCGATGTACCGGGCATCTTCGGATTCGCGCAGCGACTGCCAACTTGCATATTCGGGGCTGGACACGATCTGTTCCAGCGCCTGGGGATTGGGCAGTTCCTGCCAGCTTTCCATGCGGAACAACTGCGGTGCCGCGGCTGCGATAAACGGTGCATGGGCCGCCGCGGCAATGCCCGAGATATTGCGCAGCAGGCTGACGTCCTTGGGGTGCTGGCTGAATTCATAGGCCCCGATGATCGCACCAAAGGGTTCGCCGCCGAACATCGAGTATTCATCCGAATAGATCTTCTTGAAGATCGGCGACTGGTCCCACATCTGCCCTTCGAAGTCCTGCAGATGGTCGGCCAGATCGTCCTTGCGGACGTTCAGCACACGCACCTTCAGCTTCTGGTCCGTTTCGGTGTTGTTCAGCAGATAATGCAACCCCCGCCATGTGCCTTCCATCCTGGTGACTTCGGGCGCGTGCAGGATCTCGTTCATCTGGGTGGTCAGGATCGAATCTATGCCTGCGATCAGAGATTTGATCGACTTGACCGCATTGCCGGAAATCGCCGTTGTACCGGAGCGTTCCCTGGCGGCCAGCGCGAGGTTCTGGACCAGCGCCTGCAATTTTTCGCCATCGCTGTCTTTGACCCGGAAATCCTTTTCCAGCAGTTCGCTGAATTCTCCCAGATCAAGCGCTTCGGCTTCGGCGGCTGCGCCACCCTGCTTGAGCTTGTCGTCAGCCATGCTTATGCCCCTTCCTTGTCATCTGATTTGGAGGATTCCATCGCCGCCTCCGCGGCCTGTTGCAGCAGCGGTTCGTTGCTCAGCAACTGCGCGATGCGCTTTTCGGCGTCGACCTTGCCGTCCATATAGCCCAGCAATTCTTCCAGCTGCCGCCGCATCTTGAGCAGTTCGGCCAGCGCCGGCACCTGTTCGGCGATCTTGTCGGGCGCGAAATCACCCATGTTCTTGAACTCAAGATCGACGAACATCTCTTCGTCTTTCTCTTCCCCTTCCGCGACGGGCAGCGTGTTGGGCACCCGCGCCTTGACCCGCGGGCTCAGCGCTTCCATGAACTTGTTGAACCGGCCCGCATCGGTTTCGACGAAACTGCGCTCTTCCAAAGGCTTTTTAGCCTCGCGGGTTTCGGAATCACCGGCCAGATCGGCCATCACACCCATCACAAAGGGAAGTTCGATGGTCGTGGGGCTGCCGTAATGTTCGACGTCATAGGCGATCTGGACTCGCGGCGCCCGGTTTCGCTCGATCACTTTCTGCTTACTGTCGGCCATATCGAGATTACCTTTCTGTTGCTGCTATTTCTTGCGTTCGTCTTCCACACCCGCGATGCTGCGAAATTCCTTGAGGCCGGAGGGCGCGATTTCCTCCATGAGCTGTAGAAAATCCATCGCCACCATCCGGCGCATCCGGCGTGCGAGGTGCGGTATCGGGCTGGACGGTTCGGTGCGTTCGTAAAAGGCCACGATCCGATCCAGGGCCCGTTCAACATCAGTCCTTGAATTTATGTCTCCTGATCCACCACCCGCGCCAGTCATGAATTCCTTACCTGTCTGAGCGGCAGATGCGCCCGTTGATATGACATCGGCTGGCGCGTCCTCGACGGTCTTGGCATCTTTGCCGGTATCCTTGCCGGTGTCGGCGCGCGCTTGCTCCAGCGTTTCGCGCGCCTTCGCCAGCAGCTCGGTCAGTTCCGGCAGTGCCAGCCCCGGCGCGCCACCGAGACCAGCCTTTTCGGCCAGCTTTGCGATCAGCGCCGCCAGCGCCTTCTGGCAATCGTGCAGCGCCGTGATCAGTTCCTCTGCGCGTTCGGGTTCTTCTGCTGCCAGCTGACGCCCGGCCGCCTTGACCCGGTTCACCCGCTGACCATGCCGGGCGACCAAGGCATCCTTTTCCGCCTGCCCCAATCCCGATGCCGCCCTGTTCAACACCTCGAAATCGGACAGGGCTGCCTTGGCCAGATCGTCGTTCAGGATCGGCCCGATGCCGCGCGGGTTCAGCACGACCGAGAACTTGATATCGCCCAACAGTCCGTTGTCGTCGTTATCAAGCTGGCGCAGTGCATTGGTGCGCGGCAGGGCCGCGGCCACCGGATCGTCGCGCTCGCGCAGTTCCGGGTGCAGGCTGTCCCAATACTGGTCCAGCGTATCGGTCAGCAGCGCAAGGCCATCCCTCAGCCCGGCGAACCCCTGTTCGGCATAAAGCGCACGCACCACAACACACAGCAGGCGCAGGTCGCGGCCCTTGGCCGCCAGCGCCAGCGCACCGTCGAAAACCGCGTCCCAATCCACATCCGGAGCAGCTTCGTTGATCGAACCGTCGCTGTTCAGACGGTTTTCGCGCGCGGCAGGCTCGATCAATCGCTCCAATGAATGGAATCCGGCCTCGTTTCTAAGCTCGATGCCGGAAGGAGTATCCTCCCCAAGCGGTTCGAGGAGGCGTGTAATATCCATGCCTCGGACCTCAAAAAAATTAATAAACTCACAAGAGTGTTACAGATTACTTCGATTCTTGCAACGATTGCGGTGCCGGTCACATCACAACCGGCAGCGGGGTGGTGGCAGCCTTGTTTCCATCGACAAATCGGCCGTTGGCGTGTTACGATCATGGTGTGCTTTGGCATTTGTCGCCGCTGGCCATTCTGTCCTCTGTCGCGGATCGACGTCATTCAAAACCGGAGAACCCCATGGAACTCAAGGAACAAGTCGACGGTGTCGTGATCGGCCTGTTGCTGGGCTTCGAGGACGGAAGGCCGCTGGTCGTCTATGCCGGCAATCCGGCGGACCATGCCACCCCGGCACGCAGTCTGACCCAGTTGGGTGCAGATGACGCCGGATCGGAAGTAGCGCTGTTGTTCGAGGATGGCGCGCGCGACCGTCCGCTGATTGTCGGGCGCATCGTCGAACCTGTCCGCGCCCCCGAAGACAGCACGCCAAGGGTGATCCATGACGGGCAGACCGTCCGCATCCAGGCTCAGGAACGGATCGAGCTGCGGGTCGGCAAGGCCGCGATCATCATGGAAAAGGACGGCCACATCACCATTCGTGGCACCCATCTGGTCAGCCATGCCTCGGCCAGCAACAGGATCCGCGGCGGGTCCGTCAACCTGAACTGATGTCGGTCCCCGTCCTCAAGGACATCCTGCGCCAGCACGCCGAAGAGGCGGCGCATCTGTGGTGTGTCTATGACTGGCACCTGCTGCACCCGGACGAAAACCCCGACATGGATGAGGAACGGCTGGCGCGGTTGGTGGACCGACTGAACGCGCATCTGGACGGGTTGCGCGTGGCGGGCAAGCACGGCCAGCGCATCGCGCAGGACCGCTATGAGGAATTTCCCGAAGCGGGCGAATTGTTCGTCCTGCGCATGCTGCAACCGGCAGCGGCAAAGATGACCGTTGAAACGCTGGATCTGGATGCGGTGCGGAGTTATCTGGCGTCGAAGCTGCCGTCAGCCAGCTAAAGCGCCATGTAAAGAACCTGTCAAACCGGGCATATGAGATTAATAGGTCCAGAGCCTAGAGCGTTTCGGGATATACCTGAACCACTTGTTCGCTGCCTCTCCCTTCGGTCGAACGCGAAAAGTGATGTTGGATGTTTCAAGTTTATCCCGAAACGCTGTAATCACCCGGAAGCGAAGTTCGCGACATTGCGACAGAGGTTCGCGCCCGCGCTGGGGGGGCGGGGTCGGGCGCGAACCGGATCGCAAGCGATCCGGAGGCAAATGGCCGATGTAACGTATTTTTGGCTCAGGGGACCAAGCCTAAGCATCATCAGGCAACCGCGATCTGGTTGATCCTTGTCCAGGCTTCGCCATCGAAGCGCAGCACATCCTTCTCGCCAAGGCTCCAAAGCACGTTCTCTCCTTTGCCGAGGTTGTAAAACGTCTTCGCCAGCATCATCGCTTCGGGCACTGGCACAAATCCGTCTTCGGGTGTCCAGGTCAGCAAAGCGCGGGTCATGGCGCAATAGATTTCACCCTGGAAATCCTGAAGCCCCCAGATATCCCTGATCGGGCTTGGCGGCGTGAAGAGGACAAATTCGTCGCGGCGGCCTTTCGCCATGATACCGCTGATGCCGCCCAGGTACACAAAACCGTCATCGGCGCAGAGGATGCTGATGAAAGCCAGGTTGGTCGCGCATTGGACCGGTGTCCAGACGGACCCGTCATACCACCAGATCACGCCATCACGGCCCGCCGCGTAAATCTCGGTCCCGGAATATCCTGCTATCGCTTCGAGATGGTTCTTGGGAAATTCGTCGCGCATGCCGTCGCCTGGTCCGAATTCAACCCAATTGTCCGGACCCTGACGCCGGTAAACACGAAGGTTGGCACCGCAGGCCACGATATCTGCTCCCGCCGCTGCAACGCCCCGCACGGGTCTTTCATCCGGATCAATGGTTTCAAGCGTTGTGGCACCATCTTCGAATATCACTGCTTCGGCATACTGACCAACCGCGATGCGCGTCTTTCCGGCGTTGGCATAGGTCAGGGCAGAGACCTCAAAATCAAAGTAACCCAGTTCCGTCGCCTGCGTTGGGGTCAATTCATAGATCACGGCATGCGGGTTCTCGAAATCAAGCGCAAATTCATCGACGACAAGTCCGAAGAAGGCCTCATCGTCGTTGCGCACGGCGGCCCGCGTCAAAGACGTTGATTCAAGGATTGGCCTCATTTGTCATCTCCCAAAAAGCATCTAGGCTGATGCGAGCCAGTCAGATCGCAATGACGCATAGACCCGCGCGGGACCTTCCTCTGCCGGTCCTTTGCCACATCGGTCGGCCCTCAGCGGCTGGTCAGGCGCCATGCCCAGTTCATCGCAGTGATACGAGTCCAATTGCGCCTTCAGACAGGCATCACTGCAATCCGAACAGGGAAAGACCACCTTGTGTGAGCGGATCGATTCATCACGCATCTCTTCATAGGTCAGGCTTTGCTTGCTCTCCATTTCCACGACGATGAACGGTTCGGTCTTTTTGAGAACGGGCAGGTCAACGGCTGACGCGTTATCCGACACGAAAGCGCTCATCTCCGTGTGCATCATGCCGTGCGATCCGGTCGTGTTGGAACATCCCTCGGCGCACACACATGGCGCGTCGGTGGCACTGTAGGGCGGCGGTTGAACATGTCCGGCAGGCGCTGGAACAGGTGCCGGGCAGATATCAATCGGGAAGTCATCGGGCCCGATCTTACCTTCACCCCGTCCGTTATTGTAAAAACCGGACGCGGGCACCATATGGTGACCGGTCTGTCCCGGACAGGGGCATTGGTTGCTGGTGCCCTTGGGTGGCAACCGGCACGCCAGCGCGGCGAGACATGGATCCATCTGCGCCGTGTCCGCCATTTCCATGAGGTCAGCGTTGTCGCGAAAACTCGACCCCATGACCGGGATCGTCGTGTTGTAGCCGTCTCTGGTTCCCATAATATCGCCGCGTTCGCCGATCGACAGGTCCAGCGCCGCTTTTCTGCATGCTTCGTCAATGCCTGCCTGGTCGCCACACGCCTCTTCGGCCTTGTCATAGTCGCTCTTGCAGGGGTCTCCGTCTTTCGGCGGGTTCGGGCTTCCGATTTTTGGAAAGGGGGGCACATTCGGAGGCGATCCATGATTGTTTGTCTGGATGTCAGAGAAGCGGGTCAGGTTCTTGCCCTCGGCTTTGACGTTCATCGAGAAGGCTTGCGAATACGCCTTGCCGGTGTTCTTGGAACTGATGACACCTTTCTTGGCGGCGCAGCCCGCCTCGTCTCCGCTGGTTTTGGTAAAATAGGAACTGTTCTTGAGATTGACGGTCTTGCCGCCGATCTTGACCGTGCCTGTGCCCTTGTCGGTGTCCGTATCAAAGCCGAAGTTCGGATAGGGGATCGGCACGCCGGGCGGTGTCGCCGGATTTTCCGGGGGCGTCATGCAGACATCGGGAAAGGCCGCGATGACCTTGTTGGCCTGTGCCTTGCAGGACACTTCGAGCTTGTTTGCAAAAACTGTCATGCGGCGGCCCGCTTTCGTTCTGCCGTCTGAAAGATCGCGGAACCGCAAGTGCCGTCGTCGCCCGAGGCTTCGACCATGATGCGGTGACCGTCGGCATAGCCTTTTTCAAAACTTTCAAGGCCCCAGCCCACCATCAGCGGCACAAACGCGGCACCGATGTTGCCCAGGCAATCGCCGGGGGTCCAGATCGGCTGGGGATCGCGGTGCAGGCGCATCATGCGCTGCATCGCCAGCGCGCTTTGCTTGAAAAAGAATGCCTCGCCTGCCAGGTCGGTGATGCGGAAATCTATACGGCCAAAGTCCTGAAGCCCGCTCATCTCAAGCGCATCGCGATAGGCCTGCGTCATGCCATCGCCGCGCAGCGGCAGGTCAAACCCGTCCTCGGCCTTGCGGTTATAGATATAGGCCTCTTCCCGGGTCAGCCCCAGACCCGTCAGGGCAAAATGCGTCGGTTTGCCCGGCGCGCACAGGATGGCCGCGGCGGCTTCTCCGGGAAGGAAACCATTGGCATTGTCACCGGTCAAAAGGCGATTTTCCCGCAGGAAATGCGCAATCGCAGGCCCGTTCAGCATACTGTCGACACCGATGATCAATACATGCCGGGCCTCGTCCCTGGCAAACATGCGCCGGGCGCGTTCAAGGGCAATAAAACCGGAGGGACGGCCATGCGAGACCACCTGCATCCTGGTCCGTTCGGACAGTCCTGAAAATTCCAGCACGCGGGCGGCAAAACGGTCTACGTTGCGTACCACCTGGCCGGGGCGGGTGGTTTCGGCAAGACACAGGATCAAGGACATATCCGCCTGTGCCCCGCCCTGCCCCTGCAGCGCGTCCACAATCGCACCCGCCGCCAGATGCGCCAGCCGTTTCTCCCCGATCCAGTTGCGCGGCAAGGGGACGGGCGCGCCCAGCAGCCATGCCCCACCCGGCGCGACAAACTGTGTTTCGCAAAATCCATCCAGACCGGCGCGCATGGCGGCACAGGCCGAAGCCCGGTCCAGCCCGACGGCCGTTACCATGCCTGCCGAGAGGATGTTCACCCCTGTACTCATGCGGCGGCCTCGCTGTCCCCGGGACGACCGAAGCGCTTGCCAAATGACCGGTAGGCCTTGCCTTTGGATTTGGCGCGCACCAGCCCGCGTGGCGGTGTCCCGATCCAGGCTTCGGTGAATTCGGTGATCACGCGCCGCATCGGCACGTCGACGCGCCATACCATCGACATCTGCCGCGCTTCGGTGTCAAAAATCAGCGTATCGGGGCGCAGGACACCCTCCCAGGCCTTTTCCCAACCGCGAAATATCTGCATCGGCAGTTCGGTCTGCGGCAGGCGAAATTGTTCGCGCCCCTTTGGCGTCAGGTTCAGCAGCGTCACCTCTGTGCCGGACGCGGGCGGCGCGATCTGCTGATCCTGCCCGACCTGCTGGTAATAGCGTTCGTCGAAATCGGCCGGCAAAAACGGAAACACCTCGTCCTGCCATTTCTGGTCGTAGGTGCCGCCATATTTCAACCGGTCCGCCCGCCCGCGCCAGATCGGTCCCAGCGCCATCGGGCGATAGTCTTCGAAGGGCGAGGTGACCTCGACACCCACTTCTTCGGTGTTCGGAAGCGGCGCGCCGGTCAGCCGATCGCGGTTGCGCGGATGCGCGTAGCCGCGCCCAACGGGGTTCATCATGTAGGCGTGCGGATTTGCGGCATCGGCGTTCAGCCGGTCAGTGCCGCCGAATGCGGTGTCATAGCCAAAGGCTTGCCGTGTAAACGGAAACGGATCGGTTGCCATGATCGCAGGGCCCACAACGCGCCATTCGCGATGACCGACGACCATCAGCGTCTTGTGCCAGCCACCCACCCGCAGACCAACCTGCACGCGCGGCACCTTGCGGCCCCCGGGGCTATAGGCCGCGCCCTGCAGCACCACGTCGCAGGCGGGTTTGCGAAAGGCGAAATCGGTTTCCCACCGCGTTGCGGAAAAACCCGGCTCACCCGTAGCCTCATCGGCATAGACAAGCGGCATCTGGTCGGCTTCGGGAAGCAGGGTCATCTGGCCGCCATCGCGGTCGGGAAAGGCCCAGCTGCCCTTGACGACCATCACGAAAAACTCGCGCCCGGCCACGTCCATCGCAACGATGTGCTGGTGGCGCAGCCCGAGGCGGTTATACACAATCATGCCGCGCTTCCCACCTATTCGAACGCGTAATCAAAACCATCTGCGCCGCCCGTCACTGTGACTTTGCGCAGGGTGGCTCCGTCCAGACTGTAGGTCAGGATACGGCGGCTGAGTTCGGGCATCAGCGTATTTGTCAGAATAGCGTCGATCATCCGCCCGCCGGATTCGATTTCGGTCGCGCGGGCCTTGATCACATCCATCGCCCCGTCGCCGATCACCAGTTCCGCACCGTACCCTTCGAGCAGCCGCTTGGCCACCGACCGCAGCTTGTGGCCCGCAATCACCTCGATCATCGTATCGGACAGCGGATAATAGGGGATCGTGACAACCCGCCCCAGCAGGGCCGCCGGAAAGACCCCCAACAAGGGCGCGCGCAGGGCGTTGTTCAACTCTTCGGCATCGGCCTTGGTCTTGCCATCCTCGGTCATCGCCATGATCTCTTCCGATCCGACGTTCGAGGTCAGCAGGATCAGCGTGTTCTTGAAATCGATGCGCCGCCCCTCGCTGTCATCCATCATGCCCTTGTCGAAGACCTGAAAGAAAATCTCGTGCACATCCGGATGTGCCTTTTCGACCTCGTCCAGCAGCACCACCGAATAGGGCCTGCGCCGCACGGCCTCGGTCAGAACGCCGCCCTTGCCATAGCCCACATATCCCGGCGGCGCCCCTTTCAGGGTGCTGACCGTATGTGCTTCCTGATATTCGCTCATATTGATCGAAATCACATTGTCCTCGCCGCCATACATCAGGTCGGCCAGCGCCAGCGCGGTTTCCGTCTTGCCCACACCGGACGGCCCGCACAGCATAAAGACGCCAACCGGCTTTTCAGGAGGTTTCAGCCCGGCCGCGGATGTTTGAATGCGGTTCGCGATCATCTCCATCGCGTGATCCTGGCCGACGACACGTTCCGCCAGCGACGCTGCCAGTGCCAGCGCGCGTTCTGTCTGGCTCGACATCATCCGGCCCATCGGGATGCCGGTCCAGTCCTGCACGACCGAGGCAACAGCCTGCTTGTCCACGGCAGGCAGGATCAGCGGTGTTTCCCCCTGCGCCGTGGTCAGCGCCAGCATCCGTTCCCGCAGCGTGGCCAACGCGCCGTCGCGGTCGAAAGGTTCGGCCATCTCTGCCGGACCTTCAGGATCCGCTTTCATGTCGGCGTCCGGCGCATCTTCTTCGGGCACCGCGTCGCCGATCTCGCCGGTGTCATCAAGCGCAGCACCCGCACCGCGCAACTGTGCCCGCAGATCAAGGATTTCCGCGACCATTTCCTTTTCGGCCTCCCAGCGGGCGCTTGCCGCCTCCAGCGCTGTCGCTGCCTGTGCCAGCCGCGCCTCGACCTCGGCCTTGCGCTCTGTCACATCAATCCCGATCGCCTCTTCACGGTCGATAATGCCCTGTTCGATCTCAAGGGCGGACTGCCGTCGCTGAATGTCCTCGACCTCTGCCGGGGTCGCGTGCTGGCTGACCGCCACTCGGGCGCAGGCCGTGTCCAGCAAGCTGATCGCCTTGTCCGGCAGCTGGCGACTGGGGATATAGCGGTGCGACATCTTCACTGCCGCCTCGATTGCCTCGTCCAGCAGTTCGACGCGGTGATGTTTCTCCAGCACCCCGGCGATGCCGCGGCACATCAGCACCGCCTTTTCCTCATCCGGTTCCTCGATCTTGACGACCTGAAAGCGGCGGGTCAGTGCCGGATCGGGTTCGATATGCTGCTTGTATTCGGCCCATGTCGTCGCCGCGATGGTGCGCAACTCTCCGCGTGCCAGCGGCGGTTTCAACAGGTTCGCGGCATCACCTGTTCCGGCGGCACCGCCCGCGCCGATCAACGTATGCGCTTCATCAATGAACAGGATGATCGGCGTGTCGCTGGACTGGACCTCTTCAATCACCGATTTCAGGCGTTTTTCGAACTCGCCCTTCACCGAAGCCCCCGCCTGCATCAACCCGATATCGAGCATCTGCAAATCGACGTTGCGCAGTTGCGGCGGCACGTCGCCCCGCGCCAGCCGCTGCGCGAAGCCTTCGACGACCGCGGTCTTGCCCACCCCCGCCTCGCCCGTCAGGATCGGGTTGTTCTGCTTGCGCCGCAGCAGGATATCGACGATCTGGCGGATCTCCGCATCGCGGCCCACGACCGGATCCATCTTGCCGTCGCGCGCACGCGCCGTCAGGTTGGTCGCGAACTGTTCCAGCGCCGACTTGCCACCCGGCGCCTTGCGCGCGGGCCTGGCCCCGTCCTCGGCCGGTTTTGCGGGCGCCTCGATGGAATCGACCAGCAGATCGTCCAGCTGGGCCGCCATCGCCGACGGATCGATCTTGTCGAACTCAAGGCTGATCTTGAACAGCAGCCCTTCCAGCACCGGCACCTGAAGCGCGCCCAGAAGCACATAAGCCGACCGCACGGTATCATCCCCGAATTCCAGCGATCCGAAACTCCATGCTTCCTGAATGGCGCGAAAGATATGGTCGGAAAACTCCTCGACCGACCCGGCACCGTGGCGCAGCGCATCCGTGGCGCGCAACACGTCACCGTCGAATTTGTGCCGGTCCACCCCGGCCGATTCCAGCAACAGCGCAAAATCCGTGCCCTCCGCGTCGGCAAGGGCCGTGACGAAATGGATCAGCTCCACATAGGGGTTGCCACGTCGTTTTGCGGATTGCGCGGCCTCTGAAAATGCCTTCAGACATGCCGGATTCAGCTTGCCCACAAGCTCTTTGCGCTTGATCGTTTCCTGCGATCCGCGTGCGGACATATCAATATCCTCCAAAAAATGTTGTCGTAACGGGGTACTGATGAAATAATCAAAGTCGTTTTATAGTCTTCTATACTAGACCGAATTTGATTTTGAATCGACAACTTTGGCGGGCGATGTCCCGCCAACTGGAGCATTTGATGAAAACGCCGCTGCCGACGGATATCTTCAAGACCGGACAGGTGTTGAACAACACCTATGAAATTGCCGGCGTGTTGGGCCGCGGCGGTACCGGCGAAGTCTATCTCGCCCGCAACCAGATCAACGAACGCGACTGCGCGATCAAGGCGCTGAACGCTCAGTTCTCGGACAATGCCGAATACATCGACCTGATGCGCCGCGAAGACCAGATGCGCGCGATTCAGCACGATGCGGTGGTCCGCTATACCGAGGTGTCACGCTCTGATGCGGGCCATGTGTTTCTGGTGATGGATTACGTCGAAGGTCCGTCGCTGAGCGACGTGATGGAAGACCGCAAGCTGACCCCGCGCGAATTGCTGATCGTGGCGCACCGTGTGCTGGAAGGACTGGTCGCCACCCATGCGCACGGCATCGTCCACCGCGATCTGAGCCCCGATAATATCATCTTGCGCGGCGGCAAACCGGAACGCTCGACCATCATCGACTTTGGCATTGCCAAGGATACCGCCGCGGGCGCACGCACCATTGTCGGCAACCAGTTTGCCGGAAAATACGAATATGCCGCGCCTGAACAACTGGACGGAAAGGCAACGTCTCAGGCCGACCTTTATGCATTGGGCGCGACCTTGCTGGCGGCATGGCGGCGCGACGTACCTGATCTGGGCACCACGCCCGGCGAAATCATGCGCCGCAAGGCCGCCGCACTGGACACTGACGGTGTGCCCGACCCGTTGCGACCGCTCATCGAATGGCTGACCCAACTGCGCCCGGAGGACCGTCCGAAAGATGCCGCCGAAGCGGTCGCCTGGCTGGACAGCCAGTTTCGCCCCGACACCGGGACCCAGACCGAAGGCCCGGGCGGCAAGGCACGCAAGCGCAGCCGCGCGCCACTGGTTCTGGGTCTTGTCGCATTTTGCGCGGTAGCTGTGGGTGCTGCCTGGTTCACCGGGATGCTGGACGATCTGTTTGCCCCCGCCCTGCAGATTGCCTCCCCCTATGAAATGACGGCGACTTTCGATCCCGATGGTGAACAATCGCTGATCGCCAACGCGCCGGATTCCGAAACCGCTACCGGGTTGCGCAATGCATATGCCAGTGCGGCCGGGACGCTTGCCAATCCTGGCGAAGTCACACTGGCTGTCGGCATGCCCGCCCCCGATTGGCCCGACAATGCGGCTGATCTGATGACGCTTGCATCGGAACTGGAAAACTGGACGGTGACCCTTTCGGATCTGTCGGCAAACATCTCCGGCCTGGCGGCGTCGCGTGCGGCGCGCGACGCCGTGCACACTAGGTTGACAGCCTACGGCACTGAAGAGGGGCTGGACGTTCGTACGGATCTTGTCGCCGGGCCAAGGGTACTGCCCGCTGCCGCACTCGAACCCTATCTCACCGAACTGGCAAGCTGCGGCCCGCTTAAGCAATTGGACGGCACGCAAAGCGACTATGCCCTGTTCGATACCGTCACAATTATCGGCGATGTCGCCGCGAATACCGACGTAGAGACCATTCGCGCCGGTATCGAACCGCACCTTGGCGACCGCGATCTGAGGGTCGAGACCCGCACGCTGAACAAAGATCTCTGTGCCATCCGCGCCGCATTGCCACCGCTGGTCGCCGACACCGTGTCGATCTGGCTGGGCAAGGGCGAAACCGGCGAAGCGGCGCTGACCGGCGTCTTCACAACCGGCGAGAATCCCGTCGTCGACATCCAGATGCCGGCCACCCTGACAGGCGCATCCCTGTGGGTGATGGTCGTGGACAACACCGGAAAGGTGTTCCACGTCCTGCCCAACATCAACAGCACCGCACATATGATCGACGATCTGGGCGTGATCGAAAACGGCCTGCGCCGGGTGCGGATTCTCTGGCCCATCGCGGCGCTTGCCGAGGATCCGACGCGGCTGGCCATTCAGGTGACCGAGGACGATTACGGCAAGAGCGAGGTCATCGCGATCCTGTCCCGAACTCCGCTGTTCGACATGCGGCGCCCGCGCGACGAAAGTGTCTCCTCGGTCGCCGGGGCACTTGTCGAAACCCTGAAGGGCCGCGAAGACGAGATTCTGGGCATCGCGTCACGGATCATCGACGCGCGTCCCTAGGTCGTGTTGACATTCATTGTCGCCCACCCGCGCGAGACGGATTTTGCCGCTGGCGCCCTGATGAGAGCGCAGCAATGTGATCATTGGAAGCGAACATCCGGGATGGCAGAGGCAAAATCCGCCGCGCCCCGCAGGGGTTTCGCCAAAATTGCCCATTTCTGCGTTAAGAGAGCTTGAAATAGCTGGCTATTCCTGCGCTCTCTTGCCTGGAACTGAGCAGTTTTGGACTGAAACGGGTGGGCGACAATGAATGTCAACACGACCTAGCAACTGTACTGGTTCTTCGTTGGATCAAATCGACCGCAACAGGATCGTCCCGGTGTCCATCGCCGACACAATGCGCTGGAACTGACGGCGCCGCTCCTGTGAGTTCTCCGTGGACCGGATCAGCACCGTCTGCGTTTCCTGAATGATCCGGGTCGCCTCGGCGGCGGCCTTTGGCAAGGCTTCGGTGGCGACCGGGCGCAGCGCCCGTGCGGTGCGGCGCGGTTTGGAGCCGCCCTGTGCGATTGGCGCTGCGGGCAAGGTCCGGCTGCGGTTCTGCCGCACCACCTTTTCCAGCCGGGTCGCCGTCTGGGCCACCGCCTCCTTGACCGCGGCGTATTCACCTGTGTTTGGCAAGGCGGCGGCAATCCTGGCGTGTTCATAGGCCAGACAGTCGATCACATATTCCCGCTGCTTGATCCTGCCGCAAAACGCACTCGCGGCTTTCAGTTCCGTCACGACCGCATTGGTGACGGCAGCCGAAAGCGCCCTCGCGGTCTTGCGCGGCAACGCCTCCGGACTGCCGGCAGGGAACAGGAAATTCGACGTTTCGTTATTGGGATTATCCGGGCCGTACCCGCTTTCGTTATCTTGTGCGGATGATGCCGTCGCGATGCTGCAGGCCACAATGACGAGCAGAGCAAAACGTGTCAAAGAGAGATACATTTCCGTTACCTCCAATGTCTATGGCGCGGTGTCGGTTCCGCCCTGAATTGGTCACTATCTGCCTGCGCGCCGATCTCGCGCATCCTGACCTGCTTCGTATTATTCACCGCCGAAAATAACGGCTGCATAATCCCGCGCCGGTGTCGAAATAGACGTGGGAAAGATGCCCGATGACAACACGAAATGGTTCAGAATACCACTGCCATTCTGAACGCCCTCTCGCATCAGCAGAAAAGTGTACGGCTTTTTCAGCAGGGAAATCGGGGCTATCATCTCAACATTGAAGTTGATTCCTTTTTGCATTTCATTGAACCGAGGTACGCGATGCGCTGGCTTGTGATCTGCTTTCTGCTTGTTCTGCCATGGCCCGTTGCCGCCGCCGACAGGGTGGCGCTGGTGATCGGCGTGTCCGACTATCGGTCGATACCGCCGCTCAAGAACACGGCGAACGATGCCACTGCCCTTTCTGCCGTGTTGGATGACATCGGATTTCAGGTCACCACCCTGATCAATGCCAGCGGAAGCGACATGCGCGCGGCCCTCGACACCTTTGCCTTCGAAGCCGAAACCGCCGATCTCGCCCTGGTCTATTTTGCAGGGCACGGGGTCGAAGTGCAGGGCGAAAACTTTCTGATCCCGGCAGACGCACAAGTGACTTCGAACGCGGACATCCAGAAGGAAGCCCTGTCACTCAACGATCTGCTGGCCGCAGTGGACCGTGCGCGCAAGATGCGGATCGTGATCCTCGATTCATGCCGCGACAATCCATTCGGCGACTTCATCGACTTGTCCAAACCGGTGCAATCGACAGCCTCCGACGTGGCCACTCGCGGCGCGGGCGGATTGGCCCCACCGGCACCGGACCGGGGTACGCTGGTCGCATTCGCGGCCAAGGACGGCAATGTGGCCCTGGACGGCAACGGCAACAACAGCCCATTCGCGCTGGCCCTGATGGACAAGATGAAACAGGAAGGGCTCGAAATATCGCTGATGTTCCGGCAGGTGCGCGACGACGTGCTAAGCCGCACCGGCAACAGACAGGAACCGCACACCTACGGGTCGCTGTCGGGCATACCATTTTTCCTGGCCGGCGCGGGTGATCTGCCCGCACAGGTAAACGCCGAAGATCCCAAACTGGCATGGTCCGCCCTGCGCCCCGAGGACGAGGCCCAGTTCATCAAACTGGCCGAGGCTGGCGATACCCGGTCGATGATGAACCTGGCCTACATGCGGCTGAACCCGCAAGATCCGCGCTTTGATCCATCCGCCGCCGCCGAATATATCGAACGCGCCGCCAAAACAGGTTCGCCCGAAGCCCAATACGAATTGGCCGTCCAGTACGAAGCGGGCAAGGGTGTGCCGCAGGACACCGCCCGCGCGCTGGAACTCTACCGTCAGGCGGCCCGGCAGGATTACCCCGATGCACTGAACGATCTGGGATTTTTCTATTACCAGGGCATGCTCGGCCTGCCCGCCGATCCCAAGACGGCCCTGATCTATTTCGAACGCGCGGCAGACCTGCGGCATCCGCAGGCAATGTACAACTACGCCGCGCTGATCGACGACGGGTTGATCCCCGACAAGACACCCGAGGATGCGGCGGAATATCTCTACCAGGCCCTGCGCGCAGGCAGCCGGTCGGTTCTGAAGGTACTGACCGACAATCCCGACCAACTCAAACTTGCGACCCGTCGCGCCCTGCAAACGCGATTGACCCAACATGATTTCTATCAGGGCTCCATCGACGGCGACTTTGGCCCCGGCACACAACGCGGTTTGCGCCGGGCTTATGGCCTGACGGAATAGCTGAAAAATTGGACAAAATCGCCGGAATATGTTCTAGTTCACAATAGATTTAAGCGCCCGGCCTTGAACATGAATCGCCGATACCCTGCCGCGCTTCGCGCTCTCGGGACATCGCCGATACCGGTTGTATCAGGTTAAAGGCGGGACGCTGTAGAACCCATCCCGGCGATTATTGCCGCCACCCGAATTTCTCGAACGCCGCAGCCTGCGGGTCAATTTTATTCAGAAAAGGAATACCTCATGAAGTTCAAGGTCATCGCCCTGTCGCTCTGCACGCTGCCGCTTGCAGGTTGCCCGGAACCGCAGAAACCGGAAGCCCCCCCGGCGGCAAAAGCCACCACAGCCACGCCGCAACCCCAAAAGGCCGCGACCAAAAAAAATGCGCGCAAAGCCCCCGCACCGCAGGTAACCCCGGTGAAAAAGAAAGTACCGCCACCTGTTGAGATACCGGAACCAAGCGGCGGCGGAGGGGCAGGTGGCGGTGGCGGCGCCGGTGGTTGGGGCGGGTGATGCCCCTCACCCCTTCACTGGACGCAGGTCTGCGCCATCTGTTGACGGGGCTGGCATTGGGCACATTGATGTCCATCCCCGCCCTGTCACAGGAGGCCCGGAACCCTGCGCGCCTTGCCGTGGTGATCGGCAATCAGGACTACGCCGAAATCCCCGATCTGGGCAACGCCCGCCACGACGCGGAACGCATGGCAGACCTGTTGCGGACCGAAGGGTTCACGGTCTTTGACGCTTATGACATCGACCGTCGCGGGTTCGAGGATCTGCTGCGCACCTCGATCCTGAATGTCTCCGACGGGGCGGAAATCGTGTTTTTCTATGCCGGTCACGGTCTTCAGATCGGTCGGCGGAACTATCTGCTTCCCGTCGATGTGGCCTTCGACAGCATCTATGACCTGCCAGTGGAGAGCGTGACACTCGACCGGGTGATTGAGGTGCTGTCCGCGCGGGGCGAGGTGCATGTGGCGATCATCGACGCCTGCCGCGACAATCCCTTTCCCGACAAGATGATGGCGGGAAATCTCGACGCCAGCCTGTTCGAGACCCGCAGCGGGTTCGATGCCTTCCAGACCCCTTTGAATTCGCTTGTGGCCTTTTCAACCGCTCCCGGCATGGTCGCCTTCGACGGTCAGGGCGGTGAAAACAGCCCCTATACCGCGGCGATCCTGGCGGCGGTCGATGCCTATCCGGATGACGACATCCTGTCGGTCTTTGCCCGCGTGCGCGAAAACGTCTACAAGACGACCAAGGGGAAACAGGTGCCATGGGAAAGCTCTACGCTGGTGCAGCCGTTCCGCTTGCGCAAGCAGGGCGTCCCGGTGCCGCCGGTGCTCCTTGCCGCTGCGGAAATTGCGCAGGAAGGTGTCAGCAGCGAAACCCGGACAGCATCGGAACCGGCCACCCTGCCCGCCGCGGTGACGATCACGGCGACATATGATCGCGACGTACCGCTGACCGCCGCGCTCACACGGGCGCTGAACCTGACCGAGGCCTTGGATTTCGCCGTCACGACACCCCCGTCCGACGGCACCCTGAGCGTTGCGGACAACGGCATGATCTATCGCCCCCGGCTCAGCGAACGGCGCGCGACCACGCGCCAAATCGACCTTTCCGACAGCTTCACCCTCACCTTCGATCTGCCCGATGGCCCCGCCCCCGTGACAGTGTCGCTGGACATGGAGGTCAATGGTTGCGATCTGGCGGCGGGTGACGCGCTGGACCCGGGCGGCGTCGGCTTTTACCGGCTTCCCAACGAGATCGAAATCGCTCCCGCGCTGGCCGAATGCCGCGCTGCAGTCTCGCAGAATCCCGATACGCCGCGTTTCCGCTATCAGCTGGGCCGTGCCGAACAGGCCGCCGGCCTGTTCAAGGCCAGCTTCGACAGCTTTTCCGCCGCGGCAGACGCCGGTCACATCCGGGCGCTGAACGGCACCGCACGGTTGCTGATCACCGACAAGATCGACCGTGCAGCAGCGAACATCGCCGCCGATCCGGTCCGCGCAATGGCGCTTTATGATCGGGGGATCGCAGCGGGTGATCCCTTTGCGATGCACTCCAAAGGCCTGCACCTGCTGCGCAACAGCGACACCGATCAGGGGCGACAGGACGGGTTCGAACTGCTCGACCGCGCGGCAGAACTTGGCCATACCTATTCAATGAACGAACTGGGCATCTACTTCCTGACGCCCGACACCGAACACTTCCTGCCCGAACGGGGCATGCGTTATCTGCGCGCCTCCGCCGCGCGAAACGACATCTACGGATATTTCAACCTTGGTTTTGTGGCGCAAAACGGGTTGACCGAAGACGGAACCGACCTTGCCGCCGCCTATGACTGGTTCGTGAAAGCTGCGGACGGCGGGCATCCCATCGGCCCCGCCGCACTGGGTCGGATGATCGTCAACGGTCAGGTGCCGGGCCAGGGTCCGCAACAGGCGGTGGCGTGGTACGATAAAGGCCTTGCCCGTGGTGACGGATGGGGCGGTGTCAATGCCGCCGCGCTGATCCTGAACGGCACGGTGCAGGGCCAGACCCGCACCTCCGCCCTGATACGTCTGGCCAAGGCGCGGCATCTGTCGAACACAAAAGCCTCTGAAACCGCTGCCGCACTGCTTGCCGACCAACCGCCAAAAGAACTGGCGCTGGCCACGCAGACGCTGTTGGTGGAACTGGGTGCGACCATGCCGATCGACGGCGCGATTGGCCCAATGACGCGGCGCATCCTCGACCGGATGGCGCAGGACCACGGCCTGCCGCCCGCATCGAACGACCGCTTGTCCGAGCTTGAAACCGCCGCGCGCATCTATTGGGCGGAACGCCCGACACGGCCTGACCTGTTCTGAACAGGACCTATAAATCCACAAAGGCCCCGCGAAACAAAAGCGCCCCCGAAACGAATTCGGGGGCGCAATCAGGTTCTGGTCCGGATCAGTTGGCTGAGGCCAATTGCTCAGGCAGGCGGAAGGTCCAGAGGGTGCCACCTTGGTTGAGGTAGTTCACCTTCTTGGCGACTTCACCACCCCAGAGCGGCACCGCCCCGCCCCAGCCGGAGATCACGGTCACATATTGTTCGCCGTCCTGTTCCCAGGTGATCGGCTGGCCGACAATGCCGGACCCGGTCTGGAACGACCACAGTTCCTCGCCGGTCTCGTCGTCAAAAGCGATGAACTTGCCTTCGGGCGTGCCGGTGAACACCAGACCACCCGCAGTGGTCATCACACCACCCCAGAGTGGGGCATCGTTCTTGAATTCCCACCTGGTCTCGCCGGTGTCGGGGTCGATCGCTTTGAGGCTGCCGATGTGATCCTCGTAGTTCGGTTTGATGGTAAAACCGGATCCGAGGTAGGCTGCGCCTTTCTTGTAGGTGATCGGCTCATTCCAGATGTCCATCCCCCATTCGTTTGACGGGACATAGAACAGGCCCGTGACCGGCGAATGTGCCATCGGCATCCAGTTCTTGCCACCCAGGAAGGACGGAGAGGCGAATACAACTTCACCCTTGTTGCCGTCGGCTGCCCCGGAGGGATCGCCGGGGCGGTTCATTTCGTTGAAGATCGGGCGGCCGGTATCGTCGATGCCATTGGCCCAGGAAATATCCTTGACGAATGGCGTGGCCGAGACAAACGCACCATCTTCGCGGTTCAGCACGTAGAAGTAGCCGTTCCGGTCGGCGGTCGCAAAACGCTTGTTGCCGGCGCGGTCGGTATAGGCCACGACCTCGTTCACGCCGTCATAGTCCCAGCCTTCGCGGGGGGTGGTCTGGAAGTGCCACTTGATCTCGCCCGTTGCCGGGTCGATCCCAAGACGCGAAGCCGCGTAGAGGTTATCGCCTGTGCCGTCGTTTTTCTGACCCGCGTCACGCAGCCAGGAATTCCAGGGCGCGGGGTTGCCAGTGCCGAAGACCAGAGTGTCGGTATCCGCGTCATAGGAACCGCCCAGCCAGGTCGCCCCGCCGCCGGTCTTCCACATGTCGCCGGGCCAGGTCGCGTTCAGCGTGCCGGTCATGGTGCTCTCTTCGCCGTTGAGCATGCCCATGTGACCTTCGATCACCGGACGCTCCCAGACCATTTCTCCGGTTTCCGCATCACGGGCCTGCACTGACCCGACGATACCAAATTCACCGCCCGAATTGCCCGTTATGACCAGACCGTTCACGATCAGCGGTGCGGCCGTGTAGCTGTAGCCGGCCTTGTAATCCGCGATCTTCTTGTTCCATACGGTATCGCCGGTCTTGGCGTTCAACGCGACGATGCGCGCATCCAACGTGCCGAAATAGATGTTCTCACCATAGAGCGCCGCACCGCGGTTGACCACGTCACAGCAAGGCAGGATGCCTTCGGGCAGTCGCGCGTCATATTGCCAAAGCTCTTCGCCGGTCTTCACATCGATGGCGTACAGCCGCGAATAGGACCCGGTGATATACATGACGCCGTCATGCACCAGCGGCTGGGTTTCCTGGCCGCGCTGCTTTTCTCCTCCCAGCGAGAAGGCCCAGGCGGGAACAAGGTTCTTGACGTTGTCCTTGTTCAGCGTGTCGAGCGGAGAGTGCCGTTGCAGGTGACGGCCCATGCCGTTGGTCAGCACATCCTGCGTGGACGCGGTATCATTCGCCAGCATGTCTTCGGTAACACCCGAACCCTGGCCTTCCGCAAATGCGGATGTCGCCAGCAGGCCGGCAACGACTGCGATCATGAATTTGTTCATATCTTCTCCTCCCATAAGCCCGTTTTTGGGCGTCATCCGCTAAGTGCGCGCAATCGCGGCACAGCCTCCATTGCCAGTACTATTCGCGGAAAAGAGGTCGATTGATATTGCACAATGGTCGTATGTTCGGCCTGCGACTTACAGCGCCCGACCTTATATCTGAATCATCGGGTAACACGGTGGCGCCCTGTTCAAACGTCTGGAACGCGCCCTCCCAGGATCGGGCGAGGCCCTCTCTGATCCGAACAACCACCTGCGCAAGGAACAATTTCCCTGCTCAACAGCAATGCCCGGCGTTTTTCATCAGCCTGCCAAAGGTCGGCGTTCAGGTCTTTCGTCCCATACGCGTGCGCGCCGGATCATAGCCCGCCAGCGCCGCGCCGGTAAACACAAGCGCAGCAAGGCAGGTCCACCCCAAAGCCGCACCATTGAACTGGAGATAGAGCGCAAAACGGATCAGTTCGACCGCATGGGTAAAGGGATTGACCGCGCAGATGTCATGCAGAAGCTCCGAGCTTTCCGCCATCTTCCACAGCGGGTAAAGCGCGGACGACAGAAAGAACATCGGGAAGATGACAAAGTTCATCACCCCGGCAAAATTCTCCAATTGTTTGATCAGGCTCGACAGCACCAGCCCCAGCGCCCCAAGCATCAGCCCGGCCACCAGCAGCGCGGGCAGCACGGCCACATAGCCCCAGCCCGGCATGGTGATCCCGAAAGCCGCCGCGATGGCAAGAAAGGCATAGACCTGCAGGATCGAGATAATCGTTGATCCGGCCAGCTTGCAGAACAGCAGCCAGCCCCGCGGCAGCGGCGAGGTCAGCAGCAGCTTCATCGACCCCATCTCGCGGTCATATACCAGCGACAACGACGATTGCATGCCGTTGAACAGCAGGATCATCCCGCAAAGTCCCGGCACGATATATGTCTCGTAGGTGATGTAGGTCTGATAGGGCGGAATGATGCTGAGGCCGAGAGCCGCACGGAATCCGGCGGCAAAGACCAGCAGCCAGACCAGCGGGCGCACAAGGGCGGCGATGAACCGCTCGCGCTGGTGAATAAACCGCAGCGCCTCGCGCAGCACGATGGCCCGCAGTGAGGTCAGATAGGCTGTCATGCTGCAGCCCCGGTGAGCGTGAGGAAACGTTCGTGCAACGTCATGTCACCCGCGATGTCACGGGCCTTGCCCCGGGTCAGGATACGCGCACGGTGCAGGATGATCAGATCATCCCCCGGCGCCACCTCGTCGGTCAGATGGGTGGCCCACAGGATCGTCTTTCCGTCTTCCGCCAACCGATGGGCATGTAAGGTGATCGAAGCCCGCGCGGCGGCATCAAGGCCCACGGTCGGCTCATCCAGCAGCAGGACCGCAGGATCATGTAACAGCGCCCGCGCCAGTTCCGTGCGCCGCCGGTGCCCGCCATTGAGTGCGCGCGCCTTTTCGCCTGCGCGGTCCCGCATTTCCAGCTGGTCGAGTGCAGCGTCGATGCGGGTTGCTGCAGTGCGCCCGGACAACCCATGCAAGGCTGCGAAATAGCTCAGGTTCTGGCGGACGGTCAGATCAAGGTCCAGCGTGCTTTGCTGAAACACGATACCGAGTTCGGCCAATGCCGCGCGCGGCGCGCGGGCAAGGTCGTGGCCCGCAATCTCGATGCTGCCGCGCGGGGCCATGAAAAGCCGCGTCAGCAAGCCGAACAAGGTCGACTTGCCGGCACCGTTCGGTCCCAGCAAAGCGCAGAACCGCCCTGCCCCGACCTCAAACGAAACCTCCTCCAGCGCCTTTTTTGCGCCATAGGCAAAACTGAGATCATGGGCACGGAGTCCGGTCATTTGATGGTGATGTCGAGCCGTTGGGTTTCTCCGGTCGTGCCGGGGATCTTGATGTAATACCTGCCCGGCTTGATCGCGATAAAACCGATTTCCATCTCGCCCGCCTCGTCAAATTCGATACTGTCGAGGCCGAGCGGGCGGATCTCCAGCCCCTCCACCACGATCTCGTCGATCCAGATCGCGCGAAAGAATTCGGGGCCGACAAGCGCCAGTTCCTGGCTGCCGTCGCCCTGGATTGCGAATTCGTAGTAGGTGCCGGATCTGAGCTCCCACGCGCCTTCAGAGGCAATTGGAACACCCGCTGACAGGATGATGGGCGGCAGGTCCTCTTTGTTGCTGCCTGACAATAGCCCCGCCGCGCCAAAGCTCGGTGCGTTATCGTCATCAGCCAAGATAGCAGTGGGAAGGGCCAGAGCCAGGACGGTAACCAATGTTGTAAAGCGCATGCGGATTTCCTTTTGGTTCAGTCGGTCGGGCGGAAGGCGGCACCCCAGGGGAAGCGCCCCACCTTGATGGATTTGATCGCCTCGCGCGCAGCCACGTCGATCACGGTCACATCACCCGATACACCGTTGGTGGTGAACAGCAGCGAGCGATCCGCGTTGAACGCCATGTGCCAGACACGGCGGCCCACAAGAATGTAATCCTCAACCTCATAGGTTTCGGCATTGACCACCGCGACATGGTTCGACGGTCCGAGCGCAACAAAGGCATGGGTGTCACCCGCGGTGAACTCGAAACCCACCGGCTGAATGCGGTCAGGGTGAACACCCTGCACGGCGAATTCGATCTTGGCGAGTTCGGTCTGGTCGGCGGTACTGAACACGGTGATCGTGCCGCCGATTTCGGCACTGACCCACATCTCGGTCCCGTCCTTGACGAATTCCGCATGACGCGGGCGGCTGTCGACCAGCGTGTTGGCAAAAAGCTTTTGCGTCTCCGTGTCGATCCAATGCGCCATATTGGTCGTCTCTGATGTGGTGATGGCGATCTTGCCGTCGGGCGACACTGCCATGCCCTCGGGCTCCACGCCCACGTCGATCTGCGCGATCACCTTGCGGGTCTCGGTATCGACGACAGTGGTGATCGCGTCGTCCTCATTGGCGATATAGAGGTGGCGGTCGTTGGGATGCAGCACGAATTGCTCCGGGTCATCGCCCGACGGCAGATCGTTGAGGATTTTCCCGGTCTCCGGGTCCATCACCTGCACCGCATTGCTGTCCGAAGCGCAGATATAGACGCGGCTAAAGTCCCTGGAAAAGATGATCCCCCGGGGTCGTTCGCCGGTTTCATAGGTCTGGATGACCTCCAGCGTCTCGGTCGAGATCACCGAGATCGTGTCGTCCTTTTCATTGGTTACCCAGATTTCACCAGCAAAGGCGGCAGGGGCCATCAGGGCGAAGGTGACGGCAATTCTGATCATTCGAAAACCTCACACATGCTTTCCGGGCGGTCGAGGCCCAGACTGTCCATCTCATTGACCTGATGCAGGAAACCTTCCAGCGGCGCCTGCGCCACAAGCGCGCGCGGATGCGCGACGGCGATGGGCTGGCGCAGCTGACCGTTCCAGTCGCGATAGGACAGGGGGCGGCCCTTGAAGCCCGCCAGTTCAAATTCATCTGACAGGATGTAGCCGCGCAGGGTGTCAACATCACTGGCATTGGTACGGGTAACGGCCTCGCCCAGCGTGCGCAGTGCGGCCCAGGCGGCATAGTCCTGCGCGTTCATCTCGCGCCCGTTCTGTGCGGTGAACCGGGACTGCAGCTGCGCGCCCCCCCATTGTTCGATCACCGGCGACCAGGCCACGGCGCTCAGCCCTTCGGATCCCACAACGGGCCGCGCCGCCCAGGTGTTGTATAGCACGTAGCGCCCGAAATCATGCACCTCGTCGGCCAGGATCAGCGCGTCGTAATCACCGAAGTCCTGGGTGAAAAGCGGCACTTCTTGTGCCGCGTTGCGGCGCATGTCGGCGTCGAAGACCCACGTCTTTTCACCCTCCAGACGCAGGCCGAACTTTGTCAGGGAACGCCGCATCGCCTCGGCATAGCTCTGGTCGGCGGCATGTGTGCCGACGATCATCACCAGATCATCCCAGCGTTTCTGGACCAGCACCTGCGCCAGCGCATCGGTACGCATGGCATCCGACGCGGCGGTGTGCAGCACGTTGGCGCGACAGTTGCCACTGCGCAGATCGGGCGCACCGGCGGACACATTGAACAGCAACGCCGTGCTGGCTTCGGGCAGATCGGCAATGTTCAGCAAATCCGCAGCGCTGGCATCAATCACCAGATAGGGGGTTGCCGCCAACATCTCGCGCGCTGCCGCGAGCGGGTCCTCGCCTTCACCCACCGCAGCGGTGATCAGCTCATAGGTCTGATCCAAGAACTTGCCGGTGGTCAGATTGTCCTGCAACCCGGTTCGCGCGCCTGCAAACCCGCTGTCCTCCGGGACCGGGTCGAGGTTCGACAGGGTTGGTGGCCTGGGCTGCGCGATCTTCAGATAGCCAATTGTCAGGCTGGTCTCGGCCCAGAGACCAGCCGGGACCAGTATGGCAACGGCCATCGCAATCAGCTGACGAACGAGATTCGTTAAGATCATGGAACCAGCCTACCCATGCCGCTCAGATCAGAAAGTACGACGATGGTCTGGGTCTGAACAAAGCACAACCAAAGTCCAATACCGCCCTTCCCGGTCGTGCCTTAGAGATGTGGCAACAGATATGAACGGGGAATCGCGATATGACTAGCACATTTGGTAAATCACTGGCTCTGGGCACGGCCATCGCCACTGCCGCCACTCTGGTTCTGGCCCATGGTGATGTGGCCCCGCAGGCCGTGGACACGACCGGCCTGCCGGAGGTGGGCGAAGAATGGCTGATCGAAAACCCTTATCGCGCGGACAAGGTGGGCGATGATGTCTGGCTGCGCGCGGTCGAGATCGGCGCCTCGGGCTACAATCAGAACTGCGCACGTTGTCATGGACTCGAAGTGGTCTCGGGCGGGCTGGCACCCGACCTGCGCTTCCTGGAGGCAGAAGAATACGGCGACGAATGGTTCGTGCAGCGTTTCCGCGAAGGCTATACCCAGAACGGCACCACCAAGATGCCTGCCTTTGGAGAGCTGCTGGGCCAGGAAGCCGCCTGGGCGATCCGGACCTACATCGAAGCGCGGCCGGACGAGGGCGCGCTTGATGATTACGCGGATGAACTCAAGGACCTGCGTGACCAGATTGCCGGCTATGTCAACGATGCCTCCGGTGCCGAGAAGGACGCCCTCGTCGGCCGGTTGAGCGAAATCGCGGCCGAGGTCGAAACCGGCTCCGGCGCACCGGTGGCTGACAGTGTCGCCTTCCGCGCGGCCAACCTGATCGACGGCACGCCCGCAGGCTACAAGGCCGCTCAAGAGGCATTGACGATTGGTCTGTCTGCGGCACATTAGGCCCATGGCCAAACGCTTTCTGCCGACCTTTATGCTGGTTCTGGGCCTGCTCCTGACGGGGCAGACCCGGGCGGCTGACCCCTGTGCGGATTATGTCCCACAGGCCAGACCGCAGAACACCGGACGCGACATTGTCGGCCGCGACCTCGACGAGATCGTCGAACAGGGCCATATGCTCTTCGCAGTCTACGAGGATTATCCCCCATATTCCTGGGAGGAAAGCGGCACGCCGCGGGGCGTCGATATCGACATCGCGCGTCTTATCGCCGGGGATCTGGGCGTGGAAGCGCGGTTCAACTTTGTTGCCGCAGGCGAGAACCTCGACGCCGATCTGCGCAATAACATCTGGAAAGGCGCGCTGATCGGCGGGCGCGTTTCCAATGTGATGATGCGCATTCCCTACGACAGCGCCTTCAAATGCAGGGTCGAACAGGTCGCCTTTACAGGTCAATACGCAGGCGAAAGCATCGCCATTGCGTATTCGAAGGCGGAATATCCCGAGGAAAAGCCGGTTCCGGCCTATTTCCGCTTTGACCTGGTGGGTGTCGAGAACGACTCGATTTCGGATTTCTACCTGTCGAGCCTCGTCGGCGGCCAGCTGCGCGCCAACATGCGGCGCTTTCCCTCCACCGGTGCCGCGATGGAGGCCCTCGACGCCGGTGAGGTCAAGGCGGTGATGGGGCCGCTGGCCGAGCTTGAGCACGGATTGACCGACAAGTCCGCCGTACACCAGCCGCCGCTGGCCGGTTTTGCGGTCAGCCGCTGGACATTGGGGGTGGCTGTCAACTTCCGCTACCGTCCGCTGGCCTATGCGGTGGACGATGCGATCTATGCCGCGCTGCAGGACGGACGCATTGCCGCGATCTATGAAAGCTATGGCCTGACCCACAGCGCGCCAGAGCGCTGATGATCCGCATCTGACACTCTGGTTTCACGCTTGGCAGAAAGGCGGTCAAAGCGTCGTCAGATCGCCCTGCCAGTCAACCAATATTATGCGCCGAACCCCCGTCATCTGGCGAACCTTCCGGATCAGGGCCATATCGGCCAGCACCAGACCAGTCGACAGCGCATCGGCCATTGCGGCACTTTCAGCCTCGACCGAAACCGTGGACCACTGCGGTTGCTGCCTGGGATGCAGGATATGACCGCCGCTGCCCAGAGGTGTTGCCAACGGGCTTGACGTTGCTATGGCTCCCCGGCCCAGCCTGCGGGTCGCCAGCAGGCCATGCTGCGGGTCTTCCACCGCCAACCGCCAATCGCCGCCAGTGGCACGGTATTCACCAATGTTGACCAATGCGTTCCCGAACCCTGCACCCGCCAGGGCGTCGGCCACGGCATCGGTGGCAAAACCCTGCGCAATGCCGTTAAAGGTCAATGCCTGCCCGGGTGCCAGGCGGATCGTGCCCTTGTCGAAGGACAGCCGGTCCCAGCCGATCAGGGCAAGTGCCTCCGCCGTATCACCGCCCAGGGCCAGGGCCTGCCACAACGGCTGCACTGTCGGGTCGAACAGCCCTCCGGTGATCCGGTGCGCCGTGTCCGCGAGACCAAAAAGCGCCCGGAAAGGTGCTGAGGGTCGCAGGTGCCCCTGCCGGTTCAGCCGGACCAGTTCGGAGGTGGGCCGGAACAGCGAAAACCGCTGCTCCATCTGGCTGACGATCTTGCGCGCCTGATGCAGCGCTACCTTCACCGCCTCATCCGGCCCCGACAACCTGATTGCCACCTCTGCACCAAATGCGCGGCCTTTCCAACTCTGTGACTGCGCCAGTGCCGGGGTCGCGGCAAAAGCCGCCGAAATGGTCAGGAAGCGTCGCCGGTTCATGCTCATTCTGCCGCCACCTTCTGCCTGCGCCCCTTGGCGGCCAGCACCAACGGCACACAGCGGGCCGGATCGTCATGGATGGCCACGCAATCGAGGCACTGGAAACACTCCGAGTACTGGATTTCTCCGGTCTTCCTGATCGCCCCATAATTGCATTTGACCCTGCACAACTGGCAGGGCGATCCGCAGTCTGCCCGGCGCGCGATCCAGTCCCGGCCGCGGATCAGCCCACCAATCGCCATCACTGCACCCAGCGGGCACAGGTAACGGCAGAAGCCCTTGAACAGCACCATGGAAAACAGCAGCAACCCCACTGCATAGGCCACGTAATACCATTCGCGGATGAAAAAGGTGGTGATGGCGGTCTTGAAGGGTTCCACCTCAATCGCCTTGTCAAGCGCGGCAGGAGCGCCGAAGAGGAGCGCCACCAACCCGGCCAGCACCACATATTTCAGAAGCTTGAGCCGGGCGTCCCAAACACCACGCGGCTCAATCAGCGGCAAGCGCAGCACCCGCCCCAGGTGATGGGCAAACTCCTGCATCGCCCCGAACGGGCACAGCCAGCCGCAAAACAGTCCCCTGCCCCACAGCACAAAACCCGCAATCGAAACCGCCCAGATCAACAGTGAGAAGGGATCATAGAGCAGGAATGCATAGCTGCCGCCATCCAGCGCGGTCCGGGCCACCGCCAAGGGTGTCGCGATGGACAGCTGTCCCTGCCCCCACCAGCCGATGAAACCAAGCACGACTGCCAGCAGCCCCAGCCGGATCGGCGTGAAAAAGCGATGCCCGGCCAACCGGTTCATCCCAAAAAGAAGTAGCCCGACCAGAACCGCCAGGAACACCGCCAGCACCAACAGATCCGCCGCACGATTGCGCAACGCCTCGACCCAGGGCGGCGCCTGCTTGGTCACCTCGGGACGGGAATAGAACCGCTCCGGCGTGATGTGGGTGGTGGTCAGGGTGACCGAACCGATGTCGGGCCGGAAGCTCCCGTGTTTGCGCAGGGCGTCGACCTTGAGCGTCCATTCCGCCGTCGGATCGAACCCCAGCCGCCGGTCGGTGCGCAGGATCAGGGCGGCACCGTTGTGCAGGGCGTCGGGCACATCCTCATTCAGTTCGATGTAGATGTCGCTGTCACGAAAAGCGATGGGAAAACCGCCCTGTTCCGCACTGATCAGATCCGGCGAGGTGTTGCGCACGAATTCTTCCGTCACCAGCCCATGCCTGCCCGTCTCGATCAACAACACGGGCTCGTCGGTGTCGGCGATCTCCAGAAAATTCTGCAACTCTTCGAAAGCGCCAGCACTCAGCACCGCCTGCGCAATCGAAGGCGCACCAATATCGATCACCCACAGGTCGAGGTAGGGCGCGTCGGGCGCGTCTTTCGCCTCCGGATCGTCGTCCGCCCACAGCGTGCCGTCAAAGGCCGCGTCGACGTCGGCGTTGCTGACAATCTTGCGCGTCACAATGCCCTGGGCCACCAGATCGTCCCAGCTCAGCGCCTCGTGGTAATCTCGGTTCGGATAGGCCGGCGGGCCGGTGGAAATCCCGCTCATCTTTTCGCGCGCGACCTGCAAGGTTGCGGCCAGAATGCTCTCGTGCGCGATCCGAACGGAAGCGGTGCCCTTGGTCACCCCGTCGAGATAGACCAGCGCCGATCCCTCGGCAGCACCGCCATAGGGTGACCCCACGACCAGCGTGTCGGAAATCGAATGCCCGCGGTATTGCTTGAAGAAGTCATAGAACAACTTCTCCGGCAGGCCCGATACAAAGATCGGCTCGTTGTGCGAAATCAGCTGAACGTCGAGAAACCTGCCATCGAGGTCAAGCACCACAAGCATGTTGATCGATGCGCCGGAGAAGCCGGGCAGCGGTGCCATCGGTTCAGTCTCAAAGACATATCCCGCTTCGGCCCCACCCGAGTTCAGCAACTGCCAGACACCCTTGTCGTTGATCTGCTCACCCAGGCTCATGGGTGGTCCGATGTAGGATTCCAGAACGTCGCGCGGCAAAGGACCATCCTGCGCGGCCGCGATACCCGCACAGCAAAGCAGCGCCGCCAGCAGCGCCGACGATATCTTGCCCAAGACTTTCATCCCTCGCAGCCTAAGACGGGCCAGCGCCCCGACCTATGCGACCTTGGTCTGATCCGGGGCAATATTCCTGTGCGGCCTGCGCGATTTCATGCAGGGCTGGCAGCCGGAATGAACCGCGCGTATGCCGATATCAAAGCCCTGCGCATGTCTCTGGCAGGCTTTGCCGCCCTGTGGTGGCTGGGGCCGTGGCGCGGAAGGGTTAGTCCCCCTGAACCCAAAATACGTTACATTGGCCATTTGCCCCCGGATCGCTTGCGATCCGGTTCGCGCCCGACCCCGCCCCCCAGGGCGGGCGCGAACCTCTGTCGCATTGCCTTGCCGGGCAATGGGCTGCGGCAAAATCCGTCAAACCCGTCACGCCGAAGGCGTGCCAACATCACAAGGCGCTCCTTCGGAGCGACGGGCGGCAATTTAATGAGTCCAGACCCTAGGTCGTGTTGACATTCATTGCCGCCCACCCGTTTCAGTCCAAAATTGCTCAGTTCCAGGCAAGAGAGCGCAGGAATAGCCAGCTATTTCAAGCTCTCTTAACGCAGAAATGGGCAATTTTGGCGAAACCCCTGCGGGGCGCGGCGGATTTTGCCTCTGCCATCCCGGATGTTCGCTTCCAATGATCACATTGCTGCGCTCTCATCAGGGCGCCAGCGGCAAAATCCGTCTCGCGCGGGTGGGCGACAATGAATGTCAACACGACCTAATACAGCAGCGCGCAGCCCAATGTCCGTTCCATCGCCGCGACCAGTTCATCCACAGTCTCGGTGTTCACATATTCCCCGCCGGTTTCAGCCGCGAGACATTCAGCGACGCTGATCGTCTTGTTGTAGCCGCTCACGCCCTGGTTATCCCAGCCGAAATGTTCGCCCCGCACCTTGAAACCGATCACATGCACCGTGGTCGCCACCCCCTTGGCGGCAAGCTCGGTTGCAAGCCTGCAGGGCTGTCCGCCGCAGGTTTCCTTGCCGTCGGTCACCAGCACGATGGTTCCCGGTTTGCGGGTGTGATCGAGGGTCCGGGCAGCAAGGCCAACCGCATTGGTCAGAGCGGTCCTGCCCTCGGGCTGAAGCCCTTCGATGGCATCGATGACGGATGAGGCGGCCTCCGGGCGAGGAGCAAATTTCAGGTCGATGCCGGAACAGGTATCCGTTGCCGTGCCCGGCCCGTAAACGATGAGCCCGATCCGCCGGTTCGGGGCAATCTGCGGCATGACCGCCCGCATCGCGCGGCGGGCATCAAAGATGCGCGGTTCGCCAATCTGGTTGAACCCGGTCTCGGCCATCGACCCGGAGCCGTCAAAGACGATCATCGCGTCCTCGGTACAATCGGCAGCGAGCGGAACCGCCGCAAGCGACAGCGCCGCAGCCGCTGAAACCGTCCGGACCCAGACACCGGAAAACACCATGGCCCCCCTCCCCCGCTATCGTCGGTAGACGTATTCGGGTGCCGCAATCTCGTGTACATCCTGCTCCAGCAGCGCATCCAGCACCGAACGGCCATCGGACTTGCGGCAGACCGGATCGGGCGCGGCGGCATCGCCCAGGACCGCCATCGCCTGACAACGGCAACCGCCAAAGTCGATATCCCGCCGATCGCAGGTCTGGCACAGTTCCGGCAACCAATCGGTGCCACGATAGGCGTTGAAAGCGGGGCTGTTGTACCAGATTTCCGACAGCGGCAGGTCCAGCACCTTTTCGAAACTCAGATGCGGGATCGTCTCGGCTGCATGGCAGGGCAGCACCGTGCCATCGGGCGTGACATTCAGGCCGGTCGACCCCCAGCCATTCATGCAGGCCTTGGGAAAGTCGGAATAGTAATCCGGCGGCACGAAGTCGATCACCAGTGCGCCGCGCAACTCTTCCACAGCTTTCGCCACTGCCGCCTTGGCCACGTCGACCTGCGCCCGGCTTGGCTGCAGTTGCGCACGATTGATCAGCGCCCAGCCCTGAAACTGCACGCAGGCGATCTCGATCCGCCGCGCTCCCAGGTGTTGCGCCATCCTTATCGTGGCCTCAAGATCGTCGAGGTTGGCCCGGTGCATCACGGCGTTCAGGGTCAGCGGAAAGCCGATGTCGGCAATTACCCTGGCCACATGCATCTTGCGGTCAAAACCGCCCTTGTAGCCGCCGATCCGGTCCGCCATCGCGGCGGTGACACCCTGCAGGGACAATTGCACGTGATCGAGACGGGCCGCATCCAGCTCCTTCAGGCGGCGTTCGGTCAACCCGATGCCCGAGGTGATCAGATTGGTATAAAGCCCCGCCTCACGCGCAGCCGCAACGAGTTCGACAAGATCGCGGCGCGAGGCGGGCTCGCCCCCCGACAAATGCAGTTGCAGCACGCCAAGCGCTGCGGCCTGACGGAACACATCCGCCCAGGCTTCGGTCGAAAGCTCTCGCTCCTTGCCGGTCAACTCGGTCGGGTTCGAGCAATAGGGACAGGCCAGCGGGCAGCGATGGGTCAGTTCCGCCAACATCGCCATCGGCGGATCAATGCGGTCTGACATGCACCATCCCCTTCTCGACCAGGTCCTGGACAAAAGCCATCACATCGGGTTCGATCACGTCCAGCGGCGCGTCATATATCTGCGACAAAGCCTGGGAAATCTCGGAAAGGCAGGCAACGCCGTCCAGTCTGCCCAGCACCGCCACACCCACCTGATCCAGCATCAGCACGCGCTCCGGGCCCAGCAGGACCTCGGTCTCCCGCACCCTGTCGAAACAGGTCCGCACTCCGCGGGGCAGTAATGGCACATCATCCCGCTGCATCAGGCCAGCCCCTGGTCCGGCAGCCAGCCACCAGGCGGAATGCGCCCCGGTTCGACATAGGCATACCACAGCGCGTCAAGCTGTGCCCAAAGCACCTCGGTCTTGAAGATCAGCGCCCGCACGGCGGCGTCCTGATCGGCGCGGGTGCGGGCGTTGTCCATCACCCATTGCAGGCCAAAGGCCACGTCCTTGGGGGCTTCGGTCAGCCGGTTCCGGAAATAGGACAGGGTATCGGTGTTTGCAAAGTCGTAGTGTTCGAGCAGGCCCGCAATACGGTTCTTGTGGATGGCAGGGGCGAAGAGCTCGGTCAGTGACGACGCCACCGCGGGCAGCAGCGGCTCGTCCCGCACGAACCGCACATAGGCATCCACCGCAAACCGGGTCGCGGGCAGGATCCCGACCTCCGACCGTACGTAATCGGGATCAAGCCCCACACCTGCGGCCAGCTTCAACCAACGCGCGATACCGCCCTCTCCGGGCGCGCGGCCGTCGTGATCTTCGATCCGCGACCGCCATTCGCGGCGCAGGTCGGGGTCACTGACCCGCGACATGAACGCCGCGTCCTTCATCGGAATCCGGGTCTGGTAATAATAGCGGTTGATCACCCAGGCGCGCACCTGATCCGGGGTGCAGCCGCCGGAATGCAGCAGTTCATGGAACGGATGCTTGTCGTGATACTGCCGGTCACCGATGGCGCGCAGGCGGGCCTCGAAATCTGCCGGGCTGTCGGGCCTGTCGGTCACAGCGTAATCTCCAGTCCGTCGCTGGCGAACTCCCAGTTCGCGGCCAATACCGCTGCCCGTTCCGGGCTGTCGGGCTGCAGGACCGGATTGGTGTTGTTGATGTGGATGTACATCTTGCGTCCCTCAATATCCGCCAGCCGTTCGAGACTCCCCAGCCTGCCGTTTTGCGGCACATGTCCCATGCGCGCCCCGGTCTTTTCGCCGGTGCCTGTGCGCTGCATATCGTCATTGTTCCAGACCGTCCCGTCAAAGAGCAACAGATCGAGCCCCTGCAAACGCCGCTTCAGCCAATCGGGGATTGCAGCACATCCCGGCACATAGGCCACCCGCCGCCCGCCGCTTTCCAGAAGCAGGCCCACCGTCTGCTCGCCAACCTCTTCAAGGTTCAGTTCATCACCTTCAAGAAACAGCGCCACCTTACCAGGCACCGCAAACGGGGTGACGGTCAGACCGGGCACGGGCTCAAAACTGGCGTCGAGCTCGATCCGTTGCTGTTTCACCAGCTCAGGGTCCAGAACGCCGAACACCGAATTGCTGTTCAGGATGTCGAGGCCGCTGGCCGTCGCATAGACCGCAAAAGGCGTCTTTTCACGCAAGGTCAACGCACCGGCGATGTGATCAATGTCGCCATTGGTCAGCACCAGGGCCGCAATCGGCGTATCGCGCAGACCGCGCGGGTGCAGCTGCGGAGTCATCTCGAATTGGCCGCGGATATCGGGTGAGGCATTCAGAATCACCCAGTCTGCCCCGTCGGGCGAAACCGCTACCGAAGACTGCGTCATCCGCGGGATCAGCCCGGCGCGCGCGTCCGCACAATTCCTGCAGCCGCAATTCCACTGGGGCAGCCCGCCGCCGGCGCCTGCCCCGAGTATCACCAGTTTCATGTCATTGAAGTGGTCAAATCACTTCACGACCGGCGTCACGGTCATCGTCTTCACCGGGGCCGTACATGTTGATCTCCATGCCGCACTTGATTTCCCGTGCCATTGGTTTGTTCCATGCCATTGTGCATTCCTCCCTGTTGATGGTCTTTTCATATCGGGAATCGGCACCGCAAAATATGCGACTTTAGGACTATATCGCACCCGGCACTTTAGTCCAAAAGACCAAGGTCTAATGGATCGCGACCGCTTCAGAACCTAGAAACACAGCGCACAACAAAGGGTCTGATCATGCAATCAATCAACTGTCTTCTGGTCACCGCTTTGCTGGCCATGCCCATGCCGGCTCTGGCCGAGGGTGACGCCGAGAAAGGTGAAAAGGTCTTTCGAAAATGCCGCTCCTGCCACGAGGTCGGCCCGGAAGCCAAGGACAAGACCGGCCCTGCCCTGAACGGCATTGTCGGTGCCGCGGCGGGCGCATCGCCGGATTTCGGGTATTCCAACGCAATGAAAGAAGCAGCGGAGGCGGGATTGGTCTGGGACGAAGCGTCACTCGCCGCCTTCCTGACCAAACCCCGCGATTTCCTCAAGGGCACCCAGATGTCCTTTCCCGGACTGCGCAAGGAAGCGGACGTGGCAAATGTGATCGCCTATCTCGCCCGGCAACAAGCCGTGGCAGAGAACTGAAGGGGATATTGCAAACTCGTTTGGCAAAGTCTGAATACTGGGCCGTTCGCGCATGTCAGCCCCGGCCACGGTAAGGCGGCACACCCTGGTCGGGGATCCACACGCCGTCCGGCATGGGGCCGGTCTGCCAGAACACGTCAATCGGTATGCCTCCGCGCGGATACCAATAGCCGCCGATCCGGAGCCATTGCGGATCAAGGAAGTCGGCCAATCTGCGGGCGATGGAGATGGTGCAATCCTCGTGGAAAGCGCCGTGGTTGCGAAAAGATGTCAGGAACAGCTTGAGCGATTTCGATTCCACCAGCCACGGCCCGGGCACATAGTCGATCACCAGATGGGCAAAATCCGGCTGTCCGGTCATCGGGCAAAGCGAGGTGAATTCAGGCGCCGTGAAACGCACGTTATAGGTAACGTCGGCCTGCGGGTTGGGCACGCGCTCCAGTTCCGCATCCTCCGGGCTGGCGGGAATGCGGGTCTCGCCGCCGAGTTGTTTGAGATTGCTGTAGATATCTTGGGTCATGGAAGTCTCCGTCAGGTCAGACGCCGCGCTTGTTGCCCCAGATGAGCACATGAAGCTGCGGCAGGATGCGGGGGGCGAACCAGCCATCGGCCATCGCCTTTTCGGTGAGCCAGCCCAGCCGGTCGGCCAGGGCCTGCGGATCAACAGGGGTGGCAGGATCGACCTCGGGGTTGCCGGGCTGGAGGTAGAGCGGCAGGTGCGCATAGCGGCTGTGAACCTGGCGCGCCCATTGGTAGTCGATGTCATCGAAGATCACGATCTTCATCACCTGTTGGCGCGCCGAGGCGCCCAGTTTCAAGCAGGCGTCGAAGGCGGTCCAGTCCACCTCCTCGCCGCTGGATGGCGGTTTGGGCGAGAGCACCAGCGTGTCGAGGCAGGAAAACCACGGCCTGGCAATTGATCCCTGGGTCTCGCAGGCAAAGCGATAGCCCGACTGCCGCCCCAATGCGATCAGCGGGCCAAAGTCCTGTATCGCCGGATTGCCGCCGGACAGCGACACCGTCAAAGGACGGTCCCCGGAGAGCTGTCGCACCTTGTCCCAGACTGCCTCGGTGGACAGGGCGGCCCAGCTGTGACGATACTGGCTGTCCACCGCATGCAGACTGTCGCACCAGCTGCAGCGGTAATCGCAACCTCCCGCGCGGACAAAAACGGTCGGCTCCCCGATCAGCGCCCCCTCGCCCTGGATCGTGGGCCCGAAAATCTCGGCAATGCGCAGGGTCATGGCCGGTATTCCGCCCATGTCTTGGGGGTCTCGCTTACCAGCACGGCGCAGCACTCGGGCCAGCGGGCGGCACACCAGTCATAGAAATGTTTCGCCATGTTCTCTGCCGTGGACGGGGCGTCCATCACATCGTTCAGATGTCGGTGATCGAAGGTATCGTCGATATAGGTCTTGAGCTGCTTGAGGTCGTGATAGTCGCGCACGAACCCGTCCTCGTTCAACGTAGGTGAAGCCAGTTCGACGACGACGATGTAATTGTGCCCGTGCAGGCGGGCACATTGGTGATTCTGGGGGAGATGGCACAGCTGATGGCTTGCGGAGAAGTGAAATTCCTTGCGAATGCGAAACATCAGGCTGCACCCCGCCTGGCCAGCGCCTCGGTCCAATAGTCCGGATCGGCATAGAGCGTCGGATCCGGGACCCCGGCCAGATGGAAGGCTTCGCGCCGCTCGACACAGGTGCCGCAACGCCCGCAATGAATCTCGCCGCCCTTGTAGCAGGACCATGTCTCGGCAAAGGGGGTGCCATGCTGCGCGCCCTGGCGGACAATCTCGGCCTTGCTCTGTTCGACAAAGGGCGCGTGCAGGCGCACCGCGGCATAGCCCTCCAGTGCCGCCTGCTGCATCGCGTCGAAGGCGCGGGTAAAGCCGGGGCGACAGTCGGGATAGATGAAGTGGTCGCCGCCATGCACGGCGGTGGCGACGGCGTCATCTCCCTGCGCAGCAGCGATGCCAAAACCGATGGACAGCATGATCGCATTGCGGTTGGGCACGACCGTGATGCGCATCGTCTCTTCGGCGTAATGGCCGTCAGGCACGTCGATATCGTCGGTCAGGGCTGACCCCGAGAGGGCCGCACCGATGCCGCGCATGTCGATCAGGTGAAAGGGAACGCCCAACCGTTCGGCGGCAGCTTTTGCAAAACCGACCTCCTTGCGGTGGCGTTGACCATAGTCAAAGGAGACAAGCCGGGTCAGCTGATGCTCACGGGCTGTGATATGCGCAAGCGACACGGAATCGAGTCCGCCTGAGCAGATGACGAGAGTTTTCATTTTCAGGGCCCTTGTTTTGATGTCCGGGTAGGCTGCGACCGGATGGCGGGCCTTATTTCAGAATCCGCGCAGGTTGCAAGGGACGTCAGAACCCTTCGCGAAAGTTTGATGCGGACCCTTGGGTAGGGGCCGGTTATTGTCTGCGGAACGCCGCACCGGCGGCATTGGGCCGAGCGCGCCATGACCCTCCCTGCGGGACGCGCAACTCATGCCCAAGGTGATTGATCCGGAAAGCAGGAAGCCCAAATCAAAATCAGGACAGGCGCCCTTCACCGGGCTTGCCTGGTGCAATCAAATGGCCGAGTACGCCCCGATCTTTGAAGTACACAACCGGTTGTTCACGAGCGCCTCGGCGAAGGTGACACCTGCTGCGACACCATCGATAACCGGCAGTCCGAATTCCTCACTGAGCCGCGCCATGAGATCTGCCATCCCGGCACACCCCAGAACGATTGCTTCTGTATTGTCTTGCTCGATTGACTCGCGGATTTCAGACCTGATTTTGAACAATGTTGCCGGATCGCCCTCTTCCAGTTTCAAGACAGGAATGTCGGTTGCCCGCACGCGCGCGCATTTTTGGGCCAGCCCATAGCGCATAAGGTTGTTTTCCAGACCGGGTACGGAACGTGAGAGCGTTGTTATGACGCTGAACTTGTTGGCGATCATGCTGGCTGCGTGATAGGCGGCCTCGCCGATGCCCAGAACCGGCACCGAGACGAGTGTCCGCACGGCATCGACGCCAGTGTCATCAAAACAGGCAATGACGATTGCATCGACATCCGGATGCCGCGAAACCTCGGCCAGCAGGCCGGGGATGCAGGTGGCAACGTCCAGAAAGCCCTGAATACTGGCCGGTCCGTCTTGTGAGTTGGAGGCAATGATCTCGGTGTCAGGGCGGGCAACGGCCCGCGCGGCAATCGCGATCTTGTCCGTCATTGAGGTGGTCGTATTCGGGTTGATGACCAGGATTTTCATATCAGTTCACACCTCACCGCCAAGGTAGGCGGCCTTGATCCGGTCGTCGTGCAGCAGTTCTTTGGAGTTGCCTTCGATGACGACGTTCCCGGTCGCCATGGCGTAAGCCCGGTGCGAAATGCTCAGCGCCATGCGCGAGTTCTGCTCTACCAACAGCACTGACACGCCTTCGTCGCGGTTGATCGCCACGATGGAGCGGGCAATGTCCTGCACCAGCTTGGGCGCGATCCCGAGGCTGGGTTCATCCAGCAGCAAAAGCTTGGGCTTGGCCATGAGCGCACGGCCGATCACCATCATCTGTTGTTCACCACCCGACAGGGTTCCCGCGGCCTGAGAGTAACGTTCCTTCAGGCGCGGAAATCGCGTCAGAATGCTGTCCAGAGTGTTCTGGATGTCGGCTTTGTCGTTGCGGGTGAAGGCCCCCATCATCAGGTTGTCCTTGACCGACATGAAGGGAAACACGCGGCGGCCTTCGGGCACCATGGCAATGCCCCGCCTGACGATGTCCGACGGATCGGTGCCATCTACACGCGCGCCTTCAAAAGTCACAGAGCCGCTTTTCGGCCTGGCCAGACCGGTGATGGCGCGCAGGATTGACGACTTGCCTGCACCATTGGCCCCGATCAGGGCAACGGTTTCCCCCTGGTTCACGTTCAGCGACACGCCCTTCAGCGCGTAAACATGATCGTAGTAAAGTTCGACGTCTTTGAAATCCAACATGGCTGTCATGGCCTACATCCCTATCTCGTCGTCGACACTGCCGAGATAAGCCTCGATGACCTTCTCGTTGTTCTGGATTTCAGAAGGTGTGCCCTCGGCGATTTTCTCACCGAAGTTCAGCACGACAATCCGGTCCGAGATACTCATGACCGCAGGCATATCGTGTTCCACCAGCATCACCGTCACCCCGCGCTCGTCGCGCACGGACCGCACCAGATTGACCATATTCATGGTTTCATCATGGTTCATGCCCGCAAAGGGCTCGTCCAGCAGCAGCACCTTGGGGTCCGTCGCCAAACCGATTGCAATGCCAAGCGCGCGCAGGCTGCCCTGCGGCAGATTGCTGGCCTGTTCATTGCTGATGTCGGACATGCCGAGGAACTCCAGCAATTCGTCGGCATATTTTTCAAAGGCGGCCACATCGTTCTTTGCCGTTTTCGACCCCCAGAAATATCCCGCAAGCGAGGCCCTGGCGCGCAGGTGCTGTGCCACCACAACGCTCTCGCGCACGGTCATGCTTTTGAAGATCGTGGTTTCCTGGAACGTGCGCACGACCCCTTTGCGCGCCACGATATGCGGCCTGAGGTTGGAGATACGCTCGCCCCGATAGATCACTTCGCCGGTGGTCGTTGGCGTGAAGGACGATATCATCTTGAACAGCGTGGATTTGCCCGCGCCGTTCGGGCCGATCACCGACAGGATTTCGTTTTCGGCGACGTCAAAACTGATGTCGTTGTTTGCCGTCAGGCCACCGTATTTCTTGGTCACGTTCCTGACTTGAAGAAGCGGGCTCATTTGTCACCTCCTTTGCCGAAACGGATGCTCAGCAGGCCGTTGGGAAGAAAGCGGATGATGACGATCAGGATCGTGGAATAGATCAGCATCTGGTATTTGCCGAACTCGAACAGCAGGTCCCAGCCAAAGTAGAGCACCAGCGTCCCCAGCATCGGACCAAAGACATAGCCAAGGCCGCCCAGAAAACAGTTCAGCATGAAGTTGACCGAATCCGCGACCTGAAAGCTGGAGGGATAGACCGACTGCGCGATGGATCCGAACATGGCCCCGCCAAGCCCGCCGAAAAAGCTGGAGATCGCAAAGATCACGATGCGGATATAGGCGATGTTCACCCCGATGGAACTGGCGAGTTCCTCGTTCTGCTGCATGGAGCGGCAGAGATGCCCAAGGCGGGAATTCACCAGCCGGTAAAGTGCTGCATAGGTCAGGATCATGATGATGCAGGCGGTGTAATAGAAGGCCAGCTTGGTATTCTCCATAGCGGCAAAGTCAGGCAGGATCGGAATGCCGAAAACCGAAATGCCGGAAGGCAGCGGGATGTTGGAGATACCCTTGGCCCCGTTGGTGACGGGCAGCGCCAGGGCTGTCAGTGTCACAACCTGGGTCAGGACCAGCGTGATCATCGCGAAATAGACGCCGCGCAGACGCAGGATCGGCAGGCCGATCAGGACCGCAACAACAGCCGCGCAGAGACCTGCCGCAGGCAGCGAGATCCAGAATGACCAGCCCGCCTTGACCACCAGAATGGCCGAGACATAGGCGCCGATCAGCGCAAATGCCCCTTGGCCGATATTGATCCGGCCGATGTAGAAGGTCAGCCAGACCCCGGCGCTGGCAATGGCCAGCAGCGCAACGGAGGTGAGGGTAAAGTAGAAGTCCCAGCGGCCGGTTGCCCCGATGACGAGCGGCACGCCGATGAAGATCGCGAACAGGAATATCCCGACGCCGATAAGCTGTTTTGAGGAAAATCCAGGCATCAGTTCAACCCCACGGCTTGCCCATCAGGCCTTGCGGTCTGATGGCGAGGAAAATCATCAGGGAAACGAAGATCAGCAGATAGGTGATATCGCCGTACTGATAGAGCAGCGCGAGGCCGATGGCCTCCATGAAGCCGAGGATGATACCGCCCCAGATCGCGCCGGAAATCACACCCGCACCACCGATCATGACCATCATGAAGGCCTTGATCGAGGTCGGCCCGCCCATGCCAAGATTCACACCGGTGATCGTGACCAGCAGACCGCCGACCAGACCGGCAAGCATCGCACCAAGCGCGAAACCGATCATCGAATAGCGATCCACGTTCACGCCCATCAACTGGGCCGCGGTTCGATCCTGGGCCAGGGCGCGCAGGGCGCGGCCCGTCTTGGTGTATTGCATCAGGCCGATGAAGGCGACGATCGACAGGATCGCAAGCAGGCAGATCAGAATGCGGTCGTAGGGCATGATGATCCGGAAATCCCAGTTGAACACGCCATCCACGATTTTCGGAACACCGCGCTGTTTCTCACCGAAAACCAGCAGGATCACCGCATCGAGAAAGAAGGCGATACCCGCAGCCAGAAGCATCGTGCTTTCTTCGCGGGCAGATCCCTTGATCACCGGCGCGAAGAGAAATTTTTCGATCAGGGCGCCAAGTATGGCAAGCGTGACACATGACATCACCAGCGCCAGGACAAACGGCACGCCCCACTGACCGTAGAAGGTATACGTGACGAAACCGCCAATTACATACATCTGACCGTGGGCAAAATTGAGGACGTTCATCAGGGCAAAGATCAGGGTCAGACCAAGCGCGATCATCGCATACTGGGACCCCAGATAGACGCCATTGGCAAGTATCTGTTCCATGGAGCTTCCTTTGCTGGAAAAGCCCCGGGCCGCTGCGGCCCGGGGAGGTGCTGCTTGGGAGAGAACCCAAAGCAGGAGGGGATCGCCTTAGTCGACTTCAGCGACGAACAGCGTTTCAAAGGTGCCGTTCTGATAGACATTCACCACCAGCGGCACCGCCACCTGCCGTTTCTGGCCAAAGGATGTCATGCCGACATAGCGCAGCTTTGCGTCGCCGTTCATGAAGGGGTTGGGTGCTTCGAATGTGTCCATCGTCGCCTGGAAAGCATCGACATCGGTGATCGCGGCAGGATCGGCCTTGAGCGTTTCCAGGATGTATTCAAGCGCGTAAACCTTGGTGTTGGACTCGTCGTTGTATTCGCCAAACATATCGGTATAGCGCTGCACGAATTCATTCATTGCAGGCGAGGCAAGCTCTGGTGTGGAGGCACCGCCGACCGAGATGAAGCCATTTGCCAGATCACCGGCGCCTTCGGCCAGAACTCCGGCATCTTGTGCGGTTTCTGTCGAAATGATGCCCTCATAGCCCAGTTCGCGGGCAGAGCGGATCAACTGGGGCGCATTCGCGGGGGAAACACCGGAGAGCACCAGCAGATCAGGACGTGCGCGCATGACCGGCGTCAACACCGGGGTAAAGTCGGTTGTATCAACCTGATAGGTCACATTGTCGGAAACCACTTCCAGACCCAGGGCTTTGGCCGCTTCGACGCCGCCATCACGCTGGCTGAGCGGGTCGGATTCGTTGGCCGCGACAAAGGCAACGGTTTTGACGCCCTCTTCCGCCATCAGATATTTGTAGATTGCGGGGCCGGACTGGTAGTTTGCCACCATGCCCAGAACCGCGTTTGAGGCGGGTGCCTCATAAAGCGATTTGGGGAAGGCATAAGGGAAATACATGATCCCGTTGGATTCAGCGACCGGACGAACAGCGGCCGCGCCATCATCGACGTTCGGACCAACAACATAGTGAATGCCCTCCTGGGCCATTTTTTCCATGCCCGCGATGGCGCGCTTGGGATCTTTCTGATCGTCGAAGGACACGATTTCGATGTCATAGGTCGTATCACCGATGGTGTAGCCGCCGGTTTCGTTGATCCAGGCGGCGCGCGTTTCCATCGACCGCTGGTTGGAAATGCCCCATGCCGCGGCAGGGCCACTGGTCACGCCGACAAAACCGATTTTCAGAACCGGGTTCTCTGCGACGGCTACGGTTGCCCCGATCGCTGTCACTGCAACAGCCGCCATGGCCGTTTTCACAAATGATCTTCTTTGCATGTCTTAACTCCCGTTGAATCAAATTTTGACGCGTTTTGCGCCATTCTTGGCCAGCATTTTGATGGATTCCCCATGTTGCCGCTGCGTCAGTTGACGATTGTTAACAATCTCTGTCAACATTTTTGTTATTTTGGTCGACAAATTCTAACGCTTGGCCTTACACTGATTGAAGTTTAAGCATTTGCAGCCAGCATGGCCGCAAAGCCCATCAATCCTGAAAGAAATCTTGTGTCCACCAAGCCGCAGCAAAGCAGACAAGCGACATCCGACCTGACCGGGGGCCCGGAAGAGAACTTTATTGTAGAGCGTATTTACAAGGCGGTGATGGAACAACGTCTGGCCCCGAAAACCAAGCTGAGCGAAGCGCGCCTGTGCGAGACATTCGGCGTCGGACGGATGCGCGTTCGGCGCGCACTTCTCCTGCTCTCAAGTCAGGGCATCATCGAGCTACAGTCAAATCGCGGTGCATATGTCGCCTGTCCCGACAGGACCGAAGCGAACGATGTATTCGCGGCCCGGATGTTGATCGAACCACCGCTCGTTCGGCAACTGGCGCAGAACCCGGGTGATATTGATCTGGCACTCCTCACCAACCACATCGCTCTGGAGGATGCGGCCCGCGAAAAAAAAGAACGTACCGAAATCATTCGGCTGTCAGGCGAATTTCACACAAAACTCGCCCAGGCGACCGGAAACAAGTTTATCTCCCGGATGATGCGCGAGCTGGTTACACGGACGTCACTCATCGTCGGCCTCTTCGGGACATCAGAAAACGCCAGTTGCCCCGATGATGAACACAGCAACATCCTGAAAGCGATCCAGTCACATGACCCGGACCTGGCCGAAAAATTGCTTATATCTCACCTCAACCACATTCAAAGCGGTCTCGATATGGAAGCGCGCCAGGAACCCCAGGACGACCTGGCTGCCATTCTTGGTTCGGATTGAACAACTGCCAATCCATCACCCGTTGTCAGTGTAAACCGACAGTGCTGCTTTCCCCCTGACGGAAACAGATCGGACAGAACCTGTCCGACCAATACCGCATTTGAGTGTCAGCTGCGCTGAACGTGATTGCCGTCGGCTGAATGTCAGTTTCGAAGCCATGCGGCGGCATGGGCATATTCGTCGATCAACGCTCGTTCCAGCCCTTTCCTGCGATGATCGTCGCTCTGGCCTTTTCCACGCGGCGTGCCCTCGTTTCCGATTGCTTTGCACCGGAAAAGTGCAGGACCCAGCCACGCTGTCGTCCCGGCGTCAACTCTTCGAAGGCTTCGGCCAGCTCGGGATCGTCATCGAGGGCATCTTGTAGCTCTTCGGGATAATCGAGATTGTCCTTTTCGGTAAACTGGACTTCCAGCCCGTCCTTTTCCGCCTGGATGGCCCGCGCTATGAAGCGCCGGATCGTGTCCTCTTCGTCTTCGATCTCTTCCAGATTCTCGAAGTGCAGCCGCCGCATGGCCTGCGAATGCTTGCCGGGCTGGACGAGAACGCCGTCCTCGTCCTCCAGCAGCGACCCCTTGAAGAAACCGACCGCGCAGGAGTTCTTCATCCCGTAGATGATGGCGACATTGCTACCGTCCCATGCGTAGCAGAGCTTGCCCCATTTCACGTGCTCTTCAAGGTCACTACCAAGAAGGATGTCGCGCAACTTGCGCCGTTCATCCTGCCAGTTTGTCTGGTTCAGAAGCGCTTCGATCCTTGAATCCTCTGCCATGCCGGTTACCTGCCCTGTCTTCATTGCTGTGCGATGAAGAGCCGTCCCAGCGCGATCAACGCGCAGACGGCTACGACACCCAACCAGTAATACATTGGCCCGTTGTCAACAGCCCCCGAGCACAGATGCACGCCGGAGAAAACAAGCATTTCCACCGCGATTCCGATGGCAGCGATCGGCACCAGCCACCCCAGAGAGACGGCGACAACCGGAGCGACCAGACCGGCAGCGCAAAGCAGTTCAAACGGGATCAGGCCCATCCAGACGACACTGGGGATCGCGGCCAGCGTCGGGACAGCCTGTTCCGAGTTAAAGAGTTTCCAGCCCGCGCCGATGACCGTGTGCAGCGCCAGCAGCGCCTGAAGTATCCAGAGGACGATGTTCATTGCGCGTCCTCGTCATCAAGACCGGCAATGACCTCTTCCAGCCTGCCGAGGAACTGTTCCCAACCGGCCCTGGCTCCGTGATAGGCCCGATCATGACCGGAACCAAAACCCGATTGCTCCATCTTCAGATGCGTGCCGGTATCGGTTTCCGTCAGGGTCCAGGTCACCACGCTTTCCAGCCCGTGCGCCACCCAGGAATAGGAGAGCGACTTGTGCGGCTCGACCGCCAGAACCTCGCAGGACACCGTGCCCCAGTCCGCCTCCAGATCGAAACAGTGCCCGACCTCGGGTTTGAAATCGCTCTTCATCAGCCATTCCTCCATGAGGTGCTTTTGCGTCAACGCGCGCCATACCTTCTCCGGCGCGTGGCGCAAATCGCGTTCTTTCACGACTGTGCGCGTGATGTTTTCGGTTTCTGTCACTGGTCCATCCTCTTCAAAATATCTTCTAGACCATCGAGCTTTACATCCCAGAAGCGGCTCATGGTCCGCGTCCAGTCAACCAGCGGAGCCAGCCCCTGGATATTCGCGGAATAACGCGTCTGACGCCCATCCTGCCGCCCACTGACAAGGCCCGCCTGTTTCAGAACGGCCAGATGTTTCGACACGGCCGGTTGCGAAATCCCGGCCTGTTCGGTCAGCGACAGGACGTTCTGTTCGCCATCAAGGCACAGCCGTTCCAAGATCGCTCTGCGCGTTGGGTCGGCAAGGGATCGGAAAATCCTGTCGTGCTGATCTGACATAACAAATAGCCCTTTGGTTATGAATAACTCATAACCGTGCAGCTATATTTCTGTCAATTAGACTCAGAACCCGCAGCCAGTTTCAGAGACAAGCGGCGTTCAACTCGCACCTAGCGGTGCGGCATGCCCTTCGGTCGCAGCAGTTGCTTTTGGGCCGCCGTCCGGAACGGTGCATTCGGTGCGCCGTAGCCGTCATAGGCCCCGACGCGCTGCACGATTTCGAAGAACAGACCGCTTGCGAAGGGGCGGCTGTAGAACTGGTAGAAAGCGCCATCCGCCGTTTCGTCGTAGAGAATGTTCAGGGATTTCATCTCTGCCAGGCGCTCGGCCTCTATGTTGAAACGGGCCTGAAGGTCTCCGTAATAGTTCTCGGTGAGCGCCAGCGGGCGGAAGCCCGCATCTCTCATGCGGCTTGCGGTTGAAAAGATGTCGTCGGTCGCAAAGGCAATATGCTGAATCGCACCGCCGAAGCTGTCGGCAAGAAAGTTGCCGACGAAGGTACGATGCGTGTCGGCGCCGTTCAGAGTGATCCGCGCGCTGCCATTGGCGCTTTTTATCGCCACGCTGCGCACAAGTCCGTCGGGGTCCACCACATCGACGATCTCCGAGCGCGACATGTCGAAGATCGACGTATAGAACAACGCCCAGCTCAGCATGTCCTCATAGCTCATGGTTTCCGCGACATGATCGATCCGCGACAGTCCCGCGCCGGGCGTCGCCGGGGCGTCGGACTGCCTGAACTCGACCGACCAGACATCCGCCAGATCGCTCGTGTCATCAATGAAATGCATGACACTGCCGCCGACACTGCGGATCGCAGGGATATCGATCTCGCCAGGTCCTACACTTTGACTGAACGGCGTCGCGCGCAAAGAGCTAGCGCGTTCCGTGGTGGCGGAGGCATCGTCCACCCGCAGGCCAACATCGCAAATATTGGTGCCGTGCATGTTGTAAGCGGCACCGGCAAATCCGCTGCTCTGCTTGTTGAGGATCACCCGAACGTCGCCCTGTTGCCAAAGGGTTACCGCCTTGGAGACGTGATCGCCCGAATGGGAGAACCCCATGCTGCGCAGCATCTCGACAAGTTGCTCGGCCTCTCCATCGCGTGTCGCGAACTCCACGAAGCCAAAGCCGTTGACCTGGCTCCGGGGCGGCATGGCGGGGGTGTCGATCATCACGTCAGGCTCGGCGCGCCGAACGTCGTCCATAAGTACATGCAGGGCCCTGTAGCCGTCCCGCGCGATGCCCTCGGGTTGCGCGCTCCGGAACTGGTCGTTGAAGATTTCCAGGCTGACAGTGCCATCATAACCGGTCGCCGCGACCGCCCGCATGAAATCCAGTACAGACAAGTCGCCCTCGCCCGGCATGTTGCGGAAGTGGCGCGACCAGTAAAGCAGGTCCATATCGATCCTGGGGGCATCCGCCAGTTGCACGAAAAAGATCTTGTCGCTCGGGATACGGCGGATCGTCTCCGGATCGATCTTGCGGGCGAGCGTGTGAAAGCTGTCGAGGATGAGGCCGATATTCGGATGATCGGCACGCCGCACGATTTCCCAGGCGTCCCGGTGATCGTTCACATGCCGCCCCCAGGCCAGGGCCTCGTAGCCCACCCGCATGCCAAAAGACGCCGCCACCTCGCCCAGCTCAGCAAAGTCCTGAGCGGCCCTGTCGATTCCTCCCAAAGCATTTGGGTGAAGTGACGAGCAGACCAGCATGAGGTCGGCGCCCAGTTCGCCCATCGTCTCAAACTTGAACTTGGCACGGTCAAAGGCCTTCCTCCGCGCGTCGCCGTCCAGACCTTCGAAATCACGAAATGGCTGGAACAGCAGAATTTCGAGCCCGTGATCACGGATCATTCTGCCGATGTCTCGCGGTGTGCCTGCATCCGCGATGAAATCCTGCTCGAAAATCTCGATTCCGTCGAAACCGACCTTGGCGATCGCCGCGAGCTTTTCTCTTAAAGTCCCGGAAACCGAGACTGTTGCGATTGATGATTTCATGAAGACCCCCTGGTTCGGAACGTCGCGTGCAAGTGGAGAAATGTCCGGGTAAATGATTTTCAGGTGCCTAGGCTCTGGACCCATTGATTTCTGCATAGCGGCATGATTCACGGTTCAAAAACGAGCGGTGAACATGTCTGATCTATTCTGGCTAACAGATGCGCAGATGGCGCGTCTTGAGCCCTTCTTCCCGAAGCCCCATGGCAAACCTCGCGTTGATGATATGCGTGTGTTGAGTGGGATTATCTTCATTAACCGCAATGGCTTACGCTGGCGCGATGCACCCACGGAATATGGTCCGCACAAGACGCTTTATAACCGTTGGAAGCGCTGGAGCGATAAGGGCATCTTCGCAAAGATGATGATGGGGCTGGCAGCCGATCACGGCGAGGAGAAGACCGTGATGATTGATGCGACCTATCTCAAAGCGCACCGTACGGCGTCCAGTTTGGGCGTCAAAAAGGGGGGCGTGGTCGTCTGATTGGTCGCACCAAAGGCGGCATGAACACTAAGCTGCACGCCATCTGCGACAGCCTGGGCCGACCGCTGAATCTGTTCGTGACCGCCGGACAAGTCAGTGACTACATTGGCGCCCGGGCGTTGCTGAGCAGCCTGCCGAAGGTCGATTGGCTACTGGGCGACAGAGGCTATGATGCCGATTGGTTCAGAGAAGCGTTGAAAGACAAAGGGATACGCCCCTGTATCCCGGGTCGAAAGCAACGCAAGACGGCCGTGAAATACGACAAGCGGCGCTACAAACGACGCAACCGGATCGAGATTATGTTCGGCAGGTTGAAGGACTGGCGGCGTGTGGCAACGCGATACGACAGATGTCCAAAGGTCTTTTTGTCCGCCATCGCTCTCGCGGCAGTCGTTATCTACTGGCTATGAGTCCTGACCCTAGCGAACTTTCGATTAGGGTAGTTTAATGTGGTCTATATCTGACAGCTGATGACAAGGCTGCATCAATATCAACACGTCAAGAGTGAGCAGTCGCCGCCCGACCGGGTCAAAGGACTATTCCGACACCGAGGCATTTACTGTCCTGTGCGTGATCTCCCGGCCGGTGTTCCGGTCGATCAGAACAGGCGCGATAGGATCTCCCGTTTCGCGCGAGAGCAGACTGACTGAGGCCTCACCATCCGGTGGAACGTGCGTATTTGCCCAGTCGATCAATGTCACCAGCAGCGGATAGAGCGCTTTGCCCCGTTCGGTCAGGCGGTATTCGTGACGCAGCGGGCGCTGTTGGTAGGCGTCGCGGCGCAATACGCCTGCCGCTTCGAGTTTGCGCAGCCGGTCGGTCAGAACGTGTCGCGTGATGCCGAGCCGCTCCTGCATCTGTTCAAACCGGCGAATGCCCAGAAAGCAGTCCCGCAGGACCAGCATGGTCCAACGGTCGCCCACCACGGACAGCCCGCGCGCGACGGGACAGGCATCCTTGTGAAGATCATTCCATTTCATGTCCGTCTCATAGCAAGGATTGACAGGTTCCGAAAGAGAACTTACGCATGTATAGTTCTAAAAAGGAACGGACTGTTCGATGGTCCTGGATTGGGCAGATTGCAACGGCAGTCAAACAAAGGTGGCAAAACCATGAGCAATATTGAGAGCGCGCCGACATTGCGCGATGCGGCACCCACTCTTGCAGGTGCAGCGGCCACCGCGCGTGCCTCACGCACACGGCTCATGCTTGAGGCGCCCATTGGACCTACTCTTGCGAAACTGGCGGCGCCAAACGTTCTTGCGATGTTCGTGCAAGCAGCCCAAAGCATTTCAGAGGCCTATTTCGCTAGTCTGCTGGGCATCACGGCACTTGCAGGGCTGGCCTTGGTGTTTCCGCTGGTCATGCTGACGCAAATGCTCTCAGCCGGTGCCATCGGCGGGGCGATTTCAGCGTCGGTCGCGCGGGCGCTCGGGGGCGGTGACGTGCAGCGGGGTGCTTCCTTGACGGTCGCCGCCTGGATCATCGCAGTGGGTTTTGCCGCCATCATGGCGGTGCTGGTTGTCCTTTTCGGCACCCAATTCTTCAGATTGCTCGGCGGCGAAGACGAGACTGTGGCCGCCGCAAAAACTTACGCGCTGATCTTCTTTCCCGGCTGTGTGGCGATCTGGCTGTGCAATGCTTCGCTCAGCGTGATCCGTGGCACTGGCAATATGCAGATGCCTGCAATCGTATTGCTGATGGTGTCGATCATTTCCATCCCCCTGTCGGGGGGGCTTGCCCTTAGCTGGGGGCCGCTGCCCGCACTTGGCATGGCGGGGCTGCCGCTTGGCGTGGTTCTGGCCTTTGCGTTCGGGGCGTTTGTTGCCATCGGGTACATCATATCGGGCCATACCGGGCTGAGCTTTCGCGAGGCGGTCGGACGCCTGAATGCAGGCATGTTCAGCGACATCTTGAGCGTTGGCGCGCTTGCCTCGATCAACACGGTGCTGACGACGCTTACCATTATCATGATGACGGGTCTGATGGGGCGCTATGGCGAAGGCGCGTTGGCTGGCTACGGTCTGGGAGCGCGGCTGGAGTTCCTGATGATCCCCATGATCTTTGGCATCGGTGCCGCGATGACGGCCATGGTCGGGGCCAATATCGGCGCGGGCCGTACCGATCGCGCGCTCCGCGTGGCTTGGACCGGCTCATTGGCGGCGGCGGGGATCGTGGGCAGCATCGGTCTGCTGGTGGCCGTGTTTCCGGACCTGTGGCTGGGCATGTTCCTGGATCCATCCAATACCGCGGCGCTTGATGCCGGACGCAGCTATTTCCGACTGGTGGCACCGTTCTATGCCTTTTTCGGCCTGGGTCTCGCGCTCTATTTCGCGTCGCAAGGGGCGGGCCGCATGATCTGGCCCGTGATCAGCAGCCTGAGCCGCATGGCCGTTGCCTTGGCGCTCGCCCTGATCCTAACGACATACACAAGCATGGGGGTGGATGGCATATTTGCCGCCATCGGCTGTGCCATGCTGGCCTACGGGCTGATCATCGCCCTCGCCATTTGGCGCGGGGGCTGGAGAAAGGAAAGACCATGACGGCGCTGTATCTTGAGGACTTCGAAGTAGGTCAGACTTTCCGCTCGGGCAAGGTCGCTGTGACCGAGGATGAGATCATCCGTTTCGCAACCCAGTTCGATGCCCAGCCCTTCCATCTTGATCCGGAGGCAGCCCAAAGTACGTTCTTCCAGGGGCTGGCGGCAAGCGGCTGGCACACGGCGGCGCTGACCATGAAGCTTCTGGTTGGCGGCGAGATGCTCCCAGCCAATGGGATCATAGGTGCGGGTTTTGAATCCCTGAACTGGCCCAGACCCGTCAGGCCCGGCGATACGCTACATGTGGTTTCAGAGATTCTGGAGGTGCGGCCATCAAAATCCCGCCCGATGCAAGGCATGATCAAGGTCCGTTGCAGAACGCTGAATCAAAATGGTGAGGTCGTTCAGGAATCCGTTGGTAATCTTGTCGTCATGGCGCGGCCGATAAGACCCAGCCGATAGTTTGCCGGCAGACTATAACGGTGACGTGAGTGCCCAAAAAGTCGGCCAAATAGAGTACACTGGCAATCGTGATCAGCGCATGCTGGTGTGCTCCACGAATGGCCGCTTCGGTACTATCGCACTGCAGCGCAACCTTCCGTCTCGAATGTCCAGTCTGGGCCGACAACGTAGGGTGTACTGCTTCAGTCCAGATCGACGCCGCCCAAGCGCGGCGCATGGACATGCGTTCGGATCAGAAACGCAGCGACCGCGCCGGCGATGGCACCGAAGAGGTGCGCTTCCCACGACACGTCGGGTTGGCCCGGAAGAACGCCCCAGAGGATGGAGCCATAAAGCGCACCGACCACCAGTGCAGCGCTCAAAGTGATCAGTGAGCGATCCACGAGGCCCCGCACGACGAGGAAGCCGAACCAGCCAAAGACAAGTCCCGACGGCATCGCCAACTTGTTTGGTGTCTCGTGGCTGTCTAAGTGTTTGCGATGAGCACGCCACCCACCATGTCCCGCCTGAAAGGTTACCGCTTCCCACGCGAGATCGTCGCCTATGCGGTCTGGGTTTACCATCGCTTCGCGCTCAGCACGGCTGACGTAGAGGACTTGCTCGCCGAACGAGGTGTGACGGTCAGCCGGGAGACCGTTCGGAAATGAGTGAACCGCTTTGGTTGCCATTTCGCAAATTGTATCAAACGCGACAGGCCGCCGGCGGCTGACAAATGGCATCTGGACGAAGTCGTCATCCCGATAAACGGCCGCAAATACTGGCTCTGGCGGGCAGTGGACGCGAACGGGGATGTGCTGGATATTCTCGTGCAAACTCAGCGCAACGCCAAGGCAGCGCGACGTTTCCTAAAACGACTGATCGCCCGGTTCGGCGAGCCCCGGGTGGTCGTGACGGACAAGTTGCGCAGCTATTTCAAGCCCATCCGCGAGCTTGCACCAAACGCGGATCATCGCGCACACAAGGGTTTGAACAACCGGATTGAAGGCTCGCACAGACCGACACGAAGGCGCGAGAAAGTGATGGGTCGGTTTAAATCGCCCCGACAGGCATAGAGGTTTCTTACCGCTTACGATCAGACAAACACGATCTTCCGCCCCCGACGCTATCGGATCTCCGCAATCTCTTACCGCCACGCCCGGGCCGATGCTTTCGACCTCTGGAATACCTATGCAGCGGAAATGGCCGCTTGAGAACCCGGCGGCTAACTCTTCTCAATCACCCGAGAACAAGTTGGCAATGCCCGGGCCACTGATATCTACGTCCGCCCGATTTTTTACCTCAAGAGGTGCAATGTTTCTAAGGGTTGCCCCGTTCGAAAATTCGCGAGGTCGCAGTTCAATAAATTCTCCCGACTGTGAACAGGCATGCAATTTTGGCTCTGACTCAAAGTTGATGCACCTTTTCAACTATGATGCTGCGACAAGCCGAGCCTTGAGCAGGTCGATATTCGCGCGACCATACATCTGGCGTTTCAGCGTCTTCAGGCGATTGATTTGGCCCTCGGTCTGCCCGTTCGACCAAGGTTCCCGCAGCGGGGCAGCAACTGCGGCCTGGTCGCTACGAAGGCCACGGGCGAAGGATGAGAGCATGCTGTCCTCGGCTTCGTCGAGCCAGGCGGCCAGGGCATTCTCACGGGCGTTTCGCACCATGTCAGTGAAACGGTCGGTCAGTTCCCGGGCGGTTGCCAGAGCTGGTAGCGCCGCTTCGATCCGCACGACCTGGATTGCATCGGCACGGGTCAGATGATCTCGTCCCATGGTCAGGAGCCGCGCAATCCTTCGGGCAGGTGGGACTTTCTTGTTCCGGACGGCAGCGCTTGTTCGGCGCGGCGCTGACGTGTTGCCCACTCGCCGACGACCCGGAGACTGCCTTGAAATCCATCATCCCGTAACCGGCGCCAGAGTTCTGCGCCATTACGGCATCCGCCGCTCCACTCCCGTTCCAGCCGAGGCAACCAAGCGGTCAAGCTGCTCTCGCGGATGCGGAAAACATCTTCTCGCTCACCGCGGGTGATCTGGCGGACCAAGCCGCGGCTCAGCCCGGTCAGGCGCACGATCCGTTTGATGGGAACACCCTCGTCTGCCATTCGACGGACCATGTGGTTGGTCTGCTGGCGCCTTTGAAAACCCTCGAATTGCAGCCTTTCCGCTGCCGTCAAAAGCCTTGGATCGAGGGTCTCTACCCCGATAGCCTTGCGAATGGCTGACATGTTCCGCTGCACGGCGGCCAGGAAGGCGGCACTTGCATTCTCTAACAGATGCCAACGATCCGCGACTTGAATCACGTCCAGCAGGGCACGCGCGGTGGCACCGCCGTAGCCACCATTGCGATCACGGGCAACAACCTCGATCCCGGGACGCGCGCGGAGCCACGCTTCCACAGTGGCGGGCTCCCGGTCGGGCAGCAGATCGATGACCTTCCGCCGTTCGAGATCGCAGATCAGCGTGCCGTAGCGCTGTCCCTTCCGCCATGCCCAGTCGTCGATACCCACCACGCGGGGGTCCGCGACAGCCCCCTCGGTCTTCGCCCGAACGCTGCGCAGGAACGTGTCTTTGCTCACCGGTAGCAAAAGCCGTCCGGCAAGCGCCTGCGCGGGGCGCCCACCGAGAGCAATGCCGATGTGACGCACCAGTTCCTGCAAGCGTGACGTCCGGCGCGCATGTGGCCGCGTGACATCAGGCGGGAACCGTTCTGAAAAAATCTTCGTCGGGCAACCTACAGCGCGGCAACGAAATCGACGAACCAGCAGCACCAGTTCAACTTCTCGGCCATGGGCGGGAAGATCGGCTGGCCGACGCCAATACTTGCTGTGGACATGACGAGAGACCGCGCCGCAGCGGGGACATGCTGCCGAGGCATCCAGGGAACGGGCGTGGACCCGGATCCTGTTGCCATCAAGCTCAATCTGGCCGGCCTTCAACCCTGCCGGTAGAAAATCTCGTCGCGAAAACCATGAACCCATCGGCAACCTCCATCAAGTTCGCCGAGATATAGCGTTCTGGCAACTCAACTGCACCAAATGCGCGACAGAGCCAAATTGCATGCCGATTGACAGTTCGGGCTTTCTGCTTGGGATTTGGGATCTCGTATTGAGGACGGTGAGGGCCGCCATCGCGCGTACCCTGTGTTTGCTATGGAAGAGATCATTTCTTGACGGCAGAGCCCGTCTGGGCAAACGTAACAGGGCATCCGGTTCGCTGGATGCCCCATGACCTGCTGACCTAAGCAGCCAGATTTTCCCGACATAGGACGTTGTCGGAGACGATCATGTCAGGCTGGCCGCGCCGTCGGATGAGATCATCCAGCTCGCGGGTCATTCGTGCGCCAGACAAGGAACGATCCACTACGGTGGCCAAGGCCTCGCGCGTGCAATCATCGACAATGCAGAGCACCCGGAACCGCTGACCGTCTGCGATAGCATCAGACACGAAGTCCAGAGACCAGTGTCGATTCGCACGATCCGGCACAAGAATGGGCCTGCGTGTGCCCAATGCGCGCTTGCGAGATCGTCTGCGCCGCACAGCCAGCCCTTCTTCGCGGTACAGTCGGAACAGCTTCTTGTGGTTCACTTCAAGTCCCTCTCTGGCCAACAGGATACCCAAACGGCGATACCCGAACCGACGGCGTTAATTCGCCAGTTCACGCAACCGATTGCGCAGGGCCTCATCGCCATGATCCTGCTTCTGATACTGAAAGACTGACCGGGGGATCGTCAACTCGCACGCCCGACGCACGGACAAGCCGTGTCGATCCATCACATCCGACACAGCTCGCCTTTTTACATCGGGCGTCAGTAGTTTTTTGTTGCGAGATCCTTCAGGGCCGCATTGTCGAGCATCGTATTTGCCAACATCCGCTTCAGCCGATTGTTCTCATCCTCAAGCGCCCGCAGCTTCTTTGCGTCCGATACGTTCATCCCTCCAAACTTGGCCTTGTATTTGTAGAACGTCGCATCGCTGAGGCCGTACTTTCGGCAGAGCTCCTGCGCTTTCAGGCCCGCTTCGTATTCCTTGATCATCCCAATGATCTGTTCGTCACTAAATCTGCGTTTCATAGTCCATCCTTTGCTTAGACGGATTACTAACACCTCAGTGGCCTGATTTCAGGGGGCTGGGTCATCACCCGTGTTGCGCGAACAAGCCTTCCATCGCCACTTCCTGAGCGGATTCGCCCAGGGTCGGGTGGGCGTGGATCGTCTCGGCGATGTCGGTCAGTGTGGCAGCCATTTCCAGCGCAAGGGCGAACTCTCCCGCCATTTCCGAAACGCCCGCGCCGGTGGCCTGAATGCCCAGAACCAGTCCGTTGGAAGCGTCATAGACAATCCGCACAAACCCGTCGCGCCGTTCAAGCGTCATGGAGCGGCCATTGGCCGCGAAGGGGAAGGTCGCCACAGCCGCCTGCGGAGCTTCGGAGGGCAACAGGCCCACTGTGACGATCTCGGGGTCGGTAAAGCACACCGCGGGAATGGCGCGTTTGTCCCACCGTGCGGCCTTGCCCGCGATCACCTCGGCCACCAGTGTGCCCTGTGCCATCGCGCGGTGCGCCAGCATCGGGTCGCCCGTCACATCGCCAATCGCATAGACGCCCTGCATCGAAGTGCCACAGCGGTCGTCGATGTCGATAAAGCAACCCTTCATGGTTAGCCCCAGTCCCTCAAGCCCGAAGCCTTCGGTCGCAGGGGCGCGTCCAACCGTGACCAGAACCTTGTCGGCAGCAATCTTTTGCAGACCGTCTGCGGTCTCGATATTCAGCGCGCTTTCTTCAAAGCCGACCGCCTTGGCGCCGGTCAGCACGGTGACACCCAGAGCCTTGAGGCGGGCCATGACAGGCTTGGTCAGATCGGCATCATTTTGTGGCAATAGCTGCGCGGCGGCCTCCACAACTGTAACCTCTGCACCCAGCTTGGCCATGGCTGTCCCGATCTCGAGCCCGATGTATCCGCCGCCCACAATCGCCAGCCGTTTCGGAACAGATGTCAGGTTCAGCACATCGGTCGAGGACAATATATCGCCGCCAAAGGGCAAGGCGCCTATGTCCTGGGGCCGCGAGCCGGTTGCGATCACAAGATTTTCGGTCGAAATGCGCAACACGCCGTCATCTGTGTCCACCTCGACGGTTTTGCCGTCAATGATCCGTCCCTGACCTGTGATGACACGGACTTTGGCCTTTTTCATCATGCCGGCTACGCCGCCGGTCAGTTTCTTAACGATGCTGTCTTTCCAGCTGACCGTTTCGGCCAGATCAATGGAGGGCGTCGCGGTCGTGATACCCAGGGAGTTGCCCTGTGCAAGATCGCGCACCTTGTGAAATTCATCGGCGGCATGGATCAAGGCCTTGGATGGAATGCAGCCGACGTTCAGGCAGGTCCCGCCAAGGGCTTGCTCCTCGATCAGAATGGTGTCGATGCCAAGCTGACCCGCACGGTTAGCACAGACATATCCGCCCGGACCCGCGCCCAGGATCAACAGCTTGCAGCTATCACGTTTCATGTCTCGTTCTCCATGAAGATCATCGCCGGATTTTCCAGCAGCCGTTTGATCAGCGCCACAAAAGTCGCCGCATCCCAGCCATCAATCACACGGTGATCGAAGCTGGCCGATATGTTCATCATCTTGCGGGGCACGAATTGGGTGCCGTCCCACATCGGGCGTGTTGCCATCTTGTTGATGCCAAGGATCGCAACCTCGGGGTGGTTGATAATGGGCGTGGTTGCCAGCGCGCCCAAGGGACCGAGCGAGGTGATGGTGATGGTCGATCCCGCCAATTCGTCGCGTGTGGCTTTGCCGGTGCGGGCGGCCTCGGCCAGACGGGCGATTTCCTGTGCTGTGGCAAAGGGTGCATAGCTTTCGGCATGGCGCAGCACCGGCACGACCAGCCCACCGTCGGTCATCGTCGCAATGCCGATATGAACCGGCGCATGACGGGTGACAACGCCTGCATCGTCATTAAAATGGGCGTTCATTTCGGGGTGTTCGTCAACAGCCCGGCAAAGGGCGGCACTGACAAATGGCAAAACGGTCAGCTTCGGCTTGTCCCCGCGACTAGCGTTCATCGTTGCCCGCAGGTCTTCCAGCGTCGTGACGTCGATTTCCTCGATGACGGTAATGTGGGGAATGCGCGTATTGGCCAGCGACATACGGTCCGCGATCTTGCGGCGCAAACCGATGATGCGGATGTCCTCGCTGCCCTCGCGACGACGCGATGTGGTGGTCTTGGGGGCGCTGCCCGCGTCAAAGACGGCATCGAGATCGCTGTTAACGATGCGTCCGGCCGGTCCACTGCCCACCACCTTACGCAAGTCGATGCCTGCTTCGCGCGCGCGCGCGCGCACCGAAGGCGCGGCCAGCAAGGGCTGCCCTTCGGGGCGGGGCGCGCGGGCATTGCCGACTGATGGCGCTTTCCTGGTCGGATCGGGTTGGCTCGCGGGTTTTGGTGTGCTTTCGGAGGCTGGTTTTCCCGGCGGCGTCACGTCCTCTTCTGGCGTGTCGATTGAAGCAACGTCAATCTTCGCCTCGACTGCGCCCGAACTCTTGCTGTCATGTTCAATCGTCAACAACTCCGCCCCAACGACCAGCGTGTCGCCCAAGGCACCGCCAAGCGACAGGATCTTGCCGTCGAACAGACAGGGTATTTCCACCGTCGCCTTGTCCGTCATCACAGCCGCCAGAATGTCGTCTTCTTTAACGATATCGCCAACTTTGACGTGCCACTCTACCAGTTCGACCTCGGCCACACCTTCGCCAACGTCGGGGATCTTGATGCTGCTGATACCCATCTCAGTCCTCCAGAACTTTGTGAATGGCCCGGACAATCCGGTCGGGGCCTGGGAAATACTCCCATTCCTGCGCGTGCGGATAGGGCACGTCCCAGCCGGTGACCCGCAGGATCGGGGCCTTGAGGTGCCAGAAACAGGCTTCTTCCACCTCCGCGATCAATTCCGCACCAAAGCCGCTGGTGCGCGTCGCCTCGTGGACGACAATGCAGCGCCCTGTTTTTTCAACCGACGCGCGGATGGTCTCCAGATCGAGCGGGAGCAAGGTGCGAAGATCGACAATCTCGGCATCCACACCGGCCGCTTTGACCGCAGCCTCGGCTACGTAGACCATTGTGCCGTAGGTCAGGATCGTAAGGTCATGTCCGGTGCGACGGACATCTGCCTTGCCCAGCGGAACCACATAATGCCCTTCCGGCACTTCACCCGCGTCATGCTGGGACCAAGGCACGGATTTGCCGGAGTGGTCACCGTAGAAGGGCCCGTTGTAGATCCGTTTGGGCTCCAGAAAGATCACCGGATCGGGGTCTTCGATGGCCGCGATCAGCAACCCCTTGGCGTCATAGGGCGTCGAGGGGATCACCACCTTGAGGCCGGCCACATGGGTGAACAGTGCCTCGGGGCTTTGGCTGTGGGTCTGGCCGCCGAAAATCCCGCCGCCTGTCGGCATGCGCACCACCATCGGGCAGGTGAACTGCCCATTCGACCTATGGCGCAACCGCGCGGCCTCTTGCGTGATCTGGTCATAGGCGGGAAAGACATAGTCAGCGAACTGCATTTCGACGCAAGGACGCATCCCCTGTGCGGCCATGCCAATCGCGATACCGACGATGGCGCTTTCGTTGATCGGGGTGTCAAACACCCGCTCTTCGCCGTATTTTGCCTGCAAGCCCGCCGTGCAGCGGAACACCCCGCCGAAATAGCCGACATCCTCGCCAAAGACGATCACATCGGGATCATCGGCCAGCTTAACATCCATCGCGCTGCGCACCGCTTCGATCATGCTAATACGTGCCATTTCAGTACCCCATTTCCTGCCGCTGCCTGCGCAAATGTTCGGGCAACTCCTCGTAGACGCCGCGAAAGATCTCGGCGGGTGAGATCGGCTGCGGATCGACAAAGGTGCCGTGAGATTCGACCTTCTTCTGTACGGCCGTCACTTCGGCCAGCAGTTCGGCTTCGGCCTGCACATGACGTTCCTCGCTCCAATCCCCCCGCGCGATCAGATGGTCCTTGAGACGTGTCACCGGATCGCCCAAGGGCCATGATGCGGCTTCGTCCTTGGCGCGGTAGGCGCTGGGATCGTCCGACGTGGAATGCGCCGCGACACGGTAGGTAAACCATTCGATCAGTACCGGCCCATGACCCATACGTGCCCGCTTGATCGCCCAGCGGCTGACCGCGATGACCGCGAGATAATCGTTCCCGTCAACCCGCAGCGCCGGGATACCATAGCCCAAGGCACGGGCGGCATAGGTTTCGCCTTTGCCTTTGGCAACACCCGTATAGGTCGAAATGGCCCATTGATTGTTGACCACGTTCAACACCACCGGCGGCTGATAGGTCGATGCTGACAACAAAGCCGAATGAAAATCATTCGAAGCCGTGGCGCCGTCACCGATCCAGCCCGCAGCGATCTGGTCGTTTCCCCGCAAGGCACAGGCCATCGCCCAGCCAACTGCCTGCACATACTGGGTGCCCAGATTGCCAGAGATCGAAAAGAATCCATGGTCACGCGCCGAATGCATGATCGGCAACTGCCGCCCTTGCAGGGGATCCAGATCGTTTGAGTAAAGCTGGCCGATCAACGGTTCCAGGGGATAGTCAGCGCCAATCAGCAGCGTTTGCTGCCGATAGGTTGGGAAATTCATGTCACCCCTGTCCAGCTGACGCTGAAAGCCGCAGCCGATGGCCTCTTCGCCGGTGCAAAGCAGATAGAAGGATGTCTTGCCCTGCCGTTGCGCATTCATCATCCGGCGATCCACCGCACGCATCTTGAGCATGTCGCGCAGACCTTGGCGCAAGTCATCGGCGCTCAGATCTCCCAGATACTCGGCCCAGGGACCGACCGCGGTGCCATCGTCATCTAGCACGCGGATCAAACCGTGCGCAAAGGGTTGGGAATCTTGGGGCAAAAGATCCAGCGGTGGAACTGCTAGCAATCCAGCTTCGGGAACCACTATTTTAGAAAAGTCTGCCGGCTCGTTCGGTCGGGCCGGTGGATGTGGGAAAGTCAGCTTCGAATTGCTCATTTCGCAGGCATCCTTGTTGCGGCGTCCAGACGGATCACTTCGCCGTTCAGCATCGCGTTCTCGACGATGTGGCAGACGAGGCTTGCGAATTCTTCAGGTCGGCCCAAGCGGGGCGGAAACCGGGCGTGTTCTGCCAGTGCGTCCTGAACGTCTTGCGGAAAGGCCGTGACCATCGCGGTGCCAAAGATACCGGGCGCAATCGCCATAACCCGGATGCCGCTTCGCGCCAGGTCCCGCGCCATCGGCAGGGTCATACCAGTCACCCCGGCCTTTGAAGCGGCATAGGCCAGCTGCCCGACCTGTCCGTCCCAAGCCGCAATCGAGGCCGTGTTGACAATCACACCCCGTTCACCCTCGTCAATCGGGTCGGCAGCAACCATACCGGCGGCCGATTGCGTTGCGACGTTGAAAGTTCCGATCAAGTTGATGCCACATACTTTGGCAAAGAGGTCCGGATCATGTGCCCCAGTCTTCGTCACGCTGCGGTGCGCAGGTGCTACGCCCGCACAGTTCACGCAAATCCGTTCTTGCCCGTGTTTGGCCCGGATCGTTTCCAGCGCCTGAGCTACCGAAGCGGGATCCGAGACATCGCAATGCGCGAAAGCGCCACCGATCCGCGCCGCTTCTGTCTTTCCCGCGTCGGCATTCATATCCAGAAGCCCGACTTTCACACCCGTCGCCGCCAGTGCCTCGACCACTGCTAGCCCAAGGCCTGACGCTCCACCTGTCACGACCGCAGCAACCTCTGCACCCAGTTTCATTGCCGTCCCCCCCTGAAAAGTTCGCGTGAAATGTTTATACGTTGCACGTCCGAGGTTCCCTCGTAGATTTGGCACACCCGAACATCGCGATAGATCCGCTCCAGCGGGAAATCTGCCAGATACCCATAGCCGCCAAGCGTTTGAATCGCGTCCGAGACGACCCGCTCGGCCATCTGGCTGGCAATCAGCTTTGCGATGGACGCCTCGCGCAGACAGGCCCGGTCGGCATCTTTCAGCCTTGCGGCATTCAGCACAAGTTGTCGCGCGGCCTCGATTTGCGCGTCCATGTCAGCTAGTCGGAATGCAACCGCCTGATGCTGGGCAATCGGCTTGCCAAATGTGATACGCTCCTGCGCGTAGGCCACTGCCACCTCCAGCGCGGCTTGCGCCATGCCGACCGACTGCGCCGCAATCCCGATCCGTCCGGTTTCCAGCGATGACAGGGCAATGCCCAATCCTTCGCCCTCAGCCCCGATCCGGTGGCTTTCGTCGATTTCCAAGTTATCGAAGGTCAGCGTACAGGTGTCCGACGCCTTCTGACCCAGCTTCCGTTCCGGCTCGCCTACTGAAAAGCCCTTCAGATAGGGTGTCAGGTAAAAGGCGCTGATGCCGCGCTTTCCAGCGTCGGGATCAGTGACCGCAAAGGCAATCACGCCGCCCGTGATCCGTCCCGATGTGATGAATTGCTTCGAGCCATTCAGAACATAGCCGCCCTGCTTGCGCTGCGCCGCGCATCGGATTGCCGCGGCGTCGCTGCCGGTGTGCGGTTCAGTCAGGGCAAAAGCACCGATGAATTCTCCTCCGGCGGCAGGGCGTAGCCATCGGTCCTGCTGTTCGGGCGAGGCGAAGCGGGTCAGGATGGCGCAAAAGGGGGCGTTATGCACTGACATCATTGTCGAAACGGCGCCATCGCCCGCAGCGATTTCCATCAGTGCCAGCGCGTAGGAAACATAATCCGAACCGATGCCGCCCTGATCCTCAGGCACGGTCATGCCCAGAAAGCCAAGCGCGCCCATCTCAGCAATCAAATCGGCGCCAATGACACCGGCCGCTTCGCGCTTCGCGGCACCGGGGGCAAGGCGGTCTGCGGCAAAGGCGAGGGCCGTGTCGCGGATCATGCTTTGTTCGTCGTTCAAGATCAGTGACATATCATGGCCTTTCAATGGCGATGGCGAGGGCCTCGCCCCCACCGATACAGATTGATGCGATCCCGCGTTTTAGCCCGCGCTGTTCCAGCGCATTCAGAAGCGTGACCACGATCCGCGCACCGGAGGCACCGATCGGATGACCCAGCGCACAGGCCCCGCCATTCACGTTCACCACGTCAGGCGAGAGGCCCATATCACGGGTAAACGCCATGGCGACGACGGCGAAGGCCTCGTTCACCTCCCAAAGATCAACGTCCGAAACCTGCCACCCCACCTTCTCAAGCAGCTTTCGGGCCGCGGGGATAGGCGCGGTACTGAACCATGCAGGTTCGTTCGCGTGCGCCGCACTACCGACAATCCAGGCGCGCGGCTGCAAGCCTTGCGCTTGGATGGCCTCGCGAGAGGCCAGCACCAAGGCCGCAGCGCCATCTGAAATCGAAGAGGACGCCGCCGCCGTCACCGTCCCGCCTGATCTGAAAACAGGTCGAAGCGTCGGAATTTTGTCCGGCCTTGCCTGTGCCGGTTGTTCATCCGATGCCACCACCACATTACCCTTGCGGGACACAACGCTCACCGGCGCGATTTCCCCGTCGAAAGCGCCCGCAGCCTGCGCGGCCAACGCGCGGTCCAGCGAAAGGATCGCGTAGGCGTCCTGTTCCTTGCGGGTGAACGCGTACTTGTCGGCACAGGCCTCCGCGAATTGGCCCATCAGGGTTCCCTTGTCGTAGGCATCTTCGAGACCGTCGAAAAACATGTGATCAATCAACCGCCCATGGCCGAGGCGCTGGCCTTGCCGCGAGGTCGGGATCAGATGTGGCGCGTTGGACATGCTTTCCATGCCGCCAGCCAGAACAACCGAAACCTCGCCTGCCCGAATCTGGGCCGCCCCATCGATGATCGCTTTCATCCCGGAGCCACAGACCTTGCTGACCGTTGTTGAGGGAACAGCGATCGGCAGTCCAGCACCGAGAACAGCCTGCCTCGCCGGAGCCTGCCCCACACCCGCCGACAAAACCAGACCAACAAGGGCTTCGTCTATCTTGTCACCGGAAAGACCAGCGTCGTTAACCGCCGCTCGGATTGCTACAGCCGCCAGCTCAGGCGCCGTCAACGTGGACAATGCCCCTTGAAACCCGCCCAATGGCGTCCGCCTTGCCGCCAGTATCGCTACGTCCTGCATCAACCTGTCGCTCCCGAACTCAACATGAGGGAAATAACACGGCGTTGTTGCATTTTTTAGCTGATATCAGATTGATAACCTCTATATTGAGCATGGAAATCCTATAACATGTTGAGAATGGGGAAAGTTTATGCACGCGATAGATGAAACCGACAGGAGAATTCTCCGTGTCATGCAAAAAGACGGCAATTTGACTGTGACCCAAGTCGCAGAACAGGTGGGGTTATCGCAGTCTCCTTGTTCCCGCCGTATCGCCAGCCTTCAGGCAGACGGGATCATCAAGAGCAAACGAACGATCCTGGACCCGCGCATGCTGGGTTTCGATACTGTCGTCATCGTGAGGATCAAACTGATCGGACATGATACGGAAAATCTGGAAAAGTTCAAAAAAGCCGTCAGCCTCATTCCTGAGATTCAGGTGGCACTGCTCGTGTTGGGTGATTTCGACTTCTACCTCCGTTTGATCTGCAAAGACATTTACCATTATCAACGGCTGTTGCAGAAAGAGTTGGTCGATCTTCCCGGAGTGAGAGAAATGCAAAGCTCGGTAATTCTTGAGGTCATCAAAGACTCCAGCGCACTACCACTTTAGGCTCAATCCGTTGGTCAATGAAGTGCTGGATCTCGCCACGATCCCGTATGGATACCGGAAAATGCCGAAGAAACGGTCCCACGCTGGTGGACCTGCCGCGGTTTGATGCCGCTCCTTTGATAGCATTTACTGCAACAGAGCCTCGTTGACCGGATGCTACACAAAACCATGAGCGTATCTTCAGACAATACCCTCTGAAACGCTCCGAGTTTACCTGAAATCACGAGAGGGCCCGCGATAATTTCTCTAGCAAGCGACCGCTGGGGGTGCTCCTCTTGCGGAGCAACCCGATGTCGCGCATTGGTGGCCGCTCTCCGGGAAGGTTGATTTTCTTAATCTCTAAGCCTTCAGGCCAAGGTGGGGCCCAGTCTGGAACAATCGAAACCCCTAAACCATTGCTGACCATCACGGAAATCGCTTCCAACTGATCCAATTCAAGCCATTCTTTCGCAGTGATCCGATGTTCCTTCATCCAGCGGTCGGCCAGTCTTCCACCCCAGTTGTTCCGATCGTATCGGATGAACCGTTTCTGATTGAGCAGTGTCATAGCATCCATGTCAGCCCAGACTTGTGGACAAATCAGAACAAGTGGCTCGCGCCGCAATGATATCCATTCCAATGACTTCGGAAGCGCGAATGGTGGCTGAACGAGAATACCCCCATCAACACGATCTTCCAACACCGAACTGTAGACCGCAGGCGACGTGCCTGGAAGTATGAAGACTTCGATTCCAGGGGAATGCTCCGATAGATTATGCAATGCGTTGGGTAAGATTCCCGACATGGCTGTCGAGATCGCTCCCAACCTTAATTCGCCCGTGTCTCCGTCTGCACGCAAAGTTATTCTGAGCTTTCGGACTTCAACGAGGATTTGATTGCCAGAAGCGATTATGGCTCGCCCGGCATCGGTTGGCTGCACTTTGCGGCCGCTCCTCTCGATCAGTGCAACCCCCAGATCTGCCTCTAACGCGCTGATCCGTTGGGCCACTGCAGCGGGAGTAATTGCCAACTTGCGTGCAGTTTCGGCCATTGAGCCGAGTTCAGTGACTAGGAGGAAGGTTTCCAAGAATACTGTGTTCATGATAGCAATTCTATCTTCTGAAGATAGCAGGCGCCAGATATTCTTTTGTTTTAATCTCGTCCATGCTGACAACAGCATAGATAAGGAGAACACCTTGGACCTAGGACTTAAGAACAAAACCGCGCTCGTTTTCGGAGCCGGTGGTGGTCTTGGCGGCGCTATTGCGAACAGCCTCGCTGCTGAAGGCGCTAAAGTCATCGCCGCCGATATTGATGGCGATGCCGCTCGCCGGACATCCAAAATCATCAACGACGCTGGTTTTGCCGCAAAGGCAATGACTTGGGATATCGGCGATCTGTCCGTCTTGCGGGATCGCCTTATCGAAGTTCAAGATACGTTCGGCCCAGTCGATATTCTCGTAAACAACACTGGAGGTCCTCCCCCGACCCTTGTGCATGGGCAGGCGCCCGAGGATTGGTCGAAGTTCTTCGATTCGATGGTTCGATCCGTCATCGCAGTTACTGACGCCGTGCTACCCGGTATGAAAGAACGTGGGTGGGGCCGGATCATAACGTCCACATCTTCCGGAGTCGTTGCGCCAATCCCAAACTTGGGCATTTCTAACGCACTACGCTTGGCGTTGGTGGGCTGGTCCAAAACCCTCGCTCGCGAAGTCGGCGGCTACGGCATCACCACCAACATCGTCCTGCCGGGCCGAATTGCGACGGGACGGATCGTATTTCTGGATGAGCAACGAGCCAAACGCGAAGGAAGAACTGTCGAGGAAGTTTCCGCGGAGAGCACTGCAAGCATTCCGGTGGGCCGCTATGGAAACCCCAAGGAATACGGCGATACCGTAGCCTTCCTTGCAAGCGCGCGCGCCTCATACATCACAGGGTCTGTCGTCCGCATCGACGGCGGATTGATCGCCAGCGTCTGAGGATAACCATGACACTAGATTTAAAGATCATCGAGAGACTCGAAAGCGTGTCCACCGCAACTCTGACAACCATTCTGCTGAAAAAAGGTCTGCGCAACGTCTGGCTGCGTGGCACTAAGCCGATGCGCCCCGGCCAGAAACGGGCCGTCGGACGTGCGTTCACCCTCCGGTTTGTACCAGCCCGTGAAGATCTTGCGACTCCAGCCAGCTGGGCGTCGCCTATCTCGACCAGAGCCGCAATTGAGGCCATGCCGGAAGGCTGTATCGCGGTAGTGGATGCCATGGGCGTTTCCGATGCAGGCATTTTCGGGGACATCCTTTGCAACCGGATGGTACAGCGCGGCGTGGCGGCCCTAATCACAGACGGGGTTATTCGTGACGCTGAAGGTGTCTTGGGCACGGGCCTGCCCGTCTGGTGTAATGGGGTAGCCGCACCGCCTTCGGTCGCGGGCCTGACTTTTGTCGCTTGGCAGGAGCCTGTGGCCTGCGGGGGTGTCGCGGTGTACCCCGACGATATTATCGTTGTCGACGACGATGGTGCGGTTTTGATACCGGCCGCCCTCCTGGAAGAAGTGTTGGCTGAAGCACCTGAGCAGGAGCGAATGGAGGCGTGGATTATGACCGAAGTTGACCGTGGCGTAGCGCTGCCAGGTCTTTATCCGATGAACGACGAAACAAAGACGCGTTACAATGCGTGGAAGGATGCGCAATGACTTTCGGTATCGATACTACAGGCGTTTATCCGATTGCGGCCACTCCGTTCCATCCAGACGGCCGCGTTGATACGGCGAGCCTTGATCGCATGATCGACTTTTATGCCGAGGCAGGTGCAACTGGTGTGACAATCCTGGGCATCATGGGAGAGGCGCCGAAGCTCGAACCCGAAGAGTCGATCGCAATTGTGAAACAGGTCGTAAAACGCGCGGAATTTCCTGTCGTGGTTGGCGTTTCTGCACCTGGCTTTGCAGCAATGCGGCGGCTGAGTGGGACCGCCATGGACGCGGGCGCTGCTGGTGTAATGATCGCCCCCACGCCCCAACTTCGTACTGACGACCAGATCACCGGCTATTTCCGACAAGCGGTCGATGCTATCGGCGACAATGTGCCTTGGGCTCTGCAAGACTACCCGTTGACACTCACTGTTCAAATGTCAGTTCCTGTAATTTCCCGTATCATGACTGAGAACCCTTCTTGCGTGATGCTGAAAGCTGAAGACTGGCCCGGTCTGGAAAAGCTCTCTGCGCTACGCAAGGCGCAATCTGAGGGAAATTTGCGTAAGTTCTCAATTCTTACAGCAAATGGCGGACTTTTCTTGGACTTTGAACCAGAACGCGGCTCGGATGGCGCGATGACAGGGTACGGGTTTCCTGACATGCTTGTTGATCTTGATACCCTGCACCGCGAGGGCAAGCGCGACGAAGCTCATGACCTCTTCGATGCGCACCTACCCTTGATACGCTATGAACAACAGCCTGGGATTGGCCTAGCGGTACGCAAACATGTTTTGATGCGCCGTGGCATTATCGCTTCGGATACGCAACGTAAACCCTGGCCTGCCCTTTCCGAAACAGCACGCAATGAAGTGGACTACTTACTCAGCCGCATAGCACGCCATGATGCGCGAGCAGATATCTGAGCCGCTGTAGGGCGAGTTAGATAGCCCTTCCGGAAACCCCCGGGGGGGCCATTTTCCTTTGCAGTAACCCGATTCAAAATTTCCGGAGTGACCATGACTTCCACGTTATTTCCCCGTCGATCTTATCCTGTTCTGGACACAGATCAGGGTGGCTATCCGATACATCGCATCTTTTGTGTAGGCCGCAACTATGCTGCGCATGCCGCAGAAATGGGACAGGAGGTCGATCGCGATGCGCCATTCTATTTTCTAAAGAATGCCAGCAGTTTTGTCGCTAGCGGTTGCACCCTGCCGTATCCACCAGCAACGACGGATTTGCACCATGAGGTGGAACTCGTCGTTGCCTTGGGACGCAAGGTGTTTCAGTCGGACGTTGCAACTGCGGCCAATGCGATCGGGGGCTATGGTTGCGGACTCGACATGACACGTCGAGATCTACAATCAGAAGCCAAAGAAAAACATCGGAGCTGGGACCTGGCCAAGAATTTCGAGAATTCCGCAATACTTTCACCATTGGTTGGCGCATCGTCTATTGGCAATTTGGGCAAGAGAAAGATTTCTCTCGCTGTCAATGGCACCATTCGTCAATCCGCCACATTATCTGACATGACTTGGTCGGTTCCAGAAATTATCGCCGACTTGTCGAGGTTCTACCATTTGGCACCTGGCGACCTCATAATGACCGGCACACCAGCAGGGGTGGGTGCAGTGGTGGCGGGTGACCAATTAAGAGGTGGGATAGAAGGTGTTGCTGAAATTTCGGCTAGCTATATCTGAAGAATTGACCCCGTCATAAAGGTTATGACGGGGTCGAAACTCCTACGAGGTGGCATAAACCAAGTGCTGATCTGCGCTAAGATGTGCCAGATCCGTGATGCCTAGCATCGCCATGTTCCTAAGCACCTCTTCCTCCAAAATCTTCGCAGCATGGTGCACACCGACTTCGCCAGCAACAGCAGCAGCAAAGAGGAATGGGCGTCCGACAAAGACGAAATCGGCTCCTAGAGCCAACGCCTTGAGAACGTCGCTGCCACGCCGTATTCCGCAGTCCATCATCACAGCCATATCGCCCGCTTGACTTTTTACAGTTGGCAGCATTTTTAGCGGATCAACCGCTCCATCCAGTTGACGACCACCGTGGTTAGACACGATAATTCCGTCCGCCCCGTGGGCGGCGGCAAGCTCCGCATCCTCGGGCGACAGGATGCCCTTCAACACTAGCTTTCCGGGCCAGAGACGACGGATCAGGGCGATATTGTCCCAGTTCAACCGATCTCGCGCGATCATTGAACGCACGAGCTTTCGAGAGAACAATGGAGGCCCTTGTATTGCCTCCATATTCTCGAAGTGTGGCATGCCACGCTTCAGCAATTCACGTCCGAGAGTGCCGAGCACCCAACGAGGATGTGTTGCCCCTTGCCAGATCAACGACGGAGTTACTCGGAAAGGGGCGTCGAATCCGTTTCGAGCATTGTTCTCTCTGTTACCAGGCACCGGAACATCCGCAGTGACGACGAGTACATCGTACTGCGCATTCCGCAGCCGCTTGACTAAGGCAGCGATCCGCGTGTCATCTCCTGGCAAATAGGCCTGAAACCAGGTACTGCCCCCTTCACCTGCCATGCGTTCAAGCGGTGTGAAGGATGCTGCGCTCGAGATCGCAAAGGTACCGGCCGCAGTGGCGCCGCGCGCGAGAGCCACGTCGCCATCATAGCCGGCTAGAGCGCTGAACCCCATCGGGGCGATACCGAAGGGAAGAGCGCATTCCATCCCCAAAATGGATTTCCGTGCCGTTCTCTGCGAGGTGTCACGCAAAGTCCGCGGCACAAACGACCATCGTGAAAACGCTTCACGGTTTGCTCTTAGGCTGGTGTCCGTTTCTACTCCGCCTGCGACATATCCGTAGACGGCCTTAGGCAGATGTCGCCGCGCAGCATGCTCAAAATCATCTAGGGACAGATACTTTCGCAACGCTCGAGGCGTATTGACCGGAGCGCGGAGAACTGTAGCGTCATTTTGCTGAGTTTGGCTTTCGAATGTCTCCGTCATTCAGCCCCTCTTTCAACACTCAAAGAGTTAGTAGTTTGAAGCGAGAAAATATTAGTCGACATATTCACACCCCCGCTCGTCCAGAAGACGATCAACCCAGCTCCGATCAACACTACCGTCGCGGATAGATTTGATTTCGGCCTGCTCCGCAGCCTGCTTGGCTTTAGCTGCGCGCAGAATCGCTTCGGCTTCCAGTTGGGGCACACAAAGAACGCCGGCGGCATCGCCAATTATCAGATCACCAGGAAAAATGATCATGCCGTCGACTGCAATCGTCGCATTGATTTCACCTGGTCCATCCTTATACGGACCGCGATGGGCGACTCCTGCTGCGTAGACAGGAAGCCCAGAGGCATAGATCTCCTCTCGGTCACGAACCGCACCATTCAATACGAAACCGGAGATCCCCCGCTCCTGCGCGAGATAGACCATGATTTCTCCGATCAGAGCGTTGGTTAGGTCACCGCCACCGTCGACGACGATCACGTCGCCTTTAGCGGCCATATCGATGGCTTTGTGGATCAAAAGGTTATCACCGGGTCGGCAGCGAACGGTGATGGCCGGTCCAGAGAGGTGCACGCCGGCAGAATGAATTGGCCGCAAACGCGCACCACCAGCAGACATTCGATGCATCGAGTCCGATACGTTGGCCACTGGAACTTCCGCAAACGCGGCAACAAGTGTCGAGTCCACCGTGCTTCTTCGGCCATAAACTCTGAAACCTAAGGTCATTCTTTTTCTCCATGCTCAAAGGAGACTGGCAATCCGGCACAGCCATTTTTGGAATTATTCAATACGCCCATAACTTCGCCGACAACTGCAAAGCCAACGCGCGAGAGGGCGCCGTTCGTAGCTGCCCCCAAATGTGGGGTGCCAATGAACGTTTGGCAGGCAAGCAGTGGATTGTCTGTGGTAGGCGGCTCGTCTTCAAAAACATCGGAGGCAGCGCCCGCGATGTGACCATCATGCAAGGCCCGAGCTAGGGCGCCCTCGTCCACAATGCCACCGCGTGCGCAATTCACGATATACGCTCCACTTGGCATCAAAGCTATTGTCCGTTCGTTGATGCAGTGCCGTGTCGATGGCAACAGCGGTGCGTGCAGAAACAAAAGATCGCTATTAGACACCAGTGTTTCAAGGTCCGCACAGTGTTCAATATCTGCCGGCCAGTCGACTGGTGCGATGCCGGGATCAAAAGCCATCACCCGAGCCTCGAACCCCATGATCAGGCGGCGCGCAGTACCCGAACCCACCGCACCCAATCCAAAGACTCCGATCCGCAGTTCCCGAATCTCGTACCCTTGAAGATGCTTCTGAGCAATCGGACGACCAGCACGCAGAGATTCGGAAACAGGATAGGTGTTCCTGATCAAAGACAACGCAAAACCTATTGCGAGCTCCGATACCGAGACGGCATTCGCACCCGGAGTCGAGACGACACGGATGCCCCGTTTACTCGCCGCATCGACATCTATTGCGTCCAAACCCGCACCGTGTTTTCCGATTACTTGGAGGTTCGGACAGGCAGCAATCTGGCTTGCTGTTACTTTACTGGCCCTTACAATCACGCCGTCGCAGTGGGATGGAAATGGGTCCTCAGGGTGCAATACATCGGCCTGCTCTGAGAGCCGCGCCAAAGCTGTCGGATGAATTGGATCAATGACGTGAACGACTGGGCGCATGTTCATTCCATCCCCTTGGAAAGCCACTTCAAAGCTTCTTGGACTGTAGCAGGTACCCCAGGTCGTTCGGCTTCGATCCGCGCGGCATTCTTGCGATATGCGTCCAGCACAGCCTCGCTCACCGGTGCTTTCAGGCCGTGTGCTCGCGCTTGATCTATGGCTGCGGCGACTTCATATTGCCTGCGCGGAGCATGCACGACATGCGTCCGGACCATCGCATCCATTAGATCAGGAAACGGTCGCGCATTTACATCCAATAGGCTTTCACGAACTTCGTTGCTGAGCCCCATTTTTTCCGCGGTAGCAAAGCATTCAATCGCAAGCGCTTCCATTCCTTTGGTCAGCAAACTGCGAAGAAGTTTCAAGCCACAGGCGTCACCCGCTTTCGAGTTAGGCAAGGCTCTGACATTGAATCCCAATTGCTCTAACGCTCGCGCCGCATCAGCACTTGCAGGTCCAGAGAGAATAATCGGTGAGTTGACTCCCCCGGCGTCGACCGAGCCCATGATGGCGCCGTCGACGAAGTCAGTCGTGCGCGAACCGAACAAAGCGGCGGCTTCACGCATAGTCGCTTGCGGGGACGACGAAAGATCGACGTAGAGTGCCGTAGCATCGCGCGCCGCTATACTCTTAGCAACAGACAACGCTGCTGCCGACGGAAAAACTCCTAGGATGAGGCTGTTCGAAATGTCGATTTCCTCAAGGCCCCGATGCACGATGCGGCCCCCGTCTGTACATGTAGCCACCGGATCAACTATGTCGAAAGGATGACCTTTGGCGTCCAGATGGTCAGCGAAGATCCTTCCCACCTCTCCATACCCAATCAATATAGCCCGTTGTTCCTGCTGTGTTTTCGGCATGTTTCCCTCCTCAAGGCAAGCCCGAACGAAGCACAAACAAAATACAAAATCAATACCAAATCTCGACAGACGCCGCGCCCGCAAGCCTAGGCAACCGCGCTTTCGCATAATATTATATTAATTTTCAGCATCTTGCGAGATTTTTGCTGACTCATGAGGGCCATGGTAGACATTCTGATAGACACGGACTCCAATTTTTGTATTTCGTTTGTACTGCTGTGCCGGAGGAGGTGCGACACTAACTCGGTTATGGAGGAACCCATGAAGAATCCCTTGGCGCTTGCCGCCGCTGTTGCACTCAACGCACTTTCCAGTACAGCGGCGCTAGCCGAATATCCCGAACGCCCGATCGAAATGATCGTTGCCTACTCAGCGGGAGGCGGGACCGATGTCGCTGCTCGCACACTGGCGCCCTTCATCGAGAAGTACCTGAATGGCGCGACCATCACGGTTGTCAACAAGCCTGGTGCGGGGGGGTGAAATTGGGTTTACCGAGCTTGCGCAAGCTGAGCCCGATGGCTACACGATCGGCTTCATTAACACGCCGCACCTGGTGACACACCCGATCTCTCGTGAGACGCGGTATCAATTGGCCGATATCCAACCGGTCTCGAACGTCGTCTACGATCCTGGCGCCTTCAGTGTTCTACCCGATGCTCCGTTCACGACCCTTGACGAACTCGTGGCTTACGCCAAAGAAAACCCCGGCGTCATTACATATGGCACGACAGGCGCCGGTGGGGATGATCACTTGGCTGCAGTTGCGCTCGAACGCCAAGCCGATATCCAACTCACCCATGTTCCGTTTTCGGGCGCCGCGAATGTCCGAGCGGCAGTCTTGGGTGGCCACATCACTATGGCTTCCATGAACGTGACCGAAGCTCTTTCTGATGCTCAGGCAGGGTCACTTGTGATCCTCGGCCAGATGGCAGAAGAGCGTTGGCCCGGCGCTCCTGACATTCCGACGTTCAAGGAGCAGGGTTATGATGTGATCATGGGCTCCAATCGCGGCATCGGCGCATCTGCAGGGATCCCGAGCGAAGTACTGGACGCCTTGGAGAACGCGGTGGCAAAAGCTGTAGAAGACCCTGAATTCGTGGAAGCTGCGCAGAAGCAACAACTTGCCCTATCATACCAAGACGCAGCGTCCTTCAAGGCTTCGCTCGAACCAGGGAGGACAAGATGAAGCAACATTCCGTTGAAGTTTTGGCAGCAGTAGGCTTCGGCATCCTGCTTGCAATATTCCTGAGCGAAGGAATCACATATCCCGGCCGTTCAGCATATATGCCCACTGCAACCGCACTTGTCGGCTTGGTCATGTGCGGACTATGGGCGCTGCGTAGTGCACGCCTTCTATATGCGGGCAACACTGACCGTTTGAATGTGAGAGGGATCGAAGTTGGACATTTCGTACTGATCATCGGAGCAGGAGCACTTTACACAGCACTATTTTCGTGGATCGGGTTTTTCTCCGCAACAATCATCATGATCCCAGGAATTGCGGTAGCTCTCGGCTTTCGTGATTGGAAAACCCTATTCATTTCCGTGTTGGGTTTCGTTGCCGTCCTGTATGTTGTGTTCCGACTACTCCTGTCAGTTCCGCTTCCGGATGAAACAATTCTCAAGCTCATTGGAGGCTAAGAATGGAGATTCTTTTAAATATCGCCGGCGCAGTGCCCGCCATTCTGGATCCTTACGTCATTCTGGCAATGGTGGTTGGAACTGCCGTCGGTATCGCGGTTGGCGCTTTGCCTGGCCTGTCTGCGACGATGGGGATAGCCGTCCTGATTCCGTTGACTTTCACTATGCCACCGCTGGTCGCTCTCGCGATGATCGCAGGTATCTACAATGGATCCATGTATGGGGGATCAATTCCGGCAATCTTGTTGCGAATTCCCGGAACGCCCGCGGGTATCGCGACGGTCTTCGACGGGCACGAAATGGCCAAGCAGGGCAAAGCGCGGCTGGCGCTTGATATCTCACTGGTTTCATCCTCGATTGGTAGCGCAGTTAGCGCAGTAGCTTTGCTTTTAGTTGCCCCGCTGCTCGCATTGGTCGCACTGCAATTCAGCCCAGCGAATTACTTCTGGCTTGCGGTATTTGGCCTAACGGCTGTCTCCGTTTTTCTTGCCGGAACACCAGCCAAGGGGTATCTGTCAGCGGCTCTCGGACTATGCATTGGGATGGTAGGCATCGATGGGATCAGCGGAAATGAAAGATTCACATTCGGCACATTGGAGTTTCTTTCCGGAATCCACATCATCGTTCTTTTGACTGGTCTCTATGCAATACCACCCGCAATAGATCTTTTGATGGGTCGTAATGCGATCGAGACTGGAAAGCTCGACCTCGGAGAATCGTCCAAAGGCTTCAAATGGTCATCGTTGGTTCCGACCTGGATCCGTGCATCTGGCATCGGAATGGTCGTTGGACTGATCCCGGCGCTTGGCGGAAACATCGCCGCACTGATGGCATGGAATGAAGAGCGCAGGTACTCGAAGAACAAGGACAACTGGGGGAAAGGTGAACCCGCAGGCCTTGCTGCACCGGAATGCGCGAACAATGCAGATACCGCCGCAACGCTCATCCCAGCCCTGACCTTGGGCATCCCTGGAAACGCCGTTGCAGCGGTCATTTTGGGAGCGCTGTTGGTTCATGGGCTTCGCCCCGGACCGGAATTGTTCCGCGACGACGCAACTACAGTATACGGCTTCATGCTGTCGATGCTGATTACCGCAGGAATGATGTTCATCATTGGAAAGTTTGGTGCGCGCGCTTACGTTAATGTGCTGCGGATGCCTGCCAAGTTGCTTGGCCCCATGATCCTCGCGTTAACCGTCGTAGGCGTGTACGCGATCCACAACAGCATGTTTGAGGTTATCCTGATGCTGATTTTCGGTCTGCTCGGCTTCGTGATGGAACGTCTGTCGATCCCGACTGCACCAGCCGTTCCTGCTGTAATCCTAGGCCCAATTGCCGAGGAAAACCTCCGCCGCGCCCTCTTGATCTCACGTGACGATGTCTCGATCCTGTTTAAAGGGCCGATTTCATTGGTACTCATCGGCCTTGTGGTCATTGCGATCGCAATCCCGTGGCTTACAAAGCTAAGAAAGAAAAAGGTCCCGGCGTGAGCCGGGACCCCAGCGAGGAGAAAAAGATGAGCGTCAGCGACGAGGTACATACCGAGCTCCGACGTCGACTGATCGCCGGCCATTACGATCCGGGCGCGAAGCTAAAGGAAGAACATATTGCAAGTGAATTCGGCGTGAGCCGAACACCCGTGCGCACAGCAATACAGAAACTTGTTTCTGAGGGTCTTCTTGAGCCAGCCCCGAAGCGAGGCGCGATCGTAAGTCAGTGGGGGGATAACGATCTCGAGGAGATATTTGAGCTCCGCCTTTTTGCAGAAGGCCAAGCAGCCGCCTGGGCGGCAGAGCGGATTTCTGATGAACAACTGGCAAAGATGGGCGAACTCAATGATGAGATAAAAAAGGCAATTCAAACCAAGCCTCGAAAACACCTTGAGCTCATTCAGCAGGCAAACTTAGAATTTCATCTCTTGACCTTGGAGGCGTGTGGCAGTGCTCGTCTTCGGCTTTTTGGCGCAAGTTTGCTGGATTACCCATTGATTATGGGCGGGTTCTTTTTGTACTCGGATGAAGACGCGATGCAAAGTGTACGGCAGCATAATGAAATTATTTCTGCGCTTACGGCCCGGAGCCCGGAATGGGCGCGAAGCGCCGTTACATCTCACCTAAATGCTACACGTGCGCGGTTCCGAAAATCTCGCTTGGCAAATCGGCAGAATACGATCACGACCAGCGTAAGCTTATACTGAATCTTTCATAAGAAGTCTTATGAGAATTTTATCTGACCCCGTGGACGCGCTAACGCGAATTGCGACTTTCGAAGCATGGCAGGATGGTGAAAACTGAAAGGACATCCCGAATGAAGCGCAGATTTAGCCACCTTACCCTTGCGGACAGGCGTCAGATCGAACGATGGCGGCTGATGAAGATGAGCGCCACGGACATCGCGCGGCGTCTCGGTCGACATTGCTCGACGGTGTTCCGGGAACTGCGCAGAAACCGTCACCACGATACCGAAATCCCTGAGCTGACAGGTTACTGGGGTGTGCTGGCCCAGAAGCTGGCACTGGATCGCCGTGCGCGCCACCGGAAGCTGGTGCGCTATCCGGACCTGCGCCAGCGGATCACCCTTTGCCTGCGAGCCGACTGGAGTCCGGAGCAGATTTCGGGCCGCATGCGCTTCGAGGGTACCCGGCCACGGGCGAGCCAGGAAACCATCTACCAGTTCGTCTATTCCGAAGAAGGCCGCGCGGCCGAGCTCTGGCACCACCTCGCCTCCGGCCGCCGCAGACGTCGCGGTTATCGCCGCCGCAAGCGACCGCCGCCGAAATTTGCGCCCGAACTCAGCATCCTGTTCCGACCCGATGCCGTCGCCGGTCGTCGCGAGTTTGGCCACTGGGAGGCTGACCTGGTTCACTTCCGTCAAAAATTCGGCCCCGCCAACGTCACCACGATGGTCGAGCGGCTCAGCAGGTTCGTCGTGATCCTGCGCAACCCCGAGAAGCGCGCCAAGCCCATCATGGCGCTGATCGCCGAGGCGTTGCGTCCCCTGCCCCTTACCGCCCGCCGTTCGGTCACTTTCGATCGCGGATCGGAGTTCGTCGATTGGCCGCATCTTCAGGCTGAACTCGGGGCGCGGACCTGGTTCTGCGATCCTCAATCACCCTGGCAAAAGGGCAGCATCGAGAACACGAACAAGCGGCTCCGGCGGTGGATCTGTCGCGACACCGATCCGGAGACCTTCACCCAAGATGACCTCCGCAGGCTCTGCGCGGGGTTGAATGCCACGCCTCGCAAATGCCTGGGCTACCGCACCCCCGCCGAGGTCTTCCGAGCAAACGTCATCGGCCACGGCTACAGAACAGAGAAGCTGTCACGTCGACCAAAGTCGCATTTGGGCTAGCGCGTACACCGGTGCCTCTTTTTTCTGAAAGACTCATTGAACGGTCCAAAATGTTTGCGAGACGTATCATCCCGTGACCTGCGTATCAGCAGGCATCCAATTCGGGCAGTCTCGGTCTCGCTCCGTTCCAATAATTCTTCTCTGCACCTTAGTTTGTAACACATATCGTCTGCCGATATTTCGCGCACCACGCCCGTTTCGCAGGCATGAACTTGCGTGATCGCGTAGCACTGAACGCCTAAGGCTGCTTAAGATGGCCGCACCAGTCAGTGACGCTGTCACCACTGCCGATATCCGGGCGGAGCAAACCATCCACCATGAAGCTCGGCGAGACATGTATGCCATTCTGCCGCGAATAGCGAGCATGCCATTTGACGGCGCGGTCGAGGTCGGGGATCGCGAAGGCGCCGAAGATTGGCACACCGCTGTAACGCTCGATCCGCGCGATCAGCTCCCGCGGCGTGCAGTCCAGGTTGGGCCCGCCGCAATGGTGCTGGAACTCGAATTCTTCGCGATGGGCAAAGATCGCGGCCATGACCTTGCGCGCCTGTTCGCGGCCCTCAGGCTGCGTCGAGGCAGCGATGATCGCCCTTGTCAGGAAACCAGAGAACATGTGCCATGGCTGCGAGAGCAGACGGATGCCGACTGTCACCCGGTCGGGCCCCGCCGCATCGAGCAGATCCCACAACTTACCGAAGGCGCACGCCGAGAATGGGCACGATGGTTCCAGGAACACCTCGAACCTGCTTGGGCCCTCGCCCCAGGTCAGGGGCGTTGCATACCAGTCGCTTTCCGACATGAAATCCTCCGTGAGGGGTGCGAACGGCGCGCCGGATCAATTGGCCGGGGCCGCCTGTTTCAGGGCAAAGGTCTTGTCGGCCAGATCGCAGACATGTTCTGCGATCGGCATGGCCGATGTGGCCGCGGGCGAAGGTGCGTTGCAGATATGAATGGTGCGGGACGTATTGCGGATCAGAAAGTCGTGCACCAGCTTGCCGGCGCGCATTACTGCCTGCGCGCGGATACCCGGCGGATGCGGCTTCAGATCGGCAAGGTCCAGGCTGGGGCAATAGCGCTGGCAGGCGCGCAGATACCGGCCGCGGAAGGTCGAGTTCGCCATCTCGGTAAGCCCGGACGACAGGTTCGCGCCCAGCGTTCGCCAGAAGCCAGGGAAACGCGCCATCGCGGCCATGTCGCGCGGGTTCATCGAAAGCTTGCCATAGCCCTCGCGCGCCAGCGACAGCACGGCATTCGGGCCTACCGTGACATAACCGCCGATCATCCGGGTCAGGTGGATGCCCAGGAACGGCAGTTCGGGGTCCGGCACCGGATAGATCAGATGTTGGACGATCTGGTCGTGGCGCGGCGCGAGGCGGTAATATTCGCCCTTGAACGGGACGATGGCGAAATCGTCGCCCAGGCCACACATCTGTGCCAGCCGGTCGGCCATCAGCCCGGCACAGGCGATCAACTGCCGCGTGCGGAACCGCTCTCCCTTCGCCAGCGTGACCTGCACATCGTTCGCGGTCTCGTTGATGCCGACGACCTCGGCGCCGTTGGTGATCTCACCTCCTAGCGCGATGAACAGCTCGGCCATCTTGTTCACGACCGCACCGTAGTCGGCGATGCCGGTGGCCGGGCTGAGAAGCGCACCAATCCCCGTGATGTTGGGCTCGATCTCGCGCAGTTCGGCCGCGGAGACCGGCCGCACGTCGAGGCCGTTCTGGCGCGAGCGGGCCTCGAGTGCCGCCATGCGCTCCATCTCGACGGGCGAGGTCGCCACGATCAGTTTCCCGACCTGCTCGAAGGGCAACTGATGTTCGGTGCAGAAGCGCACGGTGGCCGCAAGGCCGCGGCGGCAGAATTCAGCCTTCAGGCTGCCGGGGGCGTAGTAGATGCCCGCGTGTATCACGCCGCTGTTGCGCCCGGTCTGATGGCGAGCCAGCGCGCGTTCCTTTTCCAGCACCCGGATCGACAGGCCGGGATGGCGGCGGATAAGCTCCAGCGCCGAAGCGATGCCGACGATGCCGCCGCCGATGATCGTGATGTCCGTCACTTCCAGCTCCCCATGAAGGGGGCGGCGTCTGCGCCGCCCCTAACCGTCTCAGACGATCGGCTTGATCAGCTGCTTGCCGTTGGCACGTTCCCATTCCGCCCATTCGTCATGCGGATTGGGATCGCGGACGATGGTCGGCTCGCTCAGCGCGAAGTCGGCGATCTCGTCCTTACGCAGGCAGACCACGCCCTTGTGTTTGAGCGCATACTCGAGGAACCGGTCAAGCGAGCGCACCCGGAACGGCCGCCCCTGCACCCGGTCATGGGTCGAGATCGACATCATCCGGCGTCGCGTCGCCGATTCTTCATAAAGCAGGTCGAACTCGTCCTTGAGCTGGCGTTCGTATTCCGTGGTGGTGAACTTGTAGCCCTCGAACTGGATGATGTCGTTGAGCGTGACCGAATAGGGCACGACGGCGAAATCCTTGCCGCGCACCGGAATCACGAAGGGCTCGTCACGGCTGACGTCGTCGATGTGATACTTGAAACCCTCTTCCTGAAGGATCTTCAGCGTGTTGATCGTGCCGCGCATCGCCGCGCCGTTGTAGCCGACCGGCGCGACGCCCGTCGCCCGCCGGATCGAGTCGACGTTGTCGGTGATGAACTTGCGCTCGTCCCCCTCTTGCAGATCGACCTGCAAGATCCAGTCGCGCCCGTGAGCGGCGGCCTCGTGACCCCGATCAACGATTTCCTTCGCCACATTGGGGCTACGGTCGACCGCGGTGCCGACCATGTGCGAGGTCACCTTGATCCCGTATTTGTCCCACAGATCGAGCATCCGCTGGATGCCCTCAACATAGCCGTAGCGATACCAGCTTTTCGTCGGGAAATCGGGATAGGCCGGGTCCATGTCAATGAAGCCCGAAAACGGGCCGCCGGGGCCATAAGGCGCTTCGCCGCCCGCCTCGAACTGCATCGAAATCGACAGGACCAGGCGAATGTCGTCCGGCCAGAATGTTTTGGTCATCACTCTCTCCTTGGAAACGGGAGCGCGCCGCTGCGCGCTCCCGGGTTGTCGTCCGTTATTTGGTGCCCCAGATGCCGCGGTAGATGTCGCGGTAGCCGTTGCCGGGGTCGTAGGAGAGCTCGGCACCGCCGTCTTCCTGGACGTTGGCAGGCGTGAACAGGTGAACCGGCACCACGAAGCCCGAGTCCTTCTCGCCCGAGAACGCGCGGTTCATCTCGTCGACGGCCTGCCAGCCGTGCAGGCTGAGCGGTTCGGCCACGGTCGCATATTGGTAAAAGTTCTGCTGGATCCGCTGGAACGCCGCTTCGGACCCGTCTCCCGCCGAAATGTTGCGCGGGTGGCCATCTTGCGGGATGCCCGCCGAGATCAGTGCCGGCGCCATGAAGTCATAAGGCAGGTCGTTGATCGTCAGCGAATACGTCCATTCGTCACCATAGCGCTGCAACAGCGCATTGGTCAGCGGCGGCATCCGGGTCGAGGCTTCGGCCAGCGGCGTGTCCTCGATGCTCAGCAGCTTGCAGTCTTCGCAGGCCTTGATGATCTCGGCCATCGCGTCGGATTTGGCGATCGCGATTTCGTAGACGCTGTCGGTGAAGATCACCACACCGGCCTTGCCGTTGCTGTCGGCCACCGCGAGTGAGGCCGCAGCGCGCGAAATTTCCAGCGGATCGGTGGTGATATTGGTGAAGATCGGGTGCTGCGTTGACGGACCGGTCGAGGCGGTCGCGTGCCAGCCGATGATCTGGATGCCTGCATCATGCGCCTGGCGGATCGCCTCGGCCTGCTCGTTCGCATCGACCGAGCCCAGGATGATCCCGTCGGGCTGCAGCGCGATGGCCTGCTGCATCGCGGCCGAGCGGCCCGAGACGCTGCCCTGCCCGTCGATCACGCGAACTTCCCACCCAATCGCCTTGGCCGCGTCTTCGACGCCCTTGCTCACGCCGAGCACGCCGCCGTTGCGCAGATCCGCGGCAACATAGACGATTGACTTGCCGGTCACGGACTTGGGGCCGGTGGTCGGGCCAGTCCAAGGCGGGTTCGGCGCGGCGGCTTTCTCGACGAAGGCCTGGGCGTCGCTAACCGCATCGGCCAGGGCCGGACCGGCGAGCAGGCTTGTCGCCAGCAGGGCCGCAGCCAGCATGGATTTTCTCTTGAGTGACATCGTTCTTTCCTCCCTGGAACTTGGATATCAGTTGGTCTTGGTATCTTGCGCCGCGGGGCTCCCCTCGGGACGCCGGGCATGGCGCACCGAACTGCGCTTGCGCTGCGCATAACCCGCGATGCCGATGGCGATGAGCAGGGTGGCGCCGTTGAACAGCGGCTCGACATAGAAGGCGCCGCCTAGCTGCTGAATGCCCGAGATGCCGACGGCAAGGATGATGACCCCGACGATGGTGCCCCAGACATTGACTCGACCCGGCTTGATCGTGGTCGAGCCAAGGAAGGCACCGACGAGGGCGGGCAGCAGGAATTCGAGGCCGACGCTGGCCTGACCGATGCGCAGCTTTGCGGCCAGCACGACCCCGGCGAAGGCACCGATCAGACCCGAGGTGACAAAGGCACCGATGACGAAACGGCGGGTGCGGATGCCGTTCAGTTCAGCGGCGCGCGAATTCGACCCGATCGCATAAAGATTGCGGCCGATCGGCATGTAATCGGTCACAACCCACAGCACGACCGCGATGCCCAGCACATAGAAGACGGCAATCGGCAGGCCAAAGACATTAGCCGAATAGATCGAGGTGAAGGTCTCGGGCAGGGCACCGATCACCTGCCGGCCACCGGTATGCCACAGTGCAAGCGCATAGATGACAGTGCCCGTGCCTAGCGTGGCGATGAAGCTGTCGATCTTGGCCACTTCGACAAGCAGGCCGTTGAGCAGTCCCAGCGCGCAGCCGCCCAGCAGCACGAACGCCACCGCCATCGGCCAGGAGAATCCATAGACAGTCTGCAGACTGATCGCGAGGACGTGCCAGATGACGATGCCGTAGCCCACCGTCAGGTCGATCCGTCCGGTCATCATCGGGATCATTGCCGCGAGCGAGAGCATGGCGATCACCGATTTCTCGCCCAGGATGGCCCGCAGGTTGAGATAGGTCGGGAAGGTCTTGGGCAGCAGGAGCGAAAACAGCACGATCAGCACGATCGTCAACAGCGGCAGGCCGTAGACGGGCAACATGCGTCCCAGCCAGGCGAGAGGCCGCAGGCCGTGCAGTTCGGCGCGGGTCGGTTCCAGCGCGTTGGATTGAAGTGATTGCATCTGATGTTTCCTTTCTCAGGCCACTTCCAGCGAGGCGGCGTTCAGCAACGCCTCGACCGAAAGCCCCTCTTGCGTCAGTTCCGCCACGATCCGCCCGTCATGAAAGACGCAGGCGCGATGGCTCAGCGCCGCGACTTCCTCGAAATCGGTCGAGATCAGCAGCACCGACAGACCGTCCCTGAGCGCCTTGCGGAGCAGCGCGTAAATATCCGCCTTCGATCCGACATCGACGCCCGCGGTGGGGTCTTCGAGTATCAGGATCTTCCCGCCCACGCCCATCCAGCGCGCCATGACGACCTTTTGCTGGTTGCCGCCCGAGAGTGTTTCGATCGGGGCGAAGGGGTCGTTGGGACGGATGTCGAAGGTCTTGCCGATCTCGCGCGCGGCGGCGGCCTCTGTGGCGGGGCTTTGGAACGAGGTCAGGCCGCGGCCGACGAGATCGGGGTTCAGGAACAGGTTTTCCTGGATCGACATGCCATGCGCGACGGACTCCGCGTTCCGGTCGCCCGCCACCATGCAAATGCCCTGCCTGATCGAGTCGAGCGGATGTGCGGTCTTCAGTTCGCGCCCGTCTTCCAGCACCGCCCGGCCCGAAATGATGGGACTGCGTCCGAAAAGCGCATGGCCGACCGCGTCCTGCCCCGCGCCGCGCAGGCCGACGAGGCCAAGGATCTCGCCACGGCGCAGTTGCAGGCTGACCGGACCGACATCCTCGGTCAGCATCTCGTCAAGGCGCAAAACGACCGGGCTGTCGGCGGGTGCCTCGGCATGGGCGAAGACCTCTTCCAGATCGCGCCCGATGATCAGCCGAATCAGACCGTCGCCGTCGAGCTTGCCGATCGGCTCGTCCGCGACAAGGAAGCCGTCGCGCAGCACGACCACGCGGTCGGAAATCGCAAAGACCTCGTCGAGCCGGTGCGAGACATAGATCATTGCCACGCCCGACTGGCGCAACCGGCCCAGAACCGCGTGCAACATCTCGACATCGGATTGCGGCAGGCTGGCCGTTGGTTCGTCGAGCACCAGCAGCGTCGCGTTGCGCGCCAGCGCCCGGGCGATGGCGACGAGCGATTTCTCGGTCCGGGTCAGTTCCTGCACCCGCGCGTCGGGATTGATCGTATCGGACACTTCGGCCAGTGCGACCAGCGCCCGTTGCCGCGCACCGCGCCAGTCGATCAGGCCGAAACGGCGCGGATAGGCATTCTGCATCAGGCAGATATTCTCGGCCACCGTCATCCATTCGATCAGCCCAAGATCCTGATGGATAAAGGCAATGCCGGGATGCCCTTGGCGCGGATCGAACGCAACCCCCTGAAAGCGGAACTCTCCGGTATCGGCGGCATAGACCCCGGCCAGCATCTTGATCAGCGTCGATTTCCCGGCGCCGTTTTCGCCCAGCAGCGCGACGATCTCGCCACGGCGAACCGAAAAACCGACGTCCGACACAGCCTGCGTGCCACCGAAACGTTTATTCAACCCACCAAGCGTCAGAACCGGGGCGCCTTGCCCAGCCGATACATCCAGCGACATGATTCCCTCCCGTACCTGCAAATGAACCGAGTGTCCGGTTATCGACAGTTGATTTAGTATTTACATGATCGGACGCGGCCTTCATTCGAAAATCGGACAATTATTTGCGAATATCGGCCAACCTCTCGGAGGCGACTGGCAGGGGGCGCAACACGTTTATAGTCTTGCCGGAACACCTTGCCCAACCGGAGGAGTGCCCGTGAGGCCTTGCAGATTTTCCACGCCCCGCGCGCGCCGGGGCCTCGCGCGATGAGGATTCCCACACCGCTCGTCGCCTTGATGGTCTCGACATTCGCCATTGGCACCACCGAATTCGTCGTAATCGGGCTGTTGCCGGAGGTTGCGGTCGATCTTGGCATCACGATTCCAATGGCCGGGCTGATCATCACCGCATATGCGCTGGGAATCACCTTCGGCGCACCGGTGTTGACGGCGCTGACCGGCGCGATCCCGCGCCGACGGCTCCTGCTAGGGCTGATGGCGATCTTTATCGCGGGCAATATCCTTGCCGCGATCAGCCCCGCCTATGGCCTGTTGATCGCGGCGCGCGTGCTGACGGCCTTTGCGCATGGGGTCTTCTTCTCGGCGGGTGCGACGATGGCTGCAAGCCTCGTCCCGCCCGAGCGCAGCGGCTCCGCCATTGCACTGATGTTCAGCGGGCTGACCGTGGCGATGGTGACCGGTGTGCCGGTCGGCACGTTCATCGGACAGCTGTTCGGCTGGCGCACTACCTTCGTCGCCGTCGCAATGCTTGGTTTGATCGCGCTGGTGGCTCTTGCCTTGCTGCTACCGCGCACCGCCGCCCCCTCTAAGCCGCCCTCGGTCGCAGCACAGTTCCGTGCCTTCGGCTCCGGTCGGCTGCTCTTGATGATGTGCATCAGCGCGGCCGGTTTCGGTGGCAGCTTCGTCGCCTTCACCTATCTCGCGCCGATCCTGCGCGATGTGACCGGCTTCGGCGGCCATTCGGTCGAAGTGATCTTGCTGCTTTACGGCCTCGGCATCGCCTTCGGGAACATCTTCGGCGGGCGTCTCGCCGATGGCGGGCCGGTGCGCGCGCTGGTCGGACTGTTCATCGCGCAGGCCGTCGCGCTCACGGCATTCTATTTCACGATGGGGAATCGGGTGGGCGCCGTGGCGGCGTTGGCCGCGATCTCTTTCCTATCCTTCGCACCAGTTCCGGTGCTGCAGCTCTACATGCTCCGCCTTGCGCGCCGCGTCAGCGACGAGGCCGCAAATGTCGCCTCGGCGCTCAATATCGCCGCCTTCAACATCGGCATCGCGCTCGGCTCCTGGCTGGGCGGGCGGGTGATCGACACAGCTGGCCTCGGCTTCACGCCGCTTGCCGGTGCCGCCCTTGCTCTCGCCGCGCTCGTGCTTCTGTGGATCAACGTGACGGCGAACAAAAGTGCCGCGTCGGCCGAGAGCAAAGGAGGGACATCTTGATCAGCGCGCGAAATGTCCCTATTAAGATATTTTGTCGTAATTTGCTTATATCGTCCAGTTTGCCAGAGTACCCGTCATGAACGAGCAAAGCTACTTTTCGATCGGCAAGGGAATGGCCAGCCACGCGCTCGCGCTTCTCCCCCAACGCTTCGACTATACCAGCGAGCGCGAGCCGGGCGGTCAGCTTGTACGCTGCACTAGCGGCGAGCTGGAACTGTTTGGTCATAGCGGAGAATGGGTCATTCCCGCGGAACACATGGTCTATATCCCGCCCGAGCGGATGTTCCGCCTGCGCGCACGGATCCCTTCGGGCGTCGTGGTGTCGAAGTTCTGCCACGGCGAGGTGCGCTGGCAGCACAACGGCTGCTGGGTCGGGCAAGTGGATGCCTTCGCGCAGCGAATGACCGATCTCGCGCTCAAGTGGCGCGATCCTTCGGCGCGCAGTGATACGCGCGCGACCGCCTTTTTCATGACGCTCGGCGACATGGTGCCCGACTGGTTCTGCAACGAGCGGATCATGTGGACGCCCTATGCCGAAAACACCGCGATCCAGAAGGTCGTCGATCTGGCGAACCGGGTCGGACCGGCGATCGGCCTGGGCGAGGCGGCCGCGCATGTCGGCATGTCCGAACGCACCCTGCGCCGCCACATGCAGTCCGAACTCGGCCAAACCTGGCGCGATTTCATCCGCGAATTGCGGATGAAGAAGGCGATGGAGTTGCTGCGCAAGGAGCGCAAGTCGATCATCGAGACCGCCTTCGAGGTGGGATTCTCCAGCAGCTCGGCTTTTTCGCACGCCTTCATGGAATATGTCGGCAAGACCCCCTCGGCCTATGCCCGGTCGGTCGGGAAATAGCACCACATCGGCGCCGCTCACGAAAGTTCACGGAGCGCACATCCCGTCTCGGCTAGCAAAACAGCTCCGCGCGATCGCAATATCGTCTAGTATCCCTAACTGCGCCACCTTGGAAGTAATGGCGACTTCGCCAGCTCGGATGAGATAAAGCGCCTTGAAGGTTACACGCCGTCCGTAAATATCGCCACAGAAGCCAAACAAATGTGTGTAGAAACAGATTTCAGGAAGATCGCTCCGCAGCTTATTACTTATGTAGGAGATGGATGGGTAGGTCTTACAGCCATCGTCAAACCTTACCGAGGCTAAGCTCGCGTATACTCCGTCGGGGATAACTGCGGTGGTAAGTATTCTGATATTTGCAGTCGGAAACCCAATAAGTTGAGCCTGTCGTGATCCGAACTCGATCACGCCGGAGAGCTCTATGTGTTGGCCAAGGCTACTCATGAGATCGATTTTCGCGACGGCGTTTCCGGTTGCCAAAATCGTCACCTGCCCCCTTCGCGCGTAGGGTTGAAAAGGTTTTTGGGATCGCAGGCATCTTTTAGCGCGCGGTCGAACCGCCGCGAGACCGGTGGCCTCAGCCGATCCCATTCCTTCCAGCGGTAGTGCCCGACACCATGTTCAGCGGTAATAGAACCGCCGACTGAGATCGCGAGATCGTGGACCTTGGGCGTCAAATTCACGTCTGGGACACCGTCGGGAAATATAATGTTGCAATGCAGATTACCATTACCGAGATGGCCGAAAATGCTGGCCAGCGCCCGCGTATTCGCGGCGTCAACCACTTCCTCGAACTTTTCGACAAAGGCGCGGATGTTACGGATCGGAACAGAGATATCATGCTTTGCTACCGTGCCATTGTGCCGCTCGCCTTCGGCCAAATTCTCACGGACCTTCCAAAACAGATTTTGCTGCCTCTCGTTCTGCGCTATCACGCCATCCTGAAGCAGGTCGCACTCCACGGCTCTTTCGAACAGACGATGGGCAAGCGCTTCGATCTCTGGGAGCACAGAGCAAAATTCTATCAGAAGATGCCACTTTGCGGGGCCGACGATATGCCCGCACCCAGTCAATGCTGCAGACCATGCGAACCCACGCCCGTTTATCAACTCGAACGCGGTCAGGGTCTCGCCCGCATCTGCCTGAAATAACTCGAGCAGTTTCAGGGCCGTGGAAAGATCAGAAACGCTCATCAAAGCGGTCTGACGCCAGCGTGGACGGGGCAGTAGCCGCAGTACGGCAGCGGTGATCAACCCAAGGCGCCCTTCGGAGCCGATGAAAAGCTGCTTGAAATCGAAACCCGTGTTGTTTTTGCGCAGGTGGTGCAGCGCCGAATAGATCTCACCATCGGGCAGCACCGCCTCCAGGCCAAGCACCAACCCGCGGACCTGCCCGTAACGCAGGACGTCCGCCCCACCTGCGTTGGTAGCAACGAGCCCGCCAATCCGGGCCGAACCTTCGGAGCCCAGAGAGATGGGCAGCAGGCGATCCACATCCGCGGCCGCGGCCGCGGACTTTGCGTCGGCGAGAATGACGCCGGCGTCAAGCTCAATGGTCTGGCCCACCGGGTCCACCGAGCGAATGCGGGTCATACGCTCGACAGAGATGATTGCCTGCCGTCCAGTGCAGTCGGGCGTGGCGCCGGCGGACAGCCCGGTGTTTCCGCCCTGCGGCACCAGCGACACGCCGACAGCGGCGCAGGCGCGCACGACAGTGCTGGCGTCCCGCGCGGTGCGCGGGCGCAGCACCGCCGCCGCTGTTCCCTGGAACCGCCCGGTCCAGTCGGTGAGGTAAGCCTGTATCCGGCCTGGATCGGTGAGAACGCAGTCCTCTCCAAGCCTTGCAGACAGTTCTCGAAAAACGGCCACAGTTTCGGTCATTTCACACGACTCAGGCGAATAAACCCAACAACGGTTGGCGGCCTGATTGGGCCGCCAACGCATCACAATTTTCGCAGGGCATCCACCCAGTTTCCAATAGGATCGCGGCTTCCCAAACCGGGATCTACGATGCCATTGACCATAAATGTTGGCGATGCATGAATGCCGTTTTGCCGAGCATATTTGACGTGCCTTTTGATTTCCCGATCCAGATCATGTCGCGCAAACTGCTCTTTCAACGATACACCGCTAACAGCTTCAATCCGCTCTATAAGAGCATTTGGCGTCACATCCATATTTGGACCTGAGCAATGGTGCTCAAACTCGAAACTCTCACGTTGAGAGTAAATGGCTTCCATCACAGCCCAGGCAGACGCCTTACCATCAGCACGGCAGGACGCGGCCAGGATCGCGCGGCAGATTATCCCTGAGAAAATGTGCCAGGGCTGCGACTGCAACCAAACCTGCAGAACAAGCCCATTCTCTCCGAACTCCTTTTGCAAAGTAGCGAGCTTTCCAAAAGCAATTGCTGAAAACGGGCAAGTTGGCTCAAGAAACACCTCGAAAACAGGGCCTCCCTGCCCCCAAACCAACGGATCGGGTTTTGTTGTAACCTGGTTCATTTTCGTGTTCCAGGGAGCCAGAACTTGGCAGGCTTCAGCAACGTGTTGTGTTGTTCGGTTTGATAACCCAGTTCCGCTCCGGCTTGACGATATGCCAACCAATCGGCGTCGTTATAAAGGGCGTTGCGGCGCGTCTCGCGATCCGCCGCATTCTCATACTGCCAAAGATGTACATAGGCATTCACATCGCCACTTTCGACAACACCATAAAAAGCAGGATTTCCCAAATGCCGCTTTTGCGCTTCGAACCCAAGCTCTTCGTATAGCGCCAATTGCTTCGGCAATGTTCCAGGGCGGGTGCGGTATGTTCTGAGGTCAAATAACATGCTGTGTCCTTCCGGTGAGATTTAGGTGATGCGTCTGAACCCGGTTCTTTTTGAACAGAAATCTGCCGGAAGCGTGGGGAGAGGCCACTTCCGGCAGGAGCTGGATCATGCATTTGCATTAGATCCAGTCGCAGGCCCTACTAGACGGGCCTGCTATTGTCCTGGACCTGCAGGGCCTAGTTCACACCCCAGATGCTGCGATAGACATCACGGTAGCCATTCCCGGGATCGTAAGACAGGTCGGCGCCACCATCTTCCATCACATTGTCAGGAGTGAAGAGATGAACCGGCACCACAAATCCGGAGTGCACTTCTCCCGCCAGCGCACGGTTCATTTCATCAACGGCTTGCCAACCATGCAGATTGAGCGGTTCCGCAACTGTGGCATATTGATAAAAGTTCTGTTGGATGCGCTGGAAGGCTGCTTCTGACCCGTCCCCTGCCGAGATGTTACGGGGGAATCCGCCTTGCTCCTTACCTGCCGAAATCAGAGCCGGAGCCATGAAGTCGAACGGCAGATCGTTGATGGTAAGAGAATAGGTCCAGTCATCCCCAAAACGCTGCAGCAGCGCGTTTGTCAGGGGCGGCATCCGCGTGCTGGCCTCGGCCAGAGGCGTGTCTTCGACTGAGAGAATCTTGCACACTTCACACTCACTGATCACCTCGGCAATCGCATCGGATTTCGCGATCGCAATCTCGTACACGCTGTCCGTGAAGATCACCACATTTGCCGTGCCATCACTGTCGGCGACCGCAAGCGACGCCGCAGCTCGCGAAATCTCAAGAGGGTCGGTCGTGATGTTTGTGAAAATCGGATGTTTGTCCGACGGGCCAGTGGAGGCGGTCGAATGCCAACCTACAACCACAATGCCCGCCTCATCCGCCTGACGGATCGCCTCGGCCTGTTCATTGGCATCGATTGTGCCCAGGATAATTCCGTCAGGTTGCAACGCAATCGCCTGTTGCATTGCGGAAGAGCGACCGGAAACCGATCCTTGTCCATCAATGATGCGAAGATCCCAACCAATGGCTGCAACCGCTTCCTTGACGCCCTCGCTCACACCAAGTGCGCCGCCGTTCCGCTGATCCGCAGAGACATAGACCACGGTTTTGCCTTGCTGGGCTTCCGGGCCAGCCGTCGGCCCAGTCCAGGGAGCGTTAGGAGCCGAGGCCGCCGCAACGTAGGCTTTGGCATCGCTCACCGCATCTGCCAGCGCCATTTGACCGCCTAGCGCCGTTCCGGCCAGCATTGCGGCAAAGACCGCTTTTTGAAGTGTCGTGTTCATGGTTTTCCTCCTCGTTGAACGTCTATGTTTCAGGCTTCTTTTTGTTGGCTGTTGGATTCCGCTTTCACGTCGGGAACACGGGCATGGCGCACGGAGCTCCGCTTACGCTGTGCGTAGCCAGCAATGCCGATCGCAATCAAAAGCGTGGCCCCGTTGAACAGTGGCTCCACAAAGAACGCACCGCCAAGTTGCTGGATCCCCGAGATGCCGACGGCCAGGATGATCACGCCAACCATCGTGCCCCAGACATTCACGCGTCCTGGTTTAATGGTCGTGGATCCCAAAAATGCACCGACCAAGGCGGGCAGAAGGAATTCGAGCCCAACACTGGCCTGGCCAATGCGCAGTTTCGCAGCCAGAACAATCCCGGCAATCGCACCGATCAGGCCAGAAGCGATAAATGCTCCGATCACATAACGGCGGGTACGGATACCGTTCAGTTCAGCGGCCCGCGAGTTTGCGCCAATGGCATAAAGATTACGGCCAATTGGCAGGTATTCGGACACCACCCACAGCTCGATTGCGATGGCCAAAACATAAAACGCTGCAACTGGCAGGCCGAAAACTGTGTGTGCATAGATGCCAGTAAAGGCCTCGGGCAACGCGCCAATCACTTGCCGACCGCCGGTATGCCAAAGCGCCAATGCGTAAATGACCGTGCCCGTTCCTAGCGTGGCGATAAAGCTGTCAATCCGGGCCACCTCGACCAACAGGCCATTCAGCAGGCCCAAGGCGCAGCCCCCAAGCAACACGATGACGACGGCAATGGTCCAGTCAAATCCATAGACCGTTTGCAAACTGATCGCGAGCACGTGCCAAATGACGATCCCATATCCTACTGTCAGGTCGATCCGGCCCGTCATCATCGGGATCATTGCAGCCAGCGACAGCAACGCGATCACGGACTTTTCCCCGAGAATTGCCCGCAGGTTCAGATAAGTTGGGAAGGTCTGCGGTAGCAAAATGGAAAACAGCAGGATTAACCCGAGCGTCAGGATCGGCAGACCATAGACTGGCAGGAAACGTATGATCTTTGCGGGGGTCGAAAGGCCTTTCAACTGTGCCTGTGTGGGTTCGAGTGCGTTGGATTCAAGCGATTGCATGGCTGGGCTCCTTGCTCGCCGGATCCAAAGACGCGGCATTCAGTAGGGATGTGATTGAGAGGTCTTCTTGCGGGATCTCCGCAACGATTTGGCCGTCATGAAAGACGCAAGCGCGGTGGCTCAATGCGGCCACTTCTTCGAAGTCGGTCGAGATAAGCAACACCGCAAGCCCGTCTTCCAGCGCTTTGGCCAGTAGCGCATAGATGTCGGCTTTTGAGCCAACATCCACGCCCGCGGTTGGATCTTCCAAGATCAGAACCGAGCCTCCAACGCTCATCCATCTGGCCATCACAACCTTCTGCTGGTTGCCACCTGACAAGGTTTCAATGGGTGCCGACGGGTCGTTGGGACGGATATCGAACGCGTCACCAATGCTACGTGCTTCGCGAGCCTCATCGGCAGGCGTGCGAAACGATAGGTTACTGCGCCCAGTCAGCGCCGGGTTGATGAACAGGTTCTCCTGAATGGTCAGCCCTTGGGCGATGGATTCAGCGTTCCGATCACCGGCCACCATGCAGATCCCTTGCTCTATGGATTCTTGTGGATGCGAAGTTTTGAGAGGTGCGCCGTTTTCAAGCTCCACCCTGCCTTTTGCAATTGGACTGCGTCCAAACAAAGCGTGGCCCACAGCGTCCTGCCCCGCACCGCGAAGCCCAACCAACCCCAGGACTTCTCCACGGCGCAGATCAAAAGTCACTGGCCCGACATCATCGGTGCACAACTCTTGCAGTCGAAGCGCAACGGGGCTGTTTTCCATCGCGGGGGGGTGCACAAACACCTCTTCCAGTGCGCGCCCAATGATCAACTGGATCAAGCTATCGCCATCCAACTTTCCAATTGGCTCATCCCCGACCAGAAACCCATCACGCAACACCACGGCGCGATCACCGATCGCAAATACTTCATCCAAACGATGTGACACATAGATCATCGCCACACCGGTTTCCCGAAGGCGGCACAATACTTCGTGCAACATCTCGACATCTGATTGCGGAAGACTTGCGGTGGGTTCATCCAACACAAGCAGTTTGGCGTTTCGCGCAAGTGCCCGCGCAATCGCGACCAGGGACTTCTCGGTTCGCGTCAACTCTTGCACCCGCATATCCGGGTCGATTGTATCGGAAACCAGTGCAAGGGCTTCGCTGGCGCGTTTGCGGGTCAGTCGCCAATTGATCAGACCAAGCCGACGTTCAAACGACCCTTGCATCAAGCCGATATTCTCGGCGACGGTCATCCATTCAATCAGTCCCAGATCCTGGTGAATGAAAGCCACGCCCGGATTTGACCCTCTCGGGTCAAATTTGTCGCCCTCAAACAAGAAGCGTCCACTATCGGCCGAATAGACCCCGGCCAGCATCTTTATGAGCGTCGACTTGCCCGCGCCATTTTCACCGAGAAGTGCGACAATCTCCCCTTTTGAAACAGTAAAGCTGACGTCTGTAACGGCTTTCGTTCCGCCAAACCGCTTGTTCAACCCTTCGATTGACAAGACTGGGACGCCCGCACTTTTAGTGCGCTCTTTGTCCATGTTTTTCCTCCCATCATCGCCATCTCAGGTGTCCCAAATTAAACGATCTAGCAGTTAACCACTATTTCGGCCTTGTCCCGCATTCGATAATCGGTCAATATTATTCTTGAATCGGCCACGTTGGCATTGGCGCAAAGAACCCACTCGATCGCATTGCTGGGAGGTTTATTTTATGGAAATTCAGATGGATAAACCGTTTAGCATCACCGACCCGGACCATAGCCATTCCATAGCATTCAAGGCCGACCGCAGCTCGTTTCAGTCGGAGCAAGAACCCGCCGGGCAGCTGGTGATGTGTCAATCCGGAGAGATCGAGCTTTACGGTCATAATGGCGAGTGGGCGATCCCGGCCGACTATATGGTTTTCATACCAGCGGGCCGCATGTTTCGAATTCGAATTCGAATGCCCTCTTCTGGTTTGGTGATGAAGTTCTGCAAAAACGAGGTAACCTGGAACCACGACGGGTGTTGGGTTGGCCAAATCCCCGATATCGCGGCGCATATGGCACAGTATTCGCTGAAATGGAGCCCTGAGGAAGAGCGATGCCGACGCAAAAGCAAGGCCTTTTTTCTGACATTGGGGGATATGGTTCCGGGCTGGTTCCAGCATGAGAGGATCATGTGGACGCCTTATGCAGAAAACTCAGCCATCCAGAGGGTCATAGATTTTGCGCGGTCGCACGGGCCAGCCACCTCTTTGCCCGAAGTCGCCGAACATGTTGGAATGTCCGAACGTACTCTGCGGCGCCATATGCAAACCGAACTAGGGCAAAGCTGGCGGGAGTTCATTCGGGAACTCCGCATGAACAAGGCCATGGAACTGCTGCGCAAAGAAAAGAAATCTGTGACCGAGACAGCCTTTGAGGTGGGATTTTCCAGCAGCTCCGCCTTTTCAAACGCCTTCCTGGACTATGTTGGAAAGACACCTTCCGCGTTCGCCAGATCGGTGCGCCCAGGTGCGGAAAGAATATCTAGCCTCTAACGGGCTGACAAATGGATCAAAGCACTGTCAACAAAGCAAGAGATCTCCAGCACATCCGGCGCGCAGCCTTTGACCGAATTTCCAAGGAGTTTGTCCGAATCCCGCATGCCCTGAGTGTCCGTTTTTGGCAAATATGCCAGGAATAAGCGATATTGGGACAGATGCGTGTTGAAGGCACCCCCACGGAGTCAGTGGCTAAAATGCGCAAGTGGTCCGATGTCGTCAGAACTTCCGGCCTGGGAGAGAATTGTGACGGATCAGCAAGCACTGCGACTCAACTGCACCACACTTGAAGAAAACGCCAACATTACGGCCGCACAATACCTGAACAGTTTTGGATGCAGCGGTGAGAACGAACGCCCAAGACTTGAATGGCAGAACGTACCGGCTGGGACTAAGAGCTTTGCTCTCACCTTCTATGATCAAGACGCCCCCACAGGCAGTGGATTTTGGCATTGGGTCGCCTACGACATTCCAAGGCATATTACCCGATTAAACAGTGGGCCGTTGCCGGAGGGTGTCAAAGAAGCGAATACTGATTTCGGTGAGCCAGGCTATTTTGGGCCATGCCCCCCAGTGGGTCGCAAACACAGATACACGTTCTATCTGCATGCACTGGATGCCGAGACATTGGACATTCCGGACAACGCTACCGGAGCCCTTGCCGGTTTTTTTATCCACCAGCACACACTGGCCAAAGCCAGCTTTACGGTCTTTGCGGGACCACGCGAAGAGTAAGCCGCAATTGAGGGAGGAACCATGAAAACTCAACACAACATCCCCGAAGAGGTCTATCTCGAATTCCTTGGCCGCACGGTTGAAATCCACTGGAATTATCACGCTATCCTGATGGTTACGGTGTGGTTCGTGCTGGTCCCCATTGGCATTATCTCTTTGCGCTATTTTAAACCGAAACCCACCAAAACCGGGATCACCGCTTATCGAACCATATGGCGTCCGGAGTGGGTTTGGTTTCACATTCATCAGTGGGGGCTGAACCTGGCAATTCTTCTGTCGCTGGCGGGCATGTTGGTTGCACTGGTGGTCAGCCAAGGCGTTTCCGGATCACTGCATTCCATCTTAGGCCTTGCAACAATTGGACTTGGGGTTCTGCAAGGTATTTCGGCATTCTTTCGCGGTTCCCACGGGGGACGGTACTACGAGATCGCTGACCCCGAAGATCCCAAAACCTGGGAAGGGGACCATTTCAGCATGACTCCACGCCGCCGCCGCATGGAATCTTACCATAAAACCGCCGGGTTCTTTACCATGCTTTGTGCTGCCGCCGCGGTCGGTTCCGGCCTGATGCAATACCCGATGCCCATCCTGACCGCAGTTCTTGTGGTGGTCAGCATCTTATTGCTTGGGCTTTCCGTTTGGCGGGAGCATTTGGGGAAACGATACGACACCTATCGCTCGGTTTTTGGGAACGACCGGACACATCCTTACAACATGGAACGCGAAGAGCTTTGAATGTATGGTATCGGGTGCACTAGATATGCACCCGATGTTTTCACTAGATGGACATCAACGATTTCTTAGGTGGCCTAACAAGATCTGAGCTGGGTGGAGCGCCTGTACGCCTGACAAACGTTTCACCTGCGAGCGGCAGGAGTACCCGGTTGCAACCAAGCCCCCTTCCGCTTCGGCTTCGACCACCGCCCGCCAGTTCTCGTCATAAAGTGCACGCGACATCTTCTGATGGCGGACCTCATGACCAAACAAGCCTGACATCCCACAGCATCCGGCTTTGACAAGATTGACCGACAGACTAGAGCGTTCAAAAACACTCTGCCACTGCGAAGACGTTTGCGGTTCCAGCGAACGCTCGGTGCAATGCTGGATCATCGTGTAGGAGATATCTCCGTCAAGCAGAGGCAAGTCTTGCGCACCCAGCCATTCGCTGAGCAGTTGCACGCCCAGATCTGGGCAGTCAGGCAGCGTTTCTAGGTATTCGTGTCGATACATCAACGTGGTTGCCGCATCGACACCAATAAGAGAAAATCCAGCATTGGATAGTTCTGCAAGATCATGTGCGTTCTGCTGCGCCATCTGCCTGAAACGGCCCAACATCCCTCTTACATGCAAGGGTTTGCCCCCTGCCCGATAGTTCAGCAGGACCGGGGTGAAGCCAAGCCTTTTGACCAGTTCAACCTGGGCCAGCACAACGTCGGCGTCATAGAAACTTGTGAAACAGTCCTGAACAATTACAACAGTCCCTGCCCGCTCCGCGTCTCGCATCTCGAGCAGGGTGGCCGCAGACATGGTCTGAACATTCAGCTTTTGCAACTGATTGAGAAAACTGCGGCGATGGCGAAGCTTTGGCAAGTCGACCAACCCAAATCCACGCACCATGCTCCACCTGACAAGCGCGGTAGACTGCAGAGTATTTACCAGACCGCCAATTCGATCCAACAATGGCGCCACCCGCTCGAGGTTGGCTACGAGAAGATCAGCAACGGGCCGCTTGCGGTCCTCATGGTACCAGTCCAGGAACTGGGATTTCATCTCGGGGATATCCACCTTTGCTGGGCAACCCGCCCCCGCACAGGCCTTGCATGCAAGACACGTCTCGAGGACCTCGTTTAGCTCTTCTGCGATGTTGTGGGCACTGGCAACCTCACCCGTTGAACGCGCTCGCGCCCATTCCCGTAGCATGCTGGCCCGACCTTTGGGCGAGAGACGGCGATCTCCTGTGATCTTGTAAGATGGGCAAAATGGCTGCGCGGCATCTTGGTTGAAGCAGGCGCCATTGCCGTCACATCTCAGGACATTGGAATACTGCGCGGCTAGGTCCGGCTCTATCTGTGCATCAAAGGCACCGCGCATCGGCACCTCATCCAGAGCTAGTATTGGGTTCTGGTCATCGATCGGCCTTGCAATTTTCCCTGGGTTCATTCGGTTCAATGGATCGAAAAGCGTTTTGATCTGGCGCATGACATGCACAAGTTCGCTTCCGATCACTTGCTCGGAATACTCGCCCCTCAACCCCTTGCCGTGCTCTCCCCACAACAGCCCACCATATTTTTGCGTAAGAGCGAACACTACATCCGAAATCTGACGGATCTGGCGGCGCTCATCTTCCGCCGTCAGGTTCATGAGCGGCCGAATATGCACACACCCCACATCAGCATGCCCATACATCCCCAAAGGAATGTTACGGGCTTCCAGAACCGCTTCCAGTTCCGCGACAAAGTCAGCCAGGTTTTCAGGTGGCACTGCGCAGTCTTCGATAAACGCCACAGCGCGCTTGTTTTTGTCAAATCCCGCGAGCAGCCCCTGACACGCCCGGCGGATTTCCCAGACGCGAGCGATATCATCAGGCGATCTAAGGATCTTAATGCCGATGGGGCGCAACGTGGAGTCGATGCGGCTGTTCAAATGTTCCTCAAGGCTGGCGAGCCTGCGTTCAAGTTCCTGTTCATCCTCATCTGACATCTCGAAGAAATGCGCAGCGAAGGCACCACCTTCATTTGTGATTCCTAAAACCTGTCGAACATCCTTAGCAAACGGAGATCGAAGCGCCGCTCCAAGAATTTTGTCGTCTATGAATTCGATGGCGTGAGGGCGGGCTTCCAGCAAATCCGGGACCGCCCGCAGACCGGTGTCATGGCTGTCATACACCAACACCGCAAGCGCCGTATGGGCAGGGATCGGTTCGGATTTCAGGGTGACAGATTTGATGAATCCCAGGGTCCCTTCTGACCCGGCCAAGAGCTTTGGCAGGTTGAGCACCCCATCCCCTGCCCGCACCTCTTTCAGATTGTATCCGGTAAAGCCACGGTTCATTTTGGGGAAGCGTTGTTCAATCTCTTTGAAATGTGGCGCAAGTATCTTCTCAACGTCACGACAGATACGGTCGGCCGCTTGGGTTACGTCGTTGTCGCTAACTGCACGTTTCGCATCAAACGTCGCCACGTTTCCATTGGGTAGGACAAGCTCAATCGAATGTATGTGATCCGAGGTCTTTCCATAAACCACCGAGCCTTTGCCCGAACTGTCGTTTGACACCATGCCACCGATCGTCGCCCGGCTGGTGGTTGAGACATGCGGCGCAAAGAACTGCCCATGTGGAGCCAGAAAATCAATCAGCTTATCACGCACCAGGCCAGGTTCGACACGCACCACTCCGGTCTCGGGATCATACTCGTGAATACGCCGCATATGGCGTGACGTGTCTACGACCACACCATCCCCCAATGACTGTCCATTGGTCGATGTCCCTCCCCCCCTTGGAAGGAACACCACCGAGAAGAAGTCTGCCCGTTGCGCGACCTGAACCGCAAGAAGCAAATCATCCCCGTCAAACGGATAGATCACCGCCTGCGGCATGATCTGATAAATTGAGTTGTCGGTTGAACAGGAAACGCGATCCGCAAGATCAGACGTTACCTCTCCGGAAAAACCGGCATCATTCAGCGCAGAAAGATAGTTTTTAACCGTCTCCGTTACACTGGGTACTCCTGCAGGCACATCTTTCATATCAGCCTTGATACTCCAGAATAAACAACCCGCCATTGTAATCGTTTGCGTACACAAGCCCCTGTTTGTCCACATAGACATCGCAGTTCTGGATCACCAACGGGCGGCCCGGCCGGTGATCAATCAACCGGTTTGGTTTAGGCGGGACAAAGGCCGCCACTTCCTTTGGACGATAGGCGTCTGAAATGTCAGTCACGCGAATGCCCGCATTCTGCATTGTGGAAAAGATAAGCTGGTCACTCACCAAACCATCGGGTCGGTTCTCATAGATGTTATGCGGCCCAAAATGCCCATCTTTCTTGCAATACTCTTCCTCAGACGGGATCGGGAATGTCGAGACACTGACCGGGCTTGAAGGCACACGGTTGTCAAACATCCAGATGTGCTTGATCCCGTCTTCGCAGTTATCGAGCACCGCTTCGTCGACAACAACCAGCAAGTCTCGGTCCGGCAGTGGAAGGCAGTTGTGTGTGCCGCCACCAAACGGCGGAGACCAATTCTTGTGGACGATCAATTCGGGATTGCTGCGATCGGACACATCAATGACCACCATGCCCTCATCGCGCCAGGCCCCGTAGGCCGTATCGCCATGAATGATCGCATGATGCAGGCCACCTCGCCGCTCACCATTGTGCTCTTCGCCAGCAGCCAGGTTCATGCCCGGCAGCCAATAGCGTCCTGCCTCTTTCGGATTGGCCGGGTCGGCCATGTCGATTGTCATGAAGATGTAATCCGTGAACCCGTCCAGAAGTACAGACGCATAGGCCCAACGCCCGCCTGTATACCAAATCCGATGAATTCCCCCGCCTTCAACAGGCATGAACGAAATCTTTCTTGGCTCAGCCGGGTTGGAGATATCGTAGACTGTCATACCGGCGGTCCAGTCGCGCTGCCGTGTCTGCTGCGCTGTGCCGACCTTCTTGCCCAATGCCCCTTTGTAATACTCAGTTTCGTCCTGGAACTCCGCTGAGGCGAACATGTCTTTTGCATTGATCACCAGAAGCAGGTCTTCGTGGGTCTGAAGGTGGATATTCCACGTGTTGGCCGGTGCAGGAACATATGCCACGGGTTTTGGATTGTGGGGATCGCGCACATCAATCACGCTGAATCCCTTTGAAAACATATGCCCAGTAAACGCAAAACCCTTGTTGATCATCAACTGCACCCCATCCGGGCGACCGCCTTGATCAGAATGACCGATCAGTTTCATGTTGTTTGCATAGTCGGGTTTGGGCAGATCCAGCACGGTCATCGCAACATCCTCAGATAATTCCTGAAAGCGGGGTCACACCCCGAGTTGCCGATATTTTGCGAAAGAAAGGACCGGCCTGCATTCGCGCTCAGGTCAGTTTTTGTAGATTTTCGGCCAATTTAAATCTAAGCAGATGACTTGCTTGATAAGGCTCCCCACACAAGCGCCAGTAGCAGCGTTCCCGCACCCACCACAATCATCAAATTCAAGGGATCATCCAGCAAGAGTGCTGAACTAACAAAGCCGATCACTGGTGATAATGTACTGAACAACTCGATTTGCGATACAGGAAGCGTTCGCCCAACCGCCACCATCAGTCCGAACCCAAGCCCGGTGGCCACTGGACCGACAAATACAAGAAGCCCCAACCCGGCTAACGAAAAAGAATGAAAGTTCATCCCCCCTTCCATCCAGAACGCAATTGGAACAGAGATCTGTCAACGGCGGAGACAAAACCGGCCACGTGGCGGCGCAAAACCAGGCCAGTGGCGGGGTGCCAAGCGCCATGGCGCGTGCGCTCCCCAGATAGCTGGCGCGTGCCATGGCGCATTGGCCCGGAGGGCCAATTCTGCAATGTGTGATCAGGTGGCGGCTTGGGCCTTCGGGCGCGGCTTTGGCCGAGGCGATAGCTGTCGCCGTTCATCTCGAGAATGTTTACGTGGTGTGTCAGTCTGTCGAGTAGAGCGCCAGTCAGGCGCTCGGTGCCGAAGGTTTCGGTCCATTCATCGAATGGCAGATTGCTGGTGATCAGCGTGGACCCGCGCTCATAACGCTGCGAGATCAGTTCGAACAAGAGCTCGGCGCCGGTCTTGGACAGTGGCACGAAGCCCTGTTCGTCGATGATCAGCAATTTGATGCCAGCCAGCTGCTTTTGCAGGCGGAGCAGACGGCGCTCGTCTCGGGCTTCCATCATCTCGTTGACCAGCGTCGCGGCGGTGGTGAAGCTGACCGAGAGGCCCTTCTGGCAGGCCGCCAGCCCCAGCCCGAGGGCAATATGGGTCTTGCCGGTGCCACTGGGCCCCAAGGCGATGACATTCTCGCGCCGCTCGATCCAGTTGCATCGCGCGAGTTCCAGCACCTGCATTTTGTTGAGCTTTGGGATCGCTTTGAAGTCGAAGCTGTCCAGGCTCTTGGCCGTCGGGAACTTCGCGGCCTTGATGCGCCGCTCGATCATCCGCCGCTCGCGGTCGATCAATTCTAGCTCGACCAGACGCGCCAGGAACTGGACATGATCCAGCCCTTCCGCGGCGCATTGGCGGGCGAGCTTCTCGTATTCCCGCAGGAAGGTGGGCAGCTTCAGCGTCTTGAGATGATCCGCGAGCAGGATCTTCGGGATGTCGGT
>NZ_JCAQIH010000002.1:452500-527740 GCF_059628195.1 Sulfitobacter sp. IGS-18 | reverse complement strand
GTGCGAAGGGTACTGGCCACGCCAGTCGCGCGCGTAGCTGCTGGTTTGACGGCCCGTCAACAGGTTGCTCTGGCCACAGATCGCCCCGAGTTTCTGCAACAAATCATCCTGCTGCGCACCAGGGGCGCGCGTGCCGGTTTTATGATCGCAGGTGGCGATCATGCGGCACCCCCGGCCCATGGCGCGGCCTTCGCCTCAGTGGCGCGGTCTGGGTCGCGTTTCAGATCTTCCGGTATACCAATGCGTTTTGGTGCCGCCCCGGTGGTCGTGCGCAGGCAATCCGCCGAAAGATCGACGGAAACGCTGGAAACTCCGGCCTTTGTGACCTTCATTTATTCCTCCCTTGGCAGCCGTCTGTTTGCGGCACCCTGTTGCAGCACCGTACTGCTAGCTCCCCCTCAGCTTTCGTGCGGCCTCCCCCACCTCGTCCAGCGCGCCCCAATGGCGCGCATTGTCCTTCAACAAGCGTTCAAACAGCTCAAATTTCAGCCCCAGGTACTCGCGGACCGCGCCTTCCTCTGGCGCAACCTCGCTGTCGGCCGGCGAAAGGTAAGCGTCGACCACCGTGACCTTTGCTCCGCCCGCCTCAAGGATGCCCATCGCGACCGCAGCAAGCCCCCGCAAAGCTGTATCGCCCTCTTTTTGCGGACGGACCGGCCGTTCCAGCACCGAGGCGAGCAATTGCATGAAGACGTCGTCACGCGCGACGCCACCTCCCACGGCCACAACCTGCCCTTCGTCCAGTCCCAGATCGGCGTGGCTCATCCTGGTCAGAAACGCCAAGGCCTCCCGCGCTGCCCAGCCAAGCTCGTCAGGACGGGTCGCCGAGCTCATCCCGAACAATGCAGCCGAGGCATGGGGATGGGTTATCGGTGCCCGTTCGCCACCAGGCTCAAAGAACGGATGCAGGACAAGCGAGGAATATGCAGGACCATAGTTTTCGGGCAGTTCGCCCTTCAACAGGTCGCCCACATGGCGGAAGGTCGTGCCACCATTGAAACTGGGGTGAAAACAGACAAACCCCTGCCCGGTGGCAGAAAGCTGCACCATTGCGCCGGACAGTTTTTCGCTTACGTCATCGATGGATTCAAAGTACCCGCCGTGGATCGCACTTGTTCCAAAGATCGAACCCCGGGACCGCGACAGGCCCGGCCCCACGCCAAGCCCGATCAGGCTTGATTGCACATCTCCCGGCCCAAGAACGACGGGCATGCCGTCCGGCAACCCCAACCGCGCGGCGGCATCACTTGACAGACCGGCAACGCAGTCTGCGCCCGCCCCGATTTCGGGCAGGACCTCGATGCCTTTTTCAAGCCCGAGAATCTCGGTAATTTCGCCCGACGGTTGGCCAATGCGCCAGTCACCCCACGCAGGCAACAGGCCGCTCGGTTCTGCCCGCAGGACGCCGGTCATCGCAAGGAAAAGCCACTCCTTCAACCGCAAGGCATATCTGATGGTGGCAAACCGGTCCGGCTCGTTCTGCTGAAGCCACAGAAGCTGCACGGTTTGGGATGCCGCTGTGGGTCGGGCGGAGGTGATTGCCTCGATCGCATCCAGTTCTGCCTCCATCGCAGCAAGCATCGGTCGAACCCGCCCGTCCAGCCAGGTCAGGGCTTTCCCGGCTGGCAACATGTCAGCACCAATTGGCCAGAGCCCGTCCCCCTGTGCTGTCAACGCCAGAACCGACGGTTTCGCCGCTACCTGCCTGGTGCAGGCCCGAATGGCTCTCTCCGCATCCGCGACAGAGCGGGCCATGTCCTGCTCTATCCGGTCGCCCGACCGCTCAAGAGCGGAATTTTCGACCTCGGAACGCGCAAGCATCTTGCCGTGACGATCATAGATCGCCGCCTTGACGCTTGTGGTGCCGGAATCGAGGCAGAGGACCAGATCGGATTCCATAATTCAGATCACTCTGCCGCCTTCAGCGACTTTTCCGTTGCCGCGGATTGTTGGCCATAGGTTTTGAACTTCTCGACAACATCGGCGATCTGTTCATCCGTCAGGACGGGGGGCTCGCCCATCGGAAGGCAGTTCAGGTAGTGCGTCGCCAATTCCTCGACCGTGACCGCCAGAGACAGGGCGCGGCCAATGGAAACATGCGCGGCAATCACCCCGTGATGCGCAAGAAGACAGGCCCGCCGGCCTTCCAGCGCGATGATGATTCTATCCGCCAGCTCCTGCGAGCCGAAGATCTCGTAAGGCGCACAACGGATCGAAGGCCCGCCCGCCGCTGCGATTGCATAGTGAACCGCCGGAATATCCCTGTTCAGGATCGACACGGACGTTGCATTGGTGGAATGCGTATGCACAACCGCATTCAGATCTTCGCGCGCCTGCAAGATATCCCGATGAAACCGCCACTCGCTGGATGGGCGCACATCACCGTCAAATCCCGCGTCCCAGTTCATGTAGACCACATGTTCGGGCAACAGTTTGTCGTATGGAATGCCCGTCGGCGAAATCAGGAAACCGTCACCAAAACGCACCGAGATGTTTCCGGCGGTGCCCTTGTTGATACCCAGCCCGTTCATGGCCCGGCAGGCTTCGATCAGCTCGGTTCGCAGAGCAAGCTCTTGTTTATCCAATGTCTTATCTCACTTGATAGAGGGGGGTTTCGCCGTCGAAGAAGCGTGCGACGTCTTCGGCGATCATGTTGGCGGCTTTCACCACGCTATAGCGCGAGGCGCCGGCGATATGGGGCGACAGCGTAACATTCGGCAGCTTCAGTAGCGGCCAGTCGGCAGGGGGCGGTTCAGGGTTGAACGTATCCAGCGCCGCACCGGACAGATGCCCGGACTTCAAGGCGTCATAGAGGGCATCGTAATCCAGCACCTCACCACGGGTGGTGTTGACGATATAGGCCCCCTTTTTCATGCTTTCGATGCGGGAGCGGTCGATCATGCCCCGCGTTTCGGGGGTCACCCTTGGGTGCAGGGTCACCACATCGGCTGTGGATATAAGCTCATCAAGCGCGACCTTCTCGATCCCGAGCGCGCGATCTTCCTCGGTCAGTTCCTTGAACGGATCGGACACGATGATCCGGCACCCGAACACCGCCGCAAGACGCGCGACACGCATCCCGATATCGCCATAACCGATGATGCCGAGCGTCAGTTCGCACAGCTCCGGACCGACGTGATCAATGTGGTAGAACTCGCGTTTGAACGCCCCGCCCAGCACATTCATGTGCCCGCGAACAAGGTTGCGTGTCTCGGCAAGAAGAGAGGCAATCGTGAATTCGGCGACGGCCGATGCATTGCGCCCCGGCGCATTGACGACAACAACACCACGCCTGGCAGCGGCAGCGCTGTCGATGTTGACCGGTCCGCCCCGCGACACCCCGATCACTTTCAGATCAGGTGCATGTTCAAGGCTGTCCGCCGTGACGGGCGCAAGATGGGTCACCAGAACATCCAGGTCGGAAATGAAGTCAAAATAATCTTCGGGCCGCCCGACAAATTCGCCAATCGGCAGGTCCGGATCCTTTTTTGTCGAGGTCACCGAAATCGGCCAGCCCAGCTCAAGCTCCTTGAAGCTTGCCTTACGCAGACCCGGCTGCGCCTCCAACGCCTCGCGAAAAAATCCCGGGTTCATGAACCCGTCGCCGATGATCCCGATTTTTGGTTGGGCTTCCCCCGTCATCTTTACAGCTTCCTCCCTGGCGGGCGCTTGCGCCCGAACACTTTCCCAAGCTGCACGACTGCGCACCGGGCCCGCTCCGCCTCGGGGCCTTGGTGAACATCTGACAACTAATATTTACAACTCAAGTGCTACAACTTGTATAAATATTGACATTCGACTGTCAATCCGATTTTTGTCAACCTGTGACAAGCGGCCCCAGGGCAGGCGAAAATCAAGGGAAGGTCACCGTGAACAAAGCAACACCCAAGAGTCACAGCAGCCATTGGGGCGCATTCACCGCCAATTTCGACGGTGACGCACTTGTCATTCAGCCATTCAAGGACGATCCCGACCCCTCCCCGATCCTGAGGAACATCCCATCCGCGCTGGCGCATCCATCGCGCCTCTCGAAGCCGCTGGTCCGAAAAGGCTGGCTGAACGACGGCCCCGGCCCCGATGACCGCCGCGGCCGCGACACCTATGTAGAGATGGAATGGGACGCCGCGCTCGATCTTGCAGCGGCAGAACTGTCCAGTCTGGGTGGCGGCACCGCAGGCCAAAAACCCCGGGGCGAGGTGCCGGGCAAGCATGTGTTTGGTGGCTCCTATGGCTGGTCTTCGGCCGGGCGTTTCCACCATGCCCAAAGCCAGGTCCACAGGTTTCTCAACATGGCGTTCGGCGGATATGTTGCATCCGTCGACACCTATTCCACTGCCGCCGGGTCGGTCATACTGGACACGGTCGTCGGAAACGCCACCCGGATCACGCGCGAAGGCAACTGGTGGGAGCACATCCGCGATCGAACCGAGCTGGTCATAGCCTTTGGCGGGTTGCCGTTGCGCAACCTGTCGGTCAGTCCTGGCGGTTCTAGCCAGCACATTGCACGCGACTCGATCCAACAGGGATTGGCGCGCGGCTGCCATTTCGTATCCGTCAGCCCGCTGGACGACGATTTTTCTGCTGCCGGGAACGCAACCCGCATCCGCCCGAGGCCCGGAACGGATACAGCCTTGATGCTGGGCATGGCCCATCACCTGCACGTCACCGGGCAGGCCGATGAAGCATATCTTGCACGCTATACCTCTGGCTGGGACGTCCTGCGCGATTATCTGGAGGGCAGCACAGACGACATCGTCAAATCACCCGAATGGGCCGAAGGCATCTGCGGTGTAACGGCCGGTGAAATCCGTCACCTGGCAGACGAGGCGGCAGGCAAGCGCACGCTGATAACCGTCGCATACGGATTGCAACGCGCAGAGAACGGCGAACAACCGGTCTGGATGGCGCTTGCCCTCTCGGCGATGCTTGGCCGCGCCGATCAGCAAGGGGCGGGGTTCACATATGCGCTCGGCTCCATGGGCAATCATGGCAAACCCCCGCTTGCGGTTCCGGTTCCGACGCTCCCGCAAGGGCGCAACCGGTCAGGCGACTTCATTCCCGTATCCCGTATTTCCGACCTGCTCTTGAACCCGGGGACGACCTATACTTATCGAGGAGAAGAGCGACGTTACGCAGAGATTAATCTGGTCTACTGGGCCGGTGGAAACCCGTTTCACCATCACCAGGACCTGGCAAAACTGTCCGAAGCCTTCGCGCGGCCCGATACGATCATACTGCACGAAAGCGTGGGAACTGCGACCACCGCACATGCCGACATCATCTTTCCGGCGACCATCACCGCCGAGCGTGAAGACATCGGCGCCAGCGCAGGCGATCCCTATCTGGTTCCGATGGAAAGGCTGACTGCCCCCTTCGGCGAAGCAAGGGACGACTACGATATTTTTTGTGCCCTTGCACAACGCCTTGGTTGCCTGGACATGTTCACCGAAGGACGCAGCAGCCGTGGCTGGCTTGAACACATCTATGCAAAAACCGAACGCGCGATGAAAAACAGGGGCGAGAGCGCCCCGAACTTCGCGGATTTCATGACCGGCGGCCCGCTCAAGTTGCCCGTCTCGAAAACCCCCGGTATGATGGAGGCATTCCATCGCAATCCCGAAACCAATGCTTTGACCACGGACAGCGGCCTGATTGAACTTTATTCCGAAAAAGTCGCCGCATCCGGCCTTCCGGGCCATCCTGCATGGATCGAACCCAAGGAATGGCTTGGCGGTACGGGCGCTGAGGCCCGTCCGTTTCAACTCATTGCCAATCAACCGATCGGCAAGTTGCACAGCCAGCTCGATTTCGGGCCAACCAGCATGTCACACAAGGTGGACGGTCGCGAAGTCGCGCGCCTCAATGACAGGGACGCTGACCGTTTAGGAATCGCGCAAGGCGACGTCGTCAAGATCTGGAACGACAGGGGCGCGACGCTCGCGGTTGCCTCTCCAGATCCGGGGGTCGCCTCTGGTGTGATCCAGCTGTCGACCGGCGCGTGGTATGCACCAAGGCATCTGGAGGGTCATGGGCTGGTGTGCCTGAACGGCAATCCCAATGCTGTGACCTCAGACAGGGGCGCCTCCCCTTTCAGCCAGGGTTGCTCGGGTCAGACCGCGCTGGTTTCTGTCTCCCGTATCGAAGGACCTGTTCCAGCGGTGGTACCCCACAAGGAGATCCTGCCGCGAGAGGATGAAACAGAAGACCAGCTTCGTTCTGAAATCATCGACCCGAGAGGTGTGCCCCTGGATTTATAGGCGCTTTGCCTCCTTACGTTGAGCCGGGCAGTCTCTGCGACGGCATGTCCGGGGTAAAGTGACCCTAAGCAGCAAGTTAGGGACACATACCCGCGAGCAAGGCCTATTTCAGTTCCACCTCGATAAACGCCATCGGGGACGCTCCGCCGTTCACCACATTGTGCTTCACGCCCTTGTCGCGCCGATAGGCCTCGCCGGATTTCACCGTCACCTGACGGACCTCTCCACCCGGGCCTTCCAGCTCCAACGTGCAATCTGTCACGGCGGTGATGACATAATCGTATTCATGGGTATGCCACCCCGTCTCCGCCCCCGGTTCGAATTCGAACCGGGTAACGCGCACCCGGTCGTCCTCGACCAGCGGAACCGCCTTTGCCTGTGGTTTCGACATTGAATTCTCCTTCATGGTTTCCCTGTCAGGCGCCCGCCGCAAAGGCTGCGGCGACGGCGTCAAGGAACATCTGCGCCTCTGCCCGTTGCAGCACCAGTGGCGGGCGGATCTTGAGAACATTGGCCCCCGGCCCCGTCGCGCTGATCAGCACGCCGTTCTGCCGCAGGTGGTTGACGACAAAGGCCGCGCGGTCCGCATCCGGCGCGCCGTCCTTCTCGATCTCGACGGCCAGGAACAGCCCTGCGCCCCGGACATCGACGATTCCCGGCACCTGTCCCGCAATGTTGCGCAGACCGTCCTTCAGGAAAGCACCGACCTCAAGCGCATTGTCCTGCAGCCCTTCGCCTTCGATCACATCCAGCACCGCCATGCCGGCCGCAGCGGCGACCGGGTTGCCACCGAAGGTGTTGAAATAACGCGCCTTGCTGCCGAACTCGGCCACCAGACCGGGCCGCATGGCGACACCCGACAGCGGGAAACCGTTGCCCATCGGCTTGCCCATCGTGACCATGTCCGGCACCAGCCCGTGTCGCTGGAAACCCCAGAACGCCTCGCCCGTGCGCCCGAACCCCGGCTGCACCTCGTCTGCGATGAATATGCCGCCTTCTGCGCGGATCAGTTCCACCGCGGGTTTCAGGAAACCCGCAGGATCGGGATAAAGCCCGTCGCTGGAAAACACGGTATCGACGATGAAGGCCGCCGGTTCGATCCCGTCGCGCCGCATCGCCGTGATGGCCACGGCCAGATCAGCGGCCAGCCGCGCCCCCTGTTCGGCAGGCGGCACGCTCAGGGCGTTCGGTGCCGGGATCAGCCGCACCCGGTCACCCCGTGGGACAAAATCACCCAGCGACGGCGACAGCTCCGACACCGCCTCGGTCAGACCGTGATAGGCCAGTCTGGTCACGATCACCCCCTGCCGCCGCAGATGCGACCGGGTGATGCGCAGCGCAAGATCGTTCGCTTCGGACCCGGTGCAGGTGAACATCACATGCCCCAACGCGTCAGGCATCGTCGCCAGCAGCCGTTCGGCATAGGCCACCACCCCGTCGTGCAGATAGCGGGTGTGGGTGTTCAGCGTGCTCATCTGCGCCGTAACAGCCTCCACCACCTTCGGATGACAATGCCCGACGGAGGCGACGTTGTTGTAGCAGTCGAGATACCGCTTGCCCGACTTGTCCCACAACCACACGCCCTCGCCACGCACCAGATGCAGCGGCTCCTGGTAGAACAGACGGTACGCCGGGCCCATGACCTTTTCGCGGCGCGCGATCAGCGCGGCATCCTCGGAGCCGAGCCCGCCTGAGCGGCTGCTGTCAAAGGCGTTGACCATGGTCATCTCATGTTCTCCTTGCGCGACAGGGCCGCCAGGGCGCCCTCCGTGCCGATCCTGTCCAGTGCGTTCAGCCCGCGCAGCGATACGGCCGTGTTGCGCAGGATGTAGGCGGCGTTGTCGGGATACCGCCGCGCGCGCCAGGCGCCGATGGTCAGGCTGGTCGCGTGACGCAGGCGTATGAGATCGGGCAGCAGCGCGAATTCCTCATCCTCCAGCGGCAGGACCTCGGTAAACCCAGCGATCAGCCGCGCCACATCGTCCAGCGGGCGGTCGGTATCGGCGATCTGGTAGGAACAGGCCACGGCAAGATCGCAGACCACCGGCGTCAGCACCATGTCGCCAAAGTCGATGATCCCCGTCAGCCGCGTCGCCTCTGCGCTGTCCACCAGCAGGTTGTGCGGGTTGAAATCATTATGCCCGACTTGCGCCCGCAACGACGTAAGACGCGGCTGGATGTCCGCCTCGAACAGGTCGATCAGCGCTGTCAGGCGGGCGCGCAGACCGGGGTCGGCCACCGCCTCCAGCATCGGGCGCAGGCGGTGGGCCTGCTGGATATCCCATTGCAGCACATGTCCCGCCGCCGGGTGCGAAAACCCGCGCAGGGCCAGCGCAAGCCGTCCCAGCAGCGTGCCGATTTCGCGGTGCAGGGCACCGCCGCCGGTTGCAGCGCTCAGCACCGTGCCGTCCAGATAGCTCAGCAACCGCACCACATGGGTCTGGCCGGCCGGCAGGCTGACAAGCTCCGAGGCCTCCCCGTTCAGCGACCAGCGCACCTGCGGCACCGGCAAGGACGGATCGACCGCCGCGATATGCATCAGCGCGGCGGTCTGCATATCGGTCACGGCCCGGTCTTCGGCGGCGTTGGTGATCTTGAGCAGCGCCTGTTCGCCCGACGCCATCGTCACCCGAAAATTCGCGTCCTTCTCGGCGGTCAGCGGGTGTACCTGCCCGTCGACCCCGTAGAGGTTCCGCGCCAGTTCCGCCGCCAGATCGACGCTGACCGCCGGCGCGTCGTGAGACAACAGGTCGGCGCGAGCTGCGGCGTCCGACAGACCGGACTGCGGCAAGGCGGCGGCTTTGTGCATCAGCCCTCAACCTGCTCGACACCGCACCATTCGGCGATGAACAACGCCATCGCCTGCGTGATCCGCTTGACCGACGGCAGGCTCACGCATTCGTCGATCCCGTGAATGTTGCGCGAAATCGGCCCGTAACAGAGCGCCGGGATCTTGTTGTAGATCGCATAGACCCGCGTATCGAGATACCCTGCCGTCATGAAACTTTGCAGCGGCACGCCGATTGCCGCCTCATGCGCTCTGGCCAGAACGCCCTCGGCTTCCGATCCCGGCTCCAGCACGTAACCCTCGGCGTAAAAGCCGTTGAACGCGACCTCGGGCGGATTGTTCGACAGGAAACTGTCGGCCTTGGCGAAGGCCGCGATCCGGTCGGTGATCTCGCGCGCCATCTCTTCCGCCCCCTGCCCCGGATAGATCGAGACACGGCAGTCTATCGTGCACCAGCTCGGCACCGAGGAGGCCCAGTCGCCGCCCTCGATCTTGCCGATGTTGAGGTTGATCGGATGCGCCTCGTCCTCGAAATGCGCGTGGTCGCCCTTGGCGGCGTTCCAGTCCGCCTCGATCTCGCGCAGCGCCGCGATCACGCGGTAGGCGGCGTCGATAGCATTGGCCCCCTCACCCATCTCGCGCACATGCACCGGAACACCGCGCAGCTTGACCTGGAACCAGATCACGCCGGTGTTGGCGCGCACCAGCTTTTCGTCCTCCGGCTCCGGGATCAGCACGGCATCGGCGGTGTAGCCCTCCAGCCAGGTCTGCAGGGCGCCGTTGCCGGTCGATTCCTCCTCGACCACCGACTGCACATAGACAGTCGCCGCCGGTTGCAGCCCGATCCGCCGCAGCGCGTCGAGCGCAAAGAGGTTCGCCGCCGCGCCTGCTTTCATGTCGGCCGCGCCGCGCCCGTACATCCAGTCGCCTTCAACCTTGCCCGAGAACGGCGGATCGCGCCACATCTCCGCCAGCCCTTCGGGCACCACATCAAGATGCGACTGCAGGATCAGCGACCGGCCCGTTTCCGTGGTCGGGCGATGAATGCCGACGACGATGGGCGCATCGGAATGATCGTCCGAGAATTTCGACCCGCCCGGATGCGCCTCGATTGCCGCGCGGTCCATGGCGAAGCGGTCAACGGTCATGCCCCGCTCGCGCAACGCACGGAACAGCAGGTCCTGAATCGCATGTTCCCGGCCACGCAGCGACGGTATCTGTACCAATTGTTGAGTGAAGGCCACCTGATCGTCGAAGCCGTCGGAAACGGATTGCAGGATGCGCTCGCGCAATTCGGGGGAAATCGTCATAGCAGCGCCTCTATCAGAAACGGTCCCGGCTCCTTGGCCGCGTCCTCGATGGCCTGGATCAGGTCGCGCACATCCTCGATCCGTCGACCCGGTACACCCATTCCCTTGGCAATCGACACGAAATCCAGCGCCGGACGGTCGAGGTTCAGCATGCTCAGCGCATCCTCGCCCGGCTGTGCGCCGACATTGTGCAATTCGCCTTTCAGGATCTCATAGGCCTGGTTGGCGAGGATGATCGTCGTCACGTTCGACCCCTCCCGCGCCTGCGTCCACAGCCCTTGCAGCGTGTACATCGCCGATCCGTCGGCCTGCAAAGTGATCACGGGCCGGTCAGGCTGCGCGATGGCTGCCCCTGCCGACAGAGGGATGCCAATGCCGATGGAGCCGCCTGTCAGAGACAGCCAGGAATTCGGCCGCGCCGCGTCGCCCGCCGCGTAGAGCGCACCGCCCCAGCTGACCGCTTCATCCACAACGATTGCATCCTCGGGCAGCGCCCGGGCAATGGCCGCCGCGATGTTCTGCATCGTGATCGCGCCCGCCGCGGGCCGGTCCGGCATGGCGACATTGGGCGCTTGCGCCGCCGATGCCCCGACCCGGTCGGCCAGCGCCGCAATCGCCAGGGGCCCGTCACCATCAAGCCCGGCAAGCGTCACCATTTCGCAGTCTTCGGGCAGCAACATGCTCGGTTTGCCGGGATAGGCAAAGAACGCCACCGGCGGCTTGGCGTCGATCAGGATCGCGTGACTGAACGGCGCGAGGCTCGCGATGGCGTCGTTGATCGGATAGGGGATCTTGGCGACCGGGAACCGCCCCTGCCCGCGCTCCATCCGCCGGTTCGAGGTCGGCGCGAGGATCTTCGCCCCGGTCTTGTCCGCGATCCCCTGCAACAGGGCAAGCGCGCCGACATCCTCCAGCACCCCGTCGCCCACGATCATCACCGTGCCTGCGCCCCGTTCCAGCGCCGCAACGGCCCTGTCGAGCGCCTGGGCATCCAGCGCGACCGGACCGTCAGACGGCAGCTCAGCCGCCATCACGCCGCCCGCGTCCCAGCCGATATCGGCGGGTGCGATCAGGGTTGCGATGCGGCCCGGCTTGCCCCTGGCGATGCGCAGCGCCTCCATCGCGTCGGCGGCGAAACTGCCCGCGTCCCGGCCCGACCGCACCCAGTCCGAAAACGGCGCGCAGGCGCCTTCCACATCCGCAGACAGCGGCGCGTCATAGTGCTGGTGGCGCAGCGCGTGATCGCCCACGAGGTTCACCATCGGCACCCGCGCCTTGCGCGCGTTGTGCAGATTGGCCGCCCCATTGGCGAAACCGGGGGCGAGGTGCAGCAGCGTTACCGCAGGCTTGCCCGCCATCCGCGCATAGCCATCGGCGGCCCCGGTCACGACGCCTTCGAACAGCCCCAGCACGCAGCGCATCAGCTTGGTCCGGTCCAGCGCATCGACGAACTGCATCTCGGAGGTGCCGGGGTTGGCGAAACACACATCGACACCCGCATCATGCAGGCTGCGCACGACGCTTTCGGCGCCGTTCATCATCACCGGATGGTCTTTCATTGGATCGCCTTGCGGAAGGTTGTCAGAAACGCACGCCCGTTGTCGGCAAGCGACGGGCCAAGGTATCCGCCCTCCTGTACCAGCACTGTCGGAAGGCCCATGTCTGCCAGCTTGCGCGCCATGGTGGCGAAACCGTCGGGATAGACCGCGACCGCCGCCAGGGGATCATCTGCCGCCATGTCGAAGCCGAGCGAGACCACCAGCGCCTCCGCCCCGAAGGCACGCGCCGCCGCGATGCCCTTGTCGAGCGTGGCCAGCACGTCATCCTGGCTCGCCCCCTGCTCCAGCAGCAGGTTCAGCTTTGTGCCCGCCCCCGCGCCTTCACCTGTTTCATCGGCGTGACCAAGGAAGAAGGTCGGATAGGTGGCGGGATCGGGATGCAGAGAGCAAAAGAAGATGTCGCCCCGTTCGTACAGAATATCGAGCGATCCGTTGCCGGTGTGCACATCCACGTCGATCAGCGCGACCTTGCGGTACTTTGACGTCATGTGATGCGCCGCGATGCAGGCGTTGTTGAAGAAACAAAAGCCATTGGAACAATCGCGCATTGCGTGGTGCCCCGGCGGACGGCACAGCGCATAGGCCGCCCTTTCGCCCGACAACACCGCCTCTGCTGCTGCCACGGCGGATTGCGCCGACCAATAGGCGGCATCCCAGCTGCCCGGTGTCAGCGGCGTGGATGTGTCGGTCATCCACCATCCCAGCTGGCCGTGGATGTCGCGCGGCTCCTTCCCGCGGCGCACACCGGGATGCATCGTGGGGATCGCCAGCGCTTCCGCCCCTGCGCTTTTGACAAAGCGGTCATAGGCATCGGGCAGGAAATCGACGTAGCCGGGATTGTGCACCGCCTTGATCGGGCCGACCCCATGATCCCCCGGCGCTGAAATTTCGAACCCTTCCGACAGCAGCATGTCGCGCAGGATCTCGGCCCGCTGGGGCTGCTCCTGATGCGGCATGGCAGCGCCCCGCCTGAAGTAGACCTGCGGCGCGTGGCCCAGCTGTCGCGCGTCGAAATAGACTTTCATCCGGGGGACCTTCCGCCTGTTGTGCAAATTTCGGGCATCGCCCGCTCCGCCGCCGGGCGGTTGGGCAGACTATTGCAGTTAAGATTTGCCGCATCAACAATTTTGATGCATGATGCATCAAAATAGCACCACCGCCAACAGGGGTGAGATGAAAGAACTGAACAAGGATTCGCTGGGTCATGCCATATACGGACGGGTCTCGCAGGACCTGATCCGGGGCAAGCTGCAGCCGAATCAGAAGCTGACGATACGGGGTCTGGCCGACTCGCTCGGGACCAGCTCGACGCCGGTACGTGACGCGGTGCAGCGGCTGTTGCAGGACAACGCGCTGGAACAGCGCAGCATGCGAGACCTGCGCGTTCCTGTGCTGACGACCGCCGCCTATCTTGAGATCACCGCCATCCGGACAGAACTTGAAGGCCTTGCCGCCGCCGGTGCCGCCGCAGTCGCGCAGGACAAGGACGTTGCCATGCTCAAACGCATCGTGCTGCGTAACGAAGAGGCATCTGCCGCCGGCAAATGGCCGCTGGCGATTGAAATGAATCAGAAGTTCCACTTCGCCCTTGCGGAAATCGCGGGCATGCCGATCCTTCTGGGCGTGCTGAGCCGCCTGTGGCTGCGTACCGGGCCACTGATCTCGGGCTATTACGCCAAGACCCACAATGACATGGTCGCGCAGCATCATCAGATCATCGCCGCCTGCGAAACCCATGATTCCGCTGCGGCCCGCGCTGCGATGCAGGCGGATATCGAAAAACCAAGAGATGGAATTACCCAGTATATCCAGACGCTTGAACAAAAATGACGCGCCTGGATGTGCCATTTCCCAGAAGCTGGGGTGGCACATCAACGAAGAACGGTTCACGCTTGAACCGCATAAACAGTCCCAATGGACATCAACAGACGGGGAAAGAAACTATGCTAAGACCATTCAAGATCATCGCCGCGATCGCGGCCCTGGCGCTTGCGGGGCCGCTGGCCGCGCAGGACGGGGAGCCGCAGGCGGGCGGCACGCTGAACGTCGTCATCCAGCCGGAACCGCCGGGGCTGATGCTGGGCATCGTGCAGAACGGCCCGACCCAGATGGTCGCGGGCGACATCTACGAAAGCCTGCTGCGCTATGACTTCGACCTCAAGCCCGAAGGGCAGCTGGCCGAATCCTGGGAAATCTCGGAGGACGGCAAGACCTATACCTTCAAGCTGCGCGACGGCGTGACCTTCCACGACGGGGAGCCCTTCACCTCTGAGGATGTGAAATTCACCATGGACGTGTTCCTGCGCGAGACGAACCCGCGCACCCGTACCTACATGGACCGGGTCGAAAGCATCGACACACCCGACGATCTGACGGTCGTGTTCAATCTCAAGGAACCCTTCGGCCCCTTCATCGGGATCTTCGAACAGGGCACCGCGCCGATGATCCCCAAGCACATCTACGAAGGCACGGATTTCGTGAACAACCCGGCCAACAACACGCCAATCGGCACCGGCCCGTTCAAGTTCGATGAATGGGTCAAGGGCAGCTACATCCACCTCGTCAAGAACGGCGATTACTACATGGAGGGCAAACCCTATGTCGATGAGGTCTATTACCACGTGATCCCCGATGCCGCCTCGCGCGCGGTGGCCTACGAGACCGGCAAGGTCGACGTGCTGCCCGGCGGTTCGGTCGAAAACTTCGACGTGCCGCGCATCCGCGAGCTGGAAAACACCTGCATCACCGACCAGGGCTGGGAATACTTCGGCCCGCTGTCGTGGATCTGGATCAACATGAACAACAAGCCGCTGGACGACGTGAAGGTGCGCCAGGCCATGATGCACGCGCTGGATCGCAACTTTGCGAAGGACGCGCTGTGGAACGGGCTGGGCAAGGTCGCAACCGGCCCGCTGTCTTCCTCCACCCGCTTTTACGCCGGGGATACACCTGACATCGGCTATGACCCCGAGAAGGCCAAGGCGCTTCTGGAAGACTCCAGCTACAACGGTGAAACCATCCGCCTGCTGGGCCTGCCCTACGGCGAGACCTGGCAGCGTTGGGCCGAAGCGGTCAAGCAGAACCTGACCGAGATCGGCATGACCGTCGAACTGGTGCCGTCGGACGTGGCGGGCTGGAACCAGAAGGTCGCAGACCGCGACTTCGATCTGGCGTTCACCTACCTCTACCAGTACGGCGATCCGGCCCTTGGCGTGTCGCGGACATACATGTCCACCAACGCCGAGCCGGGTTCGCCCTGGAACAACGTGTCAAACTATCAGAACCCCGAGACGGACAAGATGTTCGACGAGGCGGCGCTGATGGCCAACCCGGACGACCGCATGGCGGCCTACAAGAAGATCCAGGATCAGATCGTCTCCGACGTGCCGAACCTGTGGCTGCTGGAGCTGGGCTTCCCCACGATCTACCGCTGCAACATCAAGAACCCGGTCAATTCCGCGCTTGGTGTGAACGACGGCTTCCGCGACGTGTGGATCGACAAGAACTGAGGGCACTAGCCTGACGGTCCGGGCCGCTTCATCGGCCCGGACCCCACCCATTATCTGACGGGGCGAACTGCGTGATACGTTTCATTCTGGGCAGGCTGGTCAAGGCGGTTTTCATCCTCCTGGCCATCCTGGTCTTCAACTTCCTGCTGATCCATGCCGCCCCCGGCGACCCCGCCGCCGTCATGGCAGGCGAGGCCGGTGCGGCGGACGAGAAGTTTCTCGCCGATCTGCGCATTCGCTTCGGCCTTGATCAGCCTCTCTACATCCAGCTCTGGACCTATCTGAAAGGCGCCGTGATGCTGGACCTCGGATTTTCCTATCGCCAGCAGATGCCGGTTGCCGATCTGATTGCCAGCCGCCTGCCCGCTACCCTGCTGCTGACCGGCGTCGCCTTTGTGCTGTCGCTGGTGCTGGGGGTGATCGCCGGTGTCGCCGCCTCCGCCCGCCAGGGTTCCTGGGGCGACACGATCATCTCCACGCTGGCTCTGCTGTTCTATGCCACGCCGCTGTTCTGGGTCGCGCTGATGGCGTCCCTCGTGTTCTCCGTCTGGCTCGGCTGGCTGCCCGGTTTCGGCTACTCGACCATCGGCGCAGGCTATACCGGTCTGGCCCATGTCCTCGACGTTGCCAAACACCTGATCCTGCCCGCAACCACGCTGGGACTGTTCTTTACCGCGATCTACATGCGCATGACCCGCTCTTCGATGCTGGAGGTCAGCCGTCTCGATTTCGTCAAGACGGCGCGTGCCAAGGGCCTCAGGCGCAGCGTGATCCAGCGGCGGCACATCCTGCGCAACGCGCTGCTGCCCGTCATCACCCTGGCGGGTCTGCAGGCAGGTCAGATTTTCGGCGGCGCGATCCTGACCGAGACGGTCTTTGCCTGGCCCGGCATCGGCCGCCTGATGTTCGAAGCGATCAGCCAGCGCGACTATGCCGTGATCCTTGGCGTGTTCTATATCTCGGGGGCCATGGTGCTGCTGTTCAACCTCATCACCGATGTCGTCTATGTCATCGTTGACCCGCGCATAAGGCTGACCAAATGAAGGATTTCTGGAAACGCTTCCGCTACAACCGCGGCGCGGTGATCGGCCTCGTGATCCTCGCCCTTGTCATTGTCACGGCCATCGCCGCCCCCTTCCTGTTCCCGCAAAGCCCATGGAAGATGGTGCAGCGCCCGTTCCTGCCGCCCTTCAGCGACGATGCGCTGTGGCTCGGCACCGATGCGCTGGGGCGCGACGTGCTGTCGGGGCTGGCGCATGGTGCCTACGTGAGCCTGCTGGTCGGCCTCGTCTCCACCATCGTGGCACTTGCCATCGGCGTGCCTGTGGGCGCGCTGGCGGGCTATTTCGTGGGCCGCACCGACGACATCCTCATGCGCTTTACCGAATTCTTCCAGACCATCCCCAGCTTTGCACTCGCCATCGTGCTGCTGGCGATCTTCCAACCCAGCCTGACCTACGTGATCATCGCCATCGCCATCGTTTCATGGCCACCGGTCGCCCGCCTCGTGCGCGGCGAAGTGCTGAGCCTGCGCACCCGCGAATTTGTTGAGGCGGCCACCCTGCAAGGCCTCGGCAACACGCAGATCATCCTGCGTCACGTCCTGCCCAACGCCCTGCCCTCGATCATCGTGCTGGCCTCGCTCATGGTGGCACAGGCGATCCTGCTGGAAAGCTCGCTGTCCTTCCTCGGCCTCGGCGATCCGAACATCATGTCCTGGGGTTACATGATCGGGGCCGCGCGCACCGTGATCCGCACCGCCTGGTGGCTGTCCTTCCTGCCGGGCATGGCGATCCTGCTGACCGTGCTTGCACTGAACCTGATCGGTGAGGGCCTGAACGACGCGCTCAATCCGCGCCTGACGAGGAAATCCGAATGAGCCTGCTCAGCATCCGCAATCTGGACATCGCCCTGCCTGAAGGCGCCGACCGTCCGTTCGCCGCCAGGGCCATCGACTTCGATCTCGCAGCGGGAGAAATCCTGTGCATCGTCGGCGAAAGCGGCTCGGGCAAATCCATGTCCGCCAATGCCGTGATGGGCCTGCTGCCGCAGGGCGTGAGGGCCACCGGCGGCACGATCACCTTCGACGGGCAGGAGATCCTCGGCCTGCCGGAATCGAAAATGATGGCCCTGCGCGGCAAACGCTTCGCGATGATCTTCCAGGAACCGCTGAGCGCGCTGAACCCGTTGATGCGCGTCGGTGCCCAGATTTCGGAAGTCTTCGAGGCGCATGGCGAACTGACCCCCTCCCAACGCCGGTCCCGCGCGCTGGAACTGCTGGAGGAGGTCGGCATCCCCGACCCGGAGGCGGCGATCCGCGCCTATCCCTTCCAGCTGTCCGGCGGCCAGCGCCAGCGCGTGATGATCGCCATGGCCCTCGCGTTAGAGCCTGATATCCTGATCGCGGACGAGCCCACAACCGCGCTTGACGTGACCACGCAGGCGCAGATCCTCAAGCTGATCGAAGACCTGCGCCAGTCGCGCGGCATGGCCGTCATCTTCATCACCCACGACTTTGGCGTCGTTGCCGACATTGCCGACCGCGTCATTGTCATGCAGACCGGCGAAATCGTCGAAACCGGAACGGCGGACGAGGTTCTGCTGCATCCGAGGCACCCCTACACCCGCGCCCTGATCGACGCGATCCCGCGCCTGACCCGCCACACCGAGGGCGACAAGACCCCTGGCACCCCGGTCATGCGGGTCGAGGGCCTGAGCAAGACCTATACCACCGGCTCCGGCTCCTTTTTCAAGAAACCCCGCGTGGTCCGGGCAGTACAGGATGTGACCTTCGACCTATTCGCGGGCGAGACCATCGGCATCGTCGGGGAAAGCGGTTCGGGCAAATCCACCGTCGGGCGCTGCATCGTGCGGCTGGTCGAACCGGACAAGGGCCGCGTTCTGATCGACGGGGCGGATATCGCGCCGATGTCGGGCACCGAGCTGCGTGACAAACGCCGCAAGATGCAGATGATCTTCCAGGATCCGTTTTCGTCGCTCAACCCCCGCGCCCGCGTGTCGCGCATCCTGACCGAGGGGCTGATCGCCTATGACACGCCAAGGGCCGAGGCGATGGACAAGGCCCGCAACCTGCTGGAACTTGTCGGCCTCGACGCCTCAGCGATGGACCGCTTCCCGCATGAGTTTTCAGGCGGACAGCGCCAGCGCATCGGCATCGCCCGCGCGCTGGCGCTGGACCCGTCGATCATCATCGCGGACGAGGCCGTGTCGGCGCTCGATGTGTCCATCCAGGCGCAGGTGCTGGACCTGCTGGCGGACCTCAAGACGCGGCTGAATCTGTCGATGCTGTTCATCACCCACGACCTGCGGGTGGCCGCGCGGATCTGCGACCGGATCATCGTCATGCAGAAAGGAAAGATCGTCGAGGTCGGCCCGACCGCCAAGGTGCTGCACGATCCCGACACCGCCTATACGCAAAGCCTGCTGGACGCGATCCCGGGGCAGGACTACGAACGTGCCTTGACCGCAGTGGAATAATCCCCCTGCCCCTTTGATTGGACAATCCATGGCCGACAACGCCCCGGAGAAGAAGACCCTTCTGCTGACCGGCGCCAGCCGCGGCATCGGCCACGCCACCGTCAAGAAATTCGCCAGCGAAGGCTGGCGCGTGATCAGTTGTTCCCGGCAGCCTTTCTCGCCGCAATGCCCCTGGCCGGGCGGCGCGCGCGATCACGTGCAGGTGGACCTGAGCCACCCCAGCCAGATCATGGAAGCGGTGGAACATATCCGCAGCCTGCTCGACGGCAACGCGCTGCACGCGCTGGTGAACAACGCGGGCATCTCGCCCAAGGGGCCGGAGGGTGAACGCCTCAGCACGCTGGACACCGACCTGCGGGTCTGGGGCGAGGTGTTTCACGTCAACTTCTTCGCCTCCGTCGTACTGGCCCGCGGGCTGCAGGGCGAGCTGTCGCGCGGCAAGGGATCGGTGGTCAACGTGACCTCGATCGCCGGTGCGCGGGTGCATCCCTTCGCCGGGGCCGCCTATGCCACATCCAAGGCGGCCCTTGCCGCCCTCACCCGCGAGATGGCGCATGATTTCGGCCCCCTGGGCGTGCGCGTCAACGCCATCGCCCCGGGAGAGGTCGACACCAGCATCCTCAGCGAAGGAACCGACAAGATCATCGCGACCCTGCCGATGCGCCGCCTCGGCCAGCCCATGGAAGTCGCTGATGCGATCTATTTCCTGTGCTCCGATCAAAGCTCCTACGTCACCGGGGTCGAGATCGAAGTGAATGGCGGGCAACATGTGTGATGGCGCCGCCGCCAATCTCAACCCGCATCGGCTTCTAACCCGACAGCATTGATCGCAGCGATTATTTTTCCCTGCTCACGGATCAAGACGCCACCGGGCACCGCTATCAGGTCACCATTTTGCAGTGTCGTCACGGCCTGATTGAAATAAGGCTGTTCTTGCGCACGTTCATAAAGCGCGCGTGACCCCAATCCCATTGCAATTGCGCCCTTCGCTTTGCCCTGAGCAATTTCAGCCCTCAAATTGCTGGTGCCGTCTTCGCGCTGGAGCGCAACAAGGTGGCCGCCCGCGTCAATGACAGCAACAGTCATTGGCTTGGCTCCTCGTGTGCGACGACACTCCAGCGCGGTCGAGATCAGTCGATTTGCAAGGTCAAGGTTCATGGCTTTATCCGTAGCTTGTGACATCTGTGCTGGCGAGCGTGGCGATATTGATCAGCCCGCGCTGCGTAACCTCGGGGGTCACGATATGGGCGCGGTTGCCCATGCCCATCAGGATCGGCCCGACCTCATGGCCCTCGGCAACCCCCTTCAGCAGATCGCGCGCGGCACCGGCGGCGTCCGTGCTGCCATAGATCCGCACATTCGCCCGCCCCGTCAGCCGGTTGTTCGGCAACAGGCGCGCGCGCAACTCGGTGTTCAGCCCCAGTTCCGTGTGCATCTCGCCTTCGTATTCAAGATCAGGTCGTGATAGCTGCGCCAATAGTCGTCGTAACGCGGATCCTGTTCCGGATTCACAATCTCAAAATCGCGGTCTGCAAAGATCTGCAAATCCATCTGGTCCAGCCGCTGCGCGATCACATCGGGACGCCCCACAAGAATCGGCGTGTGTATCCCCTCTATTGGCAGTCCCTGCACGGCGCGCACCGATACATTGTCCAGCCAATAGGTTCCGGTACAGATCGCGCAGCCCACCGTGACAACATTTTTCTGTGCTGCCTGCATCGCATTGATCTGATCAATGGCGCGACCGAAATGATCCAGACCATCCGTCACCGCCAGCAAGAGGATCTGCCCCGCTTCTGTCAGGATAGCGGGGCGCATGTGACGGTCGAGCAGAGCCGTGTCGTCGGGTGACTGGGATTGCCAGGCGACTGACCTGATGGGCATTGCGGACCATATGTTGAAAAGTCGCAGCTGACCGGTAGTTTCTGACCCTGTCGCGGCGTGGACAGATGTGCTGATCGGGCGAGGTCTCATGTCCGCGACTTCGCCCGTGGTTTATCAGGCGGATGAACGCTCTGGCCCGTTTTCACCCAGCCAGCACCAAAGGGATGAACGTTTGTCGTCAATGTCGATCCAATGCTTCCTGATTGTGACTGATCCTTTCAACCCTTGAGGTTCAGGGCGCGCCCATCCTCATCCCAGTCATGCCAGCCGGGAAACACCAGTGGTTCGGCCCTTTCGATGTCGCCAAGATGACGCCGCCATTCATCGAGGTTCTGTGCCAGGCGCTTCTTCAAGCTGTCCGCACCTTCATAGCAATAGCCGTGCCCCTGGACGCCAAAGGAAATGAACGGCGGCAAAACCGAAAAACCCATGTAGTGCAGTGAATACTGCAGCGGCCAGAGCATGGTATCAAAATCCCCGCCCCGGCTGCCGGGCCCGAAGGCCTGGCGCGGCGCGCCGGTGGTGACAGAAAGCACAGCGCGCTTGCCCCGGAAATGACCGCTGTCATAGCGCTTGCTGCTGGAGTAGAGGCCCCCGCTGACGAACACCCGGTCAAACCATCCCTTGAGGATTGCAGGCGGGCCGTGCCACCACAGGGGAAACTGAAAGACAACCAGATCGGCCTGTTCGAGATTGGCAATTTCAGTCTCTATCACGCCCGGCAATGTGCCGTTTTGCCACGCGTGCCGTTGCTCGTTCAGCGCGGCAAAATGCGCCATGTCCGCGCGATCGGGATAATTGGCGGGCTTCTCGACCGGGTCGAAACCCGATTGGTAAAGATCGGATATCGTGACGGTATCGCCGCGTTGTTGCAGCGCCTGCTGTGCCGCCTTGGTCAGGGCCCCGTTGTAGGATGATGGTTCCGGATGGGCATGGATGATGTGCACATGCATCTTTGGTCACCTGCTGTTTGCCAATGTCTCAGGATCATCTATTGTTCAATTCTGTTTTCACAGCTGACGAATCTGCAAGGTAATATTGCACGGATGAACAACGAGCTTGACTGGGGTGACTACCGGATTGTGCTGCAAATCGCCGACGCCGGATCATTGAACAAGGCCGCGCGGCTGGCAGGTCTCAGCCATCCAACCGTATTTCGCCGGATCAATGTCATCGAAGCCAAACTGGGCGTCCGTCTGTTCGAGCGTTTCAGGTCAGGCTACCGGCCTACAGCCGCCGGAGAAGAGATCGTTGCCATTGCGCGCCAGATTGCCGATCTGACAAATGAGACGGAACGACGTCTGTCGGGTGGTGATCTGCGCCCCTCCGGCGTGGTGCGGATTGCCACCACAGACACTCTTTTACACGCATTGCTGACCCCGGTGCTGGCAGAGTTCCGGAGGCTGGCACCCGAAATCGTGCTTGAGATCAGTGTATCGAACGAAATATCCGACCTGAGCCTGCGCGAGGCCGATATCGCCATCAGACCCGCAGCGGCCCCGGCAGAGCATTTGGTCGGGCGCAAACTGGGCGTCATACGGCAAGCTGTATATGGGCGTCATGATCTGCAGGCAAAGGGTGCGGTGACGGACCCTGATCAGCCTTTGGCATGGATCGGACCAAGCCCGGCGATGCCCTATCCTCAGTTGCACGCATGGATGAAAAATCACGCCAACGACAAGATGGTCGTCTGTCGGATGAACACCGTGCTGGGCATCTATGCCGCGGTGCAGGCCGGCATTGGCGTCGCGGTTCTGCCTGCTTACCTGGCCGGGCGCGACGCCAGGCTGGCGCGCCTTGGGGATGATATAGATGAGATCGCCGTTGATCTGTGGCTCCTCACCCACGCCGACCTGCGGCACACGGCGCGCGTGCGTGCGGTTTTGGATTATCTGGCCAGTTCCGATTCCATCCGGGCACAGCTTGAACCTTGATCAGCTAATGCAGAAAGGTAGCGCTCGGTACCCGTACCTCACCCATCATTTCAAGTGCAATACGGTGGCGTCCGCGCCACTGCACAGGGATTGGCATCTTGCTGGTTTCAGATATCAGGTCTCCGCCAAAAACTGATTGGCCCGCTGCGTCACCGTTTCCAGCACCCGCCGGGTTGTGTCGAGATCATCTGCCGGAAGCTCGGCGAAAAGGCCACTGGTAATGCCGCGAATTGCGTCGCGCAGGGGTTCAAACACCGCACGGCCTTCAGCAGAAAGGGCAAGAACGCTGTCGCCTTCGATGTGACCGCGCTGGATCATTGCATGCAACAGGTCCGCTTCATCGCCCGGCGCAACCACCTTGGCCGCGGCGATCTGCCGGAGCAGCACGGCCTTATCCGGCGCGGTGGCCCCGGACACTATTGTCAGGGTCACCCATTCTTCAAAGCGCAGTCCGGCGCGATCCAACTGGTGTTTCAGAACCGCTTGCAGCGTGCGTTCGGCCTCGCCGATAAAGCGGGTAAGCGGAGGGGTTGGTTTTATGTTGGTCTCTACTGGTTGAGGATGTTTTGCAGTTCAATCTGACTTTTGATGCAGGTGCGGTGAATTTGCCAGCCGGATCCGGGGTCCAATGCCCGATGACCTCTGCCTGCGGCTCCAACTCGTCGCGGCGCCGACGGCCAGAACCGAAAGCGCCGCGCGTCGTCAAACTGCGTGCAAAATGACTCGCGGTGGGAACCGGTGGCATGTGCATTTGACCGGCGGGCCCGGCATCCGTTCTGCCCATTCACAGTTCAAGTTGCCGACAATCGCACCGGTTTAACGTGGCATCGCCTTTTGATCCTTTTCAAGCCAGCCGCATCAACAGCCCCGCCATCAGCTTTGCCCGCGTGGTCAGGCTATCCACCTGAATATGTTCGTTCAGCGTATGCAGCCCCGCGCCCAGAACCCCCAGTGAATCCAGCGTTGGAATACCCATGGCGCCGGTGAAATTGCCATCGGACCCGCCGCCCTGACTGCGGCCCTGCATCTCAAAGCCAAGCTCTTTGGCAATGTCCTTGGCGATATCGAAAATCTTCGCCGTGCCGGGCGTGTCGGGCCGCCAGACCGGGCGCGTCACGCCGCGTTCGACGATGAATTCGACACCGTTCATATCCCCCTGAAGCGCCAACATGCGTTCGACCCCGGCATCAAGGTCTTCCTGTTTCTTGGCCATGCTCAGCGCCTCTGCCGCGCAGGAGGAGGAGACACAGTTCACCCATTGACCCGCATGGATCACCCCGACGCTGAAGGTGCAGTCCGGTCCGGTCATATCCTCGATCTCGCCGATCTTGCGGGCCATTGCGGCGATGGCGGACTTGCCATCGGAGAGACGCGCACCCGCGTGGCTGGGCTGGCCCTTGGTCATAAGGTTGAAACGCGCGATGGCATAGCGACCGATCGTCACGCCGCCATCGTCATGGCCCGGTTCGGGCACCAGGACATATGCATTGCGCGCGGCCTCGGCCTCGATCAAATCTCGGGTGGACGGGGTGCCGACCTCTTCATCCGGGGTGAACAGGACCGTGACGGGCAAGGGCGTCTGAAGACCGGCGGCGATCAGCTTTCGGATCGCGTCGAGCGCGATATAGTTACCGCCCTTCATGTCCATCAAGCCGGGGCCGTAGCAGATATCTCCATCGCGTTTGAACGGCAGGACATCCAGCGTGCCGATGGGATGCACCGTATCCATATGCCCTGAAATCAGGATCCCGGGCTTGCCCATGTCGGGATGCGGAAACCGTGCCCGGACCGAACCGCCAAAACCCATCCGCCCGGGAATGCGCTCGACCGTCGCGCCAAGCGCGGCCATCTCGTAGGCTGCAATGTCCATCATGCGGTTGACGGCCGCCGCGTCAAAAGTGGGGCTTTCACATTCGATCCAGGGTTTCAGCCCGGTCAGCATCTCATCCGTGTCAAAGGGGAGTTCAAGAGGGTTCATCACATGTCCTTTCAGTTGGCCAGACGGCGTTCGACGATACGCGCCATCACTGAAGCGCCGACGGGCAGAACTTCAGGATCGAGGAAGAAACTGGGGTTGTGCAGCCCGGTCGTGCCGGAGTGACCGATCCGGCAATAGGCACCGGGCACGACCTTGAGCATATCGGCGAAATCCTCCGACCCGGTGGCGGGTTCATCGGTGCCGCTGATGTTCTCGCGCCCCACGATGTCCGCTGCCGCTTCCATATAGGCATCCGACAGGTCGGCATCGTTCATCAGGACGTCAAAGATGTTGCGCAGATCGATGTTGATCGTCACGCCGTAGGCGGTGGCAAATCCGGCGCAGAGCTCGCGCATGCGGGTCTCGGCCAGTTGACAGACTTCGTCCTTGAAATAGCGGATGGTCCCCGCCAGCGATGCGGAGTCGGGCACCACGTTATATGCCGATCCGGAATGGATCTGCGTCACCGACAACACACAGGTGTCCAGTGGCGCAATATTGCGTGACAGGATTGTCTGCAGGCTGCCCACCAGGTCGGAGGCTATCACCAGCGGATCGCGCGACTGGTGCGGCATTGCCGCGTGGCTGCCCTTGCCCTGGATGGTGATGTCGAAAAACGATGCCCCCGCCATCGCGGCCCCCTTGCAGATACCGACTTTGCCGGCCTCGCCATTCGGCATGTTGTGCATCCCGTAAATCTCGTCACAGGGAAAGCGCTCGAACAGCCCGTCCGCCAGCATCCCCCGCGCACCGCCCAATCCCTCTTCGGCAGGTTGAAAGATCAGAACGGCGGTGCCGGCGAAATCGCGGGTGGCGGCCAGATGCCGTGCCGCGCCCAGCAGCATGGTGGTATGTGCGTCATGCCCGCAGGCGTGCATCACTCCCGGATTGGTCGAGGCATAGGCAAGGTTGGTTTCCTCGTTGATCGGCAGCGCATCCATGTCCGCGCGCAGCCCGATCCGGCGGGGACCCTCGCGGTTGCCCCTGATGATACCGACAACACCGGTCCCCGCGATGCCTGTGTGAATCTCGTCAACGCCATAGGCCTTGAGCTTTTCGGCGACAACACCGGCGGTGCGATGCTCGGTAAAGCCGATCTCGGGATGGGCGTGCAGATCCTTGAAGATCGCCTCCAGCTCTTCCGTGCTGTCGGCAATGATGGGCATGACATTCATGTGGTGGTCTCCATTGTGTTATTCAGCCGCCTCTGCAAAGGGGCGGAAGTTCGCGAAATCCCAATGCCGCCCGGGAGCGGCCTTGATCAGCGCCTTGGTGTAATCCTGCTGAGGCGATCCCAGCACCTGGGCGGCGGGGCCGTATTCGACAACCTTGCCGTATTGCATCACCAGAACATCGTCGCAGATCTGCGCTGCCACGCCGAGGTCATGGGTGATGAACAATATGCCCAGCCCCAGCCTTTCCTGAAGTTCCGCCAGCAGGTCCAGCACCTGCGCCTGAACCGAAACATCCAGCGCTGACACCGCCTCGTCCGCGACCAGAACGTCAGGGTCCATCGCCAGCGCACGGGCAATCGCGATGCGCTGGCGCTGGCCGCCGGAAAACTGGTGTGGAAAGCGGTTCACCGCGCTGGCGGGCAGGCCCACCAGTTCCAGCAACTCACGCGCGCGCGCCAGCGCCTTGTCCTTCGGCACGCCGAAATTCAGCGGCCCTTCGATGATCGACTGGCCGATCTCGATGCGCGGGTTCAGCGAGCGCATCGGGTCCTGAAACACGATCTGGATGTTCTTGCGCTCGGGCTTCAGTTCCTTTTGCGTCAGCTGCGCGATATCCGTGCCGCCCACCCGGATCGCCCCCGATGTCGGGTCGATCAGTCGCATGATGCAGCGTGCCACCGTGGTCTTGCCCGATCCGCTTTCACCCACGATGCCAAGCGTCCGGCCCTTGGGCAGGCTGAAGGAAACATCCTGAGCCGCCTTGACCTCGCGGCCCTTGCGGAACAGCCCGCCACCGCCATAGGTCTTGCACAGGTCCTTTGCCTCCAGCACCACGTTGTCCGACGTCCTGGGCCGCGCCATGCGGGGCACCTGGCTGGGAACAGAGCGCAAGAGATCGCGGGTGTATTCTGTCTTGGGACGGCGCAGGAGATCGTCCAGCTTCTGCGTCTCCATCACCTCGCCCAGCTTGAGCACGGTAACATCATCCGCGATCTCGGACACGACACCCATGTCATGCGTGATGAACAACACCGCCGCGCCCTGTTCTTCTCGCAACTCGCGGATCAGACTGAGGATCTGCGCCTGTGTCGTCACGTCCAGTGCGGTCGTGGGTTCATCGGCGATCAGAAGCTGTGGCCGCATGACCAGCGCCATCGCAATCATGATCCGCTGGCGCTGCCCACCCGACAATTGATGCGGAAAGCTGCGGTACATCTTGTCCACGTCCGGCAGATGCACCTGCTCCATCATTTCCTTCACCCGGGTCTTTCGGGCGGATTGCGACAAGTCCGAATGGAACTCCAGCACTTCCTCAATCTGCTGGCCGACACGGGCGACCGGGTTCAGCGCCGTCATCGGTTCCTGAAAGATCATCGACATGGAGGTGGCCCTGAGCGCGCGCAAACGCGATTGTTTCGCCCCCAGCAACTCCTCCCCCTTCAGCTTGATCGACCCTGCTATGGGTTTCAGCACCGGCGGCAGCAGACCCATGGTCGCAAGTGCGGTCAACGACTTGCCCGAGCCGCTTTCCCCGACAAGGCAGGTGGTCTGGCCCGCCTCGATGCTCAGGTCCAGCCCCTTGACCACCTGGCTGTCCCTGTCGCCGTTCAGTGCGATCCGCAGGTCGGAAATTTCAAGAAGGCTCATCTTTCGATACCCCGTTTCGCCATGCGCGGATCAAGTGCGTCGCGCACCGCGTCACCCAGAAGGTTGATGGACAGGATGGTGATCGACACCACCAGGCCGGGCCAAAGCACGATGCCCGGGTTGATCTGGAAATAGATCCGCCCCTCGGCCATGATATTTCCCCAGCTCGGCGTCTCGGGGTTTATCCCCGCGCCAAGAAAGCTCAGGATCGCCTCGGTCAGGATGGCGCTGGCACAGATATAGGTGCCCTGGATGATCAGCGGCGCGATGGTGTTCGGCACCAGGTGGCGGCGCATGATGATCCAGGTCGGGGTCCCGGCGGCAATCGCCGCCTCGACATAGGGTTCCTCGCGCGCCGACAACACCAGCGACCGGACCAGCCGCACCACGCGCGGCACCTCCGGGATGGTGATCGCAACCAGCACGGTCCACAGGCTCGCGCCCCAAAGCGACACGATGGCGATGGCGAGCAGGATCGACGGGATAGCCATGAGCCCGTCCACCATCCGCATCAGCACCGCGTCGATCCAGCGGATGTAACCCGCCAGCAGACCCAGAAGCAGGCCCAGCACCACGGCAAAGATCGCCGCCGCCACACCCACGACAAGCGAAATCCGCCCGCCATAGATGATGCGCGAGAACAGGTCGCGGCCATAGGCGTCCGTGCCAAGCCAGAATTCCTCGCTTGGCGGTTTCAGGCGCACCCCCGGCGACAGGCGCACAGGGTCGTGCGGCACAATCCATTGCGCCAGCAGCGCCGACAGAACGATGATCAGCAGAATACCGGCGGCGATGGTGACCAGCGGGCCGGAAAAGACAATCTCCCGCGCGCGGGCCAGCGCGGTGACGCGGGCGGGAACGACAGAGGACGCGGATTGATCGGTCATGTGTAGCGGATCCTCGGGTCAAGCAGGACGTAGGCAATGTCGATCAGCAGGTTGATCACGACATAGATGAGAGAGGCGAGCAGGATCACCGCCTGGATCACCGGGTAATCGCGGCTCAGCACGGCATCGACCGTCAGCCGCCCCAGCCCCGGCAGGTTGAACACCGATTCCGTCACCACCACGCCAGAGATGATCAGCGCAAAGCCGATGCCGATCACCGTGATGATCGGCACGGAACAATTGCGCAGGGCGTGGCGCATGAGCACCTTGCGTTCGGGCAGCCCCTTGGCTCGCGCGGTACGCACGTAATCGTCACCCAGGATCTCCAGCATCGAGGTACGCGTGATCCGTGCGATCAATGCGATATAGAGCAAGGTCAGCGTCACTGTCGGCAGGGCAATCCGGTGCAGGAATGGTCCGACACCATCGCCGATGGGTTTGAACCCCTGCACGGGAAACCAGCCGAGTTGCATGGAGAAAAGCGAGATCATCAGGTAGCCGATGACAAAGACCGGAACGGAAAAGCCCAGCACCGACAACAGCATCACGAAACGGTCGATCAATGTGCCCTGTTTCCATGCGGCAATGACACCCAGTGGCACGGCGATCAGCACCGACAGGATGATGGTGGTCAGCGCCAGGCTGATGGTCGGCTCCATCCGGTCCGCGATCAGGTTCAGCACCGGCTTGCCGGACAGGATCGAGGTGCCGAAATCGCCGCGCAGCAGGTCACCGATCCAGCTGAAAAACTGCACCAGCAGCGGATCGTTCAGCCCCAGCGAGTCGCGGATCGCCTCAAGCTGTGCAGGCGTCGCGGTATCCCCCGCGATGATCGCCGCCGGGTCGCCCGGGGTCAGTCGCAACAGCAGAAAGACGAAGAGCGCGACAAAGGCCATCACCGGGATCGCGGCCAGGATGCGCTGCACGATGTAGACAACCATCGGAAGTCCTTTCGGAATGCATTCGAATGAGGTGTCCGGCCCCGCGCGTTTGGCGCGAGGCCGGTGTCGCATCAGTTCTTGCTGATGTTCCAGAACAGCGGCGCGGGCGCGTCCAGCACACCCTCAAGGTTGTTGGACCATGCCGTCGGAACGAAGTACTGGCCGATCGGGGCATAGATGCCCTCCTCATAGGCCAGGGCCTGAATTTCCTCGGCCAGACCCTTCTGTTCTTCCAGCGTCGCGGCTGTGGCATAGGCCGTACGCAGCTCTTCCAGCTTCGGCACATCCGGCCAGCCGAACCAGCCGCCATCGGGTCCCTTGCCGTTGACCATGTTGTTCACCAGGGGGTTGAACACATCCGCGCCCACCCAGTTGGTCATGAACATGTGCCAGCCGCCATCCGCGATGGAGGCCTGCGACGCGCGCTTGCCGACCAGGGTCTGCCAGTCCATCGCCTGCAGATCGACGGTAAAGCCCGCGTCCCGCATCGCCTGCGCCACCACGACAGGCTGCGAACGCAGAGTGCTCACATCTGTCGGGTGCATCACGACGATGGGCGTGCCGTCATAACCCGCCTCTTCCAGCAGCGCCTTGGCCTGGTCCATACCGTTGCCCTGCGTCAGCGTCTCGGAGCCGACATCGCTGGCCAGCGGCGTATCGCAAACAAACATCGCGCCACATATCTTGTAGAGGTCCGGGTTGCCCACGAGCGCATCCAGAACGTCTTTCTGGTTCACTGCGGCAATGGCGGCCTTGCGGATTTTCGGATCGTCCATCGGCGCATTCAAAGTATTGGGCCGCATGATCGTCTGAAAGCCAAGCGCGTTGAGGTTCTTGACCGTCACATCGGGGTTGGCATCGAGGATCGGCAAAAGGTCAGAAGGCGGGCTTTCCCAATAGTCGATCTCGCCCGCCTGAAGCGCGTTCAACGCGGTCTGATCATCAGCCATCACGACCCATTCGACGCGATCCACCTTGACGACCTTGCCGCCCGATGCCCAGCTTGCCGGTTCGTCGCGCGGCACGTAGTCCTCGAACTTTTCATAGACCGCGATGACGCCGGGCTGGTATTCATCCGCCACCCATTTGAACGGGCCAGAGCCGATCTGCTCCGGAATAGGCTCTGTAGAGGGCGTTTCCGCCAGCCGCTTGGGCATGATGAACGGCACGTTCGACGAAGGTTTCGCCAGGCTGTCGATGACCAGGCCGTAGGGTTCCTTCAGGTTGATGACGAACTGGTTGGGGCTGTCGCCCTGCGACATGCTTTCGACAAAGGACATCAGCACCTGTCCCATTCCGTCGCGCTCGCCCCAGCGCTTGATCGACGCGGCAACGTCCTCTCCGGTGACATCGGCGCCGTCATGAAACTTCAATCCGTCGCGCAGGGTAAAAGTATATGTCAGCCCGTCTTCGGACACTTCGTGGCTGTCGACCATCTGCGGCTGCGGCACCAGATCGGAATCCAGCGCATAGAGCGTGTCAAAGATCATGTAGCCGTGGTTCCGGCTCATGTAAGCGGTGGTCAGGATCGGGTCCAGCACCCGAAGGTCAGAGTGCTTGACCGCGCGCAGCGTTTGCGCGTCCACGGCCCCGGACATCATGGCAAGACCCGCCAGCGCCGCAGAGAACAGGGACATGCGGAATCCGGTTCCCGATTTTGTGAAATTCAGCAGTTTCATTGGTAACTCCCGTTGGTTGGTGTCATCGCGAGGCTTTTGCCCCTGTTTTCGTTTCTTGATCTTCCTTGGCTATGTCGTCGCTCCTTTCATCTGTCTGTGCCGCCGCAGGTCAGGCGGCAGTCGGTGCCTCGAAAACCCGCCCCAGAGGCTCCAGCCTCATGCCGGGGGCGAGGTTCCTGAACGGCAGGCTTGCCGGGCTGACCGGCATCGGGCCTGGCGCCGTACAGGTCAGGATCGTTTCTGCGATGCCGTCGAAATCGGCCCGAAAATGCACCGAGCTCTTGTTGACAAGTATCGCCTGTTTCTCCGGTTCGATCCCGACAAAGCGATACATCTCGCGATCGGCCATCTGTGCCTTGTTCGTGGTGACCACCACGCGCACATCACCGATACGCAGGCAGGCTGAGGGACCCATGTCCAGGGGCGCGCCACCATAGAACGGTCCCTTCGCCACAAGTTTGCCGTCAGACAGGGCCTCGACCGTAAAGCGCCCCTCGAACGGCGTGTCGCCCGCAATGCCCGAGAAACCGCCAAGTGCGATTTCTATTTCGGCCCCCTGTCCCGCTTCGTGTGCTGCCGCTGCCGCGCGCGGGTCGACCATATTGCCCAGGGCCGCCCGTTGCGCGCCCCGTGCGACCAGCGCGCGCAACATCCCCGTGGTGTTGCTGTCGCCCCCCGCGCCGGGATTGTCCTGCGTATCCGCGATCACCACCGGACGGCTTGCGCAACGGGCAATGCGCATCGCCTCGTTTACACCCGCCTCAGGCTCAAAGGTCTCTCCCGCCAGCTCCGGCTCCGCCGCCAGAACGGCCTGCTCTATGGCATCCGCCGCGTGATCGGCATCGGCTTGCGTTTCACCATAGCATATCACGGTCGGACCACAGCCGGGAAAATCCGCCGCCGGAAAGCCGAAGAAGAACGACGTGCTGGCCACGCCGCCACCCTCCTGTTCCGCGACCAGTTCGTAAATCCGCTGCCCCGGTTGCGCCCTTGTGCTCTGCCAGGCGATCGGCACCAGGAAGGGCAGCCGCCGGAACGCCGCGGCAAAGGGCGCCCCCCGCGCCATCAGCGCATCCAGCTGCGCCGCGGCCCGGTGCCCCGTCTCGGCCATATCCACATGGGGATAGGTACGAAACCCCACCAGCACGTCGGCCGCATCCACCATATCCTGGGTGATGTTTCCATGCAGGTCGAGAGCCGCGGCAATCGGGACATGCGGCCCCACCACCTCGCGCAGGCGCTTGAGCAGCCGGCCCTCGCCATCATCCTCGTGTTCCGCCACCATCGCGCCGTGCAGGTCGATAAAGACACCGTCCAGCGCGCCGGCCCCCGCAATGCCCGAAACTATCTCGTCACTGATGCTTTCATAGGCATCTTTTGAAACATGGGCCGACGGTATGGCACCCGCCCAGAGGATTGGCACCATCTCCCAGCCCGCCGATTCGCCAAACTGGACCGCGCCGCCAATTCCAAGGTTGATGTCGCGCCCCTGGCTCAGAACGGCCTTCCCACGAGCCAGGGGCATGTAACCACCCCCCTGCACAAAGTCCGCCATGCGCGCTTTCGTAGGCGCGAAAGTGTTTGTTTCATGTAGAAATCCGGCCAGAGCCACGCGCTTTGACATCTTGTTTCCCCCGACTTGTGCTGACGGCGGTCCGACCTCGGCCCGCTTGTCCGTCGCCCACAGAAGTATTGCTAGACAATACAACTACATCGTATAGAAATCGTATGCCGCCGCCTTACCCGGCGTCAATGCCGCTGTGTCAGGAAAGCGATAATGTTCAGGAATACGATACGCGCCGAAACCGGCCGCTCCGCCAATCTGGAAGAGGAACGCGCCAGTCCGCTTTTCGTCCGATCCGTGGAAAAGGCGATGGCGGTGCTGTCGGCCTTTCACCAGACCGAAGGGCCCCTGACCCTCTCGGAAGTCGCGTCACGTGCCGGGCTCGACCGCAGCGCGGCCCAGCGGATGGTCCATACCATGCGCGCCCTTGGCTACATCAGCCGCGACGCAAACGGGCACGGCTATGTCCCCGGCGTCAGCATCCTGGATCACACGCTCGATTTTCTGCGTCTGAATCCGCTGGTACGGCAGGCCACACCGGTCCTGCAGGAACTGCGCACCACGGTGCGCGAACGGATCGACCTGTCGCTCTTCGATGACCTCCGCATGGTCTATGCCGTGCGTCTCCAGACCAAGCGTCAGACCTTCAACGCCTCTATCGTCGGCCACAGCGTGCCGACATTCTGCACCTCCGGCGGGTTGGCCATCCTGGCCCGCCTGCCCGAAGACACCGCCCGCGATCTTGTTGCCCGCTCGGACAGGCGGCCCTTCACCCCGAACACGATGACCGAAATTGACGAAATCATGCAGGCTGTCGAACAGACCCGCGCGCAGGGCTATGCGCTGGCACTGAACCAGATCCTGTCAGGCGAAATCGCCATGGGTTTTGCGATCCTCGACAGCAAGGGCGCACCGGTCGCCGCCATTCACATCGCGGGCTCGCTTGCCGAGTGGACCCCCGAAGAGTTCCGCGCCCGCACCGCACCGCTTGGCCAGCAGGCCGCACGCGCCCTCAGCAAGTACTGATCTTCCCGAGGAGACATCCCATGACAACGATCAAACTGCCCGGCCTCTCGGCCCCTGCCAGCATCTCAATCGACACATGGGGCATGGCGCATATCCGCGCGGAGACCCAACAAGACGCTTTTTTCCTGCAGGGGTTCAACGCCGCGCGCGACCGGCTCTGGCAGATTGACCTCTGGCGCAAGCGCGGGTTGGGCCTGCTGGCCGCCGACTTTGGGCCCGGCTATCTGATGCAGGACCGCGCCGCGCGTTTGTTTCTCTATCGTGGAGAGATGGATCGGGAATGGGCCGCCTATGGCGAAGATTCCCGGGAAATCTGCACGGCTTTCGCCGCAGGCATCAATGCCGCTGTCGATCTGGTGCTTGCGGGTGACCTGCCCCTGCCGCCCGAATTCGCCGAGTTAGGGACTGAACCGGCCCATTGGCTGCCCGAGGATGTGGTGCGCATCCGCACCCATTGTCTCGCCCGCAACGCGGCGTCGGAACTGGCGCGTCTGCAGGTCCATACCCTTGCCGACCCGGAAACCGATCTCTTGCGTGTGCCCCTGTCCCCTCCCGTGCCGGACAGCGAATGGGACGTCACAACCGACAAGCGCCTGCCTTCAGATGCGCTGGCGGTCTACGAGCTTGCCACGGCACCCGTGACCTTCCAGCGCGCCCGGCTTGACGCGACGCTGGAGGAGGCACCGCTATGGTCCAGTGTGGACGCGCGAAAGACCGTGCAACGCGCAACACCACCCGAAGGCTCTAACAACTGGGCCATTGCGCCGGGCCAGACGGACACCGGCCGCGCCATCATGGCAAGCGACCCGCACCGCGCCCATGCCGCACCCTCCCTGCGCTACATGGTCCATCTCACCGCGCCGGGCCTCGACATAATCGGCGCGGGAGAGCCCTCTTCTCCCGGCATCATGGCCGGCCACAACGGCACCGCGGCCTTCAGCCTCACGATCTTCTGCGCTGATCAGGAGGACGTCATGGTTTACGACCTGACCGAGGACGGCAACGCCTACCGCTTTGGCACCGGGACCGAGGCGATCACCTGGGTAGAAGAGAAATTTGCGGTGAAAGATGCGCCGGAACAGTCTCTAACCCTGGGCTTTACCCGTCACGGCCCATTGGTCCATGCGCGGGACAATGTCGGCGTCGCTGTCCGCACTGTCTTTACCGATCCGGGCACGTCGCCCTACATGGGGTCCCTCAAATCCATGCGCAGCACCAGCGTGCCAAACTTCCGCAAGGCACTTGCCACATGGGGCGCGCCCTCGGTCAACATGGTCTATGCCGATACCGTCGGCGATATCTGCTGGCAGGCGGCGGCCTATGTCCCGCGCCGCTCCGGCTGGCGCGGCCTGACCCCGGTGCCGGGCGATGGCCGCTTTGAATGGCAGGGATACATGACCGCCGAGGATCTGCCCGCCATTACCAACCCCGAGCGCGGCTTTGTCCATTCCGCGAACGAGATGAACCTGCCGGACACCTGGGATCACGATGCCCGGCCCGTCGGCTTTGAATGGTTCGAGGACGGCCGCGCCGACCGCATCGCCGACGTGATCGCCAGGGGTGGTGCCCGAAACGTGGCCGACAATTGCGCATTGCAAACCGATACCTATTCGGCCCTGGCCGAAGAGCTTTGCGCGATGCTGCCCGCCAGCGCCCCCTCCCCGGCCCGAGGATTGCTGCAGGCCTGGGACGGCTATGCGCGGGCTTCTTCCGCCGCGGCACTTCTTTATGAGATCTGGTTGTCCCGGCACCTGCGCCCCGCCCTGCTGGATCGGGTGGCGGAGGATCCCGCCCTGCGCGCCGTTCTTGTTCCGGGCAGCGTGCCTACCGTCCTGCGCCTGCTGCGCGGCGATCTTCCAGGCCTTGCTGCCCGGGCAGCACCGGACCGCGATGCGCTTCTGGCCGGCACGCTGCAGACCGCCTGGGAAGAAGCCTGCGAAACCTACGGCAAGGACACCACCAGATGGCAATGGGGCGACCTGCACCAGGGCTATTTCAATCACGCGCTGACCCCGATCGGCGGCAAGCAGGATATCGGCCCCCTGCCGACCGGCGGGGCGGGTGGCACCGTGATGCTGGGCCACTACGAAGCGGCGGACTACCGGGTGACCATCGGCGCCTCGGTCCGCATGGTTGTGGACGTGGGCGCATGGGACAACAGCGTCTGGATCAACACGCCCGGCCAGTCCGCCCTGCCGGACAGCCCCCACTACGCCGATCTGGCGCCGCTCTGGGCTGCGGGGGATTACGTGCCGATGCTCTATTCGGCGGAAGCCGTGGATTCCGCGACCAGATCCCGGATCAACCTAGTCCCCTAAGGGGTTCAAACCGCACCATTGCGCGATGAACAGCGCCAGAACCACCGTCAGCTTGCGGATCGATTCCAGTTCGACGCGTTCATCGAAGCCGTGAATATTCTGTGCTGTAGGCCCGATGCAAAAGGCCGGAATGTCATAGTAGAGACCATAAAACCGCGTGTCCGTCAGCGCCGTCATCTTGTGCTCGGCGATCTGCGCGCCCGCACCCATGACCTGCGCGTGGGCCGCGCGCATCACTGCCAGCGCCGGGTCGGCGTCAGGCCCCAGCACGTATCCTTCGGCCTGGAAACCGTTCCAGATCACCTCGGGCGGGTTGTTGGACAGGAAAGGATGGTCGCGCGCCGCCCCCGACACGCGGGCCTCGATCTCGGCCTTGGCAGCCTCCAGATCCTGCCCCGGCAGCACGCCCATCCGGCAGTCGATGTCGCACCAGGCCGGCACGCTCGATGCCCAGTCCCCGCCCTCGATCTTGCCCGCATTGAAGTTCAGCGGGTGCGGCACGTCATGATAGACCGGGTCCTGCGCCGCGCGCGCGTTCCACTCCGCCTCCATTTCTTGCAAAGCGGCAAGAATATCATAGCCCGCCATGATCGCGTTCGACCCTTCGCCCGCGACCGACACATGCACCGGCTTGCCCCGCACCCGCAGCCGAAACCAAAGTGCCCCCACCTGAGCGCGGTTGATCGTCAGGCTCGATGGCTCCGGCAGAACCGCGACATCGGCGCGGTAGCCCCGCTGCAGGGTCGAAAGCGCGCCAAGTCCCGTGCTTTCCTCCTCGATTACCGACTGGAAATGCACGGTCGCCGCAGGCTCGAACCCGGCGGCCTTGAGCGCATCCAGCGCATAAAGGGCGGCGACCGTGCCGGCTTTCATGTCTCCTGCCCCGCGGCCGTTCATCCAGCCGTTCTCGATCACCGGGTCGAAGGGGTGATACTTCCACATCTCGACCGGCCCGGTCGGCACCACGTCCAGATGCCCCTGCAGGATCAGCGAACGCCCTTTTGTCCGGGCACTGTGATGGCTGCCGACCACACTTCGCGCGCGTGAAAAATCACCGTGGATCGGCCCGAAACCCGGCAGGTGCTCAAGGTCTTCCAGCCGGATCGTCCAGTCATCCACCTTGTAGCCCCGTTGCCGCAGCGCCTGCGCCATGAAATCCTGGGCGGCACCTTCCTCGAACCTCAGGCTCGGGATTGCGACGAAATCCGCCAGAAACCCGACCTGGGCCTCGAACCCCGCATCGACGGCTTTGGTGATCCGCTCCAAAGCGCCATCCGGCAGTGGAAGGGGTGTGCTGTCCGTGGTCATTGAAAGCTCCTGCAATCGGTTTCGCCCAGACTTGGCCCATTACAGGGCCGCGTCAATCGCCCAGACCGCCTTCGGCTTCAATCTCCGTCACGTCCTGACCGGAACCAGGCAAGGAAAGCACGATGTCAGGTCGCGAGCTGTTCAAAAAGCCGCGCAACCGCCTCTGCCCCCGGATCCACGTGACCGTCCAATTGTTCGGCACTGATATAGGAGGCCCGCCCCGCCTTTGCCTTCGTGATTGTTGCGGTATGAGCCGCACCGCTCCGCGCGGCGAGGGCCGCATCGGCAAGGCCCTTGGCTTCCAACTCGTCCAGCGCGGGCTTCAGCGCATCGACCATGGTGCGGTCGCCGATCTGTGCGCCCCCGATCTTCTGCATGCGGGCCAGGCCCTCCTTGAGTGACGCGATCATGCCAAGCCCGCTCGAAGCCGCGTCCCCCGCGGCGGTAAAGAAGATTGCCAGCAATACGCCGGAGGACCCGCCCATCGTCTGGCTCAGTTCCTGACCGATGGCCCGGAAAAGCTGCGTGTGGTCCGCCAGCGGCATCCGGTCCAGCGCGTCGATCAGTGCCCGCGCCGCGCCTGCCAGTGTCGAACCGGTATCGCCATCCCCGGACTTCGCGTCGAGCGCGTTCAGGTCTGCCTCCGCCGAGATCAGAACCTGACAGCATTTGGTCAGGAAGGCGGCCGTGTCCTTGTGCTGTGACGGGATCGGCTGGATCGGGCGCAGACCGTCGGGCAATTCCACCACGGAAACGGGTTTGATCGCCTTGCAGCCGGGCCACGCCGACGGGCTGCAAGGCGCGGCAAGCAATGCCTGGTCCTCTGCCGAATATGCATAAACAGAGACTGAAAAGCCCCGCATGTCGAGCGAGGTCATCAGCGATGCGGGCCCCACGATCAGCTTGAGGTTCTTGCCAATATCCGATTGCGTCAGGTCATTGGCCAGGATCGACATTTCAAGCACCGAGGCACCGCCAAGGTTGTTCAACAAGACGACATGGGGCTTGGATTTCATGACCTTTGCCAGCTTTTCGGTGACGGCAGCAACCGCCTGCCGCGCGTTCTGATAAGCGATCTGCTGAACCCCGGCCTCCCCGTGAATACCCAGTCCCAACTCTGCCTTTCCCGCGCCGATGCGGTTTTCCTTGGGTGAACCCGGCACGGTACATGTGTCCAGGGACATGCCGATGGTGCTGGTTCCGGCAATGACCCGCTCGGCTGCCGAGGTGATCTTGTCCAGCGGTTCACCGCTTTCGGCCAGGGCGCCCGCAATCTTGTGCACGAAAAGCGTGCCGGCGACGCCCCGCGGCTGCGGAAGATCGGGCAGCGCAATGTCGTCATCGACGATCACCATGTTGACCTTGAGCCCGAAAGCCCGCGCCCGTTCTGCCGCGAGGCCAAAGTTCAGCCGGTCGCCGGTGTAGTTCTTGACGATCAGCAGACATCCGGCCGGGCCGGTCACCGCCAGTATGCCCGCCAGCACGGCATCCACGGAGGGGGATGCAAAAACATCCCCGCATACCGCAGCCGTCAGCATCCCCTTGCCAACGAACCCGGCATGGGCAGGCTCATGGCCCGACCCGCCCCCGGACACCAGCGCCACCTTTGATTTGTCCCAATCCGCCCGCACCACCACGCGGATGTGCGGATAACCGTCGAGACGGGCCAGTTCGCCACCAGAAGCCTGCAGAAGTCCGTCGATCGCCTCAGTGACGGTTGCTTCCTTTTCGTTGATGAATTGAGCCATGGTATCCTCCCTCAGGCCAGACGAGCGCCGGACGCGTCAAAGTAAAAAGGTTTCTCGGGCCGAATCTTGACCCGATCTCCCGGTTTCAGCTCTGTGTGCGCATCGGTCACGGTGACGATATCGTGCGATTTGAAACGCAGGTGCAGTCGTGTCTGGTCGCCCAGTCGCTCGACCCGCTCGACGCGGCTTTCCTCGCCATCGCCCTGGCGGATCTGTTCCGGTCTCAGCCCGATCGTCTTTGCCCCCTCCGGCGCCCCGCCGAATACCTCTGCGGGCAGCACGTTGATCCGCGGCTGGCCCAACCTGCTTGCCGCGTAGATGCTGACCGGCTGTTCGTAGATTTCGCGCGGTGGGCCGAACTGCACCAGGCGCCCCTTGTCCAGCACACCCACATGTGTGGCCATCGTCATCGCCTCGATCTGGTCATGGGTCACATAAAGCAGCGTTGCGCCGGAATCGGCCTGAATGGACTTCAGTTCAACCCTCAGATCGGCACGTAGCTTGGCATCCAGCGAGCTGAGCGGTTCATCCATGAGGAACACCGCAGGATCGCGCACCAATGCACGCCCGATGGAAACCCGCTGCATTTCCCCGCCCGAAAGCGCGGTCGCCTTGTTGTCCAGCTTGTGGGAGATTTGCAGCATCTCGCCCACCTCACCGACCTTGCGGTCGATCTCTTTCTGCGATGTCTTCAAGATCGGGGATTTCAGGGGGAATTCCAGATTCTGCCGGACCGTCAGATGCGGGTAGAGCGAGTATTGCTGAAACACCATCGCCACGTCACGCTGGGCCGGCATCAGCCCGGCCATGTCGCGCCCGCCGATCATGACCGTCCCGAGATCAGGCGTATCAAGCCCGGAAACCATCCGCAGTGTCGTCGTCTTTCCCGCGCCCGTGGGACCAAGCAGCACCACGAATGAGCCATCGGGCACCGTCATCGTGACATCACTCAGCGCGACATCATTCCCATATCGTTTGGTAATTCCCGTCAAGGTGACCTCAGCCATGGTCCAGCACTCCTGCATTGGCTTGCGACCGCAGCGCGCGACCTTTTTGCTGGTCGAACAGCGAAATGGTCCGCGCGTCGAACCGCAGGCCTGTGGTTGTCCCCACCTCCACCCGTTCCGCGCTGGCGACGCGGGCCTTGAGGGCCCCGTTGGCCGTGTCCAGCGTCACGATCTGGGTTGTCCCGAGATATTCCGTCGCCATCACCCGGCCCCGGTACGGCGCGTCACCATCCAGGGTCACATGCTCGGGCCGAACGCCCAGCGTCAGTTTCCCCTTGGCCCCCTCAATGCTCGGGGGAACCTTCACCTCGACATCGTTCAACCGGACCTCATCGCCACCGGCACCGATCACGCCTTCGAAATCGAGAAAATTCATCGGCGGCGAGCCGATGAACTGTGCCACGAACCTGGTCGCGGGCCAGTCGTAGATGTCCTGCGGCACCCCGAACTGCTCAACCACCCCATGGTTCATGACCACGATCTTGTCGCCCATTTGCATCGCCTCAAGCTGATCATGGGTCACATAGACAGTTGTCGCCTTCATCCTGTCGTGCAAGGCGCGCAATTCCTCCGACATGCGTTCGCGAAATTCGGCATCCAGTGCGCCAAGCGGCTCATCCATGAGAAACGCCTTTGGGTCGCGCACGATGGCCCGTCCCAGGGCCACCCGCTGACGATCCCCGCCCGACAGGCCGCCCACGGGCCGGTCCAGAATATCGGTAACGCCAAGGATTTCGGCAACCTCCTCGACCTTGGCCTTGATCCTTGCCCTCGGCATCCCCTGGCTTTTCAGCGGATAGCTGATGTTGCCCCGCACGTTCATATGCGGGTAGAGCGCGAACATCTGGAAAACAAAGGCAATGTCCCGCTGGCTCGCCGGTTTCTGGCCAACCTCTTCGCCGTCGATGAAAATGCGCCCCGAAGTGGGCAATTCCAACCCTGCCATCATGCGAAGGGTCGTGGTCTTGCCGCAACCCGAAGGCCCGAGAAGCATGAAGAACTCGCCGTCCTCGATCGTGAAGGTCGAGGACTTCACCGCATTGAAGCTGCCGAAATCCTTGCGCAGGTTCTCAATCCGTATCTGTGCCATGCGACTACTCCGGAAAATGGCTGACGATGATGAACATCACCGTGCCTGTCAGCGTGACGATGAACGAATAGGTGTAGAGCCCCAGGAAGAATGGCTGCATCAGCATCACCACACCGGCCGCGATCAGGATCGTCGCCAGCATTTCCCAGGGGCCGCGGAGGAATATCCGCGCGGCGGGATGCGCGCGATACCCTTCGTCCGGTTGCCCGCGCGTATCGGTCACTTCCGGCTTCGGGGTGCCTTTGCGCTCACGGTCCATCTGGGCTTCGGTCAGGCTCTCGTCGGGGTCGAAGGGTGAATTGCTCATTTGCGAACGGCTCCGAATGTGATCCCGCGCAGCAGGTGCTTGCGCAGCAGGATCGTGAAAATCATGACCGGGACGAGGAATATCGTCGCCCCCGCTGCAACAGCGGGCCAGTCCTTGCCGGAGGTGCCGATGATGGTCGGGATGAACGGTGGTGCCGTCTGCGCCGTGCCCGATGTCAGCAGCACCGCAAAGGCATATTCATTCCACGCAAAGATCAGGCAGAATATTGCGGTCGATGCGATGCCCGTTGCCGCCTGCGGCAGCACCACCTTGTAGAATGCCTGGAACCGCGTGTAGCCGTCGATCAGCGCCGCTTCCTCGTATTCCACGGGGATCTCGTCGATGAAACCCTTGAGAAGCCAGACCGACAGAGACAGGTTCACGGCTGTATAGAGCAGGATCATTCCGAGGTGCGTATCGTTCAGGCCGAGGTTCCGAAACATCAGAAAGATCGGGATCGCCACGGCAATTGGCGGCATCATCCGCGTGGACAAGATGAAGAACAGAAGGTCATCCTTGAGCGGCACCCGGAAGCGGCTGAACGCATAGGCGGCGGCAGTGCCAAGGATCATGCAAAGCGCCGTCGACCCGAAACCGATGATGATGGAGTTCAGGAACCGCTCGCCGTAGCGCGACGCACCGGTGATGACCGTGCCCTGATCCCGCGCGATCTGCTCGTACCAGGTTTCGGGCGGGCCTGCGGCCTCCAGCATGTCGCTGGTCGCGCGGGTGCGGTCCGTGAACAGGTTCACATAGCCTTCGAGCGTCGGCTCGAATACCACCTTGGGCGGATATGCGATGGAATCCGGCCCCGATTTGAAGCCCGTCGCGATGATCCACAGCAGCGGCGCGATGGTAATCAGCGCATAGCAGACGACCAATATACCGGCGATCCACTTGATGCCCTTGCCAGGTTCCGTGATCGAATAGCTCATCGTTCTTTCACCTTGTTCAATGCCTTGACGTAGATGGAGGCGAGGCCGAAGACGGTGACGAACAGGATCACCGCATAGGCCGAGGAATAGCCCGTGCGCCATCTTTCGAAGGCTTCCCGCTTCAGGTCGATCGACGTGAGCGTCGTGGTATTCCCCGGGCCGCCCCCGGTCAGCTGCACCACCAGGTCGAACATCTTGAAATTCTCGATCCCGCGGAACAGCACGGCCAGCATCAGGAAGGGCAGCACCATCGGCACCGTGATTGTCCAGAACTGCCGCCACTTGCTGGCGCGATCACATTCCGCTGCCTCATAGATGCTGTCAGGAATGGACCGCAGTCCGGCCAGACAGATCAGCATCACAAAGGGGGACCACATCCAGGTATCCGCGATAACAATGGCCCAGGGCGCGAGATTCACGCTGCCGATCATCGAAAAGCTCGCCGGGTCGACCCCGGTGAAGAACGCGACCACGTAGTTGAACAATCCGATTTGCGGTTGGTAAAGGAAGGTCCAGAAGTTCCCGACCACCGCGGGCGACAGCATCATCGGAAAGACGATGATCGTGGTCCAGAGGTCGTTGCCCTTGAATTTCTTGTTGATCAGGAAGGCCAGGAAAAAGCCGATCAGGACCTGGAACACGATGGTCCAGAACAGAAAATGCGCCGTTGCCTGCATCGTGGCCCAGATGTCCGGGTCGGTCAGGATCCGTTCATAATTGCGCAGACCGACCCATTCGACATCGCGGTTCGGGCGGTTCACGCGGAAATCGGTAAAGCTGAGCCTGATCGTCCAGATCAGCGGAAAGATATTTACGGCCAGCAGCAGAAAGATTGTCGGAGCCACGAAAAGCCATGCGATGCTGCGATCGGACAGACCCTTTATGCGGCGGGCCACGGTCTTGGGCGTGGCTCGGGCGAGCTTGTCGATGGAAGTGTCTGTCATTGTTCCTGTCCTTTGACGCGCGGATAAGTCGGGCGTCCAGATATCCTCGGCATAGGCATCCTGACGGCCCGCCGGGCCGCCAGGTGCGGTCAGCCCCCCAAAGGGAACCGACGGGGAGGAGCCCTATATTTTGCCTTCGTCCTCGAACACTTCGGTCCAGTCACGCACCAGACCGTCAAGCGCTTCCTTCGCGGTGCCGTCACCAGCCACCACGTAATTGTGGACACGTTCCTGCATCGCCAGCAGCAGATCCGCATAGGCCGGTTCCGCCCAGAAATCTTTCACGATTGCCATGCTGTCGAGAAAGGTCTGCGCGTAGGGCTGGCTTTCGGCGAACCCCGGATCTTCGACCACAGCGCGCAGCGCCGAGTAACCGCCCAGTTCCCACCACTTTGCCTGAATCTCGGGCTGCGCGAACCACTGGATATATTCCAGCGCCGCATCCTGCTTGTCCGAATAGGCCACGACAGAAATCCCCTGCCCGCCCAGTTGCGCAAACTGGCCCGCAGGCCCTGCCGGATTGGGGAAATAGCCCGACTTTCCGCCGCCCACGTTCGGATCGGCTTCAACACCTGGCCAGATGAAGGCAAAATTCATCTGAAGCGCCACCTGGCCTGATTTATAGGCATCGATATTCTCGCCCATGTACCAGTTGGACGAGCCCGGCGGCGTCGCGGTGTCGTAAAGATCCTTGTAGAATTCCAGCGCTGCAACAGCGCCATCGGAATTCACATAGCCCTCCAGGTCATAGGGCTTGTCCGGATTCTCGTACATGAACCCGTAGTTATAAAGCGCGTTGGTCACCCCCATGGTGATCCCTTCCGAGCCACGCTCGGTATAGATCGCGGCGCCGTAAACCGTGGTGCCGTCAATGTCCCGGCCCTGAAAGAACTGCGCAATCTCCTTCAGCTCTTCCAATGTCGTCGGCACGCCAAGCGCGCGGCCATATTTGGCCTTGAACGCCTCCTGCAGTTCCGGGCGTTCGAACCAATCCTTGCGATAGGTCCAGCCAACGACGTCCCCAAAGGCCGGCAAGGCATAATAGTTCGGCGTGTTCTTGGGCCATTCCGCATAGCCGGTGACAGTTGCCGGAATGAAATCGGCCATGTCGATGCCATTGGCCTCGAAGAATTCATTCAACTTCACGTAATGACCGTTCTCGGCACCGCCGCCGATCCACTGGCTGTCGCCGATCATCAGATCGCACAATTGCCCCCCTGAATTCAGCTCGTTGAGCATCCGGTCCGCAAATGAGGTCCAGGGCACGAATTCAAAATTCATGGTGTGACCTGATTCCGCCTCGAAATTCTTGGACAGTTCGACCAGGGCATTGGCCGGGTCCCAGGCAGCCCAACACAGCGTCAGATCCTCGGCCAGGGCCGAAGTCGCGGCAGAGCTTGCGATAAGTGACGACAGGACAGCTGTCGTCAGGTGTTTCGTCTTCATTTCGAAATCCTCCCAGTTTCATCGCCACGGCCCTCCTGCCGCGACTTAACTCGCCCGAGCGTAAATGAGGTGCGCACCTCAAGGCAAGAACTATTTGAGGTGCGCACCTCATTTAGCTTGTGATTTCCTCCAAAATTGTCAAAGATGGGGTGGTTATCCTATGAAATCAGAGCTTTGACAGAATGAGACCAACGATAAAGGACCTGGCCAACGCTGCAGGCGTGAGTCTGGCGACCGTGGACAGGGTGCTCAATGGCCGGTCCGGCGTACGGGAAAAGACGGTCAAAACTGTCAATGACGCCATTGAAAGAATCGGGTTTCAACGGAACCAGGTTGCCGCGACCCTGGCGCGACAGAGAGGATACAGGTTCGTATTCGCCCTGCCCCGATCAGGCGATGAATTCCTGATGGAGATCATAGACCGAATAGCGGAATTCGACAGCGCCAGCCGTGCTGAGATGATCGAGGCGGATGTCATTCGAATTGACGATCAGGATCCGCATGAGGCTGCGCGCAACCTCTCGAACCTGTCCGCAGAGGATGTCGACGGCGTCGCCATCATGGCGCCCGAAACCCCGCAGATCCGCGACGCCCTGCTGAGGATGAGAGAACGTGGCATCCAGACGATACCGCTTGTCGCCGACCAGCAGGACGATGGGGAACATGGCTTTGTCGGCATTGACAACAGGGCAGCAGGGGCAACCGCAGGCCGCTTGATGGCCCGTTTCATCGGGAACAAGGAAGGGTCGGTTCTTGTCCTGACCGAAACCACCCAGGCGCGCGACAGCCTCGAACGCAGGCTTGGCTTCGATGGGATCATCAATGCGGAATATCCGAACCTGAAGGTGCTTCCGACCCTTGAAACCTACGGGGATCCGGACCGGACGGAAAACATCCTGCACAATGCAATCCGAACCCACAGCGACATCCTGGGCATCTACTTCATGGGAGTGGAGGCCCGCATCCCGCTGGAAAAAGGGCGCCGCGCCGGTGTCATCCGGGATCGTGTGACGATAGCCCACGAACGCACACCCTCAACTGAGCTGGCCCTGAAAAATGGTGAACTGGACGCCGTGATCCATCAGGACCCCGGGCATCTGGTGCGCAGCGCAATCAGGATCCTGCGGGCAAAATGCGAAAACCGCGCCACCCTCGCGTCGCAGGAACGCATACGTATCGAAGTGCTCATTCTCGAAAACCTGTGATTGGGAAAGTTCATTAGCCCATGTGGGCCACAGGCATCACAATGCGTCCATAATCTCACGCAGCCAGCCGGGTAAAACCGTGAACAAAGGCGATCTCGCCCAGGACACCTGGTTGACTGTGCTGATCACCTCCAACCTTTGTAATGTCGCATTTGCAGATCGCAGGGATCAGAGGCCTTGCCGATAACCGTGCTGCCTTTTCAAAGTGGCATGGTCACTCTCGGCGCGGATAAGGTGACGCTCGGCCCGCCTGAACAGCGCCAGATTGCTTGGACTTGGTTACAAGGACACCTACCGCCAGGTGAGATGCGTTGCAACATGACGATGCCGTCCAGGAAATTTGGGCACTTCATGGTGAATGCTCAGGTGCCGATTCTGGTGGTCCTTTCCCGCATGGTCTTATAACATAGCATGTGCAAAATCATATCGGTCAGCAAGGCAAAAGAGTGTTTATTTACAGTGCATTTGATGAAGACATAGAGACACCGCTGTACCACGCTGAGGCGATGATATCCGCATTCAGTTTGAGGCAACACAGCAAAGAACCAATTGTCTTACACTCGAATTCACGCGTGTTGGCGGACAGATTGGCGGAGCCTTCCTGGTCACCATTCTCTGAAGTGATTGTGACCGATGTGCCGCGCGACCATCCCAAACTTCAAAAGTTGGAGGCCATCGCTGCGTCACCTTTTGAGAAGACAGTGTTTCTGGACACAGACACTTTTATCTTGGGTGATCTGGCAAGAGTATTTGATTTTGGGCCCTTTGACATAGCCGCGTGCCAGCCGCCATACCGCCAGAGCGTTTGCAGTATGGACGCCGCGGTCAAGGAAGAATGGAGCAGGCGCTGGAAACTCAATTCTGGTGTGGTGTTCCTGAACGGCAGCCAGCGCGATGTCATGGACAGTTGGCTTGCCGACTACAAAGACCGCCTAACATCCGCTGACCACCCCGGAAAAGTGATGGATCAGCCTTCGTTCCAGCAAGCTTTGATGAAGCATCAGCCAGATATTTTTACGCTCCCCAACAACTACAATTTTCGTCTGTGTTTTGGCGGTTACCTCAGTGGAGCCTGCTTTGTTGTGCACACCCACGCAGGCGTTTCGATCCGACCCGTGATGCAAAACCTTAATGACCTTGAAGCGATCAGGGCGTTGATTGACAAAGTTGCCTCGATCAATTCTATTTTGGTCGGGGTGTCGTTTCCCACCATGGCGGACCTGACGATGGCTCAAGAGGACCTGCACAAAATGCAATTTGTACGCAATGCCGTAGGCAAAAAAGTTGACGGCTGAATGAAGCGCATTGTCCTTCATATTGGATCGGCCAAAACAGGTTCCACATATATCCAAAAACGCCTGCGACTTGATGCAGACTACGTCCGGTCACGAGGCATATTTGTGCCTGTTCTGGACGAAGTGAAACGCATTGCGGGGAATGCCAAATTGCTTGCGGCCTGCCTGTCCAAGGAACGGACCTATGATTTCAAACGTGCTTTTCCAAGGATTGACCCGACAGTTCTTGACCCGCAAAATCTAGTGGACCGGTTGTTGGCGAATTGGCAGCCCGACAATGAAACGGTCGTGCTATCCGCCGAAGACTTTCGCCATTTTCACGCGAAAACCCTAAAGGAAATGCTGCCTCAAGACGTTGAAGTGACCGTCGTCTTGTTCATTCGAAGGCAGGATCACTGGATTACTTCACTTTATAGCCAATGGATCAAAACCGGAAGTTTTTGCGGCAGCATGTCCGATTTTCTGGCTACATTAGAAGACCCGACGACGCTCCGATACCGCGCGCCAGACTGGTTCAGGGACTATGAAGTCTGGATGCAACATTTCGGGTCCTGCCAGATCGTTTTTTTCGATGAAGCGCGTGACGACTTGCTAGGCAGCTTCCTGACCGCGGCACAGCTGCCCGATTTGCCCGACTTGCCCCAGATTGACCCCCAACAAGTCAGGCTGAGCGGGCATCAGATCGCTTATATTCTTGAAGCGGGGAGGCGTTATTCCGGGGACGCCTACCACGCCCGCAGGATCATCGCACGCAATACGCCGCCAGAAGAGGCAGTTAAGCTTCGGCTTCTTTCAGACGTGCAGCTGGCGAAAACCAAGAGTGACTATCAACCATCCAACGAAAAGTTATTGGCAGCGTTGGCGCGCCAAACGGATGACCCTCTGCTCGACATTCCAACAACCTTAAGCCCAGGCATGACCTTGGCGCAGGTTTGGCAGTCAGAAAAATATGAAGCATATAAAACGGACTGCGAACTATCGCTGGAAGCTACGGGGAAATAACGCTTGGGCCTAGAAACAAACAATAATGGCAGCGGCGCGAAAGGTTCGGGACATCAGGCAATTGTAGGCGACCCCACCAGGCGCTGATCCCAGGCCCGACGAACACTCAAAGGAGTTTTGCATTGATATTTGTCTCTAGGAAACTGATCTACATCCATGTCCAGAAGACCGGCGGAAATTCCGTGACCACTGCGTTACTGCCTTTCTCTGACGACCGGATGACGGCGCACAAGTACCAGGACTCTATCGACAGGTTTGGCCTTTCAGGTGAATTTACAAAGCGTAAGCATGCACTTTTGTCTGACTACAAGACTGCGCTTGGCTCCACATTCAATGACTACAAAGTCGCTGTGCCAGTACGCGACCCGATAGAGAGAGCAATTTCACTTTACTTTTCTCCCCGTCGCTGGATGGTGGAAAAAGACGGCATTTGGGAAAAAACACCTCCGCGATGGGACATTGGCGAGTTCGAAGCGTTCATGAGAAAGTGCTTTACGCTGACCGACTACATTTCGGTTGATGGCAAGGTTCAGATGCCCGATCACGTCATCCGCTTCACGCACCTTGATGAAGACTTCAAAGCACTTTGCGATGAATACGACTTCCAACCCGAAGGGTTGAACTTGCCTAAACTCAACCAATCGCCCGCCTCCACGGCGTTGCGCAAATTGGCATTGGATGACCAAAGGACGGTCGAAATCATCAAAGACCATTTCGCAGCTGATTTCGACCTGGTTGAACGTTTGCTGTGAAACATGATGGCATCGTCAAGTTATTGGCGATCTTGGCAGTGGAAATACGGACACCGGATCTCAAACAGCTTTCAGTTCATATGTGATGTCGCCCCAGAACCAATGTGAGTCAGCTCTGGATTGAAAGTAGAAAGCCGCGGACAGGGCTTTACGGCACCGCATCCAGGCGGTCAAAGTTGGCTTCCGGTCCGCGACGCAGCATCGAGAGCCATCCCTCGATTTCTTCAAGAGCGCCATCTGCAAGGCGGCATGGGCGACGGGTGCCGTCTATGCGCCGCGTGATGAGGCCGGATTCTTCAAGAACCTTAAGGTGGTGCGAAACAGCCGGCTGGCCCATGGCAAAGGGCCGGGCAATTTCCCCGACCGAAGTCTCGCCTGTCGCCAGACGCGCAATGATTGCCCGGCGCGTCGGGTCGGGTCGGCAAGCGCCCTGGAAAAACGAGGACGAGGAATGGCGCATGCAAGGGGGGACAGATCGGAGCCGCCTCCCTGTTTCAGGCATTGCTCTTTTCGGCAGTCTCCTGCGGTGATGCGTCGATTTTTGCCAGCGCCTCCAGCTCCTCAAGCATCCCGACCGCATGCGCAGCGTATGGGCCGATCCAGCGTTTCTGAACGTCGTGGATCGGAAGGGCGTCGAGGTGGTTCCAGCGTTCCCGGCCGCGCCGTTCGACAACCACCAGCCCGGCCTTCTCCAACACGGAGAGGTGCTGCATCACCGTGCAGCGGTCGATATCTGTCAGCGTTTCGCAAAGGGCGCCGGTGGTCTTCGGACCATCCTTGATCAGGTCGAGTATCTGACGTCGCACCCGATGGCCAAGCGCCTTGAACAAGGCGTCAAATTTATCTTCCATTGACATGTTATATTTTTATAACATTAATGGCGGAAAGCAAAGAGGATTCGTACCATGGAGTTGAAGTTCACCGTGGCCGGGCGCATCGCCAAACCGGTCGAGGACGTGTTCGAGGCGGTGGTCGCACCTGAGCGCCTGTCGAATTACTTCACCACGGGCGGGGCGCGGGGCCGGTTGGAAACCGGCGCCGAGGTGACCTGGGACTTCCACGACTTTCCCGGCGCCTTCCCCGTCCTGGTGCAGGAGGTCGTCACCAACAAAAAGATCGTGCTGCAATGGGAGACGGCCAAGGCAACTGCCACCTGGACAACTGTCACCATGGAGTTCAGCCCGCTGGAAGATGGACGCACGCTGGTGCGGATCAGCGAATTCGGCTGGCCCGAGACCGAGGCCGGCCTGACCTCCTGCTTCGGCAATTGCGAAGGATGGACGGGGATGCTTTGCGCCATGAAAGCCTGGCTGGAGCATGGCATCAGGCTGCGGGACGGATTTTACAAGTAGCCCGCCCTTCAGGAAGGAGTAACATGACATGGAAGCCGGAAAAAACATTGCCATCAAGGTGTCGTTCCGGGCGCGTGCCGCGGGGCAGTCATCCTTCCATAGCCGCCCGTTCTTGCGGATCGGGACGATTGGAACCGCGTCGTGCTCGATGACGGCCTTGTGGCAGCGACGCGTGTCGTCGGCGCCACCCCCTGCCCCGCGCCCGACAACCCCAGGGGGCGTCTCCTCGCTTCACGGCTCAATATCCAGATGGCCCAACGCAGCCCCGGATAAATACGCCACAGTTTCAGGGCTTTCCGAACCGCCCCAAGTGACCCGGGCGGGCAGTTGCGGTAGAATACCCAGGTCGCCTCGCAAATCAGCGGGTCGGCGTTTCATGCGACAAGTCCATTTGACGGCGGCGCTTTTCATCAAAATATGGCTCACAACCGCCCCACCTTTCGGCCCCCAGTTGTGTCCGATAAGCCGCTGCCGGATCGTCTTCGGCAATTGCCCGAACCGCCTGACATGCTGAGGGGCTGGAGTGAGATTAAGCTACTGAAAACAAACCGTTTACGCGGATATTGCCAATTGGCAATCAGGATTTTCCGGCTTCATGCGCCTTCATGAAGGCCATCAAAGCCACGCGCAGGTTGTCTCCCTTCAGATCCTTGTCGAACTCAAGCTGGATACGCCGACCCTTGCGGCGCACCTGCACCCCCTGCCCTTCCGGATGCTTCCGATAGATCTCGTCGGCGGCCTGGCGTTCCTTCCTGGGAAGCGCGGCTGCCCGCAAACGCGCCATCACCTTTGCTGTTGGCACATTGGCCTCTTCAGCCGCAATCGCATCGGCTTCCCTCAGCACCGCGTCGCTTTGCTCTGCCGTGGCCATCAGCGGTTTCAGCTGACGGGCATGCAGTTCCTTGACCTCGCGGATGCTGGGGAAGGCCCTGACAATCCGGTCGTCCAGCTTGGCCAGTTGCAGGTAACGCGACAACCAGCCCGCAGACACCTGCAACCGTTCCGCCATCACATTCTGCCGGCCGCCATAGTAGGCCTCTACCGCCTTTGCATAATCGCGCGCGCGCTCCAGATCCGAAATATCCTCCCGGTCCCGGTTCTCGATATCGGCAAGACGAAAGGCCTCCTCATCCGTCAGATCCCGTTCCTCGATCAGATACTCGAATTTGGGATAATTGTTGGCCCGCAGCCAGCACACCGCGAAGTGCCGACGCGCGCCGCAGATCACTTCGTATTCTGCCCCCTGCCCTTCCGCACGGCGGCGCACAATTGCCGGGAATTCCTGCTGTCCCTGGCTGAGAATACCGTCGATCAGATCGCGGCAATTGTCCTCGGTCAGCAGGTCATAGGCCCGGTTATGACCTTCCCACATCACGCATCTGGCCGGGTCCACCAGGCGCAGCACCTTTTCCTGGCGCTGGCCGCCGGCCTGCTCTGCCATCGTGTTCGACCGTTTGAGAAACCGCGCACCGGATCGGTCGCGGGCCGGCGTGTCATCGCCCAGGTCCTTCAATACGTCGTCAAAAACTGCATCATGCCGCTTGCTCACAATATGCCTTCCTTCCTCAATGCCGCGTGATGGCTGGGCCATGTCTTGCGGATCAGGGTTTCAACCTCCCGGCCCACCGCGTCCAGATAGACCCTGCACCGCTTGTGCGTGTCTGTCCGGGTCGCAGCACCGGTCATCTCGTAGACGGTCATCAGATTGGCGGTGGCATTGTCGATCTCGGCGCTGTCTTTCAGCACCGATTGCATCAGGTCATGGGGGAACACCGCCTCCATCACCCGCTTGATCGCCTGATGCGCGCTTTTCTGATCGTTCATCTTGGTCGCAAGAATCTTAACAAAATGATAGCCACGCGCACCGCCGTGTTCAGCCAGCTCGTTCAGGGTGGCGCCCATCATCTTGAGGAAATGCGCGGTAGAACCGAAATCAATGTTGTTGGGTGGCGCCGGAATCAGCAGCGCATTGGCCGCCCGCAGCACGGAAAGCGAGATCATCCCAAGCGCTGGCGGCGGGTCCAGCAGGATCACATCGAACTGATCCGAAATCGTCTCTATCCCGTGGCGAAGCCGGTCCAGGACAAAGCTTTGCTCGCGCACCATGCGGGCGGCAAATTCATATTCCGCATCATAAAGGCCAAGGTTCGCGGGGATCATCGCGATGCCCGGCCAATAGGTGGCGCGCAGTGCGTAATGCAGGCTGGTTGGCCCGCCGTGGCGGAAGAAGGGATAAAGCGTGTCTTCGTCCTCATCCACATCCACATCCGGGTTCAGCCCGAAGATCGAGGTGGTGGACCCCTGACTGTCACAATCAATCACGCAGACGCGGTAACCGCGCAGCGCGAGGTATTGCGCCAGATGCACCACAACGGTTGACTTGCCCACGCCACCCTTGAAGTTCTGCACGGCAAGGACGGTTGCCGGATCTTCCGCCGCGCGGCGGGGCAGGGTGCCGAACACCTCCCGCATCCGGTTCACTTCCTCCAGGCTGTAACCGGTTCTGCGGCCCGTGTTAGGGTCTTTTTCCGGCGTCGGCAGCCTGCCATCACCTTCTGCGTCACGCACCGCCTTTTCCGTGCGCCCGGCCATCTCCGCCGCAGTGCGGACATTGAACCGCACCGAAAGGGCCTTTTGCGCGCCTGGGGCAAAGACCCGTTCACGCAAGCGCCGGATCACCGTGTCGGCGCGGCGGGCAAGGTTGTCTATTTCTTCGAGGGAGACCGGAAAATCCTGCATGGTATATGCGATGCTCTTTGTTATTCTTTGCAAGGAACATGCACCTTCAGGCGCTTCTGCTCAAGTGCGAATATTTGGCTGCTGTGCCAAATAAACCGAACCTTGGCCTAATGTGCCGCCAGCACCGGAAGTGCATGAGGCAAACCCGCAAGTTCGGAGATCAGTGCGCTGAACCCCTTCAGCGCGCCCCAAAGGTAAGATTTGGAAGGCTGACGCAGCCAAATGCGCCAAACCAGAATCACCAAATTGAAGAAACCAACCCTATTCTTGATTCTGGGATTCTTATGTTCCCGGCAATGATCACCCTGAAAATCATGCGGATTCCCCTGTAACAGACTACATATCGGGATGGTTTGGATTACATTCCGGGATTGCTGGCCTTACGGATCGGGTGGGTTCACGTTACATATTGGTGGGCTAAATCTTACGTTTCGGGTGTCGCCTTCGGCGGCGAATCGGGGGGCTCTAAAACCCTTGATTTGCAGGCACATGTGATTCGGCTGTGTCTTGCCGACCTGCCGATTGGCTTACATTTCGGGTGGTGTCCCTGGAACCCGCTTCTTGTCAAATTACATTCTTGCCGATACAAATGTAAGAAAAAGAGGTACGGAATCGCGCAGCATGGCCAAGCCAACCAAACCTTACCGCACCGTCGACGCCCGGCCAAGCCGGGAATCGCTGGTCAAACCAGGCGAGCTTGTCGACCTGATCGAGGTGACGCCGCTGACCCTGACGGATCGGCGCATCTATAACCAGCTTCTTGAGAACGCCTGGGAGGCGATCGACAAGCCGGTGTTGCATGTAATCGCAAAGTCGGAGCTGCGTGGGTCGCATAATTCCAACGACCGGGTCGGCGAAAGCATCGAACGCCTGATGGCCGCCATCGTGAAGGTGGAGGCGGTCTGGGAGGGCAAGCCCGCCATCGAGCGGGTGCAGCTGTTGGGCGGCAACCTTGAGATGGCGCGCTCGGACGGGTTGCTGGAATATGAGATCCCGCCACGCCTGCGCAAGATCATCTCTAACTCGACGATTTTTGCCCGGCTTCAGCGCGAGGTTATGTTTGCGCTCAGCTCCAAATACGCGCTGACACTTTATGAGATGGTGCAAAAACGCGGGAACCTGCGCTGGCGCTCCTCGGAGAAATTCACCCTGGACGCGTTGCGCGGGGTGTTGGGGGTGCCGAAGGGCAAGTTGACCTCCTGGTCGAACCTGCGGATGCGCGCGATTGATCCGGCGGTGGAGGAGGTATCGGCGCTGTCCGACTATATGGTCGAGGTTGCGCCGATCAAGACGGGGCGCAGTGTCACCCATGTGGAGCTGCGCTGGTGGCGCAAGGATGGCGAGGCCACGGGCAAAGTTGAGCGAGCGTTGCAATTCGCCTCGCCGGGCCGCCGCGCCCGTGCCGAGGGGCGGACCGAAGAGGTCGAACCGGCCCCGGCCGCCGCGCCAAAACCCCGGCCCGCATGGCTTGACCGGCAGGGCGCAGCGCTCAAGACGCAGACCTATGAAACCGCCAAGCTGCGGCATCCGGGCTATGACATCTATCACGTCGAAGGAGAGTGGCGCAGCTGGGCGCAGGATAAGGAGCCGGCGGCAGACCCCGACAGAGCGTTCCTGGCGTTCTTTCGCAAGTTTGCCGAAGCCAATCCGATCTAGATTGGTAACCACCTGCATCTATTGAGGAAAACGGATTATTGCCAATTGGCAATTTCGCGGGACAGTGCGGTCGTAGCTTTGCGAAAGGGCAGGGGCTCACAACGTTGACCCGGATGCCCCGAGGAAGAAGGTCAACTGTGAGATCTGAAGCGAAGGAGAGGCGCGCCACCTCGGGTGCGTTGTGCAGTTTCATATCTAGCTTTACCCCCGCGCCGGCGACCGACAGCGCCGTGTGATCGCGCTTGCCAGAACCTTGCTGGCGCAATTGATATCAGACGACTTGCGACCGTTTATCACAGCTCTGACGCCACCTTTGTTCGGCAATCTTGCAGCCGCCCGTCGTAGGCCCGACCCGCCCAAACAGAAGCTGATCAAGCGAGCCTAGGGGCCGAACGCTATCGCCACTCCGTCGCAATAACCACTCTCGGGACCACTTGCGTTCCGGTGGTCTGGCTCGGGTCGCGCCGTAGTGGTCTGCCGACGAGATTGCAACAACGTTGACTGCCCCCCCCAAACGAGGTCTCCTGCCTTCCATGCGCGTTGTGTCCGAGCTGATACCAGGCCGCTCCGCGATCGCTGCACCGAGAAACGTTTTGTGGCATTTGGCCAATCATCCATAACGACCGGCGCGCGTTTGTCCGGGCTTCGGCAAACAGCTGAAGGCCTGAGGAAGATCGCCTTGATTGGTGTTGTCACTTGGCGTGACGGCGGCTACTGGCCAATTTCATTAGGCACCGGCGGGGCCGATGTAGGTAATGGATATCAGCTACAGCGACACCGGCGTCCATTCCCGATTCTCTCAGGCGAGGGGGTCGGGGCGCTCTCGGAAGACGCAGGTTTTTTGGGATCTGTCGACATCTGGCGATGAACACCAAGATTTAATAGTTCTACGACAGACCCGATATAAAAGACCTTTAAGGCAAACTTATTGGACTCAGCGCAGAACAACAGGGCAGGGCGGTTATATGGCCGTAGTCTGGTAGAAAGCGCCGCGTTAGTGTGGCGTTAGGCGAGACTTCTACCCGATCGGATCACACCAACGACCTCGACACTTTACCTCGGATGCCAGCCCGGGTCACCTCCGTGTGTGCTGCAACCCCTGAAGATGTTGTGTTTTTGTCGAGCGCGGTGCTGAACCACTTGCATCTTGTGTTAAGCCGAGTTGACCTCCCCCACGCCGTGTTGCGGAATAGGCGCGCGCGGCGCGCTTGGGTGGTTCGTGTCGCGTTCTCTGGACCGGAAGGCCGGCGCGGGAAGCGGAGTTGCGCGATGTGGTGCATCTATTGCGGCCCGGCATTGACCCGGACCGCCCGGTGAAATCTGCCTCGCCTGGCGACGCATGGCGGCCGCGTTGCGATGATCGCGCAGTCGCTGGCTTCGCTAGATCGGAATTTACGGACCGGAGGGCCGCAAAAGTGCAGAGAACGGGGCAGGGCTCAAGCGCTATATCACCCTGCACGGGCAACCAGAGCCGGAGACGCTCGAACGGGAAGCCGCCGTGCCGAAGAAATGGGTAGCTGCGCTCGACCGGCAGGAGGATTTCATCGAGGGGTTATTGGGCGTTTGATTTTTTCTAGTCACGTATCGACCATGGGATTCGTGTTTGATTACTGCCTCATCCGGCCAGTGTTGCATCAGGCGGATATTGTGTGGTCGCGTATCTGCCCGCCTTGATCTGAGAAAAACCGTTCGGCCTGTTGTCATTGCGAGACCGTCGTGAACGCGCGGTCAGGATCGGGGCCGACGGTCCACACCGTAGTCTCCGCAGAGGTCCGCCAGGACGGCATGCAGCAGCGCGATGATTTCTGCGCGCGGCGTTGCGGTGCGCTCGACAATGCCGATCTGGCGGACCACCTGCGGGTTGCCGAAGGGCAGGCGGGTCAGGCCCAGATCCTCGGGTTCCTGAAGCGCCACATGCGGCACCACCGAGATTCCCAGGCCTTGCCGCACCCCGGTGACGATGGACCCAATAGTGTCGATCTCGGCGACATCGTGCGTCACGACGCCCAGGCGGGACAGTTCAGTGTCGATCAGATTGGCCAGCGGGACAGCGCTTCGAAAGCGGATATAGGGGCGGGTGTTCAGCAACTGGATTGGATCGTGGGACTTCGTCCCCGGAGGTGCGATCAGCCAGAGCGGTTCGCGCAGGAAGGGGCTCCAGCGCAGGGCGTTCGGAAATCCGACATGTTCGGCGACGATGGCCGCGTCGAGCCTCCCCGCCGCCACATCCGCAATTAGTGTGGACGAGAGCGATACCCGCAGGTTCGGTTTGAGATCCGGATACCGCAGACGCATTTGCACCAGCGCCCGCGGAAGCAGGTTCAGCGCACTTGACCGGACTGACCCCAGCATCAACGTTCCAGCGATCTGATCGCCGCGCAGGCTGGCCTTTGTATCATCTTCACGGCGCAAGATATCTCGTGCCATTTCAACAACCTGAAGACCCTCGGGCGTGATGCGTGGCGGACGGGTGCTGCGGTCAAAGATGGTCACCTGAAGTTCATCCTCCAGGGCATGAACCTGTTGGCTGACCGCCGAAGGCGTCAGGCCGACAACGTCCGCAGCCTGCGCAAAAGTGCCATGCGAATGAATGGCCAAAAGGGTCTTAAGCTGACGGGTGTCCATAATCAAATCCAGTTTTGCTAAATCTAATAACCAGAATTACGCGCTTTTGTGAAGACATTCTTCGTAATAGTGTCACCATCCAAGGAGGATGCCCCCGACCGGTTGGGAGACCGCTGTGGGCCAATCGACAGAAACGAGACGAAAAGACGTGCTCCGACGCTTCGGAGCGCAATGGAGACGCGCGCGATGAGCAAAACAATCCTCGTAACGGGGCCCGAACTCGATCCGGCCGCTGCCAGACTGGTGACCGATCGCGGGTATAGGACGGTGCACACACCGGCCTATGCCGACAGTGCGGTGATTTCAAACTATCTACAGCAGACCGGCGCCGAGGGCATCGTGTCTCGCATGGGCCGCCTGGACGCCGCCGTGATGGACGCGGCACCACAGATCAAGGTGATCTCGAAACATGGTGTCGGTGTCGACAACATCGACATCCAGGCTGCGGCCGAACGTGGCATCCCGGTTCTGGTCGCCACCGGTGCAAACGCAGTCTCGGTGGCCGAGCACGCCATTGCCTTGCTGCTGGCGACGGTCAAGCGGGTCCTGCCTCTGGATGCGGGGCTGCGGGCCGGTCGTTGGGAAAAGCCGGGGTTCTCGGGGCGCGAGATTGCAGGGTCGACACTTGGCCTGATGGGTATGGGAGCGATTGCACAGGCGACAGGCCGCATCGCCAAGGGGCTGGGGCTGACGCTTGCGGGTTTTGACCCCTATGCACCGGACAGCATTTTCGACGAACTGGGCGTGACCCGCTATGCCAGCTTCGAGGACATGTTGGCACAGACCAATATCCTTTCCCTGCATTGCCCGCTGACGGACCAGACACGCGGTATCCTGAACTCTGACGCGTTCGCGCGTATGCCCGCCAACGGCTACGTCATCAACACGGCACGCGGCGGGCTGATCGACGAACCCGCGCTGGTGGCAGCGATCCGGTCCGGACATCTGGCCGGGGCCGGCCTTGATACATTCGCGGTCGAACCACCCGCGGCGGACCATCCCTTCTTTGCACTGCCCGAAATCGTGCTGACTCCGCACATCGGCGGCGTCACCCGCGAAGCAGGTGCGCGCGTAGGCGTCGATGCGGTGCGCGGCATTTTCCAGGTCCTCGACGGCCAACCCGTCGCCCCAGAACGTATCATCAACCGAAAATTGCTGGCCGCCACGCAGGCCGAGCCGGCCAATATGGAGAAGCAGCAATGACCACGGGATTCCGTATTCTCAATCGCGACCGCACCGCACCGGCGGACCTCGTCGCCGAATTTGCCAAGCTGCCGGTGGCCAATGTGTCCGACAGCATGTCACGCATGACCGCCGCCGGATCGCGGTTGCGTCCGATGCACAGCTCGGGTGGCATGGCAGGCGTGGCGTTGACGGTAAAGGCCCGCCCAGGTGACAACCTGATGCTGCATGCGGCCATCGACCGCGCCGTACCCGGCGACGTCATTGTCGTGGACGCAGGCGGCGCGCTGGACAACGCGTTGATGGGCGAGCTGATGTTGGCCTATGCGATCAAGAAGGGGGTCGTCGGGTTCGTCATCGACGGCGCGATCCGCGATCTGGACAACTTCCGCGAAACCAATCTGCCCACATGGGCAGCGGGTGTCACCCATCGCGGCCCTTACAAGGACGGCCCCGGCGAGTTGAACGTGCCCATCGCCATTGACGGTATGGTGATCCACCCCGGCGACATCATCATCGGCGACAGCGACGGTGTTCTCTGCGTACCCATCGACCAGGCCGAGACAATCCTGAAGGCGACACAGGCGAAATCCGACGCCGAAATCAAGCAGATGGCCGCAATCGAGGCCGGCACGAATGACCGCAGCTGGGTCGACCGCGCCCTCAAGGAACGCGGCTGCGCACTGCCAACAGACTGAAACACATGCATGAAACGGAGGAGTAACATGCTCGACATCTTCAAGAAAACCGCCATAGCGAGCGCGATGTGCCTCGCGGCAGGCGCTGCACTGGCCGAATACCCGGAAAAGCCCATCGAGGTGATCGTGGGCTATTCCGCAGGCGGCGGCACCGACGTCATGGCGCGCACGGCGGCCCCCTTTATCGAAAAATATCTGGGCGAAGGTGCGAGCCTCGTGGTCAAGAACATGCCCGGCGCCTCGGGCCAGATCGGCGTGACCGAAGCGGCCCATGCCGCGCCTGACGGCTACACGCTGGGCACCTTCAACCTGCCGGGCATGATGGCCCGCACCATCGACCGCGAGGCGGAATACGACCGCGACAGCTTCACCTACCTCGCCAATGTGGTGAACGACCCCAACGTCATCGTGACGTCAAAGGGCAGCGGCCTCGATACGCTCGACAAGCTGCTGGAAGAGGCCAGGGCCAATCCCGGCGCGATCACGGTCGGCATGTCGAGCCTGGGCGGTGACGACCATTTCGCGCTGATCAAGCTGCAAAATACCACGGAAACCGAGTTCACGATCGTGCCGTTCAAGGGGTCCGCCCCTGCACGGACAGCATTGCTGGGCGGGCACGTGGCCATGGGCATCCTGAACATTTCCGAAGTGGCCGAGTTCCAGGACCAGCTGAACGTGCTGGGCGTTGCGACCAGGGAGCGTTCGCCCTTCGCGCCGGACCTGCCGACCTTCCAGGAACAGGGCCTCGATCTGGTAAACGGTGCGATGCGCGGCTTTATCGCGCCGGCAGGACTGCCCGAGGATGTGCAGGCCAAACTGATTGATGCCTTTACCCAGATGTCCAGCGATCAGGAGTTCATGGACGCGATGGCCGCAACCGCCAACCCGGTCGAAGTCGTGACCGGCGATGATTTCAAGCAGCTGACCTCGGATCTCTATGACCTCGCCAACAGCGTGTGGGAAACCACCCCCTGGAACTGAGGCCACATGCGTGAGGGGACACCCCCCTCACGCCCATCATCCCTTACATCGAGAGCAAAACCATGCCCGAGAGTCGCAATTCCCGCCTGACCCGGCCCGAGACCTTGACCGCGCTTGGCATCATCGTGGTTGCCGTCGGCTTCCTGATTCCGACTTATGACCTGCGCGCAATTTCCGCGCTGCTGCCAGCCGCCATGCTGATCGGCCTGATCGTGTTGTCGGTGGTCCTGTTGCTCGCCGACCAGCGCAAGGCCGGCGCGGGCGAGGTGGCCGAGCCCGTCACCAAGGCACCCAAACGGGTGATCGGGGCTTTCCTGCTGATCGTCGCCTATGCTCTCGCCACCGACTACATCGGCTTCTACCTCAGCACCGCCGTTACCATCCCGCTGGTGGCGTGGATCTTTGGCTATCGCGCCCCCTTGGGACTGCTGATCGCAACAGTGGTCGTCATCGGCTCGATCTGGGCAATCTTCGATTTCGGGATGTCTCAGGACTTCCCCACCGGCCGTTTTTGGGGGCGCTGAATCATGTATTCCGAACTTCTCCATGCCCTTCCGGATGTCTTTGCCTGGACGAACTTTGCCGCTGTCGTAATCGGCGTCATCGCAGGCATCGTCGTAGGTGCCATGCCGGGCCTCTCGGCCACCATGGCGATCTCCGTCCTCGTGCCCTTTACCTTCGGACTGGAGCCGCTGGTCGCGCTTGGCCTGATGGCGGGCATCTACAACGGCGCGATGTATGGTGGTGCGATCCCCGCCGTCCTGTTGCGCATTCCCGGCACCCCCGCCGCCGTCGCCACCACCTTTGACGGCTACCCGATGGCGCAGAAGGGCGAGGGTGGCTTCGCGCTGCAGGTCGCGGTGGTCTCCTCCGCCATCGGCGGCATCGCCTCGGCCTTTGCGCTGATGCTTCTGGCGCCGCCGTTGTCCAAGGTAACATTGCTGTTCGGTCCGTCCGAAGTCTTCTGGGTCGCGGTCTTCGGCCTTGCGTCGATCATCTTCCTGCTGGGCGGCAACCCGATCAAAGGCCTGATCTCGGCCTGTTTCGGGGTCTTCGTCTCGGTCATCGGCTCTGACCCGATCTACGGCAACGATCGGTTTACCTTTGGCCAGTTGGAAATGCTGGACGGCATCAACATCGTGATCCTGCTGGTTGGCCTTTACGCGCTGCCACCGGTGATCGACCTGCTGGAAACGCCGCTCAAGACCGATGGCATCAACAGTTCCAAGCTCGGCACCGAGTCGATCTGGAAGGCGCTGCCGCGCATGAACTACTGGAAGACCTGGATCCGCGGCTCCTTCATCGGCATCTGGATCGGCATCCTGCCCGGCGCGGGCGGCTCGATGGCGGCCTTCATGTCTTACAACGAAGCGCGCCGCACCTCCAAGCACCCGGAAACCTGGGGCGAGGGCGAACCCGAGGGCGTCGCTGCCGCCGAGGTGGCCAACAATGCCGACACCGCCTCGGCGCTGATCCCGGCGCTGACGTTGGGCATCCCGGGCACCGCCGTTGCGGCGGTGATGATGGGCGGCCTTCTGGTGCATGGTCTGCAACCCGGGCCGATGCTGTTCCGCGACAACCCCGACATCGTCTTCGGCTTCATGTGGCAGTTCCTCTTTGGCGCGATCCTGCTGGTGCTGCTCGGCGGCTCGCTGGCGACGAATTCCTTTGCGCGCCTGCTGAACCTGCCGCGCCCGCTGCTGGGGTCGGTGATCATCGTGCTGATGCTGATCGGGGTCTATTCGATCCATGGCCGCATGTTCGACGTCTACCTGATGCTGGGGTTCGGCGCGATCGGCTGGGTGATGGACCGGCTCAAGTTTCCGCTGCCGCCGGTGGTGCTGGGCCTGATCCTGGGTGGTTTTGCCGAGGAAAACCTGCGCCTTGCCCTGCGGATCGGCCGCGGCGACCCGATGATCCTGTTTCAGAACACCACGAGCCTGATCCTCGTCGCGCTCACCGTCGCGGTGATCATTGGTCCGACGCTGAAAAAGCGTTTTATCGACAGCAGTAAATCGTGACCGCCAGCCCGCACCATAGCATCCGCGAGGATTGGCTCGCCCTGACGCAGGAAGATGTTCTTGCGCCGGGGCAACCCATCTTCGATTGCCATCATCACCTATGGGACCGGGCAGAGGGACGGTATCGGGCAGAGGAGCTGATGGCAGACGTTGGGGCGGGCCATGATGTGCGGGCCAGCCTTTATGTGCAATGCCGGACAGGCTATCGCACGGATGGTCCCGAGGCGCTGCGCCCGGTGGGCGAGGTCGAGACCGTGCTGGACTGGACCCGTGGCTACGACCGTTTCCCGGTCGGCATCATCGCCATGGCCGACCTGCAACTGGGCGACGCCGTGCGCCCGGTGCTGGAGGCGCTGGCCGAGGCGGGGCAGGGCCGGGTCAAGGGCATCCGCAACACCACCGCCTGGCACGCCGATGCGGCGGTCAGGTCCAATCCCAACCCGCCGCCTGACGGCCTTTTGCGGAGCGATGCGTTCCGCGCCGGGGCGCAAGCGGTGGCCGCAGAGGGCCTGAGCCTTGATGTCTGGGCCTACCAGACGCAGCTGGACGAGGTTCGCGCGCTGGCCGAGGCCGTGCCGGAGCTGACCGTCATCGTCGATCATTGTGGCGGGCCGCTGGGTGTCGGGCCGCATGACCGCTTTGACCCCGACAATTTCAATGCCTGGCGCGACGCGCTGGCCCCGGTTGCTGCCCTGCCCAATACGCGGGTCAAGATCGGCGGCTTTGGTCTTGGCGTCTTTGGCTGGCGCTATGCTGACGACGACCTGCCGCCGCTCTCTGAACGACTGGCCAAAGACTGGCGCCCCTGGATCCTGACCTGCATCGACCTCTTCGGCCCCGCCCGCGCGATGTTCGAGAGCAACTTTCCCGTGGACAAGGGACAGGTCGGATATGGCGCGCTGTGGAACACCTTCAAACGCATTGCCGCACCGCTGACCGCCGAAGAACAGCATGCCCTTTTCTGGCGCAGCGCCGCGCGGTCCTACGACATCGACGAACAGATTTTTTCACATGACCTTGGGAGGATACCGTCATGAAGAAAACCCTAACCGCACTTGTGTTGGCCCTGTCGGCCACTGTCGCGCTAGCCGAATACCCGGAAAAACCCATCGAGGTGATCGTCGGCTATTCCGCCGGCGGTGGCACCGACGTGATGGCCCGTACCGTGGCACAGTTTCTGGAGCAGGAACTGGGTGAAGGAGCGTCAGTGGTTGTCAAAAACATGCCCGGCGCCGGTGGCCAGATCGGCTTTACCGAAGTCGCGGGGGCCGCGCCCGACGGCTACACCCTGGGCACCTTCAACCTGCCCGCCGCGCTTGCGCTGACCAAGGACCGTGTGGCGGATTACGACGTATCGAGCTTTACCTATCTTGCGAATTTCGTAGAGGACCCGAATACGATCACGGTCGCGGCCTCGTCGCCGTTCCAGACGCTGGGCGAATTGCTGGACGCCGCCAAGGCCGACCCGGGTGCGATCACCCTGGGGCTGTCCAGCCTGGGTGGCAACGACCATTTCGGCGCCAACATGATGGCGGCCGCCTCGGGCGCGGAATTCACGCTGGTGCCGTTCAAGGGCGCGTCCAACGCCCGCACCGCGATCATGGGGGGACATGTGGCCGCCGGAACCATGGCACTTGGCCAGACATCGAACTTCCCCGACGAGTTGCGCGTGCTTGCGGTGCTGGCCGACGAACGCTCGCCTTTCCGCCCGGACGTGCCGACGGCCAAGGAACTGGGCTTTGACGTTCAGATGTCATCGCTGCGCGGCATCGTCGCCCCGGCGGGCATGGACGACGCCACGACCAAGCAGTTGCGCGATGCTCTGACGGCCGTGAACGCGAACCCCGCCTTTCAGGCGATGATGGCCGAACAAGGCAACCCGATCGCCTTCATGGTCGGCGACGATTTTGCCGAAACGGCAGCAAAGCAGGACGGCGTCGCCGCACAGATCTGGGCCGAAACCCCTTGGAAGTAAACAACAACCGGGCGGACAAACCCGGCAATATCAATCAACACTGGAGGAAAATCATGACCATCAAAACCCTTGGCGCCGCGGCGCTGATCGCCGCGTCCACGACACTGGCCCATGCCGACGAGTGGACGGCCTACACCTATTCTTCCGTCTCGACGACCTCTGCGGTCAAGGGGATGAACCGCATCGTGGACCGTGTCGCTGCCGATACCGACCTGACCATCACCCTGCATCTGGGCAAAACCCTGCAAATCGCCTCGGCTGACATCACCCAGGCCGTGGGCGATGGCATCATCGACATGGCGGCGGACTTCTTTTTCTCGGGCTCGGTTCCGCTGGCGCGGGTGCTGAACCTGCCGATGCTGATCGAGAACGACGAGGAATGGGCCAAGGCCTATGCCGCGATCGAACCGAAACTGGTCGAGGCCTTTGCAGAGCAGGGCGTCGTGCTGCTGGGCAGCTATCGCTATCCCGAGCAAACCATCTTTACCACGTTCGAGATAGGCAGCCTTGCCGACCTCCAAGGCCACAAGATCCGCGTGACCTCGCCAGAACAGGGCAAGTTCATCGAGGAATTCGGCGGCGCACCGATCACCCTGTCGGGCTCCGAAGTGCCGACCTCGCTGGAACGCGGCGTGATCGAGGGCGTGCTGACCGCTTCGGCGGGCGGGGCCAAGAACTGGCACGAATTCCTGCCCTACAACTATCGGTTTGCGGTGAACTACGGCAACTCGATGATCATCGCCAATGCCGACGCCTTTGACGCGCTGTCCGAGGACACGCAGGCCAAGCTGCGCGAAATCGTGGCCGAGGAAGGCCCCAAGACCACGGCCGCCTTCCTCGAAGATGAAGAGGTCCAGAAGGCGGCGCAGTCAAAAGCCGGCATGACGCTGGTTGATGCGGCCGAGGGCGATGCGGCCATGGCGGGCGAAAAGCTGGCACCCTTCTGGGAAGCCTGGGCCGCGGAAAACGGACCCGAGTACGTCGAAGCCCTCGCCACCGTGCGCGAAGCAATCGGCAAATAAGATGCAGCTCGACAGCAAAACGGGGCCGGTTTCGGCCGGTCCCCTCTTTGACGGGGTGGCGCGCCTTACCGGCCTTTTGACCGCCACGGTTCTGGTGGCGCTGGTCTCTCTGGTCTGCCTGGAGGCGCTTCTGCGCGGGGGCTTCAACTATTCGCTTGGTTTTGCCGAGGAACTGACCGGCTATGGCGTGGTCTTCATAACCTTTTTCGGTGCGGCGCTGGCTTTGCGTGGTCATGCGATGTTTCAGGTGCATTTCCTGCTGCAACGCTGGCCCGGTGGCACGCGCCGTTGGCTGGTCCGTGCCTTCGTGCTGATCGCGCTGGTGATCTGCGTGATCCTGGCGTGGAAGACCAAGGATCTGTCGCTGTCCTCGTTTTCGCGCGGCAAATTCGCTCCGACGGTCCTGCGCACACCTTTGTGGATACCGCAAATCATGCTGCCACTCGGATTTTCCCTGCTGGCGTTTTTCCTGGTCGAGCAAATGCTGCTGACCTTTCGCAAATCCGGGACAGAATAAATGGAAGCGATCCTTGCCTTCGGCCTTTTGATCGGCCTGATCCTGGGTGGTATGTGGGTGCAATTCGCCGTAGCGGGCGCCGGTCTGACCTACATCTGGCTGCTCAAGGGCTTTGGCGGCTGGAAGGCGCTTGGCCTTGTCAGCTGGGGCGCCGCGAACAGCTTTACCCTCGCCGCAATTCCGCTGTTTGTCCTCATGGCCGAGATCCTGCTCGGCTCGGGCCTGTCGACACGTCTTTACAACGGGGTCGCGCCCTTCATGCGCCGGCTGCCAGGCGGTCTGTTGCACACCAATATCGCGGGCAGTGGCATCTTTGCGGCGATCTCGGGCGGGTCAGCCCCCACCGCCGCCGCCATGTCCACCGTTGCCCTGCCGGAACTCTCGTCGCGCGGCTATAACAAGCGCCTCGTTGCCGGGTCGCTGGCCGCCGGCGGCACGCTGGGCATCCTCATTCCGCCCTCGATCACCATGATCATCTACGCCACCTTTACCGAAACCTCGATCGCGCGGCTGTTCGCCGCCGGTCTGGTTCCGGGGATCGTCCTGGCGCTGTGCTACATGGGTTTCATCATGGCGCGGGTGTTGATCAACCCCAAACTGGCGCCGAAGACCGAGACAAAGGCCAGTGCCGGCGATCTCGGCCGCGCGCTTCTGGACATCGTGCCCTTCCTGATGCTGATCGTCATCGTTCTGGGCAGCATCTACGGCGGCTATGCCACGCCGACCGAAGCCGGGGCGGTGGGCACCGTCGGCGCAATCCTGATAGCAGCCCTATATCGCAAGCTCAGCCTGAGACTGCTCAGGAACGCACTGTCCCGCACCGCCTCGATGAGCGGCAACATCCTGTTCATCGTCTTCACCTCGATGATCTTCGCCTATGCGACCGCGCTGTCCGGCATCGGTGAGGACCTCGTCGGCATGCTGGAAGAGGCCAATGTCTCGCGCCTGACCTTCCTGCTGATCATCATGGCGGTCTTTGCCATCCTCGGCTGCTTCATGGAGGGCCTTGGCATGATCGCGATCATCGTGCCGGTGATCTTTCCGGCGCTGTTGGCAATGGACGTCGATCCGATCTGGTTCGGTGTCTTCGTGGTGATCCTGGTGGAACTGGGCCAACTGACCCCGCCGCTTGGCGTGATTCTGTTTGTCGTGGCCTCGTCTTCAAAAGAGGTAAAGGTCGAGGACGTGATCATGGGCACCCTGCCCTTCTTCATCATCATCGTCGCCTTCATGCTGCTTCTTATCGGCGTGCCAGACATCGCCCTGTTCCTGCCGGAGTTCACGTTCGGATGACACATACCTATCCCTTCCCAGAACCGATCGTCATTGATGCCGAGGTTTTCACCGAATTGCCCGCGACGTTACGGCGCACCGGCCAGCCGTCCTATTGGGCGGAGAAGAACCGGCGTGGCGCGCCTGCGGACAGTTTCCTTGAGGGGCCGTCGTTCGACCGCGCAGGCAACCTGTACTTCGTCGATATCCCCTTTGGCCGTGTCTTTCGCGCCGACCCGGCGGGCAAAATCACCCAGATCGCGGAATATGACGGCCAGCCGAACGGGCTGAAGATTCATCGCGACGGGCGGATCTTTCTGGCGGATTACCAGAACGGCATCATGCTGCTGGACCCGGAGACGGGCGCGGTCTCCAAGGCACTTGGCGATGCGGATACAGAAAGCTTCAAGGGCTGCAACGACCTGCATTTCGCGAGCGACGGGGCGCTCTATTTCACCGATCAGGGCCAGACCGGGTTGCAGGACCCTTCGGGGCGCGTCTGGAAATGGGTGCCCGAGACCGGTGCGCTGACCTGCCTGATCGACAGGGTGCCCAGCCCGAACGGGCTGGTGCTGGATCTGGCCGAACATGTCCTGTTCCTCGCTGTGACGCGGGCCAATGCGGTCTGGCGGCTGCCGATGTCGCCCTCGGGGCGGGTGAACAAGGCGGGGCTGTTCATCCAGTTCTCGGGCGGGCGCGCCGGGCCGGACGGTCTGGCGCTCACCTCAAATGGCGGCGTCGTGGTGTGCCAGACCGGCATGGGGCTGGTTTGGGTACATGACGTGCTGGGCCGGCCCATCGCCGGGTACGCTCGCCGCGCGAGCTGGGAACGACCAATTGTGCCTTTGGCGGACCGCAGGGGCGGACCCTCTACATCACCGAAAGCGATAGCGGCAGCATTCTGAAGGCTGATTTCCCCGACATCCTGAACATTGCGGGTGCGCCGATGTTTTCCGGTGCCACCTGAATTGGCAACGGCTTAGAATCCATAAAGCCGTTCGGGGTTGTCCCACATGCAGCGTGCAAAGGTGTCGGTGCTCAGTGCCTCGCGGCACAGCGCCAGCATCGGCGGAAGTTCGGGCAGCGGTTCGCAGGTCATAACATGCGGCCAGTCGCTGCCCCAGATGATCTGGTCGGGAAACGCCGAACCGATCTGTTCGATCAGCGCGGCAATGTCGCCATAGCGCCCGATATCGGTACTGACCCGCGTCGGCGAGAGCTTTGCCCAGACGCGCCCGGTGCCCAGAAGCCGCAGCAGGGCCTGCGGTTCTGCCGGATCGACATGACCGATGTGATCAAGAACCAGCCGCACGCCCTCCGGGAGCAAGGGCACCATGGCGGCGATGTGCTCGAAACTTCGCGGCTCAGTGTTCAGTTCGATATGCCAGCCGACCTCGGCCACCCGGTCGGCAAGCTGGGGCAGCGCCTCAAGCGCGCTGTCGCCCAGTCGCGCACGGTCCTGCACGCGGGTCGCGCGGATGCCGGCGGCATGCAGTGCCGGCAGGTCGGCATCGCCGTCGATCATCGCAACACCACGCAGGGCGACCGGACCCTCAGCGCCCAGCACCTGCACCAGGCGGCTGTTGTCCGTACCATCAACCGAGGCTTGCACGACCACAGCGCGGCCGACACCCACTGGTGCGGCCTCTGCCATATAGTCGCGAATGTCGCGGGCAGGCGGCACATAGGCGCCGGTCTGCGGGCCGGGGGTCCTGTCAAAGGAATGCATGTGGCAATCGGTGATCATGGGCGCGGCTTTCGCAGACTCAGGGCCAGGCTGATGGCCAGCGACAGTCCGATCAGCACGACCAGCCCGACGGTGATCGGCGACCCGAAAAAGATACCATAGCCGCCGCCCGAGGTCAGCAGCCCCTGCCGCAGGCTCTGCTCGAACGGCGCGCCAAGGATCAGTCCGATCAATAGTGGTGGCAACGGGAAACCCGAACGCTGAAACAAGAAGCCCAGCACACCCGCGCCCAGCATCACCCAAACGTCGAACAGGCTGTTGTTCACCGAAAACGCGCCAAAGATGGCAAGGATCGCGATTGCGGGCAACAGGTGGCGTGGCTGGATGCGGGTGACGTGGATCGCGACGCGAAAGAACAGCAATCCAAGGATCACCGTCGGGATCGACGACAGCAACAGCGCCTCGAAAATGGCGTAGACCTCCACCCCGTGATCGCGGAACAGGAACGGCCCGGGCGCCAACCCGTGCAGCATGAAGGCCCCCAGGATCACCGCCGTGACCGCATCGCCGGGGATGCCCAGGGCCAGCGTCGGCACCAGCGCGCCGCCGGTGACTGCATTGTTCGCGGCTTCGGGTGCCGCGATGCCCTCGGGCGCGCCATTGCCGAACTGCTCCGTCGCGTCAGAGCGCGCGCGGGCGAGGTTGTAACTCATGAAGGCAGGCACGGTCGAACCGATCCCCGGCAGGATGCCGACAAAGGTGCCGATGACCGACGACAACAACAACGTCGCCCGCATCCGCCACAGCTCGGCAAACCGAACGACGGACGATTGCAGCGGCGGCACTTTGGTATCACCGACCAGCGGTTCGCGGTCGAATGCCTGAAGCAGAACCTCGGACATGGCGAACAGGCCGATCAGCACCGGGATCAGCTGAAAACCGTTTTCAAAGGCAAAGGACCCAAAGGTAAAGCGCGGCGTGCCGCTGATCGGGTCCAGGCCTACGATGCCGGCACAAGCACCGACAAGCACCATGATCAGCGCGTCGAGCTTCGATCCGCCGCCGAACAGCACGATCACCAGCAGCGCGAACAGCATCAACATCGCCATCTCCGCCGGGCCAAAATCCAGTGCAAAGCGGGCCAGCGGTTCCGCCAGCGCCATCAGGACAAGACAACTGAAGATGTTGCCAAAGATGCTTGCATAGAGGGCAAATCGCAACGCCCGGCCGCCTTCGCCGCGTCGCGCCATGGCAAAGCCGTCGATGGCCGTGGCCGCCGACGATGGCGTTCCCGGCACGTTCAGCAGTACGGCCGAGATAGATCCGCCAAAGATCGCACCCTGATAGACGCCCAAAAGCAGGATGATCGCCGGGATCGGCTCCATCGAGAATGTGACCGGAATCAAAAGCGCAATGGCCATGGTCGGGCCAAGTCCCGGAATCGCCCCGATGATGATCCCTGAAATGATCCCGACCAGGGCTGCGACCAGCACCCAGAGGTTCAGAAGTTCGAGAAAGGCGTCGACGAGCACGACGTGCGCTCCTTTGCAGTCGGGGAATGCTAGGGCAGGGGGATGTTCAGCCCGTGATGCCCGCCATAGGCAACAATGGCCGCCACGACAATCGGCAGGCCCAGCAACAGCGGCTTTCGTTCACCTAGAATAAGCGCCACGACAATGCCCATACCGGCCGCGCCTGCGAAGAAGCCGATCCGCGGCATCGCCCAGAGTGCCAAGGCCGCGCTTGCCGCGACGATGATTACGCGGCGCAGGCGTGAGGCGCTCAGCGTGTCGTCTTCCTGGCGCAGACTCAGGATCAGGCGCAGCGCGACAACGGCGGCCAGCATCCACAGCGCCACACGGGGGAAACTGCGGGCATCGGGGCCTGACGCACCGAAGCCGAAGACCTCGATCTGGCTATTCAGGGTGTACAGGCCGCAGGCCGTCGCCGCGAGCAGAAGGCCCGCGGTCAGCGACCGGAAGCCGGGGCGGGCAAGCCCGCCGCCGTGGCCATTCGTGCTCAATTGCTCAGATCCTTGGCAATTTCGCGATAGGCATTCAGGTTCTCTTCAATCGTCTTGCCAAGCTCCGCGCCCGACATGATCCGCACCGGCTGGCTGAGATCGGTCATGAAAGTCTTGAATTCGTCGGTCGAGGCGACTTCGCTGAAGACCGCTTCAAGCTTGGCGATAATCGCAGGGTCGGTGCCGTCGGGTGCCATGATGCCCACGACGGACGGAAACTCCGCCGCGAGTCCGGCCTCTTTCAGTGTCGGTGCATCGGGGAAATCCGGATCATTCGTGCCGTCGAGCACGCCCAGCAGGCGCAGCTGACCGTCCAGGACCAGATCGCGATAGGCCGGGACCAGCGCCGCGTCCACATGGCTGCCCAGAACCGCTGCCGTCGCCTTGGACGCGCCATCGAAGGGCACGTGCTGTAGCTTGGCGCCGGTGTCCTTTGCGACCGAGGCGAAGGCCAGATGTGCCCCGCCCATTGCGCCAGCCGTGCCATAGGTCACAACGCCGGACTTGGCGCCATCGATCAGCGCATCCAGAGTCGCATAGGGGCTGTCCGCCGGGACGACGACGCCGTGGAACGGGCCGGAATAGTTCAGGATCGGGATGAAGTCGGTCAGCGTGTCATAGCCCACGTCGCGCAGGGCCGGGGTGACAAAGGATGGCGACGAGGTGGTTGCGATCACCGTATAGCCATCGGGATCGGCAGCTGCGACGGCGCGCATCGCGTTCGTGCCACTGGCACCGGGCTGGTTTTCGACCACGATCGGCTGGCCAAGGACTTTTTCGGCCATCGCCGCCAACTGGCGCGCGGATATATCGGTGGTGCCGCCTGCCCCATAAGGCACGACAAGCGTGATCGGACGGTTCGGATAGTCCGATTGCGCCAGGGCTGCAAAAGGCATGAGTGTGAGACTGGCCAACAGGGCCAAGCCAGAACGGCGTGTGAATGTCATGATGTCCTCCCGAGTGTGACTGAGTTCCGGCTAATGACGGCGGCGAAACAATTCGGCGGCCGGTACAATCCCAGCCATGGCCGAAACCGGCCTCCCAACCGGTTTGCCAAACATGACATTGATTGCTTCTTAACAAAAGCGCGAATAAATTCATATCTAATACAGAAAAGCTTAATCTCTGTTCGCTATCCCAGAGCTTTGTATCGCCAGTTCCTACGCTTCTGTTGATTTATGCGCCACTCGGATGAAGGTTTCGGCGCTTTCGCCATTCTGCCGGGCTCCGCTGTCAGTCCGGCAGATAGAACTCCGTGACCCGCCGCTTCCCCTCGGCCCGCCCGAGTTGAACGATCACATCAATGGATTTCCGGATGTAGTCCCGCATCTTGGCGAATGTCCTGTGTCCGGCCTGTTTGCGCGGCTTTGACCGCGGGCCCTCCCTCTCGGGACATTGCTTCGCAATACCCTGCCGGGCAGTGGATGGGTTCCGCAAAGCAAGTCCCTTACAGCTTGGCGAGCTATGTCGCCCGGGACCTTTGGCGGGGTGTCTTGGTTTTGGCGGCAGACTTATGCACCATCATCTTACAGGTCTTGCTAACTCGTTTTGCTTCCTCCTTTAGGCCGTGTGCGGCGTATATGGTTCGTTGCGGGTCAGACCGGCCCAGACGATCCGCGATCTCTGAAATCGGCATTTTGGCTTCAAGCCACTTTGCAAGCTTGCGTCGTTCATCCAGCTTCAAGTGACTGTAGTGGTTTTCCATTCTTCATACTCCATGCAACTCACTGTCTTGATCGAGAATTTGCACTTCGTTTGTGAATCCACCGGGGAGCACCTCAATTGTTAGCGCTTAGCGTGTAGACTCAAGCTCTGCCAGACGTTCTGCCAGCGCTGCGATGACCGCTGCCTGCGCGTCAGATTGCGCCGCTTTTTCCTTCAGGGTCGCAATCACCGCATCCTGCTCAAGCGTATAAAGCGTCAGCTCCTCGACCTTTTTCAGCAGGATCATCTGCATTTCGGTCATGTCGACACCTTTCGCGGCAATGTCCGCCGCCGATGGGACATCCGGCAGATGAGAATTCGCGTCGATGAACGACTGTACCTCGGAAAGCGGACGCAGCGCGTAATCGTCAGCAAAGACGTAATCCGGCACGTTCAGTTGCGTGTTGTTCACCACCAGCGTGCCGGTGATGTTCACCTCACCCGGCTTGCCGTTCCGCCCCAGTCGCATCAGGTTGTTGTTGGCGGCATTGTCGATTTTCAGCGGCGTATTGCCGCCAGCGATGCCGACATTCAGGCGGCCGGAATCCTGCTGGTTGCGGAACTCCCAGGTGGTTGGGGTCACCCCGTTCTGGCGCAGGCGGAATGCCGCGTCAGAACCTGCGCCATTGGCATCGAAGAGCGCAAAAGCGTCGGTGTTGATGGCGTTGGAGCGGATGTGCAGAAGCTCTTCGGGGAGCGTGGTGCCAAGACCGATTTTGCCGTTGTCCGCTATCACGAACGAATTGGTGTCGGCACCGGGCAGGATTTTGAACGGCATCTGGTTGCTGTTGTTGACGTCGCGAACAAAGAAGGTCGTCTCGTTGCCGCCAACGTCCCAGGTTTGCTGAGGCAGGGCCTCGCTGCCATCCTGCTGGAGCCGCAGGGTGGGGCTGTCGCCATCGACAATATGCAGTTGGGTCAGGGGGTTGACCGTACCCATGCCGATTTTGCCGGAAGTTTCGAGCACCAGCGTATTGCTTGGCACGCCACCCTCGATGGTGAAGGGGAAAGTGCCCCCGTCGATATCCTGCACCGCGAATTTGGTCGTCGAGGAATCGTTGATCACCAACCGCCAATCGTTGCTGGAAATGCCAGAGGTTGAGGAACTGTCTTCAAACAGGATATCGGGCTCGGACCATTTCAGCCGCAGCGGACCCTGTTCAAAGGGTTCGGAGCCGTCACATGCAGGCCCGATGCAGGCGCGCCCGTCAAAAGTGTTGTTACCGGCACCAAAAAAGTTCGGGCCGAAACCATTCTGGGTGATATCGCCCGACAGGGTCAGGTCGGATCCGTTAATCGCCTGCGCGAACACAGTGCTGGCACCCAGGCATAGGGCAAGGCTCAGCCCAGCCGCGTTGAATGTAAGTTTGGTCATCTAAAATACTCCCCGCTGGAAAACGATTATCGCTTCTCTGTCTGGCTCAGCCACGAGGTAATCCCTCTGTATTTAGTGGGGTTCAGCCATGGCATTCATGCAGAGGTTTCCGGTTCTCAGTGCGGGTGTTATACCGCCGATGCCCATGTTGGGTCGCTCGTTGTTGTAAGTCCAGAAAATTTGTGTTGCTTAATTTTGTGTTACCGCGATGGACTCAAGGATGTTCCGGCTCTGGCGCGCGGTTGATCAGGACGGGAACGTACCGGAGAAAATTCTGCAGTCCACGCGCGATAGCCAAGCCGCAACGCGTGGTCTGAAGTCACTGGTCAAACGATTTGGGCGGCCCAAACGGATCGTCACGGACACACTTCGGTCCTAAGGCGCGGCCAAACGCGAGATTGCCCCAGGTCTTGTGCACCGATTCCACAGGGGCCTGAACAATCGGGCAGAAAACAGCCATCTGCCGTTCCGCAAGAGAGGGCGATGCATTCAAGGCTTCCGATCTCCCGGGGGATTGCAACGCTATGTGTCTTGCCCAGGTTGGCGTGACAATGCCAGGCGGACTGGTTTGCGTTCAGGCAGAGCCCGCGCCCAACCACAAACTGCCCGCCGAATTTGATGCTTCAATCTACCGGGAACGCAACAAGATCGAGCGATTCCTTGGCAGGCTGAAAGCCTTTTTCCGCCGTGTCGCAACACGATGCCAGAAGACATCACGCAATTTCCTGTCAATGATCAAACGGACATCGGTCAGGTTTTGGATCGAGATTCATGAGCTTGCTGCCTAAAATGCATTTTAGGTGAAAAAAGGGGTTGCAGGTCCGGCGCACTATATCTAAATGACGCCCTCACCGGCGGCGCAGAGATGCACCGGCGGGGCGTCAGACGGGCCGGACGGAAGCGGAAACGCGGACGGGCGGAAACGAGGCGGACAAGAAATATCAGAGGTATTTGGGCGGGGCGCGCCAGGAAGTTAGGGCGCATCTCAGTCTCTTTTGTCTCTACGCTCTTTGAAATTGATAGTATCTGAAGAGATATGTGGGCGGTTTGGTTCATTCGATGGATCAACCTCTTCATATCGCGCTACTAGACTTCGGTCGATGATGTAGTGTCAGCTTCACTGTTTGGACGGCTTCTGGTTACTTTGGTAACTGCAAGCACAACAAACAGAAAAGACGCCTGTGGTATTCAGTAAGTACTGCAGGTCGATGTGCAGAGGTTCGACGTCAAGGATAAGCAAGCAATTGCTTTTCAACTTGAGAGTTTGATCCTGGCTCAGAACGAACGCTGGCGGCAGGCCTAACACATGCAAGTCGAGCGCACCCTTCGGGGCGAGCGGCGGACGGGTTAGTAACGCGTGGGAACGTACCCTTTTCTACGGAATAGCCTCGGGAAACTGAGAGTAATACCGTATAAGC
>NZ_JCAQIH010000002.1:0-450000 GCF_059628195.1 Sulfitobacter sp. IGS-18 | reverse complement strand
CCGACAAGGACGCCATGAAGTTCTTTGACATGTTTCAAAAAGCACCAAAGATCGACTGGATGACTGCAAGGGCACAGGCCTATGCAGCCATTGCAGATGATCCGGTCGCGGAGGCATCGCAAAAGGTTCTCAGAGCCAGATCGGTTACATTCGACAACCGGACGGTCCTGCCTGAGTGGTTCAAGTACAGCTGATTAGATCAGCAAGCGCGCTGCGGCGCGTTTGCTCGTCCAATCGGACGCTGGTGAGTTCCTTCGGGGACGCACCAAATTGACATCGTAAAGAGAGATACAATAACAACACTGTTTGGTTGTCCCGCGTAAGGGAATGACCTCGGTTTGGTGCGGCGGACCATGTCTTCGGATGTGGGCCAAAGCGAGCGTTTGCAAGGCTGTTTCCTCGGCCGACCAGGCGTATGCCTGCCGAAAAGAACGTGTTGTCCAAGTCAAGTACACTAACCAGAGACATGACGCTGCACCCTGCACGGGCTGCGGCTATCAGCATGTCTCGTTGTCCAGACGATAGTCTGGGCGGGAAAAAGTATGCTTTTGAACCAGGATAAGGAGGATCAGTTTCTTACCAGCTTCTGATCGTCGCGCGGGACGCAAGTCTTGCTTTTTCTGGATCAAATCAAGCGCGAAAAGGGCGTTTGGTGAATGCCTTGGCAGTAAGAGGCGATGAAAGACGTGATACTCTGCGATAAGCCATGGGGAGCCGAGAATAGGCTTTGATCCATGGATTTCTGAATGGGGCAACCCACCTGATACTGTGTTATTGTTACCCGCTTCGGCGGCGATCAATAATGCGGTAAAACAGGTATTTCTAGACTGAATACATAGGTTTAGAAAAGCAAACCCGGGGAACTGAAACATCTAAGTACCCGGAGGAAAGGAAATCAATTGATACTCCCCTAGTAGCGGCGAGCGAACGGGGACCAGCCGAGCCATGAGTGTGGTTAGAATGCGTTGGAATGCGCAACCAGAGTGGGTGATAGTCCCGTATAAGAAGCATGATTGGACGTATTAAGTAGGGCGGGACACGTGAAATCCTGTCTGAAGATCGGAGGACCACCTTCGAAGGCTAAGTACTCCTTACTGACCGATAGTGAACCAGTACCGTGAGGGAAAGGTGAAAAGCACCCCGACGAGGGGAGTGAAACAGTACCTGAAACCGAACGCCTACAATCAGTTGGAGGGGCTTTACGCCCTGACAGCGTACCTTTTGTATAATGGGTCATCGACTTGGTCTCACGAGCAAGCTTAAGCCGTTAGGTGTAGGCGCAGCGAAAGCGAGTCTTAATAGGGCGTCGAGTTCGTGGGATCAGACCCGAAACCGAGTGATCTAGGCATGGCCAGGTTGAAGGTAAGGTAACACTTACTGGAGGACCGAACCCACATCCGTTGAAAAGGATCGGGATGAGCTGTGCCTAGGGGTGAAAGGCCAATCAAACTCGGAGATAGCTGGTTCTCTGCGAAATCTATTTAGGTAGAGCGTCATCCGAATACCCTCGGGGGTAGAGCACTGGATGGGTAATGGGGCCCCACAGGCTTACTGATCCTAACCAAACTCCGAATACCGAGGAGTACTAGATGGCAGACACACGGCGAATGCTAACGTCCGTCGTGAAGAGGGAAACAACCCTGACCTCCAGCTAAGGCCCCTAATTCATGGCTAAGTGGGAAAGCAGGTGAGACGGCCAAAACAACCAGGAGGTTGGCTTAGAAGCAGCCATCCTTTAAAGATAGCGTAACAGCTCACTGGTCTAATTAAGCTGTCTTGCGGCGAAGATGTAACGGGGCTCAAGCCATGAGCCGAAGCTGAGGATGCATTTATTGCATGGTAGCAGAGCGTAGTGTGACATAACTCCTATCCCCTTCAGCGTTGGTGCGCAGTAAATGCGCACCCTACGTTGAGGAGGGTAAGGAGTTTTCTGTGAAGCTGGCGCGTGAGCGATCCGGTGGAGAGATCACTAGTGAGAATGATGACATGAGTAGCGACAAAGAGTGTGAGAGACACTCTCGCCGAAAGTCCAAGGGTTCCTGCTTAAAGCTAATCTGAGCAGGGTAAGCCGACCCCTAAGGCGAGGCCGAAAGGCGTAGTCGATGGGAACCAGGTTAATATTCCTGGGCCAGATGGAAGTGACGGATCTCGAGGGTAGTTCATCCTTATCGGATTGAATGGGCTGCTTAGAGGTTCCTGGAAATAGCTCCATCGCTAGATCGTACCCTAAACCGACACAGGTGGACTGGTAGAGAATACCAAGGCGCTTGAGAGAACTATGTTGAAGGAACTCGGCAAAATACCTCCGTAAGTTCGCGAGAAGGAGGCCCGGTTCCTAGGCAACTAGGGGCTGGGGGCACAAACCAGGGGGTGGCGACTGTTTATTAAAAACACAGGGCTCTGCGAAGTCGCAAGACGACGTATAGGGTCTGACGCCTGCCCGGTGCCTGAAGGTTAAAAGGAGGGGTGAGAGCTCTGAATTGAAGCCCAGGTAAACGGCGGCCGTAACTATAACGGTCCTAAGGTAGCGAAATTCCTTGTCGGGTAAGTTCCGACCTGCACGAATGGCGTAACGACTTCCCCGCTGTCTCCAACATAGACTCAGCGAAATTGAATTACCTGTCAAGATGCAGGTTTCCCGCGGTTAGACGGAAAGACCCCGTGCACCTTTACTACAGCTTCACACTGGCATTAGGCCGAACATGTGCAGGATAGGTGGTGGGCTTTGAAGCCGGAACGCTAGTTTCGGTGGAGCCTCCCTTGAGATACCACCCTTGTTCTGCTTGATGTCTAACCGCGGTCCGTTATCCGGATCCGGGACCCTGTGTGGCGGGTAGTTTGACTGGGGCGGTCGCCTCCTAAATCGTAACGGAGGCGCGCGAAGGTTGGCTCAGAGCGGTCGGAAATCGCTCGTTGAGTGCAATGGCAGAAGCCAGCCTGACTGCAAGACTGACAAGTCGAGCAGAGTCGAAAGACGGCCATAGTGATCCGGTGGTCCCAAGTGGGAGGGCCATCGCTCAACGGATAAAAGGTACGCCGGGGATAACAGGCTGATACTGCCCAAGAGTCCATATCGACGGCAGTGTTTGGCACCTCGATGTCGGCTCATCTCATCCTGGGGCTGGAGCAGGTCCCAAGGGTACGGCTGTTCGCCGTTTAAAGAGGTACGTGAGCTGGGTTTAGAACGTCGTGAGACAGTTCGGTCCCTATCTTCCGTGGGTGTAGGATACTTGAGAGGAGTTGCCCCTAGTACGAGAGGACCGGGGTGAACGATCCACTGGTGGACCAGTTGTTATGCCAATAGCAGTGCTGGGTAGCTATGATCGGACAGGATAACCGCTGAAGGCATCTAAGCGGGAAGCCCCCCTCAAAACAAGGTATCCCTGAGAGCCGAGGTAGACCACCTCGTCGATAGGCCAGAGATGTAAGCGTGGTAACACGTTCAGTTGACTGGTACTAATTGCTCGATAGGCTTGATTTGATCCAGTAGAAGCAAGACTTCTGCTTATCAATCAAAAGCATACACATACATTAGCTGTACTGACTTGGACATCAACACAGCCGTTCCTTCCGGAATGGCAAAAGAGCGGGAACGCGCATCCAAGAATGCGACGCCTCCCGCCCGAAACCTTCCCATCGCGGAAGGCTCGTAGAGGATTTGTTTGGTTTGGTGATCATAGCGCGAGCAAAACACCTGGTCCCATCCCGAACCCAGCCGTTAAGTGCCGTAGCGCCGATGGTACTGCGTCTTAAGACGTGGGAGAGTAGGTCATCGCCAAACCTAACAAGTCCTCTAATTTGTATCTCTCTTCGATGATCAGATAACTCGACTTAGGATCAGGACCGGCGTTGTTGCGCAAAACGGGTGAGGGGATTCATCTCGTGACTCCAGCGTGATAGCTGGAGGGCATGAGCAGCTGAACCCCAACGAAGTATAAAACCATGAACTGAGAAGTGGCTCTTCGTTTCATAGTCCATCCTTTGCCAGGACGGATTCGGCCGAATCGTTTGGGGCCAAGCGACGGGACCGCAAAAGTCGGGTGGCTTTCATTCGCGGTTGCAGGCGGCTACAACCGGCGCGTGGAGTGCGATGCCTTGGAGGTCGACATGGAATATCCTTCTGTCCTTTGGAAGCGCCTTGATACTTCGGGCACGGATGCCTGCCGGTTTGTCTCGCGGGACGAGGGGTGGGCGATCGAGGGACAGGCGAACTTTGTGCATGAGGGCGCGGTCGCCTGTCTTTCCTATTCGCTTCTCTGCGCACCTGACTGGACGAGCCGCTTGGCGGTTGTTAACGGCTGGGTAGGTCACCGGCCACTCTCTCTTGTGATCGAACGCAGCGACGCGGCAGGCTGGCAACTCAACGGACAAGCCGTCCCGGGCAGCGAAGCCCTGCTCGACGTCGATTTGGGGTTCACCCCGGCCAGCAATACCAATGCGATCCGGCGCCTTGGCCTCGGGATCGGCGACAGGACAGAGACAACCGCGCTTTGGCTCGACTCCGAAGACTGGACCCTGAAGCCATTGGTGCAGAGCTATCACCGGACATCAGCCACAACCTTTGCCTATGCCTCGCCGATCCATGGCTATCAGGCGGAGCTGGAGACGGATGGCTTCGGTGTCATTCGCTCCTATCCCGACCTCTGGGTCGCGGTCCGGTAGGGGCGCGTCCGGCGCTCCGGGCCAAATTGATCAGACGAAAATCCGGGCAAACGGAATACCTATTCAGTCAAACTGCCGCGCTGCGCCTGCCAATCGGACAGATCGTGCAGAATTCGCGCCAGCGCGACCGCATCCCTGGTGAGCCTGTAGGTGACCTGCAATGTCCCGGACCGGGTCACCAGCAAATCTGCCTCAAGCTGTCGCAAGGCCCGCACCAGCACGCGGCGGTCGGCATCCCGGCGGCCCCTTCGGACAGCGCGACGATGATCGACGCTTTCCACTGCCCCCGCACGGTGTCCAGACCCGCGGCCAGGTCACACCAGCTTTTCAAGGCATCACGGTTCTGGTGCTGCACCGTCCGGTAGCCGTTGGCGGCTATGTCAGAATTGTCAGACTGGCCCATGTGCATCTCTTCCGTAACTGTTCCCAGTAGCAAATAAGAGAGGCCAGGCGACCAGCGTGAAAACGCTTGATTTGGATGCCTATACCTACCGAACCTCGCCATCGCAGATTTACGGTACGTTAAGTCAGTATCTGCGAGACTTGGCGGAGTTTGACGGAGGAGAAGGATTGATCGATCCCGGCAAGGTCGAGGCTCGCGTTCTTCAATTGGCCGTCCCCGAAGGTTCGCCGGAACAAATGTCGCAAATACGGCGGGCGGTCGACTTGGCTGAGGATTTGGGGATAGAGATGATTGTGGAGGTGACGGGATGAGCGAGGATCGCAGCTATCACAATCTACCGAACGGAGATGCGCGTGAACATTTCAGCGTCACCGCGAACGCGTTCACCAAATTCTATTTGATCGAATCCAAGGTCTGCTACCGTGGCGCTCTGCCCGACCCCGAAGGCATCCGCCATGTCCTGCCCCCCGATGCCGATGCCGAACAGCTCGGCACCGCGATCCTCGACGCGCTGTCGCATGCCCGCTTCATCCACCCGTCGCACCCCGATTTCGATGCGCTGTTCAAGGAACGCAAGGCGGCAGAGCTGGTCGACGCCTACGATGCGGAACTGATGCGGCTGGCAGGCGTGAAGACCAAGGCCAGCCTTTATCGTGGCGCCAGGGGCGTGAACGTGACGCTGCATTCCGACTGGGACGAGATCAAGATCTACGCCTTCGCCCGCCGCAAGGGACGGTATTTCTGGAGCAAGAAGACAGACGCCTCGGGCAAGGAAACCGTCCCCGCCTCGGCCAGCGCGATTGAATTGGGTGAGGCATATCTGCGGGCGCTGGCAAAGGGTGGATCGGTTTCGTAGATGTGAATGCCGACATTGGCGCAGTCGCAGCGAATTTCCGCTTCGTCCCGCTGAGCGGACTATTGGAACTGTTTTGTTCGGGCAGGTTTGGACGGGGCCTTCTACCAATCTGAAAAGAAAAAGCGGGCTTTGAGATGGGTGTTTCAACTTCTCGAAGGAATGTCCGATGACCATCACCGCACAAACCCAGACAGACCGCCCTGAGACGCCCATGACCAATCAACCCTTCCTGGGTCTGCATCACATCGCCCTGCGGGTGGAAGATCTGACTGCGACCGTGACCTTCTTTGAGGCGCTTGGATATCAGAAGGTGCACCACTGGCACCTGCCTGACTACAGGATCGACACCGCGGTGATGATGCAAAGTGCCGATGCCCGGAGTTGGATCGAACTCTTCGATATGAGCGCCGCGATCCCGATGCAGGGCGTTGGCGCGATCCCGGGACAGGCTGTCGTCACCGGCGCTCTGGCGCATCTATGTCTGAGCGTCAGCGATCTGGACCTTGCCAGCGCGCAGATCATCGCGGCAGGGGCAAGCCGTCTGACCGAAGCCGAGGCCCGGGTTTGGCGCGGCGCTTGACGTGCTTGTCTGCGGAGCGGATATCGATTCCGCCCCTCTGGGTGTCTGGTCGGGGACCGGCTGGTCTCCGGGACGGATTCCACACGAGTTGATTCCCGGGATAGGCCTTAAGCTGAAGGTGTGGGCGCCCCAGTCGATGCTCGAAATGAATGGTTTCTGTCCTTTTCGGGTTCACGCTCCGCTTCCCGCAGGTAACGGCGCGGCGGGCGGCCCATTTCCCGCTTGAAAGCGGCCGAGAAGGCAAACTCGGAGGCATATCCAAGTGATGCCGCGATTTCCGCGATACTGTCGCCGGTCCCGACCAGTCTTTCACCGGCGAGCATCATCCGCCAGCGGGTGAGATAGGCAATCGGAGTCGTGCCGACCTTCAGTCTGAACCGTTGCGCGAAAACCGTGCGTGACAGACCAACCTGCCGCGCCAGCGCCTCCACTGTCCAGGCGCGGCCAGGGTCCGCATGCATCGCACGGATCGCCGGGCCGACATGCGGATCAGCGAGCGCGGCGAGCCAGCCGGTCGTGTCTTGCCCCTGGTCTTCCACGTGCAATCGAAGAGCCTGGACCAGCATCATGTGCGACAGTTGCTGAGCCATGAGCGAAGACCCGGCGCGCGCCTCCCGCATCTCCTCCATCATCATCTCGATGGACCCACGCAATCGCGCTCTGCCGTCGGTGGTCTTGACCCGGATGAGGGGCGGAAGGGACCGCAGAAGGAGCGCGGCATGGCGTCCGTTGACTTCGAAACGGCTGCCGACCAGATAGCAATCGCCGCCGCCGTTGACAGTAATTGTATTGCCGCTGCTCCCGGGATCGAGCACTTCGCTGGCGGGACGCGGCGCAACGTCAGGGCCGCTGGCGATGATGACGTCCCGGCCGCTCGGCAGCACGAAGCATTCCCCTTCATCGAGCCGCACCGATGTTACTGTTCCTTCCGCCTTTAGCCAGCAGGTACCGCGGATCACAGCATAACATTTGATGCGCCCCGCAAGATCGTCGAGAGCGAGTGCCCAGGAGCCCCCGGCGTCAAACCCGGCTGTGATGTAGCTCTGCGGCTTGAGCAGAGACAGAAGGTCAGACAATGGGTCCATGGCAGATCCGTACGATCGCGTAAAAGACTAGAACTATCTCACATAGCCCGTCCGGAGCCTGCTGTCTATCTAGCGGTCATGTTGTTCCCCTCGTCGATCCCGATTCCGCCGGGCATCGCCGAACAGGAAAGAAAAGGACCAAACATGACTGAAGTTGTTGCGAGCGGTGTCATCGATGCAGATGCCGATACTGTCTGGATGGGTTTGAGAGATTTCTCGGGCCCCGCACGTTGGGTGCGCAATATCGTCACGAGCGATATCGAGGGAGAGGATGCGGTCGATCAGGTCGGAGCAATCCGCCGACTGGTATTCGACAGCGGCAACGAGCTGCGCGAACGCCTGATTGCTCTGTCGGATCGGGAACGCTACTTCCGCTATGCCCTGCTGCCGCCGACGTCCCTGCCGATCCAGGATTACAGTGGGAAAGTCCAGGTCATTCCGATCACGGATGGCAACCGGGCGCTGGTTCACTGGTGCGGCAGCTTCACGATCCGTGAAGGCGCACCGGAAGAGGTCAGGGCCTGGGTCCGGAGCATCTACCAGCGCGACATCGAAGACATGCAAGCCTATTTCGAAGGGCTCTGACCCATTACCGAGCTGCCCATGTGCCCGGACCCGGCACAGATGGCCAACTCCCACACTGTCTGAAAATATGGAGATCTCGTTATGAAAGCCGCTATTATCACGTCGCCCGGGGATGGCCCCCGATACGGCGAATTCCACGAACCCGAAGCGAACGAAGGTGAGGTCGTTATCGCGGTCACTGCGGCACCTATCAGCCCGGTTGTTCGCACCCGTGCCTCGGCGCAACCCATATCGGCGGAAAGTGACGGCTTTGTCGCCGGCGTCGATGGGGTGGGGACCGATGCCACAGGACGTAGGGTCTATTTCCTGTTCCCGAAAGCGCCGTTCGGGGCGCTGGCGCAGCGCACGCTTGTTCCGGAAGCATTGACCGTACCCGTTCCTGACGGGTTGAGCGATGCCTGTGCCGCCGCTGTCGCCACCGCCGGCCTGGCTTCCTGGGTCGCACTGACCCGCCGCACACCGATCCAAACCGGACAGTCAGTGCTCGTTACCGGCGCGAATGGTTCGGCCGGCTGGATGGCCCTGAAGGTCGCGCGGCATCTGGGTGCAGGTCGCACCATCGCTGTGGTGCGCACCCATGAGAAGCTGAAGGGACTGTCCGCGGATACCGGAATTGCGCTCGACGCTCCGGATGCAGATGATCGACTGAAGGCCGTTTTCGACGACGGCGTCGACATCGTTCTCGATTTCGTCTGGGGGTCGGTGGCCGAACGCCTCCTTGCCGCCGCCACCGCGGGACGAGGATCTCCCGCCGGGGAACCAAGCCGCCGCTATCTGGTTCTTGGAACGCTTGGCGGTGCCACAGTGCCGATTTCCGGCTACGGGCTGCAAAGCTCCGGGCTGGAAATCCTGGGTTCAGGCATCGGTTCGGCTGCCGTGGGCGACTATCTGTCCTCCGTGGGCGAGCTGCTGGCTGTTGCGCAGCGCGAGGGTTTCGCGCCCCCTCACGAGGTCCGACCGCTGAGCGGCGTCGAAAGCGTCTGGAAACGATCCAGCGACGTTCGCTATGTCATTCAGCCTTAGAGAGGCCGACGCCTGGATGAAGACAAGTCACTCAAAAAAAGCGTTCTGTAAAAGCTCGCCGGGTTCTGTCGCCATTAGTTCTATGCCAAGTCGGCACGCCTTTGGCGTGACGGGGTTGACGGATTTTCCCGCAGCCCATTGCCCGGCAGGGCATTGCGCAGCAATGTCCCGAGAGGAGGCTTCACATCTGCTTGAAATAGAACCACCATTCCTGCGCGGATAGGCGCCCGGCGGAGATTGTTCGCGCATCGTAAATCAAGTGTCGCGCCGAGGTCTGCTTCGAGCCCTTACCGCCCTGGTAATCTCATTGATTTAGGCCTACCAAAAGTTCGCTCAACGCCATGGTGAACCCCTGATCTTCGGGAGGAGCACAGTCCAAGCGTCGTCCACTCATCGCAGTCGCCAACGCAGCGCCATGGGTGAAGTCCACGAGTATGTCGCGCCACAGCCGCGCCTTGTGATCTTGAAGGCCGCCTTCGGCCAGAAAGGCAGAAATCATGTTGGTGATCCGTTCGGCCTGCTGCGGAAAAACCATCGGTCGGCTGAAGATCAGCAGGGTCAATGCCGGATGGCGGAGCACCTGCGCTTGGTAGGCCTTCAGCAGACCTTCAATCCGATCGAATGGCGTGCCGTCCACTGGCGCCTTTACTTGCGCGTAGACCGCGTCCGACATCGCGCCGATCAAGCCATCACGACCGCCGAAGTGATGATAGATCGTCATCGGGTTTATACCGAGTCGCTTCGCCAGCGCCCTCATGGTGAAGGCGTCTACGCCCTCGCGGTCCAGAAGTTCGAGGGCCGCTAGGACCATATCGTCGCGCGAGACAGGAGCTTCCGCCTGCGGCGGCCGCCCCCGTGGTCGCTTCATGCTTCAACCCGGTAGTGGGACTGGACAAGTCCGGAGGGAAAGCTCTTCGTCCCTTCGTGGCGAAGCGAAATGTCTGCGGCGACCTTTCCGAACAATCTGCGTCCTTCACCAAGGAGCACCGGAACGCTCGTGATTACCATCTCGGTGATCAATCCGGCCCTAATGAAGGACTGAATGAGAAGACCACCATCGACATAGACCTTCCGATGTCCTTCGATTTCCAGCATGTGCATCGTCTCTTCAGGTGTATTGTTCGCAACCCGGACCTTCTCGACCAGGTCGTCCGGCAGGTCGGATTGCGTCATGGTTGATGACATGACAACAACTGGCCGACTGTAGACCCAGGGCCTGGTGGCTCGCATTTTATCGAACGTTCCACGGCCCATCAGAATGATGTCGATGTCCGCAATAAAGGCATCGTAGCCATGGTCTTCGTCGGGATTATCGCGCTCCAGAAGCCAAGCGATATCACCGTCGCTTCGAGCGATGAAGCCGTCCAAACTGGTAGCGATGAAGGCATGTCCAGTGATCATTTCACACCTTTATTTATACAATGTATAATAATAAATGCCGACGCGCGTCCCAAGTGTCAAGATCAATGTCCGAGCGTTGGCAAGGCTGAGACTTCGCTCGCGATTGAAGGCACCCGAGGCCGAAAGCAGACGGTCGCAAAGTTCCCGTCCTCACCGCCCACGATCAGGTCAACTCGATATTCACGCCCCGCCGCTATCGGCTCATATCTCCACGCTAGGTCCGATGCCTTCGACCTGTGGCACGGTTCTGCGCCCGAAATGCCCGCCGGCGAAAATCACACATGGTGAAAGCTGTCCTTGAGGTCGAAACATTGGCGCCGCTGCGCAATGCCGCCTAGGTCCTTAGGCTGAAATTGGTGGGCATCGCAAAAGAAAAGGTTCTGACGCAAGGTTTTAGCGGTTGGCGGGACTGGATCGCGAGTGGCAAGTGTGCGTTTTGTGTTTGAAAGCGAACACCTAAGCGCGGCGGTTGATTTCAAAGGGAACCATTTCCCCAAGAGCGCGATCCTTTACGCTGTATTTTTCTATGTCCGCTTCGGTGTCTCGTATCGGGATCTTGAGGAGATCATGGCTGAATGCGGCGTCGAAATCGATCTTCCCACGTTGAACTGCCGGGTGGTGAAGTTCTCGCCGCAAATGCCCAGGCCAGAAAGAGGCCGAGCTGCATTGCCACGTAAAATGGGCTGCAGCCGCATCACTGGATGGCCTTAAGTCCGGGATAGGCATCCCGAAACGCCGCATAGGCGTCTGAAAAGGCAACGCTGCAGCTTTGGTTCGGCAGGATTTCCTCTTTGATTTCCGGTGGCAAGATGACGTTTTCCGGCGGGCCGTCAAACGCGGCAATCATGCCCAGTCGCGCCGCGCCAAGTGCAGCACCGAATTCACCCGAGGCCGGTAGCCGCAGCGGGATGTCCAGCGCGGTCGCGATCACCCGGAGCCAGTATCGCGACGCGCTGCCACCGCCAATCGCGATAAGGCTTTCCAGCTTGGCGTCCGTCGCCTGCAACGCGTCAAAGCTGTCGCGCAGTCCGAAAGCCACTCCCTCCAGCACCGCGCGCGTCAGCTCTTCGAGCGTCGTGCCGGTTGAGAGCCCGGTAAAGGCGCCCCTGATCTCGGCATCGTTGTGCGGGGTGCGTTCCCCCGAAAGATAGGGCAAAAATCTGACCGACGACGGCGGCAGCAGGGTATCGCCCAGTGCGCCGGTCAATTCCGACGGCCTTTTGCCCGCGATCCGGGCCAGCCAGTTGAGACTGTCGGTGGCCGAGAGCATGACGCCCATCTGATACCATCGACCGGGAAGGGCGTGGCAAAAGGTGTGAACAGCGGTCTCCGGCGCAGGCCGGTAACCGTCACGGGCCGCCAGCAAAACGCCCGAGGTGCCGAGCGACACAAACCCCTGTCCCTCGTCCAGTGCGCCGATGCCGCATGCGGCGGCGGCATTGTCACCCGCACCGCCCGCGACCGTCACCGGTCCGGCGATCCCCCATCGTGCGGCCAATTCTGTGCGAAGTTCCCCGGCGGCTTCGGACCCTTCCACCAGACGCGGCATCTGATCGGCACGCATGTGGCTGGCCTCCAGCAGACGGGGTGACCACGATCGCCCGCCGACATCCAGCCACGAGGTGCCTGCGCTGTCGGACATGTCTGCAACATAGTCGCCGGTCAGGTAATAGTTCAGATAGGCCGCCGGAAGCAGCACCTTCGCGACCTTGCTGAATATCTCGGGTTCATGCTTGCGGACCCATTCCAGCTTGGGCGCGGTAAAGCCGGGAAAGACGATGTTGCCCGACAGCGCGCGCACCCCTTCGCTGGCGTCCAGATGTGCGGCTTCGGCATAGGATCGGCTATCGTTCCACAGGATGCAGGGCCTTAGAACCGCCCCCGACGCATCCAGCAGCGTCGCACCGTGCATATGACCCGCCACGCCGATGCCGCGCAGGTCCGCAAAGGTGGGGTAGGTTGCGCGCATTTCGTCAATGGCGGCCTCGAGGCCCGCGATCCAGTCGGCCGGATCCTGTTCGGACCAACCGGAGTGCGGATGGGTGGCGTTATAGTGCCGCTCGATCGCGCCGATGGGGGTTCCGTCGCCGTCCACAAGCAATACGCGTAGGCCGGAAGTGCCAAGGTCAATGCCAAGAAATGTCATTCAGGCGCCCTTCAGATAGGTTAGCAGCGCGGCATTCATGCCGTCGTGATACATCATGTTCAACCAGCGTGAAAAGCTGGTGGCAAAGCGCGGGCAATCGGCAAGGTCACCGTAAAGTTGCCGTTGTTCCAGCCACGCGACCGGCGATGATTTTGCCTTCTGCGCCGTAGCGTTCAGCTGAGCCCATTGCGGGTCGTTTGGCGCGATTTCGGACCCGTCGTCACGGGTTCCCTCGCACATGCGCGCCCAGGCGGCCTCGGCCAGCGCCAGACCGTCCAGCGGGGCGTTGGCGGCGCGAGCGTCACGGACAGTGGGCAGGATCATTCCGGTGTGGCGGGATGATCCGTCAAAGGCGATACGCCGGATGGTATCGACGATCCGGGGGTTGGAAAAACGAGTTTCGATCAGATCCACATAGGCGGCGGGCGTCATTCCCGGCACCGGTGTGACGTGAGGCACGATCTCTTCGATCTCGACCTTTCGGAAAAAACCCGCAACCAAAGGGTGCTGCATTGCCTGCGACACGGTTTCAATCCCCAGAACCTCGGCCACGTTGGCGATCAATTGGTGGCCGCCGTTCAGAATGCGGATCTTTTGCGCCTCGTACCCATGTACGTCGTTCGAAAACTGCGCACCGACCTTGTCCCAGTCCGGGCGACCGGCACAAAAATCGTCTTCGATCACCCATTGCCGGAAATGTTCATGGGTGACAGGTGCTCTGTCGTCGATCCCCATGTTGCGGACCAATGTGATTTCCCCTGGTCCCGTGGCGGGAACGATGCAATCGACCATGGAATTGGGAAAGGAGCAGTTGCTCTCAATCCAATCCGCCAGATCCGGATCACTCAACCGCGCAAGCGAAACCACCGTCTGCCGCAAGACGGTGCCGTTGCCTTGCAGGTTGTCGCAACTTTGCACGGTAAAGGGGCCGACGCCTCCATCGCGACGCAGTTTCAGTGCGGCGACTATGGCACCAAAGGCGGTGCACGGGGTATCCGGATGCGCCGCGTCGTGCCGGATGTCCGCATGGGACACATCAAAACCTTTTGAAACGGGATCAATGTAATAGCCGCCCTCGGTCACGGTCAGAGAGACGATGCGAATATCGGGCGCCGCCAACGCGTCGATCAGCTGGCGGTTGCCCTTTTGGACGGGGACATAGCCAATCATTGAGCCGGTGACTTCGCCAACGACACCAGCAGGATCCAATGCGATCAGGGTTGTCAGAAAATCCTGTTTCTCCAGCCGGTTACGCATCTCGTTGTCGTAAGGGCGCACGCCCGCGCCGACAATGGCCCAATCCAGAGCAAGTCCTTGCTGCATCAGCCGGTGCAGATACCAGGACTGATGCGCCCGGTGAAAGTTGCCCAATCCGATGTGGACAATCCCGGCTTTCAGCGTTCTGCGGTCATAGCGGGGCACGTCGATGCCTGCAGGCAGGGCATTCAGCGTGTCGTCTGAGAGGGCGATCATTTTGTGGTCCTTTGCGTGTGCCCCTGGATGAACTCCGTGACCTCTGAAAGTTCTGTGAAGACCGCGATTGCACCGGCATCGCGCAGCACGGCAGCATGCTGGTCCCGTTTTCCGTCCAGATGCTCTCCGCCGACAAAGCCAATGGCGGGAATGCCGGCCGCTCGCGCACCCCGGATACCGTGCGGAGAATCCTCCAGCACGAGGCACTCGGCGGCCTTCAGGCCCAGCCGCTCAAGTGCCAGCACGAACAGGTCAGGCGCGGGCTTTCCGTTTGCGACCTCTTCCGCGCTGCAAGCTGTATCTGCAAAGCACTGTGCAAGCCTCGCGAGTTCCAGCGTTGCAGCCATGCGACGCAATGACCCGCCAGTCGCGATTGCCATGGCGGTGCCTTGTCTCTGCAGACCTGACAGCAACGCATCCGCGCCCGCGATCTTGACCAGTTTGGTCGCGTAGGAGGCCAGCAACCGGTCCTCGACCCGCTGTGCGAAATCCGCAGGGACGGGGCGGCCAAGCCGTTTGGATACATAGTCGACAATCACCGGCATCGCGACCCCGAGAAACCGTTCGCCGACTTCACGGGCACTGGCGTCCTGAATGCCAAGATTGCGCATCTCGACGGCGATGGCCTCAAGCGACAGCGGTTCGCTGTCAACCAGACACCCGTCCAGATCGAATATCACGGCCCGTGTTCTGGGCATGGCGCGTCCCCTCTTGTCTGGGCAGTTCGTAAGAGGGGTCTTCAAATGCGATGCTCGGACCTGCGGTCAAAAAGGTGCACGTCATCCGGATTGATGACAAAGCCAAGTTGCGAACCAGGGCGCGCGTTGATTCGGTCCTTGACCAGCGCGTCGATCAGGTCCTTGCCGGATTTGGCAAAAATTTGCGTTTCTGATCCGGTGGGTTCGACTACAACCACGTCCATGGGAATGCCCGCTGCGCCGATCTGAATGTGCTCGGGACGGATACCGTATGTCACGCCCTGCCCGTCCTGTGCCGATGTCTGAGGCAGGGGCAGTTTCAGTCCACTGTCCGAAACAAAGACCTTGCAGCCGTCTTCGGAAGCGACCTTACCGTGCACGAAATTCATCGACGGCGACCCGATAAAGCTGGCGACAAAGGTGTTTTGCGGATTGTCGTACAGGTCCAGCGGCGAGCCGATTTGTTCCACACGCCCGTCACGCATGACGACGATCTTGTCGGCCATGGTCATGGCTTCGATTTGATCGTGCGTCACATAGACGATGGTGGTGCCCAGACGCTGATGCAGTTCCTTGATCTCAACGCGCATGGTCACGCGCAGCTTGGCATCCAGGTTCGACAGCGGTTCATCGAACAGGAAAACCTGTGGATCACGCACGATGGCCCGCCCCATGGCGACGCGCTGGCGTTGACCTCCCGACAGTTCCTTGGGATAGCGTTTGAGGTATTTGGTCAGGTCAAGGATATCGGCGGCCTTGGTGACCTTTTCGTCTATCTCGGCGGCGGGGCGTTTCGCCATCTTTAGCGGGAAACCTATGTTGTCATAGACGGTTTTGTGCGGGTACAGCGCATAGCTCTGAAACACCATCGCGATGTCTCGCTCCTTGGGCGGTATGTCATTCACGACACGTTCGCCGATCGAGATCGTGCCCTCGCTGACCTCTTCCAAACCGGCAAGCATCCGCAAAAGCGTGGACTTGCCACAGCCCGAAGGGCCGACCAGCACGACGAATTCGCCATCCTCGATATCGACGCTGACGCCATGCATGACCTGCACGTTGCCGTAGCGCTTGATGACGTCATTTATTGTTACGGTGGCCATGTCGCTGTCCCCTATTGCGGAAGTACGATTTGCATCTTCACATCCGCCGGAGGGGCAGACGCGGCGATTTCGAACGCGCGCACGCTGTCCGAAAAGTCGAATGTTCTGGTGATCAGCGGTTTGACGTCGATGGCTCCCGAGCTCAGCATGCCGACGCAGCGCGGAAACACGTGGGCGTAGCGAAAGATATTCTCGATCCGCGCCTCGCGGACCATGGCGGCACCCGCATCATATTGGATCGGATCGGGTTGACCGCCGATCATGACGACACAGCCGCCGGGGCAAAGCGGTTCGAACACGGTTCTTGCCGCATGGGGCGATCCGGTCGCCTCAAAGACAAGGTCCACACCCCAACCGTCCGTGTCGCGTTTGACGATATCGACGATATTCTCTGAACTGACGTTCACCGGCGCGATGGCATCGCTGAGCGATCCAGCAATCTCCAGCTTTTTCTCGGCCAGATCGGTCACGTAAACCCGCGCACAGCCCGCCGCCAATGCCGCCAGCGCCGTCACCAGGCCGATGGGCCCCGCCCCCATGACAACCGCGTTGTCGCCGGGCTTGACCCGCGCCTTGGTGGCGGCGTGGACACCGACAGCCAAGGGTTCGACCATCGCCGCCTCGGCAAAGCTCACATTGTCCGGCAGTTTGAAGGTAAAGGCCTCGGGATGCACGCATGTCGGACGCAGGATCCCGTGTACTGGCGGCGTCGCCCAAAACCGCACCGCCGGGTCGATGTTATACATGCCCAGTTGCGTCGCTCGGCTGTTGGGATCGGGAATACCCGGCTCCATACAGACACGATCCCCGGTCTTCAGCGTTTGCACGTCGGCGCCGACCTCGATCACGGTGCCCGATGCCTCGTGGCCCAGGATCATCGGTTCGTTCACCACGAACGGCCCGATGCGCCCGTGCGTGTAATAGTGGACGTCCGACCCGCAAATGCCCACGGTGTGCAGCTTGATACGCACATCGCGCGGCCCCAGTGTTTCCTCGACCCGGTCAATGGTGGGGAAGTCCCGCAGGTTGAGTTCGTCTTTCTTTTCAAGAACGAGCGCTTTCATGTCTCAGCCTTTTCTGATGATGATAAATGCCATCACCACGGCGATAGCGTTGGCGATCCAGATGGACAGCCCGGCGGGTTCCAGAAACCGGAACCAGAACAGCGACAGCGCGATCCACAGGACGACCGAAATGAAAAGCCGGTCGAACCAGTTCGTCTCGATGGGCAGAAAGCCTGAAGTCTCCTCGGGTGGCGCGTTTTCGTCCTCTTGCTGTGTCGTGGCAAGTGGCGTGTGGCGTGGGTCGCTCATGTCGTTATCCTTTCACCGCGCCAAAGGTCAGCCCCGCGACGATGTGTTTTTGCACAAGGCCAAAGACGATCAGGGCGGGGATCAGCGTAAAGACCGAGATTGTCGCCATGATGCCCCATTCGGTGCCGGTCGACGTCACGTATTCGGAAAGACCCGTGGTCAGGGTGCGTGCGTTGAAATTGGTCAGGGTCGCAGCCAGCAGGTATTCGTTCCAGGCAAAGACCCAGGTCAGGATCAGGGTCACGGCCAGGCCGGGACGGCACAGCGGAAAAACGATCTCGGTAATGACCTTCCATGCGCTGGCACCGTCGACATAGGCCGCTTCGTCCAGTTCTTTCGGAATGCCGTCCACGGTCGGCCGCAGGGTCCAGATCGCAAAAGGTAGGTTGAAGGTGCAATAGACCAGGATCATGCCGATCCGCGTGTCCAGAAGGTTCCAGTCACCCACCGCATAGACCTGTGTCATCAGCAAAAACAGCGGCAGCAAGAACACCGCCGGCGGCGCCATGCGGTTGGTGATGGTCCAGAAGAAGATTGACTCCTTGCCGCTCATGTTGAACCGCGACAGCGCGTAGCAGGCAAAAAACCCAAGCACCGTGCACAGCACCGCATTTCCGGTCGAGATGATGACCGAGTTCAGCATGTAGCTGCGTAAGAGCCGGTCGCCCCAGACCTTGGTATAGTTCCCCCAGAAGGGGTCCGACAAGATCAGCTCGGGTGTCGAAAACAGTTGAACCGCAGGCTTTACCGAAATGACGAACAGCCAGTAGATCGGGAACAGGGTCAGCACGCTGACAAGGCTCCAGAAGACAATACCGATGATCGGGCTTTGCTTTTTCATAGCCTCAGTCCTTCTTGCTGCGGGGTGCAAGCATGGTCACGTACAGCAACCAGCAGGCGACGATCGTGAGGTAGAGAACGACGACCGAAATGGTCGAGCCGTAACCGTAGTTCGTTTTCGGGAACACTTCCTTGAAGATGTGCACGCCGACAAATCGGGTGGCAGAGCCGGGTCCGCCGCCGGTCAGCATCCAGACCTCATCAACCGTTCTGAGGGCGTCCATGAGACGGATGAAAACGGTTGCGACAACGGCGGGGGCAATCATCGGCAGCGTAATGTGCCAAAAGATCTGACGCTTGTTCGCGCCGTCGATCTGCGCCTGTTCAAATGGGTCCGACGGCAACGAAACCAACGCGGCAATCAGCGTCAGGGTCACCAGCGGCGTCCAGTGCCAGATATCCATGATGACCACCGTGGCAAAGGCGGCAGGGGCGGATGTGGCGATGTTCATCGTGATCCCGAACCAATCGTCGAGGAACTTCGGAATGATCCCGATCGAGGGCGTCGTCATCAGCTTCCAGACCGACCCGACGATAATCGGTGCCATGATCAACGGCAGCGTGTGGATCGTGCGAAAGATCGCCTTGCCCGGGAAATCGCGCATGAACGCCTGCGCCAGCACATAGCCAAGGATCAGTTCGGACAGGACGGCGAACAGGACGAACATAACTGTGACGCCTATCGAACTCAGGAACGCGGGGTCAAAGACGATCTGGCGAAAGTTATTCGCGCCGTTGAACACCATCTCTGGATTGACCGCAAAAGGGTTCCATTGATGGAAAGAAACAAAGACGACGTAGATGAAGGGCAAGACACCAAAGAAGAACAGGATCAACAGTGTCGGTGCCAGAAGGATCCAGCCAAGTGTTTTGGATTGCATGACGCACCTTTGCTGTTGTCGATGCCCGACGATGACATCGGCTGTGCCTTGAATGAATGTGACTTGGTTTCGATGTGGGTCGCCGCGTGAAGCCAGCGGCGGCGACCCTGTCGGCAACCTGAGAGGAGATCAGGTTACTTGCGGTAGCCCAGTTCGGTCAAAGTGGATTCTGCCGTCGCGGCCATCTGATCCAGACCTTCCTGAACACCCAGATCACCGGTCAGGATCTGGTAAAAGACCGGCGCTGTTGCTTCGCGGACCTGCGCGTGGAACGGATAGGCCGGGGCCCCTGCGAACAGGTAGCCCTTGTCCTTGATCAGATCATAATAGCCGCTCAGCTTGTCGTTCATCTCCTGAACCTTGGGATCGTCATAGGTCGCGGTGTTGGTCACACGCGGTGCGGCAACCGCCCAATCGGGCTGAACTTCGTTCTGGCCGATATACTGCAAGAACAGCGCGGTGGCTTCCTTGTTCTTTGACGAATGCGGCATGCCGAATGCGCCGCCATCATAATAGCCGATGTAGCCAGTGCCGCCTTCAACTTCTTCCAGAATGCCATCTTTCAGCGGCGGCAGCGCCACGCCAACCTTGCCGACAACCAGCGATTTGGTTTCGTCCGCGGCGATCCAGCCTGCGTTTTCGCCGTAAACCAGACCTTGCGCTGCGCGACCCGCGCCAAAGGTGGTGCCGACCTCGGTCCAGGTCGATGCAGGGCTTTCAGGCGGCGCGATGTCACGCATGGACAGCCACCATTCCATTGCTTCGACTGCTTCGGGGCCGTTCATTTCGCCGCCGTTTTCAACCGAAGCGCCATAGTTGTTGTCCGCGTCGATTCCCCAGTTGTAGACGCCGAAGGTCGGTGCGACTGACTCGAAATATTCATACCAGGACGCCACGTGTCCGGTGTGGGCTTGTGCGGTGGTGCCCCACAGATCCAGGCCGTTTTCTTCGCCGTATGCAGTAAAGAATTGCGCGATCTCGGCATATTCTGCATGGGTCGTCGCGGGGGCAAGGTCACGACCTGTCTTTTCCTTGAACGCCGCTTGAATCTCAGGATCGTTAAAAAGGTCGGTCCGGTAAAGATAGACCTTCAGGAAAGCTTCCATTGGCACACCGTACAGATGGCCTGCATCGTCCTTGAAGTAGTTTGCGAAGGTGGTGAAATTGCTTTCGTCGTAGGTTGTCGCCTTTAGATCCGGATTGTCGGCCAGGAACTGGGTCAGATCGGTCAGAAAGTCGCGGGACAGATACGAATAGATGATGTCCTGTTCGATATAGGCCATGTCATAGATGCCGGTGCCGGCTTCCATGTCCTTGATGGCCTTGTCGAACATCTGATCCCAGGACGTTGTTTCGACGTCGACCCGAATGCCGGTCAACGCCTCGAATTCGGGCGCGAGAACTTCGCGGATGTACAGTGACGGCGGCGACGATTCCGTCACGCCACGGATGGTGACGCCCTGATACGGTTCGGCGGCTGCTTTCCACCAGGCCTCGTCGATTTCGGCAAATGCCGAGGTCGCGGCGACGGTCAGTGCAAGCGCAGATGCGCCTATCTTGAATGTAAAACTCACGGTTTTCCTCCCATTTTTAAGGGCGCAGCGCAGGCTGTTGAGCACACTAAGCGAATCGTTACACGCCACCTCCCGCCGTGACAATGCAATTGCATCAGATGTAATTCAAGTGTAAATTTTCATATGTAAGTATTGCCAGTCATATGTATATGTGCCACCTTGTTGCGCAGTTGTCGCGCATGACGTCGGCATGTCTTGGGGGAGTTCAAATTGGGGCGCGAAGCAATTGAAGACAGTGATGCCTTCGTTACCGAGGTCTGTTGGCACTATTATGTGAACGAAATGACCCAGGCCGATGTAGCGCGTCAGATGGGCGTCACAAGGCTGCGTGTAAATCAGGCGATTCAACGGGCGAAATCGCTGGGTTTCGTGAAAATCCAGATTGAATCGCCGTTTCTGCCGCGTGTTGAGTTGCAGGAGAATCTGAAAGCGGCGCTGGGGCTTCGGCGCGTTGTCGTCGGTTCCGCAAACGAGGCGGATTACGACTATCACAAACCTGTCGGCGCGGCGCTCGCGGCATTGCTTGCGGAACGCCTGGCGACAGGGGGCTGGACCTCCCTGGGGGTGTCCTGGGGTTTGACGCTAGACGCCGCGATCAGAAAGCTCACGCGGCAATCGCACCCGGACCTTGAGGTTGTGTCCATTCTGGGCGGCACGGCAAAGGGGTCGACGTTAAACTCGTTCGGGATTGCTTCGGGCTTTGCCAACGTTCTGGGCGCGCGCTTTTCGGTTCTGACCGCGCCGATCTATCTGTCAGAGGGGATCGACCGCGAACTTTTCCTTTCGCAATACGCGCTTAAGGAACATTTCGAAAAATTCAAAACCCTTGATGCGGTTCTTTTGACCTGTTCGAACGTCTCGGAAAAATCCTTTCTGGTTGAACACGGGCTGCCGCATGGACTTACGCCACAGGTCCTGATCGATGCTGGGGCCATCGGCGATGTGCTGGGGCAGTTTCTCGACCGTAATGGCGCCTCCGTGTCCGAGGCGGTGGACAATCGCACCGTCGGAATGCCGCTTAGCCAGGTTCTGGATGTGCCGGAAAAGATCATGGCTGCCGCAGGCCCCCACAAAGTCGAAATCATCAGGGCGGCCTGCAAACGCAACCTGGTTGATACATTGGTCACCGATGACGTGACTGCGCGCCTTCTGCTTGCGGACGCGCCGGTGCAAGCCAGTGAAGCCGAGTAACTTGAGAGGCACCGGATGCGAAGGTTGGGAACTCACACTTTTGTCTGGACCAGCAGTCGGACCTGGTCACGACTGGAATTTGCTGTGATCACACCCGTCGGCATCGGGTTTTGCCGCACTATCAAAACACGGGTGACGCAATGACATTGGCTGCAGACAGTCTTGGTCCAACTGTGTGCATCGGCGAAATTCTTACCGAATTCGTCGCTACAACCATCGGTTCAGGCTTTGGCGAGCCGATTCCCTTGATGGGGCCTTATCCCAGCGGGGCCCCAGCAATCTTCATAGATCAGTGCGCGCGCTTTGGCGGATCGGCTGCGATGATCGGCGCGGTCGGGGATGATGAATTCGGACGCATGAACATTGAGCGGCTGCGGCGGGACAATGTCGATGTCTCCGGGATAGGTATCAATCCGGAGTTACCCACCGGGACAGCATTCGTTCGATATCGACCTGACGGAGATCGTGACTTCGTATTCAACATGTGGACATCCGCCGCCGGAAGTCTGGCTTGGACCGATGCAGTCGACGCGATCGTTGCGCGCGCCGGGCACCTACACGTTATGGGTACCCTGTTGGGTAACGCGACCGTCTGGCCGATGATTGAATGCGCGGCTGAGATCATATCGAACCGCGGCGGGAGCATTTCGCTCGACCCCAACATGCGCAAGGAATTGCGGGCCGATCCCGCGACCAGCGCGCGCGTCGCTACAATGATCGCTATGTCGGACCTTTTGTTGCCGTCCGGAGACGAGATATTTGTTGCAGCCGGCCTGTCCCCGGATGAGGGCGAAGAAACGGCAACCAAACATCTGTTCCGTCTCGGCGTCTCGGAAATCGCAATTAAGCGCGGCAGGCACGGGTCTAGCTCTCACGAGGCCGATGGCACCCTGACACGTGTTCCGGCGTTCCGGGTCAAAGAAACAGACCCCACCGGCGCCGGAGACTGCTTTGGTGGAGCGTATGTTGCGGCGCGCCGACTGGGCATGAGCACCCGACAATGCCTGACCTACGCAAATGCTGCCGGGGCGCGCAACGTAACGTTCCGCGGACCCATGGAAGGGATCGGGACGCGGCAGGAACTAGACAGATTCATTCAGGAAACGGAGCTTTCGTTGTGACTGCAATCCAGTTGACGGACCTTGCGGGGCTCTATCGTGCGGGACAGGTACGGGGGATCACCTCTGTTTGCTCTGCCCACCCAATTGTCCTGCGCGCAGCACTACGCCATGGGCGCGAATATGGCAGCACTATCCTGATCGAAGCTACCTGTAATCAGGTCAACCATACTGGCGGCTACACAGGCATGACCCCGTCTGATTTTGCCGAACTGGTCCGTGACCTTGCTGAGGAAGAAGATTGCCCACGCGAATTGATCGTGCTTGGAGGCGACCACCTTGGGCCCAATCCGTGGCGGCACCTTCCGGCCGCGGCCGCGATGGAGCAGGCCAGCGACATGATCGCGGCGTATATCAGCGCCGGTTTCCGCAAAATTCACCTTGATACGTCGATGGGCTGTGCAAACGAAGCCGCAACGCTGGATGACGAGACGACAGCCCTGCGGGCCGCACAGCTTGTCGTCCGCGCCGAACAAACCGCCGAGCACTCGGATCTGCCCTTGCCACTTTACATCATTGGCACCGAGGTTCCTCCGCCCGGTGGCGCGGATCACGCGCTGGAAACGATTACGCCGACAAAACCAGATGCGGCCCGCGCGACAATCGAGGTCCATAACAGGATTTTCGCGGAACATGGTCTTTCGGGAATGCAGGGCCGTGTCATCGGGTTGGTGGTCCAGCCCGGCGTGGAATTCGGAAACCAGAATGTCATCCCATATGACGCATCGAAGGCACGCGACCTACTCAGCGTTTTGGAGGCGCATGACGGTCTCGTGTTTGAGGCACACAGCACGGATTATCAGGGCAGGGGTCCGCTGTCGGAAATGGTCAGAGACGGCTTCTCGATCCTTAAAGTTGGTCCTGAGTTGACCTTCGTGCTTCGCGAGGCGCTTTACGCGCTCGACCTTATCGCAAGTGACATGTTGCCCGACTATGGTGACCGCCCTCTTTATCATGCAATGGAAGAGTTGATGCAGACCCATAAGGAGAATTGGGCACGTCACTATTCTGGCACGGACGCAGAACAACGCGTCATGTGCCACTACTCACTGTCGGACCGCATTCGATATTACTGGACAGAAAAAAAGGCGCAGACAGCCGTCGCAAACCTTCTGGCGGCCCTAGACGGGCAGACCGTACCCCTGCCTCTGATGTGGCAACATATGCCACGCGCAGCCCATGCCGCTGGCCGACCGCTCGACCCCGAAACGCTTTTGATCCAGCGCGTCTGCGATACGCTGACCGCATATCACGCCGCCTGCACACCCAAAGAGGTCTGACCTTCGAGTGGATCGAACTTCACCCCATGGCAGATACATCACAGATTATGGAACACAGCGATGAGCACACAATTCGCAGGAAAATCGGTCATCATCACAGGCGCCGGAAAAGGCATTGGACGGGCCTGCGCGGTGGAAATGGCCAAACGCGGCGCATCCGTTTTCGCCATGGCGAGAACCAGATCCGATCTGGACAGTCTCAGCCAGGAAACCGGTTGCTGTCCCATCATCGTCGATCTGATGGACAACAAAGCCGCACGCGCCGCGATGAAAGAGGCTGGCACCTGCGATTTCCTGATCAATTGCGCTGGCACCAATGTCCTTGAAACAGTGCTGGAGATGACGGACGAGGGATATGAGACCGTGATGGGGATCAACCTACGTGCGGCCCTGATCTGTGCGCAGGTTTTCGCACGGGCGCGTGTGGCAGCGGGTGGCGGCGGGGCCATCCTGAACGTGACGTCGATTGCCGGGCATCGCGGGTTTGACGAACACCTGTGCTACGCCGCCTCAAAGGCCGGTCTCGAAGGGGCGACCCGTGTCATGGCCAGGGAACTGGGTGCCCATGGTATCCGCGTCAATGCCGTTGCGCCCACCGTAACAATGACAGAGCTGGCCGCCGCCGCATGGTCCGATCCCGCCAAGAAGGATCCGATGATGGCACGCCACCCCGTCGGCCGCTTTGCCGAGGTCAATGACGTGGCCAAATCCATCGTCATGCTGCTTTCCGACGATGCGCCCATGGTGACCGGCGCCGTTCTTCCTGTCGACGGTGGTTTCCTCGCCGTCTGAACGTTTCAACCCGAACAAAGGAGGCTGACATGGCCGAATCTCTTAACGGAAAAATCGCAGTTGTCACCGGCGCCGCCTCTGGTATCGGTTTGGCCGCCACCGAGGCGCTGCTGGCCGAGGGCGCGACTGTGGTCATGGTGGACCGGGACGAAAACGCCTTGAAAACCTGCATTGACCGGCTGGGCGACAGGGCCATTGCACAGGTCGCTGACCTGCTGGATGCAGACTGCTGCAAGGCAATGGTCCCGTCGATCCTGGAAAAGGTGGATCACATTGATATCCTTTACTGCAACGCCGGCACCTATATCGGCGGTGATCTTGACCAGACCGATCCAGACACCATCGACCGGATGCTGAACCTGAACGTCAATGCCGTGATGAAGAACGTACACGCGGTTATCCCGCATATGAAGCAACGCGGCACCGGTGACATTTGGGTGACCTGTTCGGTTGCCGGTCATGCCGCCATCCCGTGGGAGCCAGTCTACTCGGGGTCCAAATGGGCCATCACTTGTTTCGTGCAGACCATGCGCCGCCAGCTGCGTGAACACGGCATTCGCGTGGGTCAGGTTTCGCCCGGACCTGTGGTGTCCGCGCTGTTGGCCGACTGGCCCGCAGACCGGTTGCAAAAGGCCAAGGACAGCGGTTCGATCATCGAACCGACCGAGGTGTCGGACGCACTGATCTATGCGCTAACGCGTGGACGCAACGTGACAATCCGGGATATGATCATTTTGCCCACGGCATTCGACATCTGACCAAAGTAATGACGGAGGCGGACAGCTGCGTCCTTTTCATTGGTTCTACAGAATGTGGTGACGATGTGTGTGGGGGTTGCTTGGCGCAGCGGCCACTTTTGCATTTCCGAACATACTGGCCCAGTTTGCTGAAGCCGTCTTTGCCGACATTGTCAGGTGGCTGCTTGATCTGTGAGATTGAGACAAGGAGATGATATCAATTGTTCTCCCCGGGCCCTGTAGTGCCATTGCTTACCGCGCTCGGTTATTGGCTGTTTCGTTTGGATCTACGACCGTCTCACCCTGGGCTTGCGAGACGTTAAAGATCTGCTGGCAGAGCACCAGGGTCAGTTTTAACGCGGATATTCGCTTGCATGGCGACGACATTCGTCGTCGGCTCGCCATAATGCTCGGAGATCGCAGCAAGAGGCTGATCCAGCACCGGGATGAGCGGTTCGTCAGGGAAGACCGACACCTGGCGGTCTGTCGGCCAGTTGACATCAATTCGGTCCGGCAGGATGTGAACAGGCTCGACGCTGCGCGCCTGTTGCTGTCACGCGGTGTCTCGCTCAAGTCCGTGGCCGCGCAGGTCGGCCTGTTCGCCGCTGTGCGTCTTTCCGAGTCCTTCGAACGTCGCTTCGGCGTTGCACCGAGGCTGTTCCGGGAGATGCACGCCGGGCTTTGACGGCGCACTCCCCCGGCTGCCTACTGCCCCATGAAACCGGCTGGCGTTTTGCCCTGAAGGTAAGGCTCGATAAAACCGTACAGGAGGTCGACCTGATTGATTACCGCCGTGTGCGAGGTCGCCGGCAGGATGGCAAGGCGCGACTCCGGCAGCGGCTGGCCCATGTCGCCCATCACGCCGCCTCCCAGAAGCCGGAACATCGATACGCTATGTTCGAGCGTTGAGACATCGGCATCGCCCGCGATGATGAGCACCGGCGCTTGAAGTGCCCTGACATCGTTCTCCCAGGCCATCGGTTCCTTTTCCAGGGCGATCAGTTTCTCGACCAGATCGTTGAACCCATCCTTGTTTGGCGCGAGCTTTTGCCATTCCGCTTCCATCGGGCCGCCAGCGAACATCTCCGCAGACATGGTGGGGATGAACTCCCGAAATGCTGGCTGCCAGCCGGTCACATCATAGGCAATCGAGGCACCGATGAGTTGATCGACCTTTTCCGGATGGCGTATGGCCAATTGGAGCCCGGCAGCAGCGCCCATCGAATAGCCAAATACATCCGCTTTCTCGATGCCGACGGCATCCATGAAGGCGGCGGCATCGTCCGCAAGATTGGGATAGGTGATGGGACGATCAATATCCTCGGTGCGACCGTGCCCCTGGAATTCTATCGCGTAAATCTTGTGGGTCTCGGCCAGTCGCGGAATGATCTCTCCCATCGACGGGATGTTCATATAGGCGCCATGGAGGACAACCAGCGGGTCACCTTCGCCGGAAACCTCGTAATACATCTGCATGCCATTGACGTCCACGTAAGCTCCAGTTGGCTCTGTCTGGGCATGTGCGGCGGCAGTCATCAGCAAAACTCCTGCAAGAACGGTGGTGCGTAACATCGTCATCTCCTTTGTTGTGCGTCCTGTCCGGTGTTCCATACATTGAAGACGTTCGGCCGAACCCTCTCCCGACATGCCGACAAAAATTTTTTTTCCGGAACCGGGGGCTGACGGTGGTCTCGAAGGAGCAGCCAGACGGGACCAAATTGCTGCTCGAACCGAGCGACCACCCTGCCGTCAAACCCTGCAGGACGCCCTTGTCGCCGACGGCATCCCGGCCGCGTCTTTCCAGGTCGACGATCTGGATGCAGAGTTCGGGAAACTGAAGGCCAACGGCGTCTCTTTCAGCCGGGACCCTCTGGACGCCGGGCCCGTGCGCATGGCCGTCTTCGATGACAGTTGCGGTAATCTCATCCAGTTGGTCCAGACGGCAGGCGGACAGAAGTAACGATGGGCCGGACATTGCGATGAACCGATAGCACACCAGAGGGAATGCCTAAGGCTTGCCAGTCGTGCGTTCGCCTTCCAATTGATCAAGGTGCTGGCGGATATGCACTGCCTCGGCGGGTGTGTTCGCAAGGGCGATTGCGCGGGTGAAAGCGTCGCGGGCTTCGCTGTTGCGCCCCAATCGTTCCAGCAGATTGCCGCGCACCCCATGAAAATAGAAATAGCCGTCCAGTGGTTCGGCCAGCGGCGCGATCATCTCCAGCGCCGCCGCGGCGCCGTGCAGCTTCCAGATGGCCACCGACCGGTTGAGCGTGACAACGGGCGACGGGGCATGACGTTCGAGGGCTACGTAGAGTTCATCTATCCCGGCCCAGTCCGTATCTTCCTGCCGTTCTGCCCGTGCGTGCAGCGCGGCGATTGCCGCCTGGATCTGATAGGGGCCGGGCTGGCGGTGCAGCATGGCCTTGTCGATCATCGCCAGAGCTTCGGCGATCCGGTGCCGGTTCCACAGCGACCGGTCCTGATCGTCGAGCAGGACCGGCGCGCCCGCCGCGTCGAAGCGCGCTTTCTGCCGCGAGTGCTGCAGCAACATCAGTGCCAGCAGCCCCATCATCTCCGGTTCGGCGGGAAACAGCCGCAGCATGAGCCGCGCCAGCCGGATCGCCTCGTCGCAGAGTTTTGCCCGCTCGCTTGTCGGATTGGCGTCCGTATAGCCCTCGTTGAAGACGAGATAGATCATCGTGGCAACCACCGCGAAACGTTCCGCCCGCTCGACCGGTCCCGGCGTCTCGAACGGAATATCGGCCTTGGCGATGCGGGCCTTGGCGCGGGTAATCCGCTGCTCCATCGCCCGCTCGCCAACCAGAAATGCCGCCGCGATGCGCGGCATGGGGAGGCCGGAAACGATCCTGAGCGCCAGCGCGATCTGCTGGGTGGCAGGCAAGTCGGGATGGCAGCAAACGAAAAGAAGCCGCAGGATGTCGTCGCGGTAATCGGCGGCATCCAGCCGCTCCACCATGTCCGGTTCGGTGTCCTCGCGATCAGAAATCACCGCTTCGTCGGGCAGTCCGGTCAGGCGCGCCTGTTTGCGCTTGTGATCGATGGCGGCGTTGCGACCGACCATGATCAGCCAGCTTGCCGCGTCACGCGGCGGGCCGTTCTTCGGCCAGGACTTCACGGCCCGCAGGCAGGCCTCCTGAAACGCTTCCTCGGCCAGATCGAGGTCGCGGAAATAGCGCAGGAGTGCCGCCACGGCCTGTGGCCGCGCGCCGACAAGACGCGCCTCGATCCAGTCCGGTTCAGGGGGTTGGGGCATCTTCTATAGCCTCTCCATTCGGGTAGTAGAGCGCGATCGGCCGGAGCTCATAGGCACCGCCCGGATTGGCCTCGGCCATCTCGCGCGCGATCTGAACCGCCACTTCGTAGCTGTCCACGTCGACGACATAAAAGCCGAGCAGTTGCTCCTTGGTCTCCGCGAACGGCCCGTCGGTGACGATGTTCTCGGATTTGCGCAGGGTGGTCGCCGCCGTTGTCGGCATCAGCCGGACGATGGGTTCGAAATTCTTCGCCCATTTGCGGTTGACCGCCTTGAGGTTCTCGATGACCTCGGTGTCCTCTGCCTCGGTCCAGGAAGAGGTGATTTCCTCGTTGTGGTAGCAAAGTATCGTGTAGCGCATTTTTCCGAATCTCCATTCAAAGGACCGCGCTACATTGCATGAACCGACATGAAACGAGAACATCAGGCACATTCACGGTATCGTTTTGGTGCGGCAAGGACCGTTATCCAAGAGTTCGGCCCTGACCGCTCCGGTGGTTTCGGCTGGCGGCGCCTGTCTTACGACTCCACGTGGTGTTTGAAACTGTCGAGGATGGACTGCCAGCCGTCGCGCTGCTGCTCGACGGAATTCTCCGTTTCCGGATCGAACGTCAAGCTGACGCGCACGCCACCGTCTTCGGGAATGAACTCCACGCTGGCATGGCGGTCGCCGAAATCATATTCGATGCGCTCATGTTCCACGATCTTCGTGTATGTGCCGGCAAAGTCGAAGCCCATGCTGCCGTCCTTCGCTTCCATCCGCGAGGAAAAGGCGCCGCCTTCCCGAAGATCGACAGTGGCAGCAGGGGTATGCCAGTCATCAGATGGCGTGTTCCACTGCATGATGTTCTCAGGCGTGGTGTAGGAGTCCCAGACCGCCTCGACGGGTGCCGCGACGGTGGTTTCGATGGTGATCGGTTGAGTTGTCATGATGAAATCCTTTGATTGAATCGCGGGGCAATGAGGCGGGGTGCCGCCTTACTGGTTGATCTCCGGCTCGACGAGCTTTGCCAGCTTTCGCAGGCTGTCCTGCCAGCCCAGATAGCAGGCTTCGAGCGGGATCACGTCCGGAACGCCGTCCTGCACGACGGACATTTCCGTGCCGACCGAAACGGCTTTCAGCTCGACGGTCACTTTCATCTCGCCGGGCAGGTTGGGGTCGTCGAAGCGGTCGGTGTAGACCAGCCGTTCACCGGGGACGAGTTCCTTGTACTCTCCGCCGAACGAATGGCTGTTACCGGTCGTGAAGTTACGGAACGACATCCGGTGCTTGCCGCCGACCACGGGCTCCAGCTCGTGGACGGTGCAGAGAAAACCGTATGGTGGCAGCCAGCTGGCCACGGCGTCGGATTCGAGAAACGCCCGATAGACCTTTTCGGGTTTCGCGGCGATGACTCGGTGCAGGCGAACGGTGTTGGTCATGATGTTATCCTTTCTTGTTCATCTATCTTGAAGACGTCCGGCCAACCGGCATCCCGACATCGTGGGACAATTTTTTTAAGATTTATGCCGCGGTTGGGCGGACGGGCTGTTCCCCACCACTCGGCCAGTGCCGCCAGATAGGCCGCGTCAGCTTGTACTCATCCGTCAGGAAGGTTGACGCGGATGCGATGGCCATCCGGATCCAGTGCAACGAAGGTGAGTCCGAAAACCGCTTCTGCCAGGTCCTGCTCGATCACGACGCCGTCGGCCTTCCAGGTGTTGTAGAGTTGGCGGACGATGTCGGCGGACTGCACCTGAAAGGCCAGTTCCGATCTGTGTCCGTTGCCGCCCGAGACGAAATTGCTGGCGCTTGTCGACCAAAGGCCAAGAATGAAGCCGTCATCGAATTCGAAGCACTGGTATGTCGGAAAACCTTTGGCAGGCTTTCCAAGAATCCCTTCATAGAATTTCGCGCTTTCGAGCGGGTCGGAAACATAGAGGATGATCAGGTTCGGCGTAATCATGGCATTGACCTCGTTGGTTGTTGACCAGTCTTTCCTAATCGTTGCCTGTGACAGAAAATGGCAGTATGTGCAGGTCATGCGAACGGCCCGGCTCCTTAGGCTCTGGACCCATTGATTCTATATGCTCAGCGGCGATTTCACGAAATTTCAATGGTTTGGGGCGTGCAGCCAATAGTGGTTCTATTTGCAAGCGACCCAAGACGTTGAAATGAAGTGAAATCGCCGCCCTCCGGGTTTGACGGATTTTCCCGCAGCCTGCGGCGCATCTGCTTGAAATAGAACCACTATTCTTGCGCAGATGCTTCTTGTCTGCGAAAAAATCTGTCAAACTGAGTATATAGAATTAATGGGTCCAGAGCCTAATCTGCTTCAGATTCTCCGACAGTCCCGAACGCCGGTCAGCGGCCATGATCTTGCGCGGGAACTGGGGACAAGCATTCGCACGCTCTACCGGGACATCGCCACGCTTCAGGCAGAAGGCGCGGATATCGAGGGATCACCGGGCGTCGGCTATGTTCTGAACAAGGGCTTCTTCTTGCCTCCCCTGATGTTTTCCGAAGAGGAGATGCTCGCCCTCATGCTGGGTATGAAATGGGTTTCGGGCTACGGCGACAAGCCGCTCTCCCAGGCCTCGAAGCAGGTGCTCGCCAAAGTCGAGCGCGTGGTGCCCGAGGCTGCTCTGGACGCGGCCTCGGCAATACCCTTTGGAATTGGTGAGGCGCATTCGGACAGGCGCGCCGAGGAAGACCTGAGCGACCTTCGGGATGCCATCCGGCGGGAACGAAAACTGCGGATCATCTATGAAAAGCCGGACCAGACGGTTTCGGAACGGATCATTTGGCCGATAGCCATTGGTTACTTTGCCAGCGGACACGTCCTTGTCGGTTGGTGCGAGATCAGTCGCGGCTTCCGGCATTTCAGAACGGACCGGATACGGGACCGCGAGTTGCTGCACGACAGGATCTCAAAACGGCGCACCGATCTGATGAAAGAATGGAAATCCCGACGCCAATCCTGACTCCCGACATTCCTGATGATTTCTTTCAAGGCCGGGATGCCGCGGTCATACGTTGCAACGACCTCCCTCACCAAACAGGTCGACCGATCACATGACCGCGCAAATCGGCATTGATCGGTTGGTTGCCATCATATTTTGCAATCTCCGGCAGGAGGTGGGCGCTTGATGAGCAAGATCTTTTGCCGATTGGCCCCGTGCCTTTTACGCCTCAAGTGCACCAGCTGGATCATTTTAAGCCAAACGCTTGCAAGCCCCGTTTGGTGGGCAGATCGCGCATATTTCAACCAATGCACAGAGCCTCATTTTTTCAGCCCGTCGACAAAGATGTCGAGGATGCGCAGGACATTTTCGCGCCAGTCAGGGCCGGGCTGGCGCGCATAGCAGATGGCATAGAGGGTTTGCATGAGGTCTTCGGCGCTGACCCCTTCGCGGATTTCTCCGACATTGCGGCCCTTGTCCAGAAGCCGGTCAACCGCGGCGAGCACAAGGCTGGAGCGTTCGGTATAGCCCTGTTTCAGGTCCTCCGTCATGACCAGGCTCATTGCGCCCAGCATGCCGCGCTTGGTTTCCACCAGGTCGACATTGGCGTGCAGCCAGCTGCGGATGGCCTCAAGGGGGGCATCCCTTTCAACCAGGTCTTCGGCGGTGACAATGAGCTGGTCCAATTCGCGGCTGAAGACCGCCATGAACAGTTCTTCACGGGTGGGAAAGTGCCGGTAAAGCGTGCCGATGCCAACGCCGGCGCGCCGTGCGACGGCCTCCAGACTCGCATTTGGCCCGCCGCGCCCCAGAATTTCCTTGGCCGCTTCGAGCAGCAGCTCACGGTTCTTTTGTGCGTCGGCGCGCGGCTTTCTTTTGCGAACTTCTGCCAAAATCTGCCTTTCATCTTGAAAACGGAGGATGCCTCCGTATATTCTGCTTCAGACGGCGGCACCGCGCCGCTTGATTTCTTATACCGGACCTCGCCTGCGAGTGACCACACCTAGAAAATAGCATAACAGGGAGGACATATGTCACTCTTCATCAGCCTGACCCTCAACGGGGAGGTGCGTGACGTCTCCATTGATGACCCGCGCGTGACACTGCTTGATCTGCTTCGCGAACGTCTGGCGCTGCCCGGCACCAAGAAAGGCTGCGACCGTGGCCAGTGTGGTGCCTGCACGGTGCTGGTGAACGGGCGGCGTGCGAACGCCTGCCTGATGCTTGCGGCGGGTCTCGACGGTGCAGAGATCACCACAATTGAAGGCCTTGCAAGGGGCGGGGATCTGCACCCGGTGCAGGCCGCCTTTATCGAACATGACGGGTTCCAGTGCGGCTATTGTACGCCGGGCCAGATCATGAGCGCCGTCGGGCTGATCGCCGAAGGGGATGCCGGGAGCGATCCGGAGCGTATCCGCGAGGGCATGAGCGGTAACATCTGCCGCTGCGGTGCCTATCACGGAATCACCCTTGCTGTGCAGGAAGCGAGCCGCCGGATGGCTGCCAAGGAAGAGGGGGACGCGGCATGAAGCATTTTGATTATTTGCAGCCAAAAACCATGGATGAGGCGCTGGCGAGCTGGGAGCCGGGTGCGTCATGGCTTGGTGGGGGGACCAATCTGGTTGACCTGATGAAGCTGGGCGTTGCCCAACCGCAGCGGGTGATCGACCTGACCCGGATTCCCGACCTGGGCGAGATCACCTTTCAACAGGATGGATCGGTGCGGATCGGGGCGATGGTCAGCAATGCGGCCCTGGCCCGCCACGCGGGCTTCGCCCAGCACTTTCCGATGGTGGCCGAGGCGCTGCTTTCAGGGGCCTCGGGGCAGCTTCGCAATATGGCGACAGTCGCGGGCAATCTGATGCAGCGTACCCGTTGTGCTTATTTCCAGGAGGAAACGGCAGCCTGCAACCGGCGCAATCCCGGTGCGGGGTGTGATGCGCGCGACAGTGACGAAGAGCTGCGCGCGCTGCTGGGGGCCAGCCCGGCTTGTGTGGCGACAAACCCGTCGGACTTCTGCGTGCCGCTTGCGGCGCTGGAAGCGCAGGTCGAGGTGCGCGGCGTGAATGGAACGCGTCGGATCCCCTTTTCGGAATTCCACCTGCTTCCGGGCGACCATCCGGCGCGTGAGACGGCGCTGGAGGAGGGCGAGTTGATCGTCGCCCTGCACCTGTCCGCCGAGGCGGCCGGGTTTGCCGGACGTGCGCGGTATCTGAAGGTGCGCGACCGCACGTCCTTTGCCTTTGCCACCACGGCAGCCGCCGCTGCGCTGCGGATGGAGGATGGCATCATCGTGGAGGGACGGCTGGCGCTTGGCGCGGTTGCGGCCAGGCCGTGGCGGGTCGCCGAGGCCGAGGCGCTGCTGGTCGGGCAGGCCCCGGATGCTGCGCTGTTTGCGCGCGTCGCCGAGGCGGCGATGGCGGGGGCAGAGGCCCCGGCGCACCTGGAATGGAAGATCGACCTTGCCCGCCGCACTGCTGCGCGCGCACTTGCCATGGCTGCGGCCGGCACACCGGCACAGATGCCGGCGCTGCCCGCATCCCCCTTTGGCCAACAGAACGGAGACCTCGCCCATGTCTGACACGCTTTCACCGCAAATCCGTTTCGGCTCCAACGCGGGTCAGCCTGCCACGCGGCGGGACGGTCTTGCCAAGGTCACCGGCGTTGCAACCTTTGCCGCCGACAACACGCCCGAGGGGTTGCTTTATGCGGTCTACGCCCCGGCAAAGATCGCGCGTGGCCGGGTCAGCCAGCTTGACGTTGCCGCAGCAGAGGCGCACCCCGGTGTGACCCATGTCATCACGCCGCAGAACCGGCCCGAGTTGCAGGGCGACCCTTCGGCCAAGCCGACGATGTTCTCCTTCCGCACCGAAGTCTTGCAGGACGACACAGTGCGCTATGCAGGACAGCCGATTGCACTGGTGCTGGGCGAGACATTGGAAGCCGCCACCGAGGGCGCGCGCCTGCTGGCACCGCAGTACGAGGCCGATCCGGTGCGTGTGGGATTGGATGACAACCCCGCCACCGGCTTTGAGCCGGCCGGCTTTGGCCTGCCGGGCGGGGCGAGCCACGGCGATGTCGAGGCGGGGCACGCGGCTGCCGCGCGTAGCATCGACGTCAGCTATGAGACAGCGGCGCAGTATCACAATGCGATGGAAACCCATGCGATTGTGGCGCAGTGGGACGGGGACCATCTGACGCTGGATACGCCCAGTCAGGCGCTGAATCTCTCCTGTGCGGGCTTTGCCTATTTCTTTGGAATCCCGCCCGAGAATGTGACACTGCGCAGCCCCTATATCGGCGGCGGGTTCGGATCAAAGGCGATCCCGACCGGACCGCAGGTGCTGGCGATCCTCGCTGCGCGGATGACGCAGCGGCCGGTCAAGCTGATGTTCACCAGACAGCAGATGTTCGGGCCTGTCGGTCACCGCGGTGCGACGCGCCAGCGGCTTCGGATGGGTGTGGACGAGACTGCGGCGCTTACGGTGATCGACCATGACGGGCTGGCGGAAACCTCGACCTTTGATGATTTTGTGGAGCCGGCGGCGAATGCTTCGCAGGGCCTTTATGCAGCCGGTGCCTTGCGGGCCAGCCACCGGCTGGTGCGGCTTGATGTCGGCACGCCCGGACCCATGCGCGCACCGGGCGAGGCTTCCGGGTCCGCTGCCCTGGAATGCGCGATGGACGAGATGGCCGAAGCGGCGGGGATGGACCCGCTTGAATTCCGCCTGCGCAACTATGCCGAAACCCAACCCGGCACCGGGCTTCCCTATTCCTCCAAGGCGTTGCGGGAGTGTTACGCAGAAGGCGCGGCGCGGTTTGGCTGGGAGGGGCGGCCTCTGGAACCCCGGCAAATGCGGGACGCCGATGGATTGCTGACCGGCTGGGGCATGGGAACGGCGCTGTTTCCCTGCCCGATGTTCGCCGCCGAAGCGCGGGCGACGCTGCGTCCCGATGGAACGGCGCTGTTCGAGACCTCTGCCGTTGATATGGGGCAGGGGGCCTGGACCGTGTTGGCCCAGATTGCTGCGGACAGCCTTGGCCTGACGCTGGATCAGGTCGAGTTCCGCGCCGGACATTCGGCATTGCCGGACGGCGGCGTCGCGGGTGGGTCAGGGCATACCGCCACGGCAGGCGGTGCGCTGCATGCCGCGGGTGGTGATGTCTTGCGCCAGCTTGGCGAACTTGCCACTGCTGATCCGCAGTCGCCCCTTTATGGCGCTGGTAATTCAAGCCTCGTGGCGCGGGACGGTTGGTTGTTGCTTGAGGCGGATGAGAGCCGCCGGGAACGCTTTGCTGACATCCTGATACGTGCTGGACAGACAGAGATGATCGGAACCGGCCACGGCGGCCGCGCGCCAGAGGCCGCCGGACGCCATGCGATGAACTCCCATGGTGCTGTCTTTGCCGAGGTGAAGGTGGACCCGGATCTGTGCCAGGTTCGGGTGACCCGGCTGGTGGGGGCCTTTGCCGCCGGGCGGATCATCAACCCGCGGCTGACCGAAAGCCAGCTTATGGGGGGCATGATCTGGGGCACGTCTTTTGCCCTGCATGAGGCCGCCCGGCACGACCGGCGCAGCGGGCGCATCGTGAACGCGGATTTCGCGGGCTACCATGTGCCGGTGAACGCGGATGTGAGCGGGCTTGAGGTGATCACGGTGCATGAAGACGATCCTTACGTGAACGCGTTGGGGATCAAGGGTGTGGGCGAGATTGGCATCGTCGGGACGGTCGGGGCCATTGGCAACGCGATCTGGCATGCAACCGGCAAACGCGTGCGCCATTTCCCGATCCGCATCGCGGATTTGCTCGCGCCCTGAACGCCAGCGCTATCGTCACGAGTGGCGCGAATACGGCTGGTCTGAACCGGATGAACATTGCGCTTCAGAAGGCCGGATCGGCAATAGCGACCTTATGGGGTGCGATCACCGGCACATCACGCGTGACCGCGACAAGGGATCTGCAAGAACCTGTCGGGATGGGTGCCCTGACGCGTGGCGGCGAACGCCGGTACAGGCGTTACTGGCCGAAGCTTGATGGGCAGGGTGGGGTGGATCAGGCCATACTGGTTGCAATTCTCGGCGCGGCAAAATCGAGGAACGCACGGAGCTTCTGCGGGATCAGGGCGCGCGGCTCATAGACCAGATGAACGGGCCAGGGGGCAGGCTCAAAACGCTGCAAGAGCGGCACGAGTTGCCCCGTCCTGATCGCAGCGGCAACCTGGTAGGACAGAACACGCGTGAACCCCAGCCCGTCAATGGCCGCGTCGATCGCCGCCTCGGCGGTGTTGACGATCAGGCGCGACCGCATCGGCCCGACTTTCTGCGGCCGCTCCGATCCGAACTGCCAGTTCGGCGGCGACATCAGGCTCTCGAAGGTAATGGCATCCAGCTTCGCGAGATCGCCGGGGTTCTCGGGCATTTGGTGTGTTTCGAGATAGGAGGGGCTGGCGCAGACGACGCGGCGCACCTCGCCAACCTTGCGCGCAATGAACATGCTGTCGGAAAGCGGGCCGATGCGCACCGCCAGATCGAGGTGTTCTTCGTGGAGGTTCACCGGCCGGTCCGTCAGTTCCATCCGTATGTCGACCTCAGGGTAGGCACGCAGAAAGGCGGTGACCGCAGGCAATACATGCAAGCGGCCAAAGACGATGGGGGCGGTCATCGTCAGCGTTCCGCGCGGTGCCGTGAATTCACCTCCGGCGTTGCGCTCGGCTTCGGCAACCTCTTCGATGATCCGGCGGCAGGCCGCGAGGTAGGTCTGCCCGGTATCGGTGAGCGTCAGCCCCCGGGGAGAGCGCAGCAATAATTCGGCGCCGAGCTTGTCCTCCAGTTCGGAAATCCGGCGGCTGACCGTGGCGATGGGCATTGCCAACGCCCGGGCACCGGCAGTCAGGCTGCCTTCGTCCACGACGCGCACAAATATGGACATGGTCTCCAGACGGTCGGTCATGTTGTTTCCATAAATTGGGAATCATTATTCCATTAATGTAGTCTACCGCCAATTTTTGGAAGCCCCTAAGTCTGCCTCACACAGCAAGCAGAGGAGCTTTCACATGTCCCGAATCACATTTCCCGCCACCATAGCAGCAGCGCCCGAGGCATCGCAGCCACTGTTGCAAGCCGTCGAGAAGCAGCTGGGTTCCGTCCCCAACCTGTTCCGTCTCGCCAGTGTCAGCCCCACCGCGTTGCAGGGCTATCTCGGCCTGTCCGGGGCGCTTGCCAAAGGTCGCCTGCCGGCCGCCACCCGCGAACGCGTGGCCCTGGCCGTGGCACAAGCGAATGGCTGCAGCTATTGTCTTTCGGCCCACAGCTATCTCGGCAAGAACCATGCCAAGCTGGATGACGCCGAGATCGCGGCAAACCGGGCCGGGCGGTCGACCGACGCCAAGGCGGACGTTGCCGTGCAATTCGCCGTCAAGGTGCTCAATGCGCGGGGTCGCGTTGCAACAGAAGATCTTCGCGAGGTTCGCGATGCCGGTTACGACGACGGCCAGATCATCGAGATCGTGCAGCATGTCGCGCTGAATATCTGGACCAACTATCTCAACGAACTGGCCCAGACCGAGATCGACTTCCCCGTGGTCGATGCTGGCGTTCTCGCCGCATGACCTAGCGTGGTGGCCGGGCGCTGTCCCGGCGTCCCGGCCGCCCGCCCTTGATACCCGCCCCTGACCGCAAAGGATGCAGCGATGACCCGTCCCCCGCTTCCCCCATTCACCGAAGACAGCGCCCGTGAAAAGATCCGCCTGGCCGAGGACGGCTGGAATTCCCGCGATCCGGCCAGGGTGGCGCTGGCCTATACGCAGGGCAGCCGCTGGCGCAACCGCGTCGAATTCCCGGTGGGCCGAGCCGAGATCGAGGCTTTCCTGACCCGTAAATGGGCGCGCGAACTGGAGTATCGCCTGATCAAGGAACTCTGGGCTTTCGCGGGCAACCGCATCGCCGTGCGCTACGCCTATGAATACCGCGACGACAGCGGGCAATGGTTCCGGGCCTATGGCAACGAGAACTGGGCGTTCGCGGCGGATGGCCTGATGGCGCAGCGTCATGCAAGCATCAACGAGCAACCGATCCGTGAGGATGAGCGTAAACTTCATTGGCCGCTGGGCCGCCGGCCTGACGATCACCCGGGCCTGTCCGATCTTGGTCTTTGAGCCATGACCGGTTCCGTTTTTCACGCTGGCGAGCGCGCGGTGCAGGATCGCGCTGGTGTTCCGGCGGGTTGGCGCCAACGCGCCGCCCGCGCGATCCGGCCGGAGATACCCCTGCTGCTGCAGCCTTTTTTCGAAAGCCTGCCTGTGCTGTTTGTCGGTCTGCAGGACATGCGGGGAAGGCCGTGGGCCACGGTCTGCCCGCTGCCAGCGGGAGCACAGGTGACCCGCAACCGGCTGACGGCCCGCGGCCGCCCGGTGCTTGCCGATCTGCTCGGCCTTGATCTGCGGTCCGGCAGCAAGGCGGCGGTGCTTGGGCTGGACTTCGCGACCAGGCGGCGCAATCGCGTGAATGGCACTGTCGTCTCTGCGACAGAGGATATTCTGTCGATCGCGGTCGAACAATGCTACGGCAATTGTCCGCAATACATCCGGATGCGCGACATCTGCCCGCCCGCCGCGCCAGTGCCGCTTGCGGAAGGCAAGCCCGTTGCCATTGGCGATGCACGCGTGCAACGGATCATCTCGCAAGCGGATACTTTCTTCATCGCAACCCATGCAACTGACGGGGCGGATGTGTCCCATCGGGGCGGGGTGCCCGGTGTCCTGCGCCAGAATGCAGACGGCTCGCTTTCTTTTCCGGATTATGCCGGCAACCGCTACTACAACACGCTGGGCAACATCGAGGTTTCGGGCCGCGCAGGGCTGTTGATCCCGGATTTTGCCAGTGGCGAGGCAATCTTTCTGACCGGCAGGGCGAGCGTCGATTGGTCTCCGGCCCGTGCTGTCGCCTTCGCAGGGGCTGAGCGCGTGGTGGATGTTCAGCCCGAGGAGGTCTGGTATGCGCAGCATGGGGTGCCGCGCGGTGTCTTCAGACCGCACACAGGATGATGACAGAAGGGAAATGATGGCGTTTGAAGGGCTGTTTTCCTCGCATGGAAGATCCTTTCAAAGCCACAGTTCGAGACTGACGGCGGTTCATGAACGGTCCCGTTTCAAAGCCTGCCGTGCCTGGATCAATGCCATGCCCGATTGCAGCAGCACCACTCCGATAATCAGCAGCAACAGTGTCAGGCTGATCGGACGCTCGACAAAGATGGCGAAACTGCCGTCCGACAGGGAAAGGGAGCGCCGGAAGTTTTCCTCCACCATCGGCCCCAGCACAAGGCCCAGCACCAGCGGCGGTGCAGGCAGGGACAGCAGGCGCATCACCCAGCCGACCACGCCGAAGGCCAGCAATTGATATACGTCGAAAACCGAGTTCCGTATGGAATAGGTTCCGATGAGGATGAGAACGATGATCATCGGATAGAGCAGACGGTAGGGAATGCGCAGCATCGACACCCACAAGCCGATCAGCGGGATGTTGAAGATCAGCAGGATGAAGTTGCCAAGCCAGAAGCTCATGACAAGACCCCAGAACATCTCGGGCTCGGTGGTGATCATGCGCGGACCGGGTGCGACGCCATGGACAATCATTGCGCCCAGCAAAAGCGCCATGACCGCATCGCCCGGCACGCCCAGGGTCAGGGTCGGGATAAAGGCGGTCTGCGCGGCCGAGTTGTTGGCCGCTTCCGGCCCGGCGACGCCCTCGACCGCGCCCTTGCCCATGCTTTTCCGGTTGCGGGAGGATTTGTTCTCGACCGCGTAGGAAAAGAACGACGCGATGGTCGATCCGGTGCCGGGCAGGGCACCGAAGAAGCTGCCGATGGCAGAGCCGCGCAGGATCGCCGGAAACGCGTCCCGGAATTCCGTCCGCGTCGGGATCATCGAGCGGAATGACACTTTGGCCGTTGCGATGCGGTTTTCCTTGCGGCCGATATTGGACAGCACTTCCGACAGGCCGAACAGACCCATGGCCGAGGCGACAAGGCTCACGCCATCCATCAGCTCCATCTGGCCGTAGGTGAAACGCATGGTGCCCGAGGTCAGGTCAAGTCCGACAATCCCGATGACGATCCCGACAACCACCATGGCGAGGTTGCGGATCGCGGATCCTTCTGACAATGTTGCCGCCGCGATCAACCCCAGGGCCATCAGCATGAAGAATTCCGGCGAGCCGAAGCGCAGCGCGATCTGGGAAATCTGTGGCGCGAACCCGGTCATGATCAGGATGCCGATGCTGCCACCGATGAAGGAGGCGACAGCGGAAATGAACAGGGCAACGCCGGCGCGGCCGTTGCGGGTCATCTCGTAGCCGTCCAGACAGACAACGGCCGAGGATGCTGTCCCCGGCATCCGCAGCAGAATCGAGGCCACGGAACCGCCATATTGCGCCCCGTAGTAAATGCCCGCGAGCATGACGATCGCATCTGTCGGGGAGACGTAATAGGTCAGCGGCAGCAGCATCGAAATCGCCGCCATCGGGCCGATGCCCGGCAGAACACCGATGAACATACCGACCGAAACGCCCAGCAGGCAAAACAGGAAGGTCTGCGTTGAAAGGGCAACCTGCGCGCCGAGGATCAGGTTGTCGATCATCGCATCAATCCCGGCGGCAGGAACTTGAACTGCAAATCAAGAGCCAGGCCAAAGATCAGCCATATCCCGAAACAGATCGCCAGGGGCAACAGCACCCATTCGACCATTTTCCGCTCAGGCTCTGCCATGGCTGCGATCAGGGTCACGACGATGATAGCAATGAAACCGCCGACGATTTCATAGAGGACCGCGAAAGCGACGATGGCCGTCAGCAGAAGGGCAGGAGGGCCGAGCGGGCCAGGTGTCACGCGGGCTTCGGGTGTCCGCCAGCCCTCGACCAGGAGGACGAGGCCGAAGACGGACAGGATGACGCCGAGGGCGGCGGGGAAATAGCCCGGCCCCATCTGGCTGGTGCTGCCAAAGGGCATACGGGACGCTTCGAGGATGACGACAGCGGACATGGCGATCAGGGTCAGGCCGCTCTGGCTGCCGCGCGATGTCAGCCTGTACAGAAAGCGGGTTCGGGTAAAGAATTGAGCCACGACAGTCTCCGGTGAAGAGGTATGAAACGAAATCGGGCCGCCCTGTGGCGGGCAGCCCGTGACGGTTCATTGCAGTTCGATACCGGCGCTTTCCCCGATGTTGCGGAACAGCTTGGAATGGTCCTGGATGGTCTGCCTGAGGGTCGCATTGTCCCGGTATTTGGGGAACAGCCCGGTCAGCAGGGCGGTTTCGCGGAATTGCGCATCTGCAACGACCTGCTCCATCGAGGCAGAGAGCTTTTGCACGATGTCATCGGGCGTCCCATCGGGCACGAAAACGCCGAACCAGCCCACAACTTCCACGTCGAAACCGGCTTCCGCCGCGGTCGGAACGTCGGGGGCCTTGGGATGGCGCTCTGCTGACAGGACGGCAAGAACATCGAGCGTATCCTGACCGTATTGTTGCAGGATATTGGGCGCCATCAGCATGTCGATCTCACCCGACATGACCGCCGCCATCGCCTCGTTCGTGTCGTTGTAGGGGATATGCTTGCCCTGACCTTTGACGGCATCCAGAAACAGAAGTGTGGTGAACTGGGCCATCGACCCGATCCCGGTAGAACCGTAGGTGGTGCCTTCCGTCTTGCGCAGATGGTCAACGAGATCGCCAAGGTTTTCGAACCCGAGGCCCTTCGAGGTGCCGACGAAGACCGACGCATCGGTCAGGCTGGCGACCGGCTCGAAATCCGCGACGGGATCGCATTGCAGGTTGGGGTTGATCAGCGGCTGGATGACATGTGTGGAATTGTTGGCGAAAAGCAGCGTGTATCCGTCATTCTCCGCGTTTGCTGCAAGCATGGTCCCAAGGGACCCGCCTGCGCCAGGTTTGTTTTCGACGATGACGAGCTGTCCGTATTCCGTCGACAGGCGGTCAGCCGCAAGACGCGCAATCCTGTCGGTCGCCCCACCGGCGCCATAAGGAACAATCAAAGTGACGGGGCGTTCGGGCCATTCACCTGCGACCCCTGATGTGGCCAGCACGGACATCCCGAGGGCAGCAGCAATAGATACGATAACTCGCATGGAAATTCCTCCCTTTTACACGCCTTCTTCGAGCGGGTCCGTTCCGGTCTCCCTCCCGGTCCGGCCAGTTTCTGCGTGATTTCATATTGGTACTGCCATGCCGTAGCAGGCCGTTATGCTAATTACTTATAGGCTCCGAGGGTCCCGGCTCTTTGCCGTGGAGGACCCTCGAACGCGAACAAGCACACGCCGGGCCTCTCAGTCAGAAAATCATTGTGGCTTTCCGTGCTGCGGGCGGCCAATGCGCTGCCGATCCCGGCGCCGCTCTTGCCGACCGCCCGGGCCTTCGGCAAGGAACTCCTCCAGATCCCGATATGAAACTCCGTAGCGCAAGTAGAAGAAAACCGCGTGCAAGTTCGCGTCTTTCGGAGAATGCGCGCCCTAAAATGAAATTGACATGGTTTGCTCCTGTCATCTGTCAGCACGCGCAACCAGAACAGCGTTTGATCTGACAGTTGGGGACGGAGTTTGCGACAGGCCCCTTGTCAGTCGCAGCGTGCGCTCATGCCGCCGTCGACCACGATTTCGGTGCCGGTGACGAAGCGTGCCTCTTCCGAGCAGAGGAAAAGCGCGGCATTCGCGGTGTCGCGGCCATCACCCATCCAGCCCAGCGGAATCCGCCGGACGCGCGATTGCAGCAATGCGTCGACGTTGCCCCCCGTGCGCTGCCCCGCCAGCCGTGTCTCGACCATCGGTGTGTGCAGCTGACCGGGGACCACGGTGTTGACCCGCACACCCTTTGGCGCGAATTCCACCGCTGTCACCTTGGAGAAATGGATGATCGCGGCCTTGGCCGAGGCATAGGCGATCTGCGGCGAGCCGGTAAAGCGGGTGCCCGAGGTCGAGGAGGTGTTGACGATGGCCCCGCTGCCTTTCTCTGCCATATGCGGCAGCACCGCGCGGCAGGTCAGGTAGACGCTCTTGAGATTGAAATCCATCTGACGGTCCCAGCCGGCCTCGTCCAGGTCGGTCGCGCCACCCTTGGCCGAGCCGCCGACGTTGTTGACGAGGATGTCGACGGTGCCGAACCTTTCGATGCAGGCGGCAACCATCGCCTCGACCGCCGCGCTGTCGGTCACGTCGCAGAGGTAGGGTTCAATCTCGCCCCCGACGGCGCGCACCCGCTCAAGCGTTTCTTCCATCGTGTCGGCGCGCAGATCGACGGCAAAGATCCTGGCACCTTCTTCGGCAAAGCGCACGCAGGTGGCGCGGCCGTTGCCCCAGCCCGGCCCGACACAGCCGGCCCCGGTCACGATTGCGATTTTGCCTTCCAGACGTCCGGTCATGTCAGCTCTCCTCAAAGCGGTAAAGTTTTGTCGGGTTATCGACCAGCAGCGCCTGAAGCGCGCGGGCATCGGGTGCGATCTGCGGCAGCAGGTCGAACAGGTCTCCGTCATCCGGCGGGTCGCTGCGGTAATTGGGGTGCGGCCAGTCCGTGCCCCAGACCACCCTGTCGCCAAAGCGTTCGACGATGGTGCGGGCAAACGCCACCGCATCCGCATAGGGCGGGTCCTGGCGCGAGGCGCGTTCGCAGCCCGATACCTTGCACCAAAGGTTGTCGTGATCGAGCAGGCGCAGCAACGCCTGGAACGGCGGCTGGTTGACACCGAGCGCGGCATCCACCCGGCCGAAGTGATCGACGACGACAGTCACGGGCAGATCGGCCAGCAGCGGCGACAGGGTTTCGATCAGGCCGGGGCCCATATGCACCTGAAGATGCATGCCACGATCAGCAAGACGCGGCGCAAGTGCGCGCAGCTCCTCGGGGCTGGCGCCCGGCGCGAGATGCGCCATGTAGTTGAACCGCATGCCGCGAAAGCCCTGGTCTGCCAGCTTGTCCAATGCCGCGTCGCTGACATCCGGAGGTGCCAGCGCGATGCCCAGATAGCGGCCAGGGCGGGCCTGCATTGCATCCACGACCACCGTGTTGTCATTCCCGTGCACCGCAGATTGCACAATCACGCAGCGGTCGATCCCCATCTGGTCGTGCAGCGCGAACAGGGCTTCCTTCGGCGCGTCGGCAGGCTTGTAGCTGTTGACCTCGCAATAGGGGAACTGGTCGCGGGGGCCGAAGACGTGGCAATGGCAATCCGTCGCGCCCCCGGGCAATTCTGCGCGGGTCGTGCGTGGATAGCGTTTCCAGGTCAGGGGACGTTCATTCATTGGAAAGCTCCGGGGCCGGGTTGTCCCCCATCGGGGGCACTTTGAAGATGTTGATGGTCAGCGAAATCAGCGTGTAATAGCCAAGCATCCCCACGAGATCGACGAGCGCCTGCGTGCCCAGAACCTCTGTCGCGCGGGCATAGAGCGCGTCATCGACATTGCGTGTTTCATGCGCGGCCCGCGAGACGTCATAAACCACGGCCTCTGCCGGATCGTCGAAATCGGGGCGGCGGTTTTGCCGGATGTCCTCGATGATCCGGGGGGAAAGGCCGGCTTGCAGCGCATGTCCCTTGTGGATCTGCCATTCGTATTCCGAGCCGAACACCCGGCCCGTCACAAGGATCGCGAGTTCGGAAAGCCTGGGGTCGAGCACCGTGTCGTAACGGCAGTAGCGACCGAGATCCTGCGCCCTGGCCGCCAGTTCGGGGCGGTGCAGCCAAACGGCCAGCGGACCGCGGACCCCGCCGCGCGGGCCGCTGGCGATGGCATCATGAATTTCCTGCTGCCGGGCGTTGTAGGTTGCGGGGTCTGGTGCGGGCAGACGTTGGTCGGGCCAGAGGCTCATTCCTGTTTCCTTTCGGTTCTTGTCCAGCAGGGGTGATTGCGGGCGAATTCCTGCAACCATTTGTCGAGTTTTGGATGGGCATCCTGCCAGGCGAGGGGCCGCCGCCAGTTCAGGTAGCCAAGCGCGGCGGCAAGGGTGATCTGGACCAGCTCCGCACGGGCCGGATCCGGCAGATCGTTTTCAAAAGCGGCAAGGGCGCGGGTCATCTTGCCCTTCTGATGGGCCAGCCAGCGTTCGGAGGCCTGATCCGACCTGCGAAAGCGGCCTTCATAGGTGACCAGAAGTGCCGCGTCGGTGATCCCGTCCGCCAGCCGCGCCCGGGTCAGAACGCGAAACCGTTCGGGCCCCTCACGGGGCATCAGCCGACCGCCGCCTGTGAGCGCATCGAGCATCTCAAGGATGACATGGCTGTCGAAAAAGGCCTCCTCTCCGATCAGGAGACAGGGCATTTTACCCAGTGGGTTCTGCAGGCGCAGACCATCGGTTTCGGCCAGCGTGTCGGCAGGCTCCAGCCGGATCCGCGCGTCCAGCCCGAGGGCGATCAGCGCCATGCGGACCTTGCGCCCGAAGGGCGAGGTTTCGGTGCTGCGCAGAACGACGGCAACCGCCGGATCGTCCCAGAATCTGCGCAGCTCCGTCATTGCATACGCTCCGGCAGGAAGAGCGCGATTTGCGGAAAGGCGCAGAGCAGCACCAGCATCACCAGGCCCGCGATCACGAAGGGCAGCAGGCCGCGGAACACGTCTTCAAGCTGGACCCGGCCATTCGAGGCGGATTGCACCACGAAACAGTTGATGCCCACCGGTGGCGTGACCGCGCCGATTTCCACCAGCAGCACCACGAAGATGCCGAACCAGACCGGATCGAAACCCAGGTTCATCATGACCGGATGGGTGATTGGCAATGTGATCGCCAGGAGCGCCGGTGCATCCATCAGCATGCCCAGGGCGAGATAGATCAGCGCGACCAGCGCGACGATGATCCAGCGATTGACCTCAAGCCCGGTCAGGAAGCCGCCGACACTGTTGGTGACACCCGAGAGCGCGAGGAACTTTGAAAAGACCAGTGCACACATCAGGATGGCAAAGATCATCGCGGTTGTCCGCATCGTCTCCATCAGCGTGTCTTTCAGGGCGATGCTCTTGAACCCGCGATGTCGGATGAGCGCCAGGATCAGCGTCAGCATCGCGCCGATCCCGCCCGCTTCGGTTGGTGTGAAGATGCCAAGGTAAAGGCCCGAGACGATGGCCGCGATGATCAGCACCAGCGGGCCTGCCATGCGCAGCGACAGGACCTTTTCGCGCAGCGAATAGGTCGTGGTTTCCATCGGGGCAAGTTCGGGGTTCATCCGCACCCGCACCCAGATCGCCACGCAGAGGATCAGGGCAAAGAGAATGCCCGGGATGAAACCCGCAATCAGCAGCGCTCCGATGGAACTGTCGGTGAGGATGCCATAAACGACAACCAGCGCGGAGGGCGGGATCATCACCGCAAGCGTGCCGGCAATGGCAATCGACGCCGAGGCAAGGCTTTTGTCATAGCCGCGATTCAGCATCTGCGGCAGTGCAAGTTTGGTAAAGACGGTCGCGGTGCCGACCGATGAGCCCGAGGCCGCACCGAAAGCGGCGGCGCCCAGCGTTGTCGAAATCGCCAGCCCGCCGCGCAGCCCGCCCAGCCATTTCGACGCGGCTTCGAACAGGTCTTCGCCCAGCCCCGCCCGCATGGCGAAAAAGCCCATCAGCAGGAACAGCGGGATCACCGAGAAATGGAACGAGTGTGTGGTGTCGAAGAACACCGTCGAGAGCAACGCCGTGGCAGCGTGGAACCCGACCAGCGCGGCGAGGCCAAGCGCCCCGACAAGGCCGAGGACCACCATCACATTGATGCCAAGCAGGATGCCGGCAAAAAGGCCCAGCGTCCCGATAAGGCCGATAACCAGATTGCTCATTCGATTTCCTCCGGTTCGGCATCGGGCAGCGCCCCGCCAAGCGCGGCCAGAACCGCGTCAATCAAGAATTGGATGGTGAGAAGCGCCATGCCAAAGGCGATTGCGCCTTTGACCGGCCAGAGCGGGTAACGGATCGAACCACGCTCGATTTCGCCGATGGCAAAGGATTTCGCAGCCAGCTTCCAGCCCGCATAGGTTGCCCAGGCAAACAAACCGGCCCCGGCCAGCATTGCCAGAACGACGGCGGCGCGGCGCAGACCTTGTGGCAGGGTTCGGGTCAACAGCACGACCTTGATGTGCCCGCCCTCGTATTGCGTCATGGCAAGCGACAGGAACACGATGATCGGAAGCGCGCCTTCGGTCAGTTCCAGCGTGCCCGCAACAGGCGTATTGAACAGGTACCGCAGCAGCGCATTCGCAACGACCAGAACCATCACCGCCATAAGCGTGATGCCCGCCAGCAGCCCGCAGAGGTTCAGCACACGGCCGAATGCGGCGCGCAGTTTCATTGTATATTGCATCGGAATTCTCCTGCGACATTGGCGCGGGCGCGGCCCGCGCCAATATGCGACGTTCAGAATGTCAGCTTGGCGACGATGTCATCGACCGGAAGGTCAAGGGCCTTGGCCTTTTCGATCCATTCGTTGCGCACCGCCTGGACCTTGTCGTCGGCAACCAGCGCTTCAAGCTCGCCCGCCGGGAAGTCGATCACTTCCACGCCCAGATCGCCCTGCCAGAGTTTGCGCACCCGCGCGTCATCCTCATCCAGCATGCGGCTGTATTCCATCAGGTAATCATGCCCGAGCTGATCGACCACGGCGCGGGTTTCCGCGTCCAGCGCGTTGTAGCTGTCGAGGTTCATCGCGATGATATGGCCGAACGAGGCACCGAAGGGCACTTCGATATAGTATTTGGCCACCTCGTCATATTTCCAGCCGCGCGCCAGGGCGGGTCCGATGGGCGTGCAGTCGATCACGGAACGCTGCAGGGCCTCATATGAATCGGAGGTCGAGATCGACACCGGCGTCGCCCCCATCGCCTCGATCAGCGCGGGGTAGGCAAAGCCGTAAGAGCGGATCCGCAGACCGGCCATATCGTCAATCGAACGGACCGGCTTGGTGCAGAGCAGGCCGTAGTTCTCAAGGGGCCGAAAGCCGACAGCGTGAAGATTTTGCTGTGCAAGCTCCTGACCGAACTGCGGATAGTCCTTGTGCCAGGTCGCCATCGCTTCACCCACGCCCTGGGTCTTCATCGGTTGCGGGATGTAGAAGCCGACGGCGTTGTTCAGCGGCAGAAGGTCCGGAAAATAGGGCGTGATCACATCGCCGAAGTCGCCCACGCCTGCGGCCAGCGCCTCGGGGATCTCGCGGGCCTTTGCAACGGAACCGCCCCAGAAGATGTCGATTTGATGCTTGCCACCGGTCCGCTCTGCGAACTGATCGGCAAACCATTGTGTTGTGATCGCCTGTGCATCACCCGCGCCTCGCGGCTTGTAGGTGATCCACTTGAAAGTGTCGGCACATGCGGCGCTGGCCAGAACAGTCGCCACAATTGTCGCGGAAATCAGGGTTCTCATGCAGTCTCCTCCCATTTCAGCGATTCCTCCAATCGCTGTACCGGTAAATGACTGCCAGAACGGAAGGCATGCGAAAAATGCTAGATAAACATGACTTTCATGCTGTCAGGGTATGGCTAGTGCCAGATATTGCGTTCCACCAGTTCCCCGACGATTTCGGCGATGACGGTTTCGACTGCCTTGATCGCCATATTCTGCCGCTGGTCGGATTTGATCGCGGTGCAAAGCCGCCATTGAACTTCCGGTTCGACAATCGGAACGGCAATCAACGTCCCCAGGTGGAATTCGGTAAGAACACCGCCGAATGTCAGAAGCGTGAAACCGTGCCCATCCCGGACCAGTGCTTTCAGGTGCCAGACGCCATCGACCCTTTGGGTGACGTTCAACTTGCGACCGATCTTTTCCGCATGTTGATCGGCCAGCAATCGCAGATAGTTGGAACGAGACGGCATGATCAGCGGCAATGATGCGGCTTCTGCAAGCGTGTAAAAGGGTTTGTCGAGCGATCCCGTCTGCCCGATCAGGTGAAGCTTTTCGATCAGCAATTCCTGGGCGGTGATATCCACGCGGTCCGGCGGGTTGTGCATGACAGCCAGACTGATCTGACCGGTGAGCAGCCAATCCTCCAGATCGCGGCTGAAGCCTTCCCTGAATCGCAGTTCAATGTCCGGAAAACGCGCTGTGACGCGCCGCAGCAATGGCGGTGCGATGAATTCGCCCGGGGTCGGGGGCATGCCGATGACGACCGTGCCGACCGGCCGTTCGGAACTTGCGGTGACGTCGTGATAGGTCTGGGCGAGCTGCCCGAAGAGCGTATAGGCACGATCCAGCAGGATTTTTCCTGCCGGTGTCACCTCGACCCCCCTGACCGAGCGTTCGAAAAGCGCGAGGTTCAGATCGTGTTCGAGATTGGCGATCTTCCGGCTGAGCGCCGGTTGCGCAATGTTGAGGCGACGGGCGGCGCGCGTGATGTTCCGCTCTTCAGCGACGGTAATGAAACACCTCAATGTGCGAATGTCTGGTTCCCAGTCTGGCAAACTATCTGTCCGTTCATCTTTTGCGGTCAGGGGCTCATCGGACGCGCTGGTGTGGCTTTGAAAGTTCTGTCAGGGGGATGAGCACCTGCGACCTGTATAAACCCAACCGCACATCCTGCCACTATGCAACACAGGAGGCGGAGAAAGGGAAACCCGGGGTGCCCGGCCTGAAAAGGAGCGGGAAAGTCCCTTGAAGGGTGATGCGTGACAGCAGCCCTGCCTATTGCCTTTGCCGCGCCCAGCTGTGGTGCGCAGGTCTGGTTCAGCGGTTCCCTAGGAGAGTTTCGTTTCCCGTGGGTATCCGTTCAGGGCCGAAGTTGCGTATTCGGCGGAAGCCAGCCCGATGGCGTCCTGCATTTGAACAGCACGTCCGCCCGGGATCAGCTTTTCCGTCGCAGCTTCGCCCTTACCTGCCAGCGGTTTTCTGGTGCTGACGGCTGTTCCATTCCGTCTCGGACATGGTCGGAAGATCGAAGGTCGCATTGGAACGGCAATAGCCATGACCGCCCATGCGCCCCAAAGCGTCGAGGGCCGCTGCATCGACATGAAAACGGTCATTCACGAGACCGGGCCTTGCGTGCATCGCCAGCACTTCGCCCAGAATGATTTCCCGCGATTTGCCGATGTTGAGCGTCACATGGCGTTTGCATTCGAACCGCACCGGCGCTTCGGCGATCTGCGGAGAGGAGACGAATTCGCCCGGGATCATTGTCAGCCCCGCCATCTCCAGCTCGTTCACGCCTGCGCCGAAGGGCACGGCGGTCACATTCATTGCATCCAGGTTGTCGAAGCCGACGATATTGACGGTGAATTCCTCAGTGACGCGGATGTTGTGGCCGGTGTCCTTGAACCGCATGTCGGAGTGGTTTTCCACGCCAAGCGCGAGGATTGCCGGATCCGACGACAGGCAGTTGAAAAAGCTGAAGGGTGCGGCGTTGGGGCGGCCCCGTTCATCCACCGTTGTCACCCATGCGATGGGGCGCGGCACCACCGATCCGATCAGCAGCTTGTAGCGGTCGCGGGCACCGAGTTCGGCAAAATCGAAACGGTCGGAGACTGGGGCAGTGCGGTTCATGGGCATCTCGAATGTTGAAAACGGCAAGAGGCGCGCGGCAGCTCAGTCGTTCGGGGTGACATAGCGGGCGAGGATATCGCTCACGTTGTTCTTTTCCGCGTCGTCGGGTTTGAGCAGGGCGCGGTCCTGAACGCCGTGCAGGTGCCGGTGCATCCGCGCTATGGCGCGTTCGGCATCCCTGTCCGCTATGGCGGCGATGATCTCTGTGTGTTCATCCAGCCCGCATTTCGCTGAATGCGCCTGGGCGAAACGCGCCATTATCAGCGAACAGCGGGATACGATCTCGTTGACGTAGTTCGCGAGGATCTTGGAGCCGGTCAGCTCTGCCAGCAGGATGTGGAATTCACCTGCCAGCCGGATCGACCGTGTGGTGTCCACGTGGAGATATTTGTTTTCCTCGGCCAGATGCGCCCTGAGCGCCTTGACGATGGGCTTTGGGTCCATCGCGCAGAGACGTTGCATCACTTCGCGTTCAAGGCATTGCCGCATTTCGAAGATGTCGTGTGCTTCTTCGATGGTCGGCACCGCGACCGAAGCGCCGCGATTGGGCTGCAGATCGACCAGCCCCTCGGCATCGAGCCGGACCAGCGCATTGCGCACGGTCGTGCGGCTGACGCCGAAGGTTTCGCCAATCGAATCCTCGGGCAGTTTCACGCCGGGCTTGAGCGCCTGTTCGATGATTGCCTGCCGGAGCGAATCATAGACCGGAAAGCTGCGTGTCGCGGATTTATACATGTCGGACCTATACCATATCGCCTTCGGAAGTCAGCGGTTAGTGCATTCATCCTATTGGATACAATGATTGAATACAATAATTAACTTTTTTGTAGTCAGAACGGAATTTTCTCGCTAGCTTTCAGGAAATAAATGGCTGCATGGCGGAGAATCCCTCAGTTTTTCAAGGGAAATTCGACGTCACTTCAGAAAGTTCCGACATAAAATGTATACAATTTATCAAGTGACCGTATGCAAAAAACTGGGAGAAACACGATGAAACGACTTCAAACCATCCGGCGCGCGGCCATCTGCGGGGCCGCCGCAGCCTTGCTGGCCGGTGCTGCCAGCGCCGAAACGATCCGCTGGGGTGCACCCCGCGATATCGTCTCGCTTGATCCGTATTCCTACGGCGACAGCTATACGATCAACTTCCTGAACCACATTTACGAAGGCCTGGTGCGCTATAACCGGGATCTGGAGATCGAACCGGCACTGGCAACCGAATGGGAAATCGTTTCACCCACCACCTGGCGCTTTACCCTGCGCCAGGGTGTCAAATTCCACGACGGTGCCGATTTCACCGCCGAAGATGTTCTGGCCTCACTGGAGCGGGTGAGTGACGAGACATCGCCGCTCAAGGGGAACCTGCCGGCCTACAAGAGCGCCACGGTGGTCGATGACCACACCATCGACATCGAGTTGACCGGCGCCTATCCGCTGTTGCTGAATGACCTGACAAACATCCACATCTTTGACAAAGGCTGGCTGGTTGCCAACAACGCCGAAAAGCCCACCGATGTGAGCGCGGGCGTCGAAGGCTATGCCACTTTCAACACCAATGGCACCGGCCCGTTCCAGCTGGAATCCCGCACCCCGGAGGCCCAGACCGTGCTGACCGTCAACGGGAATTGGTGGGACGATCCCGCGCATAACCTGACACGGATCGAGTTCCAGCCGATCTCTTCCGCGGCGACCCGGGTTGCGGCGCTGTTGTCAGGCGAAGTCGATTTTGTCGACAGCGCCCCGGTGCAGGATCTGCCGCGCCTTGAGCAGGCGGACAATCTGACGGTGCTTGAGCGCACCGACCTGCGCACCGTGATGCTGGGCTTCAACCGGCGCGACGCGCTGGTGGCCGGGGGCACAAACCCGATGAACGATCTGCGGGTGCGCCAGGCGATGCAGATGGCCGTGGACATGGAGCTGATCCGTGACAAGGTCATGCGGGGCAAGTCACGCAATGCCGGTACGCTGGTTGCACCCTCTATCCCCGGCTATTCCGAGGCGCTGGACGTTCCCGTCGCCTATGACCCCGAAAAGGCCAGGGCGCTGCTGGCCGAAGCGGGTTTTGCCGAGGGGTTCGAGTTCGACTTTGTCTGCACCAATGAAAGCTATGTGAACGAAGAGCAGTTCTGCCAGGCGATTGCCTCGATGTGGTCTCGTATCGGGCTCACGCCCAAGCTTGATATCGGGCCGACCGCCAAGCAGACGCCAAAGCGCGCGAACGGCAAGGCAGATGTCTACACCATCGGCTGGGCGACATTGCCGATGCTGGATACCTATTCGATCCTCGTTCAGATACTGCATTCAAAGGACGGCAACTCGGGCGTGTTCAACTGGGGCGACTGGTCCTATCCCGAACTGGACAAGCTGACCCAATCCGCAGCGGTGGAACTGGACCGTGACACCCGGCTCCAGATGGAAACCGATGCGCTGAAGATCGCCAAGGACGAGATCATCATGATGCCGATGCACCAGCAGCCGATGGCCTGGGCGGTGTCAAAGGGCTTCAGCGATTTCCCGCAGTTCCCCGACAACAAACCACGGATGTGGTACGTCACCAAGTAATCTCCCTGACTGGGGCGGCGCATCGTCGTCGCCCCGTTTTTGCACCTGAACCGGAGACCATCACAATGCTGGCATTCATCATCAAACGCCTCGCCAATGCCGTCTTTGTCATGCTGTCCGTCACGTTTCTGGCCTTTGTCATTTTCACCGCCGTCGGTGATCCGGTCGACCAGATGCTGAACGAACAGGCGACGCAGGCGCAACGCGACGATCTGCGCGAAAAGCTTGGGCTGGATGACCCGTTCCTCGTGCAATATGCCAAGTTCGTCGGGCGCGCGGCGCAGGGCGATTTCGGCATCTCCTTTCGCAATCAGCAGGACGTTCTGGCCATGATCGGCGAACGCTTTCCGGCCACCTTTGAACTGGTGCTGGTGGCGACCTTGATTTCGCTGGTTGTCGGCGTGCCGATGGGCGTGATTACGGCGATCCGGCGACAGACCTGGTACGCCGAGGCGATGCAGTTCACCTCGATCATCGGCGTGTCGCTGCCCAGCTTCGTGGTGGGGATCGGGCTGATCCTGGTGTTTTCGGTCTGGCTGGGCTGGTTTCCGGCATTTGGCCGGGGCGAAACCGTTGATCTGGGCTGGTGGAGCACCGGCCTGTTAACGCCGTCGGGGCGCATGTCCATCATCTTGCCCGCATTGTCGCTTTCGCTGTTCCAGATCACCCTGGTGATGCGGCTTGTGCGCGCCGAGATGCTGGAAGTGTTGCGATCCGATTTCATCAAGTTCGCGCGGTCGCGCGGCATACCCGCCCGGTCGATCCACTTTCGCCACGCGCTGCGCAACTGCCTGATGCCGGTTGTCACGATGACAGCCATGCAGATCGGCGGGCTGATCGCCTTTGCGCTGGTAACCGAGACGGTCTTCCAGTGGCCGGGCATGGGCCTGCTGTTCATCCAGGCTGTCACTTTCGTCGATGTGCCGATCATGGCGGCGTACCTCTGCATCGTTGCCCTGATCTTTGTCGCGCTGAATGCCATCGTCGACATGACCTATGCCGTGATCGACCCGCGCCTGAAAGGAGCTGACGCATGACCGATCAGACCGATACCAAGGTGCCCTCGCGCGCCGAACGGTTCTTTGACAGCGATCTATGGTGGTCGTTCAAGTCGCATAAATCCGCCGTTGGTGCCGCCATCGTGCTGGCACTGGTGATCCTGACCGCGTTTCTGGCACCGCTGCTGTCGCCGCAGAACCCCTATGATCTGGCGGCACTTGAGCTGTGGAACGCCGAGCTGCCTCCGATCTGGATGGAGGGCGGGCAAATGCCGTATCTTTTGGGCACGGATGTGCAGGGGCGCGACATCCTGTCCGGCATTCTTTACGGCACGCGCATTTCCATCATCATCGGCATCGCCTCGGTGGCGGTATCGCTGGTGGTTGGCATCGGCCTGGGATTGATGGCGGGGTATTACGGCGGCTGGATTGACAATGTGCTGATGCGGATCGGCGACGTGTTGCTGTCAATTCCGATCGTGCTGGTGGCAATCCTTGTCAGTTCCGTGGCGCAGCAGTTCCTGTCACCGGCCTGGCGCGAGGCTGGCGTGGCTGCGGTTCTGGTGATGGCCATCGCGATGTATTCCTGGGTGCAATATGCCCGCGTGGTGCGGGCGCAGACCATGGTGGAGCGCCGCAAGGAATATGTCATGGCCTCGCGGCTGGTCGGCACACCCGCGCGGCGACTGATGCTGAAGCACATCCTGCCCAACACGCTGACACCGATATTCGTTGCCGCCACGCTGAACTTCGGTCTCGCCATCCTGATCGAGGCAACGCTGTCTTTCCTCGGCGTCGGCATGCCGCCGAACCAGCCGTCGCTGGGCACGCTGATCCGGGTTGGCAACCAGTACCTGTTCTCCGGCTCCTGGTGGATTGTGCTCTTCCCGTCGATCCAGCTTTGCATCCTTGTGGTTGCTGTCAACATGCTGGGCGATTGGCTGCGCGATGCGCTGAACCCGAAATTACGTTGAAGGAACAAGACAATGAGCGATCTGCTGATCAAAAACGTCCGTGTGCTGGACGGACAACCGACCGAAATCCTGATCCGGAACGGGCGCATCGCCGGGATCGGTGCCGATCTGGACGGTGCCGGAGCCGCAGTCGAGGACGCGGGCGGGCGCATTGCGCTGCCTGGCCTGAGCGAGGCGCATACACATCTCGACAAGTCGCTGCTTGGCTATCCCTGGTATCACAACGATGTCGGCGGCGGGAACCTGATGGCGATGATCGACAACGAGCGCCAGATGAAGCAGCGCCTTGACCTGGATCCGCATGTGCAGTCGATGCGCCACGCGCTCCAGACAGCGAGTTTTGGCGCGACATTGATCCGCAGCCATGTGGATATCGACACGACCGGCGGTCTGCGCGCGCTGGAAGGGGTGATGGAGACCGCCGAAAAACTGGCAGATGTGGTGGAGATTCAGACTGTCGCCTTCCCACAGTCGGGCCTGATGATTGCACCCGGCACCGCGGAACTGCTGGACGAGGCAATGAAGATGGGTGCCGACCTGATGGGCGGGCTTGACCCTTGCGGCGTCGATCACGACCCCAAGGGGCATCTGGATACAATCTTCGGGTTGGCGGAAAAGCACGGCAAGGGCATCGACATTCACCTGCATGAGCGTGGCGAGTTGGGTGCGTTTTCGATGGAACAGATCCTCGACCGGGCCGAGGCGCTGGGGATGAAGGGGATGCTGACCGTCAGCCATGCCTTCTGTCTCGGGATGGCGGACCCTGCGCGGGTCAATCCGCTGCTGGAACGCCTTGGGGCGCTGGAAGCGAGCATCATGACAACGGCGCCGGCGTCCAGCCCGGCACCGCTGGTCCGGCAGATGGCGGAATATGGCATTCGCTTTGGCGCGGGCAATGACGGGATTCAGGATACCTGGGGGCCTTATGGCAATGGCGACATGCTGGAACGGGCCAAGTTCGTTGGCCTGCGCAGCAACCTGCGCTCGGACGCCGAGATGTACATGGCGCTTGACGTCTGCGCGGGTGGCGGGGCCGAGGCGATGGGGATGGAACGGCGCGCGTTGAAAGTTGGCGCGCCGGGTGATCTGGTCATCGTCGAAGGGGTTGCTGTGGCCCATGCCATCGTCCGCCACGCGCCGCGCAAGCTGGTGGTGAAGGCGGGCAAGGTCACCGCCCGCGACGGTGCCACGCTGATGGCTGCGCCGTGATGCGGTTCGGCGACCTTCCCCTTGGCAAGCGGCCTGAAGGCCGGTGGAGCCTGACTGCCGATTGGGTGGTTGTGGACACCCCGGCGGGGCGGCGGCTGGTGCAGGGCGGCGAGGTCGTGATCGAGGGCGACCGGGTCTTGCATGCAGGCGGCCGGTTCGGGGGCGAGTTGCAGGCGCGGTTCGACATGGGGGCGGCGCTGATCGCACCGGGGTTTGTAGATCTTGACGCATTGAGCGATCTGGATACGACGCTGCTGGCACATGACAACTGGCCCAGTGAGCGCAAGGGCCGTGTCTGGCCGCTGTCCTACATGGATCGTGGCCCCTATGAAATGTACACACCCGACGCATTGGTTGCGCAGAAACGGTTTGCCTTCGGGCAATTGCTGCTGAACGGGATTACCTCTGCCGCGCCGATTGCCTCGTTGTTCTATCGCGCATGGGGCGAAACGGTCGACGAATTCACCGCCGCCGCGGATGCGGCAGAGCAGATGGGCCTGAGGGTCTGGCTTGGCCCGGCCTACCGGTCAGGCGGCATGGCGGTGGATCAGCAGGGCCGGTTGAGCGCTGTCTTTGACGAGGCGCGCGGGTTGCAGGGGTTGCAGGACGCAATTGCCTTTGCCGAAGCGATGCAGGGCAGGGACCTGGTTTCGCCGATGCTGGCGCCGGACCGGGTTGAGACCTGCACCGAAGAACTGTTGAAACGTACCATGGCGGCGGCGAATGACCTGGATTGTCCGGTGCGCCTGCACATGGCGCAGGGGCAGATGGAATTGCAGACGGTGCAGGCGCTGCACGGCAGGACCGCGCCGGAATGGCTGGACGGGCTGGGCTGCCTGACGCCGCGGCTGCTGGCGCCGCATGCGACCGTCGCCACCGCAGAGGACCTCGACCGCTATAGCGACAATGGCGTGACGGTGGTGCATTGCCCGCTGGTGTCGGCCCGGCACGGTGGTGCGCTGCGGTCCTTTGCCAAATTGCGTCAGATGGGCATCAACGTGGCCATGGGCACCGATACCGCGCCGCCCGATATGGTGCTGAACATGGCCGTGGGCATGATGGCCTGCCGCCTGAACGACGGGCTGGCGTCTGTCAGCTCGGGCCAGATGTTCGATGCGGCGACTCTGGGTGGGGCGAAGGGCCTGAAGCGCGACGACATTGGCGTGCTGCGCGCCGGAGCCAAGGCGGATGTCGCGGTTTTCGACATGGCCGACAGCTATATGGCCCCGCGCATTGACCCGGTTCAGACCCTGATCCTAGGGGCGACGGGCCGGGTCACCCGCGCCACCATCGTGGATGGCCGTCTTTCCATGCGGGATGGCGACGTGGCCGGGATCGACATGAAGGCGGCGCGCCGGCAGGTGCAGGAACAATTCGACGGGCTGATCGCGAAATATCCCGAAAGGACCCTGGGCCATCCGCCTGTCGAAGAGATCTTTCCGCCCACCTTTCCCCTTTTGATCGGAGACTGAAATGATGGCGCAACCCATTGCGGCAAGCAAAGAGCCCGAGGCGGCGACCCCTGCGCTGGATGTGTCGGGGTTAAGTGTTGAATTCCCGTCCCGGCGCGGAACGCTTTTGGCCATCGACGATGTTTCCATGCAGATCGCACCGGGCGAGATCCTGGGTGTCGTGGGTGAATCCGGCGCGGGCAAATCCATCACCGGATTGGCGGTTCTCGGGTTGCTGGAAAGTCCGGGCCGCATATCCGGCGGCGCGATTCACGTCGGTGGCAGGCGCGTGGATACCCTGTCGGAAAAGGAACTGACCAAGGTGCGCGGCCGCGAAATGGGGGCGATTTTTCAGGACCCGCTGACCGCGCTCAACCCGCTGTTCACGGTGGGCAAACAGCTGGTTGAAACCATCCGGCTGCACAGCGGCATGTCAAAGGAGGCGGCAAATGACCGCGCGCTGGCGCTTTTGCAAAGCGTCGGTATTCCGGCGCCCAGGGAACGCCTGCGCCAGTATCCGCATCAGTTTTCGGGCGGGATGCGCCAGAGGGTCGTGATCGCATTGGCGCTTGCGGCTGGCCCGCGTCTGATCATTGCGGACGAGCCGACAACCGCTCTCGACGTGTCCATCCAGGCGCAGATTACCGCGCTGCTGCGCAAATTATGCGACGAGACCGGCGTGGGCATCATGCTGGTGACCCATGACATGGGCGTGATCGCCGAAACCGCCGACCGGGTCTGTGTGATGTATTCCGGTCGGGTGGTCGAAAGCGGCCCTGTTGCGGAGGTGATCCACAACCCGCAACACCCCTATACCAAGGGGCTGATGGCAGCGATCCCCAGCCTGCATGACCGGGTTGAGACTTTGGCACAGATCGACGGGTCGATGCCACGCCTGAACGCGCGCCCGACCGGCTGCGCCTTTCATCCGCGTTGCCCGCATGCCGGTCCGAAATGCAGCGCCGCGACGCCGCCGCTGGTCTCGGTGGGCGTGACGCGTTCTGCATGCTGGCTGCAACAGGGAGGCACAAAATGACTGCTCATGTTCCCGCGCTGACCGTCGATGGCGTCAGCAAGGTCTTTGACGTTTCCGCCCCCTGGCTGAACCGCGTGATCGAACGGCGCCCGAAGCTGTTCGTCGAGGCGGTGTCGGAGGTTTCCTTCACGGTCGAGAAGGGCACCTGCTTCAGCATCGTCGGAGAATCGGGATGCGGTAAATCCACGGTCGCCCGACTTGTTACCGGGCTCTACAAGACCACGCGCGGTGACATTTCCTTTGGCACCGGGGCGACGGGACGTCCGATCCGGGTCCAGATGATCTTTCAGGACCCGCATTCCAGCGTGAACCCGCGCTGGCGCGTCGGCGATATCATCGCCGAACCAATTCGCGAGATGAAATTGCGGGATACCGAAAAGGAAACCATGGCGCGGGTCCGCGAGCTGCTGGAAACGGTGGGGCTGGGTGCCGATGATGCGCAGAAATTCCCGCATGAATTTTCCGGCGGCCAGCGGCAGCGCATTTCCATCGCGCGGGCGCTTGCGTCGGAACCGGAATTGCTGGTCTGCGACGAACCCACTTCGGCGCTGGACGTATCGGTGCAGGCGCAAATTCTGAACCTGATGCGACGGCTGCAGGATGAACTGGGGCTGACCTATCTCTTCATCAGTCACGACCTGAGCGTGGTACGCCACATGTCCGACCATATCGCGGTCATGTATCTTGGCCGCATTGTCGAACAGGCACCGGTCGAGCAGCTTTTCACGGCACCGCAGCACCCCTATTCAAAGCTGCTGCTCGCGACGATCCCCGACATCCAGAACCCCAAGCGTCGGGTGGAGGCGCAGGCAGGCGAACCGCCCAGCCCGTTGAATCCGCCAACCGGATGCGCATTTCATCCACGCTGCCCCATCGCGATGGAAAAGTGCAGCAAGGTGATGCCCGAATTGCTGCATGCCGCGGGACATGCAAAAGTCTCCTGTCACGCGGTGGCGGAGGTCTGAGGATCAGCGGCGCTGAACCCATCACTCTCTTTCGGTTGCTGTTCTCTGCCTGGTTATTCCATCCCACCTGTGCCCCATGATCGTGCCTGGGTGCCACTTCGCCCCTGGCGGCACCCTTGCCCGGACTGGCCGGAAAGCATCAGATCTCAAGAATGATCGGGCAATGGTCGGATACTTCCGGCTCATGGATCACATCAAAGCGGATCACGTCAGCCGCGCGATTGATGAGCAGGTAGTCGGCAAATCTGCCGGGTTTCTTGTATTGCGAATTTCGCGTCCCTTCGAACCCCCGGCTGGTTACAAGTTCGGTCAGCCCGGCTTGTCGCAGCACGGCCAGCGGTGTCTTGCCTGTCGCTGCAATCCGTAATCCACCAGTACCGGCAATGTCGATCACGACCTGCCGCTGTTGACAACGGGATCGGCTGCTGACTTTTTTGCAAGGGGGTGCAGTTTTGATTGTCTGGACCACCGCGGAGGATGATATGACGGAAACCACAATTCTTGCATTTGCGCTTGTAGCCTTCATTGGTATTGCAACACCCGGGCCGACTGTTTTGCTCGCTTTGACGAACGGTTCGAAGTTCGGAACACGGCGCGCATCTGTCGGTATGATCGGTGCGGTACTCTCCGATTTTGTCCTGATCGGGGCCGTTGCCCTTGGGCTGGGCGCGCTGTTGGCGGCATCGGAATTCTGGTTCAGTGTCGTCAAATGGATCGGCGTTGGCTATCTCGCCTTTCTTGGCGTCATGCTCCTGCGCTCCAAGGGAACCCTCGATGAATCGCTTCGATCCGCGAGCGGTGGCGGTTCGGGATCGGCGCGGTCGATCTTCCTGAAAAGCTTCCTCGTGGCGGTGACAAATCCGAAGGGCTATCTGTTCTTTTCAGCTTTCCTGCCGCAGTTCATCGACCCAGCGGCACCGCAGATCCAGCAATATGCACTGCTCGCCCTGGTCTTTGCGAGCGTGGATTTCATGGTCATGTTCGGCTACGCCCTGCTCGGCTCGCGGGCGGTCAGGATGCTTCGGAAATCCGGCGCGCTCTGGCTTGACCGGATTTGCGGCGGCGCGCTGTTGATGCTCGCCGGTTCCTTGGCTTTCTATCGACGCGCGAGTGCCTGAGCATTTGCGCAGGTATTCTCCACGCGACAACACCAGTTCCGGTATCACTCAGTTCAGGATCAGCGACCGCAGAAGGAGGCGTTGGCGGACTTAAGCCTTCGTTGTGTTCCGCCGGCGGCGCATGGCCCTGAAGATGGGCCAGACGATCACGAGCAGGGTCGCGATGGCGAGTGCCGCGGAGATCGGGCGGGTCAGAAGTTCGGTCGCGTCGCCCCGGCTTATCAGCAGGGCGCGGCGGACGCTCTGTTCGGCCATGGGGCCGAGGATCATGCCGAGGATGATTGGCGCCAGCGGCACGTTCACTTTCTCCAGGATGTATCCCGCGAGACCGGCGACGAGCATCACCCAGAGATCGACCGGGCGGCCATTGATGACGTAGACGCCCACGCACATCAGGATCAGGATCGAGGGCACCAGGAGCACGCCGGGCAGGCGCTGGAACTGCGCAAAGACGCGGGTCGCGACGGCGCCGCCGAGGGCGAAGATCAGGACCGAGGTCAGCAGCATTTCCATCATGAAGCCGCCAACGAGAACGGGGTTCTGGTGGAAGAGTTGCGGGCCGGGTTGCAACCCGTGGATGGTCAGCGCGCTCAGGACCAGCGCCGCAACGACGTTGCCGGGGATGCCCAGCGACAGCGCGGGGATCATCGAGGCGGCGTTGTCGGCGTTGTTGCCGCATTCCGCTGCCGCCACGCCCTGCGGGTTGCCCTTGCCAAAGCTCGACGGGTCATCGGAAGCGTTCTTGGCCGCGTTGTAGCTGAGGAATGCCGCGATATTGCCGCCCGCGCCCGGCAGAATGCCGACGCCGATGCCGATGCCGGAGGCGCGCAGCCATGTCGGGATCAGCCCGCGTATCTCGCCGGGTTTGAAAGGCACGTTGGTCAACCTGAGCTGAGCGGCAGAGAGCCCTTTGAGATCGGCCTTTTCGGCGAGTTGCAGGACCGGCGGCAATGCGTAGAGCCCCACCAGCACCACGATGAGGTCGAGCCCGCCCAGAAGCCAGGTCTGGCCGAAGGTAAAGCGCGCCTGGCCCGAAAGGTTGTCGATGCCCATGGTGCCGATCAGGAGCCCCAGCACCGCGGCCATGATGCCCTTGACCGGATCGGAACCGACCATGACGCCGACCGAGGCCATGCCGAAGATCGCGATCCAGAAATACTCGGCCGGGCCGAAGAACAGCGTCACCCGCGCCAGGAGCGGCCCCATTGTCATCAGCGCAATGGCGCTGGCGATGCCGCCGATTGCGGAGGACCAGCAGGCGATTTTCAGCGCCTTGGCGGCCTCTCCCTTGTCGGCCATCGGGAAGCCGTCAAAGGTCGTGGCGATGGAGGCGGGCGTGCCGGGAATGCGCAAGAGGATCGCCGGGATCGCGCCGCCGTACATCGACCCGTTGTAGATGCCCGCCACCATGGCCAGCGCCACAAGCGGATCCATCGAATAGGTCAGCGGCAGCAGAAGCGCGATGGCCATCACGGGGTTCAACCCCGGCAGTGCGCCGATGAGAACGCCGAGCAATGTGGCGCCGATCATCGCTGTCAACGGCCCGAAGGACAGGACATGGGTCAGGGCGTTGGTGTAGAATTCCATGTCAGGCTCCGGACCCGAAGAGCGACAGGAGAGCTTCGCGCGGCAGCGGTTTTTCCAGCAGCACCGAGAAGACGAGGTAGATCAGCGCCATGAAGACCAGCGCCACGATCAGCGCATAGACCGCCTGGCGGAACCCAAGTGCTGCCGGCAGCGCCAGCATCAGCAGGAAGGAGGCGGTGTAAAAGCCCAGCGGCACCACCAGTGCCACATAGATCGTCGCGATCACCGCTGCGATGATCATCTGCGCGGGCGCGTCAACCAGCGCCCGCACCTCGTTCCGGGTGGCGCGGACGGCCCTGACCGTCACCGCCCCGCCAAGAAGCGCCAGGAGCAGGCCCAGCACCATCGGGTAATTCCCGCTGGCCCCGGTGTAGCCGGTCGCCATCCAGGCCGCCGCTATGCCGAAAGCGGCAAAGAGCAGCCCGAGTGCGATGTCCTGACGCTTCTCCATTGCTCAGAGCCCGAGGTTCTTGGAAACTTCGGCAAGCGCGTCGTATTCGGCCTGCAGCCGCGCGCCGAGGTCGTCACCCCTGACCACATTGGGCACTTCGCCCTTGGTGGCGAGGAATTCGACATAGGACGGATCGTTGACCGCCTCTTCGATGGTGTCGGCCAGCTTGTCGACAATCGCCTGATCGAGACCCTTCGGCCCGAGAATGGCCCGCCACAGGAGCGTTTCCTTGTCAGCCAGCCCCAGCGCGTCCAGCCCAGAGGCGCCCGGCAGTGCCGGCACGTCAGCGGCGGAGGTCACCAGCGGGCACTTGGCCTCGCCATTCTCGACATAGGGCAGCACGGTCGAGATCGAACCGCCGTAGATGTCCACGTGGCCGCCGAGGAAGTTCTGCAGCGTCTCGCCCGCCCCGCCGAAGGGGATGGCGATGGCGTTGATGCCCTTGGCCTGGAAAATGCGCTCGGCGGCAAGCTGCATCGTGCCGCCGATACCGTCATTGCCGTAAGTGTACTTGCCCGGGTTGGCCTCCAGTTCGGCCAGGAATTCCGCGCCGGTGGTGGCCGGGAAATCGGCCTTCACGCAGAGCGTGTAGGCGGTTTCCGAAGTCGAGGCGATGGGGGTGAAACTGTCGAGCGCATAGGCCACGTTCTGCACCTGTGGCACGGTGGTCAGCGGGCTGTTCCAGGTGGCGAACAGCGAATAGCCGTCCGGCTTGGCCTGCATGAACTGGGACGCGCCGACCGAGCCGCCGCCGCCGCCCACGTTGAGGATGGCGATGGAGGTGCCGAGTTTTTCCTCAAGCAGGATTGCCAGCTTGCGGGCGCTGGTGTCGGTGCCGCCACCGGCACCGGCCGGAATGGTCAGTTCGATGGCGCGTTCGGGGTATTCCGCCAGCGCCGGGGCGGCCAGCGCCGCGGCTGCGGTCAGGCCGAGCAGGATTGTCTTGATCTTCATGGTCTCTCTCCCAATAAAACTGAAGTCGTCAGTTGATTTCGCTGCGATAGCGGAAGCCCTCGGCGCTGCCGCTGGCGATGCGCCATTCGATGGGCTTGTCTTCGACATCGAAGGCAGTGCGCCGGATCACCGCCAGCGGATCGCCGGACTTGATGCGCAATTGCTGCGCCACGGTGTCGGTGGCGCGCCCGAAGGACACTTCGTCGGTTGCGCGTCTCACCAGCACGCCGAAATGTTCGAAATAGACAGGATACAGCAGCGGGCCGAAGTCGGTGTCGCGCAATTCCTCGAACCCGGCGAAGCGTGCCTGCGGAATGTAGATTTCCTCGAACAGCACCGGCACTTCCGACAGGCTGCGCAGACGCACGATTTTGATCACATCCTTGCTGCCAAGTGCTTCGGCCGCCTCGGCGGGGGCCTCGGCCCTGCTGCGCAGGATCATCTGGCTTTGCGGGATGGATGGCGGCGCGCCGTCGCTGTCGCGCATCGGAAAGAAGCGGAACAGGCTGGCATTGAAGGACGGCGCGCGCATGAATGTCCCCGAGCCTTGCCGCCGTTCCAGCAGGCCTTCGCTGACCAGCCCGTCGACCGCCTTGCGCACCGTGCCCACGGAGACGTCGAATTCCGCCGCCAGCCGCGCTTCGGAGGGGATCGGTGTATCCGGTGTCCAGTCACCGGCGGCAATGCGCGCCGCCAGCGTGTCGCGCAGCCGGGCATAGGCCGGCAGCCTTGCGTCAGTCGTGGCGAATCCGTTGTTCATTGTCGTCCTCCCTCGGGAGCTTCTAAACGATATTGACCCATTCAGTCAACTGGTCATATATATGAATTATACCGGGAGGGCCTCATGATCCAGTTCGACTGCCACGCGCATGTCTATGAAACCGTCACCGCCATCGACGGCGCGCGCTATGTTCCCGCCCATCCGGCGCCCCTGGATGGTTGGGTGGCACATCAGGAGGCGCATGGGCTGCGCGGTGGCGTGATCGTGCAGGTCAGCTTCCTCGGCGCCGACAATTCCGAGATGTGTGCCGCGCTCGCCAGGCTGGACCGCGCGCGTTTCGCCGGTGTCGGTGTCGTGCCGCTGGAGGTTTGCGATGAGGAACTGGATCGCCTGGTGCAGGCCGGCATGCGCGGTGTCCGCTGGAACCTCGTGCGCGGCGCGGCCATGCCGGACCTCGGCGCCGCACCGACCCGGCGTTTCCTGACCCGGCTGAGTGACCGCGACCTGCACCTTGAGATCCATCTCGAAGGTCCGCGCCTTGCCCCGGTCCTTCCTGCGCTTGCCGATCAGGGCGTGAACCTGGTCATTGACCATTTCGGCCTGCCTTCCAACCCGGATCCCCGCAGCGATCCCATGATCCGGGCAGTTGCCGATCTGCACGACAGAAGCGCCCTCTACTTCAAGTTCGCCGCCCACTACCGCACGTCTTTCGACGTCACCCCCCATGCCGGCGAACTGCTATCCCTGCTGCCCGACAATCACGTCGTATGGGGCAGCGACTGGCCCCACACCCAGCACGAGCACCGCACCGGCTATGCCGACGTCTGGTCCCGCGCCGCTGATTGGCGTGACCTGTCGGACGGAACCGCAGCACGAAGGTTGTACGACATCGGCTGAAAGCAGCTTCGGTTCTGCAGTCCTGTCGGCCCCAGCGATCATCAACGCAGGCTGAACTGAAATGCGGTCGCCATTCATAGCCGCTTTCGCGAAAGCCCGATCTCGCGTCGTGGATCAACGTCGCGGCGCATGCCGCAAAATCATCTGGGGTTGGCCCATTTCACCGGAACGCGGGCCCGTGCGCCCAGACGGTCAGCGAATGTCGCACGCCGCTGCGTACTGGTGTCACCTGATGCAACATAAAGCTGGGAAACACGGTCACGGAGCCTTGCGCCCGGCTGGCCTCCAGCACCTGCGCACCGGGCATCACCTCCAACGTGCCGCCCTCATAGTCGCCCGATTGCGACAGTTGCAGCACCAGCGTCAGCTTGCGCTTGGCCGAGATCGGTCCGCCGCCAATGTCCGAATGCCACACGAAATGCCCCCCCGCGGTGGCGCGGTAGATCGCCACCTGCGGGCTTTCCTCAAATGCGGTCAGATCAAACCCAAAGTGATCGCGGTTCGCCACCCGCACCAGATCAATCAGCCGGTCCATCACCCAGCCCAGCCCGTCCACCTTGTCGGTCCACACCAGATCGGCATTGCGCATGTTGTGGTCGCGGTTGCGACCCACAAGCAGCGCCGGATCGGCGGGGGCCTGGGATATGGCGGTTACGATCGCGTCGCATTCTCCGACGCTGAAGGCTTCGGGTATCGCATGCATGGAGAGCATTATCTGGGTCTTTCGGACTAGGAGACTCCGGCCCCAAGCCACCTGTACGGGGGCAGCGGACCGGCCGCGCAATATAGCACCGCGCCGGGCCCTTGTCTGAAAATTCAATCGCCCCGTCGGTGCGCGGCAGGCGGAGGCCTGCGCATTGCCGTCCCGGGAGGGCGATACCCGATGTGTGCACAGGCAGCGGCTGGGCCAATGTCCGGTTCTTCCTTGGTCGGCGCTACTCCACGATCACCACCTGTCCAGTCCGAGCCCCCTCGACACATTTAGAATAAGCCAAACCGACGTCATGAGATGACACCGGCTTGTGACCACGGAACCATGCGCCGTAACGCGGTGCGGATACCTCCAGCATTCCGGGGCTGACGACATTTATCCTCAAACCGCGCGGCATTTCTATTGCGGCACCGGTGACGAACCCCGCCAATGCCCCGTTCGCGGTTGCCGCGTTTGTTCCCATTCGGATCGGGTCGCGATCCAGAACACCGCTTGTCAGGGTGAACGAACCTGCATCTGATATGACCCCCAGTCCGGCAAGGACGAGGTTGACCTGCCCCATGACTTTTTGCCGGAGACCAACCATGAAGGTCTCTTGATCCATTTCCGCCAAAGGCGTGAAGGCCGCGTCGCCCGCACATGACACAACGGCATCAAAGGCACCGACCACCTCATACAGTGCCTTCACCGCATTCAGGTCGCCTATATCGACTTGAAAGTCGCCGGTCGTGCGGCCAACGGTGATGATTTCATGCCTCTGGCCGAGTTCGTTGCAGGCTGCCTGTCCGATATCGCCAGCTGCACCAACCACAATTATTCTCATATTTTATCCTTCTCTATCTCGTCGTACATCTGGAGTTTCCGGTTGAGGATCACCCGGCAAGGCTCCAGTTCCGCCTGTCGTTCATAGGCATTCCGGTTGCGGCGGCCCATGCCGATAGCATCGCCAAGGCGCATGCCTTTGTCGATGGCAACAACCGCAGGGCTTTCGTGGCAACCTTTACCTTCCTGCGATTGAACGGTGTTCCCCTCAGGCCGGATCCCGGCATCGGTGTCCGGATGATGGAAGAGCTGGCGTCCTGCCAGGTGAGCGAAGATGCCATTGCCGTCTGGCTGCGCGATCTTGCCGCGAGGACCGACGCGGGGTGATACAGGCGCGCCCGACGGACAATGGGGTGCCACTTCGCAAGGCGCCCTGCGGAGCTGACCGATACTGGATGATCTGACGCAAACTGCCGCGCATGCGAAGCCGAATACCGCTTTTCAAACCAGAAACTGGTGGAATTCCTTACCTTTGATATCCTTGTAACGGCCATGGCGTCGGCTGTATCAAATGACCAAGCGGACCAGGTCATTGATGAGGGGCCCAGCCATGAAAAAATTCACCCGGCGCGCGGCCCTGTTGGGCGCAGGCGGTGCTGCAGGCTGGACCCTGTCGCGGGCGTTTGGACCAAATCTGCCGGTCTATGAGGGCACCCGGCGCATAGCCTCCGGGGCAGGTGAAACCACTTTGAACGATGCAAGCGGCCTGTCGCCAACGCCGATCCACAAGCACATGGTCGTGAAACAGGATCCCGATGACGCCCTGATTGCCATTGTTCGACAAGAACTTGCCGCAGCGCGTAAAGACGGGCGGCCCCTGAACGTGGGGGCGGCGCGCCATTCCATGGGGGGTCAGGCGATTCCCCGCAACGGCACGGCCATCACCTTTGACAATGGATCGGTGGAACTGGACAGCGCCAGCCGCAGCTATCGTGCCCATGCCGGGGCACGTTGGTCTCAGGTGATTAACGCGCTTGATCCTGCCGGGTTTTCCCCTGCGGTGATGCAATCGAACCATGATTTCGGTGTCGCCGCGACGTTTTCGGTCAATGCCCATGGGTGGCCGGTGCCCTTTGGGCCAATGGGGTCAACCGTGCGGTCCTTGCGGATGGTCATGCCAGACGGCGAACTGGTGACCTGTTCGCGGTCGGAAAACACGGATCTCTTCAACCTCGCGATGGGCGGCTACGGGCTGATCGGTGTCATTGTTGATCTTGAGGTCGACATGGTGCCCAACAGCCGGCTTGCCCCGCAGTTTGACGTGATCGACGCCCCGGCATTTGCCGATGCCTTTGACGCGGTGATCAGGGATCCGGATGTGACAATGGCCTATGGCCGCCTCAACGTCGAACGCGAAAGCTTTTTCACCAAGGCCTTGCTGGTCAGCTATCGCGAAACACCGGATCAGGCCGCGCTGCCGCCGGCCTCAGGCTCGGGCTGGATGGCGCATGCCGCCAGCCGGATCTATCGCGCACAATTGGGCAACGAGAGGATGAAGGCGTTCAGATGGTGGAATGAAACCGCCGTTGGCCCGGCGCTTGGCGGGGGGGAGGTCACGCGCAATACCCTGATCAACGAACCGGTGATGACGCTTGATGACCGCAACCCGGACCGGACTGATATCCTGCACGAGTATTTCGTTGGTTTCGACCGGTTCGGCGAATTCCTGACGGCCTGCCGCGATGTGATCCCGGCGAGTTATCAGGAATTTCTGAATGTCACGCTGCGTTACGTGGCGCAGGACGATCAAAGCATGTTGTCCTATGCGAAGGTGCCGCGCATTGCGGCGGTGATGTCCTTCAGCCAGGAAATGACCATCCGCGGCGAGGCCGACATGGCGCGCATGACCCGCGACCTGATCGACAGGATCGCCGCCATCGACGGGGCCTATTACCTGCCGTATCGTCCGCATGCGACCGTCGCACAGCTGTCGCAAACCTATGAAAATGCGGTCCGGTTTTCCCGGGAAAAACGCGATCTGGACCCGGACCTGGTCCTGCGCAACAATCTCTGGGACAGCTATTTGGGGCAATTATGAGCAACTTGCAGAAACTTTCGCTGGGATATTTCGCAGCGCTGATGATCGCGGCCTCGCTGAACTACATACCCGGGCTGACCGATGAAAACGGGCTGGCATTTGGTATCTTCGAACTGGATATCTACGATGACGCCCTTCATGTCGCCTCGGCGTTATGGGCGCTTGTGGCCGGGCTTCTCTCTTACCGGGCGGCCCGGACCTTTCTGATCCTGTTTGGACTGGCATATCTGGGTGATGGTATTTTCGGGTTCTTCACGGGCTACGGATTCCTTGATCTGGGGATTTTCACCAACCCCTCTGCCGGGCTTGATTTTTCGTTGCTGCGCGTTCTGGCCAACCTGCCGCATCTGGGGCTCGGTGGTCTGGCGGTCTGGGCAGGGTTCAGGTCCGCCCCGGCATGAAGCGGTTGTGGACATGGGTGAAACGGGTCGGGGTCGTCCTGCTTTTGCTTGTCGCTGGCCTTCTTGCACCCGTGGCATGGGTCGAAACCATGTGCCGGGGGGACAAGGTGCAAACGCCTTACGCGGCCTTGCTGCCACCCGCAGAGCATCGGGTGGAATCCCGCACTCTGCTGACCTATCCGGAATGGCACATCGTTCACACCTATGACGATTATGCCGAGGTCATCCGAACGGGGGACCCGCATGAATTTGGTTTTTTCAAAAGCATTACCGGATTCTGGTCGTCACTTTGTGTCCTGAATGAAACCGCTTCCGGTGTTGGCAACGTCGATTCCGCCACCAAACAGATGGTCTATGTCATCGGGGTCAGCTTCACCGCCGAACTGATGATGAAGGCGGCCTACGAAGAAACCATCGGCCGCCTGTTCGCCTGGCAACGGGGTGCGGGCCGCGCGCCGTTGGATGATCTCTCAGCGGTTCAGGCTGCTGATTATGCAGCGTTCCTGCAGCAGGTGCCGTGGTATCGGTGGCATTTTCGCGAAGACGCAGAGGCCCTGCGCCAGGCAGCCACCGGCAATCTGCGGGATCGCGAGCGGCGCCTTGCGCTCGGGCTCGAATATGGCGCCAAAGCAGCCTATGCCGATCTGATCGCCCGGGCGGTTGCCGCAACCGGATTTGACGAACTTCGCCTGCGCATGGTTGTTTCCGGCAAACCCGCCATAGACCTGGCTGCCTATGACGGGATAACAATTGGCGAGACGCTCCCGGAAGGTATCGTCATTGAAACACCGCGTTATCGGATCCTGACACATCTGCTTCGGTCCATGGCGCTGGACGGCTGGCAATTCCGCGAGATTGCCGGCAATGACGACATTCTCTTTACCGCCCTCTCGGATCAGCCAGGTCATCAGGATGCAATTGTCAGCCTCCCAAGGCAGGGATACGGCGACTTTCGCCATCTGGTGCTGGTGAAAGTGACCGAACTTGCGGACCAGATCCGGAACCTTGCGGCATCCGGTGCCCGGCTGGAGCATGTCCATGACTATTAGAGGCATCCTTTGTACGATGCCGCTGGTGTTCACGGGCTGGATTCTGACGCTGATCACGGTCAGCCTTCTGACAGATGAGGCGCCCGCCCAGGTGGTCCTGTTTCCCTCTGCCAGCTTCATGCAATCCCTGTCCGATGACATCGCCATCCTGGGAAGCAATGGCTGGAGCGTCACCCTCGCCGCACCGCGCAGCAGTTTTGCGGCATCGCTGTATCGTACCGGTGCCCGCATCGTCCTGCCCGCAGGCTTGCCCGGATGTCTGCCTTTGCCACGATAATACGTTGCTGCGGTTACGGGGATCGCTTTTCACAGGGTCTCGGCCAGCGCCGCCTCAAGCTGGGTCTGCGCGCTTTGGATCAGCGCATGGACACGGGAGGCGGACAGGTTCATTTCCCGGGAGATCTCTGTCTGTTGCTTTGCTTTGAGACGCGCCTCCACAAAAGCGTAGCGCCGTTTCGGGCATAATGCGCCGAGTGCGCGCATCAGATGCACAAGATCCTCTTGTGCAGAAAGTTTCTGTTCCACTGGGGTTGCCGGGCAGACAAGCGTCTCGGCAAAAGCATCGCAGGGAATTTCCCGTTTCTGCTTTCGATAATGATCAAGCGCGAGATTGCGCACCATGCGCCGCAAATTGCTGCCGGGGCTGTCCGGGGTCTGCTGCAAGGCCTGACTGGACAGGCAGCGCAGGACCGCGTCCTGCAGCACGTCTTCGGCACGATCGGGAGAGCCCAGGATGCGCATGGCTTCACACATGAGCATGTCGCGATCATGTACCAAATGGTACAGCAGCTGCCGTCGGACGGCTGCGTTTTCCGGTGATACGACAGGCGTCGCGCTCGACAATGGATCGACGGGCAGACTCTCAGACATTGTGGCCTCATGTAGCGGCTAAAAGCGATCTACCTGGCACAAGCTGAGTGAATGAGCGCTTGGTACATGAGAAGCCGAGACACGCCAAGCGTTTGTTCCGCGACCGGCGAACATCCCCCGCGTGTATGGCGCGGGGGCGTCCGTGTCATTCGGCGGCGATGGCCTGCGCCTCGTTGACCAGCGTGCCGAGCGCCGCGACAATCTCGGCAGATCTTTGCGCCAGCACCGACAGCAGGGTATCGCTCAACCCGTGGCTGCTTTCGCTGTAGCCTTGAACGAAGACAGCGGGCCGGAAGCCGGGCTTCATGGACAAGCGGTAATCCCGGCGGGTTTCCGTGTCTTCACACAGTGGCGCCAGCCCATGCAGGACACTGGCATCGAGTTTTCTGGAATAGCCGGTCGCAAAAACAACCTTGTCATAGAGCTTCGTATCGCGCGCCTTGCGGCCGCGCAGCTCGACCCGGAGTTTCGCATCCTCCGACGACATGCCGACAACCTGTGTCTGACTGCGCAACCGCAACCGGCCCGCGCCGCTCACGGATTGCTCGTAAAGCATCGTGTAGATGGCACAGATCAGATCCTCGTCAACCACCGCGTAATTTGTCCCTGACAGCTCATCGAGCAGACCGCGCCGGAGACTTTCGGACATCTCATGGAACCGGTCGGTTTGTTCAGGGGCGAAAATCTCGTTCACGAAGGGGGAATCGTCGGAGGGTTTCATCGCCGATCCGCGCAGGATGAGATCAACCTGCGGCGCTTCCGTTCTCTGGGCGAGATCGGCAAAAATCTCTGCCGCGCTCTGGCCCGCGCCCACGACGGCAATCCGGTCCCCCGCCTTCAGTGCCGGCACGACCCGGCTCATGTAGTCTTTGGAATGGAACAGGCGGTCATCGCCGCGCAGGCCGTCACATACCGGCGGCAACATCGGCGCGCCGCCCGGCGCAATCACGAGGTTACGCGCATGGTAGACATGTTCAGCCCCCGCGCTGTTGCGCGCGGTGACGCAGAGCGTCTGAACAGTGCCGCCCGCACCGGCATTGCCCAGCGGTTCGATACCGCACACGTTCCGATCATAATCACAGCAGTCAAACTGTCCGGCAACCCAGCCGAGATAGTCGTTGAACTCGACCCGCGACGGAAAAAACGTCTTGCGATTGATAAAGGCGTTCATCCGCCCCTTCTTGTGCAGGTAATTGAGAAAGCTGTAGCGGCTTTGCGGATTACGTTGCGAGACAAGGTCCTTGAGGAACGAAATCTGCATATCCGTGCCGGGGATCATCATGCCGGGATGCCAGGCGAATGCGGGCCGCGCTTCGAGGAACTTCACCCGGATCGGCAGCCCCGCCTCTTCGATCGCAATCGCAAGCGACAGGTTCGAAGGGCCGAAACCGATGCCGATCAGGTCGTAGATCTCATCGTCGTTCCGGGGGGTGTGGGTGGGTGCAGTCATGTCCAGTCTCCTGTTGAGGGAAGGCGGGCAGGGGCAAAGCAGAGCGGAGCTCCCCCGCCGGTCTCTGGCCGCGCCCAGAGGCGGGCCTCGAAGAAATGCTGGCGTTCGAGAGCGACGAGGCTGGCACGTTTGTGGGAAAAGTCGAACTGGCGCAGATGGGCAAAGCCACCGCGCGACAGATTGGCGAGCTGTCGGGCGTGGCTGGCTTTCGGCTCGCCCATCACGGTCTGGGTGCGCGGTTCCGCGAGGAACATGTAATGCATGAGCGACGGCATCCATGCAGTGACGTAATCGGCCCCGCGAATATCCTCTTCGCCGATCAGGACATGCCAGCCACGATCCCATGCGGCGGCGTCATATTGCGCGCCCAGCCGGTTCTCCCGGCACCAGTAAAGCTCGAAATAGCCGAAATCGCGACCGTCCAGCGCCCCGATCAGCGGCAGCATATGCGGGTCGGCCAGGAGCCGCGCGATATAGTCGCGGTGTTCATCCAGCGTCCCTGCCTCTTCGAAAAACTCCGCCACGCGCGGATCGTTCTGCCAACGATGGAATGTTTCGAGATCGGAGATGTCGAGCGCCCGCAGCGTCAGCCATTGGTCGAGCCAGGGGATATGACGGCGATACAGCACCCCTTCGGACCGGGGCGGGCGGATCGGATGACGGCCATGCGGACCTTGCGTCCAGAGCGTCGGATAGGCCGGCACGGTTCGGGTCAGCCAGCGGTCCGTCACCTGCCAGAAGGCAGCGGGCAGAACCAGGGGGCCGATCTCTGTGGCAAGTGCGATCCCCTTTTGCATCAGCTCTGGCAAAAGCGGTGCCCAATCGGCCCCCTTGAGGCGGATCGCGACCTCCGGACCTTGCGTGGTCAGCGCCTCGAAGGCGGCCAGCGCCCGGGCGAAGGCATCCTCACCCGGCGGGGCAGAAAGCTCAATCCGCCCGCCCCCCAGATCCCTGAATCGCTGCGGTTCATATCCGGCGATTTCGATACGCTCGCCGATCCGGCGCGCATGAAGCGGTTGTTCAGTCAGGTCACGAGGCATGGCGGCTCTCCTTAGGCGTCTCTCTTGGCTGGGTCCGGAGCAACACCCGGCAGAAGTTGCCCATTGTTTGATCCGCGTCCCTCATGCCGCGACCTGCCCGGCCCGGTTGAGCGCCTGGCCGAGATCGGAGAGCAGGGTCCCCACCGGCTCCAGCCCCACGGCAAGGCGGATGGTGCGCGGGCTGACGCCGAAGCGTTGAAAGGAATTCGCCGCCCCGGCGAGGCCACATGCGGCCTGCCCCGGAACAATCAGGCTTTCCGGTCCGCCCCAGCTCACACCCAGACGGATCACCCGCAGCGCATTGCAGAACCGTTCGACATCAACACCCTCCGCCAGGTCAAAGGCGAAGAGCCCGCCGCAGCCGGACAGCCCCTTGGGCATCTCCGAAAGGCCGGGGTGATGCACCGCGGTGACCCGGGGATCGTCAGCCAGTGTCCGGGCGATGGTCAGCCCGCTCTCCATATGGGTGCGCATCCGAAGCAGCAGCGTCCGCATCCCGCGCAGCACCAGAAACGCATCCATCGGGGCCATGCGTCCGCCGTAAAGATGCGTTGCTTCGTGGTCGATCCTGGTGATCAGCTCTTTCGGCCCGGCGACCAGCCCGGCCAGCGTGTCGCTGTGCCCGGAGAGGTATTTCGAGGCGGCATGAACGATGAGGTCGACGCCAAGGGCGGCAGGTTTCTGGAACATCGGGGTGGCCCAGGAATTGTCGATCACGGAGAGCACCCCAAGGCGCCGCGCTGCGGCGGCAATGGCGGCAACATTCTGGGGCTGGAACGTCCAGCTTGTCGGGCTTTCCAGATAGACCAGGCGCGCGCCCGGCAAGGCGTCGATCACGGCCTGCGTGTCGGTGCCGTCGACATAGATCGTCTCGACCCCGAACCGGCGCAGAACCGTCTCAAACAGGCGATAGGCATCGGAATAGAGATGCTCGACCGTGACGATCCGGTCTCCGCTTTGGACAAAGGGCAGTACCGCGCCGCAGATTGCGGCCATACCGGAAGAGAACCCGCGCGCGGCTTCTGTCCCTTCGAGCCGGGCGATCAGCCCCTCCAGCTCGCTCACCGTCGGGTTGTCACCGCGCGAATAGACCAGGCGGTCCGAGCGTCCGGCAAAGACATCGGCGATCTGCGCGTAGCTGTCGAACAGAAAGGAGGAGCTTTGAAAGATCGGCGGGGCGCTGGCCGAAAAGGGCGGCTGGTGCACCGGGCTGATGAGGTCAGGAAAAGTCGGATCAGATGTGGTCATGCGGAAACTCCCGATGTGGTGGCGGACAGGCGGCCCTGACGCATCAGCATCAGCGCTAGAAGAGCGGCAAGGCAGGCGGCAAGCGCCATGGAAACGGGCAGGGCGGACAGCCCGAAAGGCGGCACCAAGAGCGCCAGCAAAGGCCAGAACAGCCACCCCATCGGGGCCAGCCCGAGGAGAAGCGCGGCACGGGGGCGGATCGCCGCCTGAAGGCCGATCTGCGCCACCAGGCGCAGCGCCACGGCAGGGACACAGAGGGCAAGCCAGCCAAGTGCGGTAACGCAATGCGCCTGAACATCCGTGTCAACGCTCAGAACCCGGCTCACCGGCACCGCGCCGAGCCACAGCACGATGCCCAAAGCTGCCCCCACGCCCAATGCACCCCGGAGCAAGAACCGCTGCGCATCAGCCGCGCGCCGCGATGCACCGGCCCCGAAAGCATGGGCGAGAACGGGCTGAACGCCGATGGCAAACCCTTCCAGCGGCAGGGTCACGACAAACACGAGGCGCAGGGCAAGGCCCAATCCGGCCACCGCCGCGACGCCGCCCAGATCGGCAGCGAGGCGCAGCAGGGCCATGAGGCCGAATGTGGTCACAGCCAGCGCCGCCGCCTCCGGCAAGCCGACACGCAGCATCGGCGCCAGCAGCGAGAGGGTTCCCGGCTTCGGACGCCGGGCGGGGGCGCGGAACCAGACGGCCCAGACCGACAGCGTGACGATCTGGGCGGACAGCGTCGCCCAGGCCGCTCCGTTCAGCCCCAGATCAAGGCCAAAGATAAACAGCGGATCGAGCGCCATGTTCAGCCCGAAACACAGCGCAAGTGTCTTGAGGCTCATCGCCGCGTGACCGCGCCCGATGGCAAGAAAGTCGCACAGGATCTGGATCAGCCCGAAGGACATCGTGAGGGTCAAAAGCGGGTAGTAGGCGCGGGCAGGTGCCAGGCTTCCCTCGGGTGTGCCAAGCAGGTCCAGAACCGGCGCGCGCAGGATCTGGAGCAGGCACCACAGGGCAACCGCCAGAACGCCAGCCACGCAGAAGGCAAGCCCCGCGATGCGGCGGGCGCGTTCCGGATCACTCGCACCAAGCGCCCGCGCCGATGTGCTTGCGGCCCCGACGCCCAGCCCGACACCCAGAGCCGCGATCAGGCCCGCGAAGGGCGCCAGCAGCGTCAGGACCGCCAGAGGTTCTGCGCCCAGCCGCCCGACAAATCCCGCATCCACCACCTGATGCGCGGCGTTCAGCGACAGCCCGGCCATGGCGGGAAGACCCAGACGCAACATCAGCCTGGGCAGGTTCGGATCGGCAAGGTCGAGTGCGTTCATTCTGTGGTCCAGCATGCGGGGTCTCACACCAAGACGTGCGGGCAATCGGGAAATTCACAGCCGGAGGAGAAAAAATCGAAAGAAGCGAAAATTTAATCCGCCAAGGTGAATTTCGCGCTGCCCCGAACGTCTGAGAGGAAACAGTTCACATTCGGACCGGAGGTTTTCGATGTCGCACCCACCCCAGACCAGTTTGCAAATACAGGCCAGCTTGCAGGCACATTCCCTGACCCATCCTCAGGCGCAATGGTGCATCCTGCGCAATCACGAAGGCCGGTATTCCGTGCATCCCGCAGCCTATGATCCGCCCGCGGGCTGGTGCCTTGCCGGTGGCCCGGACACGCGCGACGCCTGCCTGGCTCAAATCGCGGGAACCTGGACCGACATGCGCCCCGAGGCGTTGAAAGCGGCCATGCGGGCGGAGGCGTCGGCATGAGCAAGGATCTGGTCATCGACACCTCCGCCGTCACCCTGCAGCCGCGCCGCCTTGGCGATCTGGAAAAACGCATTTTCGCGCATGAACAGGTGGGCGAACTGGCGGCCTTTGTCCCGGAAGTTCTCATCCTCGGATTGGATGCGCGTCATTCTGAGGCACAGATTGTCAATGCACTCGGCGCGGTACTCGGCCGACACCCCGCGTTCACCTCCCGGTTCGAACAGCGCCCCGGCGGCGAGGTCTGGCGGCATTTTGACGGGGAAACGCCGCTGACGCACTGCGGCATGGGTCTGCGCGCGGATGTGCGCCACCGCTGCACCGCGCACCGCCCCGTGTTGCGCGGCCGGATGGCGTTTGCCGATCTCTGGACGGCACGATCCGGGGGGCATTTCCTGGCACTGACGCTGCATCCAATTCTTGCAGATGACGGCGTGTTTGCCACGATCGAGGCGGCGCTTTGGCGGGAGCTCGGGATCATGGAGGGGCCCGAGGTGGCGCCTGCGCCCACACCGGCCAAAGACCGTGCCACCCGTGCGCGCGATCTGAGCGGCTGGCAAAACCTGCTCGACAGCTATGCGATTGCCCGTATCCCCCCGCGTCCGGCGACAACGGAGGACACCGCGCGCCTGCGGGTTTCCCGTCTGTTGCCAGCGCCCCTGTCGGCGCGCCTGCAAGCGGCGGGGACCGAGAGCGTTCTGGCCACAGCACTTGCGCTTGTGTTGCACCGTTACACCGGGCTGCGGAACCTGCGCTTTGCCCTCGGCGCGCCCGCTGTATCCGACCATCGCCATGCCGGTGTCATGCCGCTTTGCGCGGCCCTCGACCCGTTCAAGGGCTTTGGTCAGGCGCAGACCCGCATCGCCCGCGCCATTGCAGAGGGCCGCGCGCATCTTCTGCCTGCCGAGGTGCTCATTCAGGATCGACTGAGCCGCGCCGATGTGGACCGGCATCCGCTGGGCGCGGTGTCGCTGCACGTCTTGCCGGTCCGGGACCTGCCCGAGGGGATCACCCGCATTGCCCGGCCTCTGCCGCCCCTGGCCGAAGAGGTGGTGATTGTCGCGGAACATGCGTCAGAGGGTCTGCGGCTGATCGCCGATGCGGAGGCGGGATTGTTCACCGAGGCCCAGATTGCCCGGCTTCTTACCCATCTTGAGCGGATGATCACTGACGGGCTGGACAGGCCCGAGGCACCGACGGCGCGTATCGCGCTGGTGTCGCAACAGGAACTGGACGCGCTCTCTGCACCCTACCCGGATAACACGCCCATCGACCGGCGCGCGACCCATGAGATCATCGCGGATCACGCCCGCGCCACACCGGACAAGATGGCGGTGATCTGCGGCGAAGACCGGCTTACCCATGGCATGCTCGACGCACGGGCCAATGCCCTGGCGCATCACCTCGTCACGCTTGGTGTCGGTGCCGAGGTGCCAGTCGCGATCCTGATCGAACGCGGGGCCGATGCCATGGTGGCGATCCTCGCCGCGATGAAGGCGGGCGGGGCCTATATCCCCGTGGAACCGGATCATCCCGAAAGCCGCAATCACCACATCCTTTCCGATGCTGGCGTGCGCGTTGTGCTGACCAGCCGGCGCTATCGCGACAGGCTGCCGGATGGGCTGTCCGCGACGGTGCTCTGCCTTGAGGATTTCGCCGACCCGCCGCGCCTGGACGCGCCGCAGGTGGTGATCCACCCCGACCAGCTCGCCTATGTCATGTATACCTCCGGCTCGACTGGAAAGCCCAAGGGCGTTGCCGTCGAACACGGTCCGCTCACCGACCACAACCAGACCACCGCGCGTGTCTATGAGATGAGTTCGGAAAGCCGCGAATTGCCGTTCCTGCCGTTCTCCTCGGACGGCGGGCATGAGCGCTGGATGGTGCCGCTGATGATGGGCGGCTCCGTGGTGGTGCCCGACGGGCCGCTCTGGACCCCGGAACAGACGCTGAGCGCGATGCGCGAACACGGCTGCAACAACGCGTCGATCCCGACCACCTATCTGCAACAGCTCGCCGAATGGGCCGAAGAGACCGACAGCGCCCCGCCAATGCGGCTTTACAGCTTTGGTGGCGAGGGCTTGGCGCAATCGACCTTCGATCTCCTGTCCCGCGCGCTCAAGGCCGCGACCCTGATCAACGGCTATGGCCCGACGGAGACGATCATGACACCGATGGTGTGGAAAGTCGCCGCCGGCACGCGGTTCGAGGGGGTCTATGCCCCTCTTGGCCGGGCCGTCGGCGACCGGCGCGCCTATGTGCTCGACCCCGAGATGATGCCCTGCCCGCAGGGCGTTGTCGGTGAGATCTATCTTGGCGGCACGGGCGTGGCACGCGGCTATGTCGGCAAACCCGATGTCACCGCCGACCGGTTCATTCCCGATCCCTTTGGCCCGCTGCTCGACGGCACCTCCGGCGCGCGGCTTTATCGCACCGGCGATCTGGGACGCTGGCGCGAGGATGGCACCATCGAATTCGTCGGCCGTGTCGATCTTCAGATCAAGGTGAACGGCTACCGGATCGAACCGGGCGAGATCGAGGCCGCGCTGCTGACCGATGCCGATGTCAGCGAGGCCCTGGTGCTGCTGCGCGAAGATGGCGCGGCAAAGCGGCTGCTGGCCTATGTGGTGGGGCCGGAGCTGTCGGCGGGCGAGGCGCTGCTGGCCGGGCTGGAGACGAAACTGCCAAGGCACATGTTGCCCGAGGCAGTGATCGTTCTGGAGAAGATGCCGACCAATCCGAATGCGAAACTTGACCGTGCGGCCCTGCCCATGGTGCCGGTTCAGACCCGCAAGGGCGCGGGTGTGCGGCCTGTGGGCGAGGCCGAGGAGGCGATCCTCACGCTCTGGCGCGAGATCATCGGCGCGCCGGAGATGGGGGTCACCGACGATTTCTTTGCCATGGGCGGCAAGTCACTTCTGGCTTTGAAAGCCCTCGCGGGGATGCGCAAACGATGGCCCGGCACGGCGCTGACCATCGCGGACCTCTTCGATGCGCCCAGCGTGCGCGCCATCGCGGCGCGGATCGAAGCGGGCGGTCAGACCGGGCGCAGTGCCATTGCACTGCGCGCAAGCGGCACGAAACCCCGGCTCTATTGCTTTCCCGGTCTGCTCGTGTCCACGCGCGAATATCTGCGGCTCACCGATTACCTCGGCCCGGATCAGCCGGTGACCGGCTTCCTGTGCCATTCGCTCAACGAGGAGAAAAGGCTCAATGTCTCCGTCGAAGAGGTCGTGGCGCAATATGCCGACCACATCCGCCGCGAAAGCGCCGGGCAGCCGGTTGCCTTTCTCGGCTGGTCCTGGGGCGGGTTGCTTGCCTGGGAAGCGGCGCGCCAGTTGCAGGGGGAGGTCGATCTGCGCCTGACGGGCATGGTCGATGTCTGCGATCTTGGCACGGATTTCATGCCGGGGGTCACGCCGGAGTTTGCCCCGGGCGAACGCGAGGCTCTGGCGCAAGACCTGCAGGTCTGGCTCGGCAAGACCAGGATGCGCGCGCAATGGGACAGGCTCATTGGCGCGATGGATGCGGAATGTTACGACCAGTTCCTGCGTTTTATCGGCAATGAGGCGGAGCCGCTGCCGTTTGACGGGCCGGAGATTTCGAGCCGGGAACATACCTTCTGGGTGCTGATCGACAATGCATTGGTATTCCGCCAGCACCGCCCCGCGCCGCTCGACCTGCCCGTGGCCTCGTTCAGCGCGGGCGACAGTCTCAGCCGGGGGCTCAACCTCATGGATTGGCGCCGTCTGTCGCCGCGGGCCACCCCGGCCGAAGTGGTGAACGGCACCAACCACCTGCATATCATCGGCGAGACCCGGTTCCACAGCCGGTTCAAAGCACGGCTGGATGCGGCGTTTGACGACTGAGTGAGGGGGCCTCGGCCCCCTTCCGGCATTGCCGGCTTGCTTGCCACCTGCATCGGGCGCGACGGGTCAGCCGCCAACAACAAGGGGCATCCCGGCGGGTGGTCGCAACGGCCAAAGGGGTGAAATCTGGCTCTGACGGGCCTTCGATGCATACGGAGGTGCCGGCTTCTGCCATTCATTTTTGCAGCCTTTGACCAACTTCTGCTCAGTTTCACGGGCAACGAAAAACAATGACACTGCGCCTGTCTTTGTCGCACCTGCGACGTTCCGCTCTGAGGAGGAGAGCCCATGATATTTTCGTTTACACAGTCTTTACGCGCGGCAGCCGCCGCCTGCCTGGTGACCGTATCGGCCACAGCGCTCTATGCGCAGGACAGCTGGCCTGCCGGTCCGGTCGAGGTCGTGATGCACACCAAGCCCGGCGGCACGTCCGACATTTTCATCCGCACCCTGGCCGAGTCGCTGGAACCGGCCATTGGCCAGACCATTGTGGTTCAGAACGCCCCCGGCGGCGGCGGTGCCGCACAGATGGCCAAAGTCCGCTCCGCCAAACCGGATGGGCTGACGCTGGGCATCAACACACTGACCCATTTCACCGGCATGGCCACCAACCTCAAAGGCACCTTCGCACCGGAGGATTTTTCGTGGATTGCGGGGGTTCAGGTTGACCCGATCCTCTACTACGTGCGCGCAGACAGCCCCTATAACACCATGGCAGAGGCTGTCGCAGCCGCCAAAGCCAACCCGGGCAGCGTGTCCATCGGCGGTTTCGGCCCCGTCGGATCCATGCAGAACCTCGGCACCTCGATGATCGAAACGGCAACCGGCGCCAAGTTCAACTGGATCGGCTATGAATCCACGCCGGACATCACGACCGCGCTTCTGGGCGGGCACATTGATATCGCCGTCTCCAACCTCGGCCCCACAGCCGCGTTCTTTGAAGCTGACCGGATCAAGGGCCTGGGCGTCCTGAATGACAAACGGCTGACGGGTGCACCCGATCTGCCAACGCTTGCCGAACAAGGCATCGAAGTGGACACCAGCTGGGTCCAGGTCCGTGGCGTCTTTGGCCCCAAGGACATGCCGCTGGAGCTGCAACAGCAGATCGCTGATGCATTCCACGATGCAATGAAAGCGGATTCCTACCAGGAATATGCCAAGAGCACCGGTGTCACGGATTCCGATATGGGCCCCGAAGAATATGCCAAATTCGTCGAGACAATCGGCGCCGTCGCTGTGACACAGCTGACTGCGGCAGGTCTGCTCCAGTAACCTCACCGTCTGCGGCTTACCCCGTTGCCGGTCGAGGCGGTCCTTTCGATGAAGCCGCCGCTGGCGACGGGACATTGGCTCAGCTATCTGTGAAACCGCCGACAAACCTGGTTTCCTCCGCCTCCCAGATTGGAGGCGGAGGATGTTACGCCAAGGCTTGCGCCGTTCGGTCGTCTGCCGGGAAAAATGCCTCGATCGTGACCTCGGACAGGGCAACGTCGACGGCGGTTCCGAATACCGTAGTAGTACTGAGGAAAGACAGCGGCCCTGCATCTCCCTTCAGTCTGAGCGGAATTGCGATGCTGCCCGCTTGCGCGGCGTCTGATGCCAGGTTGCCCCCGGGTCCGGACACGGGATAGGCGGCAAGCTCGTCGCGCAGCTGCGCCAGCCTGGCGTCCGCCGAATACGAGATGTCGTGATCCAGCCGGTTAAGCAGATGCGCGCGCCACTCCGCGAGGTTCAGAATGCGCGGGGCCAGCCCCTCTGGATGCAGGCTGAGTCGCAGCACGTTGACCTCGCCCGTCAGCAGATGCGGCGCGGCATCTGACATCAGGCGCTGCGCTGCAGCATTGGCGCAGATCAGACCCCAGTGGCGATCTACCGCCAGGGCGGGATGCGGCAAATGGCCATGCAGGACCTTTTCGATCATCCCGCGCATGCCGGATTGTTCCGGCGTGTCCAGCCGGTGATGCGGGTAATGCGGCGCATGACCTGCCGCCGTCAGCATCGTATTGCGCGCCCGCAAAGGCACGTCGAGGTATTCGCTGAGCAGCAGTACCATGTCCCGGCTGGGACGCGCGCGCCCGGATTCGACAAAGCTGAGGTGCCGTTGCGAAATTTCGGCCTCGCTGGCCAGAGCCAGCTGACTGAGCCTGCGCCGTTGCCGCCATTCCCGCAACTGCCGCCCTACGGTTTCCGATGTGTTGTTCATGGCAATTGTCTACCGCGCTGACTGCCGGCAAACAATTACCTCCCAGGTAATCGACCCCAGCAGCGCTGGCGGGCAAATTCCAGGCAGACGCCGCCGGAGTGGCGCGTTGAACATCCGCAAAGGAGACAATCATGTTACATCAAAGCCAGATACCTGCGTTGCAAACCATTCTGAAACTCGATTCCGCCACCTGCGCGCTGATGGGCGCGCTGTCGGTATCTGCATCCGGGTTGGTGGCAGGGGTTACCGCAATTCCGGCAGATCTGCTGTTCTGGGCGGGGTTGCTGCTTTTTCCCATTGCCGCGTTCATGGCGGTTCTGGCCGGGACCGTCTCGGTGCCCTCGCTGGGGACCTATCTGGTGATCGGCGGCAATGTGTTGTGGATCGTGGCGAGCCTGGCGCTGCCCGTTACCGGCATTATATCGCCAAACGTCTTTGGCTGGATCCTTGTGCTGGGTCAGGCCGTTGTCGTGGCCGGTTTCGTCTGGGCGGAATGGACCGCGGCGCAGCGCTGAGCGCGGGCGTATCCGCTGCGACAACCGACATGAAAAGCAAGGCCCCGTGTTCAGGGCCTGCCCGGAAACAATTGATGCAACGCCGGCACCGTTTGGGAGCGTTGCATCTGCCACGTTGGCATGAAACCATCCGCTCGCTGGACCTGCCGCCGATCAGGGAAACGTCGCCTGTCGGCGTGATCCATCGACGGGGCTGCGGTTCACCGCAATCCGGCAGATGCCTTTGAACGGCTCTTTGCCTTCTTTGATCTTCGCCGCCCCATGACACCGACAAGACGTCTGAAGGTCGGACATTCCATGTGCGACGGTGCCGGACACTCGGCGACGTGTCGCAGGGTATCGCGCAGGGCCGTCAGCTCGCGGATCTGCCGATCCAGATCGTCCGCGCGGTCGTGCAATTCCTGGCGCGGCAGGTCCGGTCTCCCGTCTCGGCCGAACATGCCAGCGATGTCTTCAAGAGAAAATCCCGCCGACTTTCCCATCGAGATCAGCGCAAGCTGCAACAGCACATCGGGCGCGAATTGTCGCCGAAGCCCGTGCCGGCCGACCGATGAGATCAGGCCGATTTCATCATAGTAGCGCAGGGTCGATGCCGGAATTCCGACGGTTTGCGACACCTCGCCGATATCGAGCATTTTCATACTTGACCTCAAGTTGGCTTGAATTCGTAGGATGGCTTCCCACACCATTTTTGGCAAGCGGAGACGCAAATTGAAGGTCATGAAATCATCCGAACCGACGGCTGCAAGGCTTGGCGCATTGCTGTGCCTGTCGCTGTCAATGCTGCTGGCTTCACTGGGCACCAGCATTGCCAATATCGCGCTGCCGACCCTTGCGGTGGCCTTTGAGGCACCGTTCCATCAGGTGCAGTGGATCGTGATCGCCTATCTTGTGGCACTCACGCTCTTTGTTGTGCTCGCCGGTCGACTTGGGGATCTGTTCGGCCGCGCGCGGATGTTGCTGCTGGGGCTGATTGTCTTCTCGCTGGCATCCGCCCTGTGTGGCTGGGCACCCAACCTTTGGGCTCTGGTTGCGGCCCGCGCCGCGCAGGGCATCGGCGCGGCTTTCCTGATGACATTGACCATCGCCCTGGTCAGGGAGACGGCTGGCGGCGAAAGTGTCGGCCGCATCATGGGGCTGCTTGCGACCATGTCTGCGGTTGGAACGGCCTTGGGGCCATCGCTGGGCGGGTTGTTGATCGGGTTGGCCGGGTGGCCGTTTGTCTTCTTTATCCTGGTCCCGATCGGCCTGGGCGCGGCAGGTCTGGCGTGGCGGTTCCTGCCGTCGGCTGCGCCGGGCATCACGTCGCCACGGACGGGGCTTTCCGCGCTGCGCGAAAAAGGTGTCATCCCCGGCATGGCTGCCAATCTTCTGGTGGCAAACCTGATGATGGCCACGCTGATCGTGGGGCCATTCTATCTTGGCCTTGGGCTTGGGTTCAGCCCTGTAACTGTCGGTCTGGTCATGTCGCTTGGGCCGGTGATTTCGATCTGCGTCGGTGTGCCTTCCGGCTATCTCGTCCATTTCTGGGGCGCGTCGCGCGTGCTGCTGATCGGGCTTGCGGGGCTGGCTGCCGGTGCATTTGCCCTGTCGGCCCTGCCGACAGTGTTCGGTGTTTACGGCTATATTGCCGCCATCATGATCCTGACACCGGGATATCAGATGTTCCAATCTGCCAACAACACGATGGTCATGGCAAATGTCGCTGACGGCGCGCGCGGCGCGGTGTCGGGCCTGCTTGGTCTGTCGCGCAACCTCGGGCTTGTCTGTGGCGCCTCGGTCATGGGTGCCGTTTTCTCCTTCGGTGCAGGGACAAGCATCATCGAAGCCGCGGCACCCGGTGCGATTGGCAACGGCATGCAGCTGACATTTGCCCTTGCCGGAGCATCGATGGTCGCAGCCCTATGGGTGACGCGGCGCTGACAGGCCCTAACCTTGGGTTCGCACCCCCTTGAGGATGCTTGTCATCAGAAAGATGATGGCCGCAACGCAAACGATGGAAGGGCCCGCGGGTGTGTCCAGGGCATAGGCGGCACGCAAGCCGGCTATGGCCGATCCGCCGCCGATCACGGCGGCGATCAGGGCCATTTCTTCCGGCGTGCGCGACAGCGCGCGCGCGGCGGCGGCGGGGATGATCAGCATCGCCGCGATCAGCAGGACGCCGACAACCTTGATCGCAACGGCGACGGTGACGGCAAGCGCCAGGGTCAGAACCAGTTGTTCGCGCTTGGGGTCGATACCCCCGGCATAGGCAAGCTCTTCGCTCAGGGTTGCGGTCAGCAGCGCGGACCAGCGCCAGCCGATCAGCCCGACGACCAGAACGGCACCGCCCCAGATCACAGCCAGATCGCCGCGCGACACCGCCAGAATGTCGCCGAACAGATAGGCCATCAAGTCGATGCGGATGCCGGACAGGAACGAGACGGCGACCAGCCCGAAGGCCAGGGCGGAATGAGCCAGGACACCCAGAAGCGTGTCCATTGCGTAACCACGACCGGTCAGCAGCGTGACGGTCAGGGCCATGGCCAGGGCCACAGCCACGGCGCCCGCAAAGATCGACACCTGGAGCGCCAGGGACAATGCCACGCCAAGGATCGCGGCATGGGCCGTTGCATCGCCGAAATAGGCCATGCGGCGCCAGACGACGAAACTGCCCAGAGGGGCGGCGGCACAGGCCACACCGATACCGGCCAGTGTTGCGCGGGTCATGAAATCGTCCAGCATTATTCAGCGGCCTCGGTCTTGGTCTGTGGTGGATGGTCGTGCCCGTGGTCGTGGTCGTGGTTGCAGGTTTCATCATGCGCGTGATCATGGTCGTGGCGGTACAGCGCAAGTGCTCCGCCGGTGCCGGAGCCGAAAAGGGCACGGTATTCCGGCGCGGCTGATACGATTTCCGGCGTGCCCTCGCAGCAGACGTGCCCGTTCAGGCAGATGACCCGGTCTGATGCGCTCATCACCACGTGCAATTCGTGGCTGATCATCAGGACGGCGCATCCGGTGTCTTTGCGCACCTCCTCGATCTGGCGATAAAAGGCGGCGGAACCGGGTTGATCGAGACCCTGCGTTGCCTCGTCCAGCAGCAGGATTTCGGGCTCATTGATCAACGCGCGTGCCAAGAGAACGCGCTGCATCTGGCCGCCGGACAAGGCTGACATCTGGCGCCGCGACAGATCCGGGACACCGGCCCGGGCCAGCGCCCGCGCACAGGCATCGCGCGCGATCCCGCCCGGAAGCCGCAGGAATCTCTCAACCGTGATGGGCAGGGTCGGGTCGATGTGCAGTTTCTGCGGCACGTAGCCGATGCGCAGCGCAGGCTTGTGCGTGATCCGCCCCGATGCGGGGCGCACCGCGCCGATCAGCGCCCGCAGGAGCGTGGTCTTGCCGGAGCCGTTCGGGCCGACAATGGTCACGATTTCACCGGGTTCGATGGCGAGCGATACATGGGCCAGTACCGTTTCGGCCCCGTAGCCGACGCTGATGTCTTCAACGGTGACAAGGCTCATGGTGCGGCATTCTCCGCACAGGCGGGGCAGAGGCCGACGGCTTCCACCACAGTCCGTTCGATCTGAAACCCCGTTGCGCGCGCTGCCTCTCCGAGGGAGCCGCGTGCGGGTGCCGATTGTGCTTCGGCAACCGAATCGCAGACTCTGCAGATCATGAAGGCAGGCGAATGGTTGGCTCCGGGATGTGCACAGGCAACAAAGGCGTTCAACCGCTCGATCTTATGCGCGAAACCATTGGCAACCAGGAATTCAAGCGCACGATAGGCGACAGGAGGCTGGGACCCGAAACCGGCGTCACGCAGCCGGTCCAGTGTTTCATAGGCACCTAGGGCGCGATGTTCCTGCAGCAGAATCTCCAGCGCCTTGCGCCGGACCGGGGTAAAGCGCAGCCCGTTGTTGGCGCAATGCGCCTCGGCCGCGGCCACTGCAGTATTGATGCAATCGGCATGGTCGTGCTTGTCGAAACCGACCGGATCTGACGGTGTTTCATGATCTGTCTGCGACCTACTTGTCATGTTATTACATTTCCTGTATCCGACCTGTAACGTTATAAAATCACATGGAGTTGGAGATGTCCAGAAACCTCGCGCCCTGGTCCCTGGCGGCTGTGCTGCTGGCCGGAACGGCCCTCGCGGATGTGCCGAATGTGGCCGTCGATATCGCACCGGTGCATGCGCTGGTCGCCCGCGTAATGGAAGGGGTGGGGGAGCCGTCGCTGATCGTGGCACCCGGTGCCAGCCCGCATGAATACAGCCTGCGCCCCTCCGAGGCGAAGGCTCTGCAGGATGCGGAGCTGGTGTTCTGGGTCGGTCCCGAACTGACCCCCTGGCTGGACGATGCAATCGATACGTTGGCGGACGATGCCACAATTGTGGCGCTGATGGAGTCAGAGGGCACCACGGAGCTGCCTTTGCGCGAGAATGCATTGTTCGAGGTGCATCACCATGGCGATGAAGAACATGCCGAAGATCATGATCATGCAGAACATGAAAATCACGATGACCACGCGGATCATGCCGAAGAGCACGAGGGTCACGATCATGCCGGTCACGAACATGGGGAGCACGATCATGGAGAGCAAGAACATGCAGGCCACGACCACGGCGATCACGACCCGCATGTCTGGCTGTCCCCGGACAACGGTTCGGCCTGGCTGAACACGATTGCTGCCGCGCTTTCAGCGGCCGATCCGGACAATGCCGGAGCGTATTTTGCAAATGCCGCTGCGGGACGCGAGGAACTGGCGGATCTGCGCATTGAAATCAACAGCATCCTGGAACCCCTGCGCGGTGCCAACTTCATCGTTTTCCACGATGCCTACCAGTATTTCGAAGCGGCTTTCGATTTTCCGGCATCAGGCGCAATTTCCGTTTCTGATGCCACAGATCCGAGCCCGGCGCGCATTGCCGAGATTCAGGAGCGTGTTGCGGATCAGAAGGTGACCTGCATCATGTCCGAGCCGCAATTCAATCCAGGCATCGTCGCCTCGGTCATGGAAGGCACGGCGGCGCGCACGGGAGTTATGGACCCATTGGGGTCTGACCTTGAACCGGGTGCGGAGCTTTATCCGCAACTCTTGCGCAACCTGGCGAACGCGCTGGCGGAGTGTCTCTGACGCATCAGGCGTTTCCTGCTGCGGCCACCCTGTGGCGCAGCAGGAGGCTCGAGGATTTTCGGGCCTCCAAGATGTGATGTAATTACATAATGAATGGGGCCCGCGGAGGCGCCCCCCAAACAATCAGATGTGGCTTTGGCCGCAGGATCCATGACGAAAGGTAACAGATGTACGATGTAATCGTTATTGGCGGAAGTTTCGCGGGCCTCACCGCCGCCCTTCAGCTTGGGCGGGCCAGCCGGTCGGTTCTGGTGATAGATGCCGGTTTGCCGCGCAACCGAACTTCGGCGGGGGCGCATGGGGTCGCGGGATGGGATGGCATTGCGCCCGCTGAAATCCTTGGCCGGTTCCGAGATGATCTGAAGGCATATCCCCATTTAAGCCAGCGCGGGGGCAAGGTGACGGCCATCGGCGGCCAGATGGGTGCCTTCTCCGTGACGCTGGAAAACGGCGAGGATTTTGCCGCAAAGCGCCTCATCCTGGCCCATGGCGTGCGTGACATCCTGCCGGATGTTCCCGGACTTGCAGAGGGCTGGGGCCGTCAGGTGCTGCATTGTCCCTATTGTCACGGTTACGAGGTGAAAGGCGAACCGCTGGCCGTCCTTGCCACCTCTCACATGGGTGCCCATCAGGCGCTGATGCTGCGCGCCGATTGGAGCGACCGCGTTACGCTGATCACGGGCGGGATGGACGGTCTTGACCACGCGGCGCTTGAACTGGCCGGTGTCCAGATGGACAGCAGGGCATTGGAAGCCGCGCAAATTGATGAAGGCGGCATTACCCTGAGCCTGTCCGGCGGCGACAGTCAGAGGTTTGCCGCCCTGTTCCTGGGGCCCCGGACCACCCTGGCGGAAAGTCCGGCGGCGCATCTGGGATGTGCCCTGTCCGACGGGCCGATGGGGCCTTTCGTGAAAGTGGGGCCGATGGCGCAGACCAGTATTCCGGGCGTCTTCGCCGCAGGAGATGTCGCACGTCCGATGCCCAACATAAACTTCGCTCTTGCCGACGGGGCGCAGGCCGGAAGCGGTTGCCACGCCTCGCTGCTGTTTCCCGAAATCGTCACACCCGTGGAGGCCGCCCAATGACTGACCCGCGTCTGCCCGTAACTGTCCTGTCCGGCTTTCTGGGGGCTGGAAAGACCACCTTGCTCAATCGCGTGCTGAACAACCGCGAGGGGCGGCGTGTGGCCGTCATCGTCAACGACATGTCCGAGGTGAACATCGACGCCGATCTGGTCCGCGAGGGCGGTGCAAACCTGAGCCATACCGACGAAACCCTGGTCGAGATGTCGAACGGCTGTATCTGCTGCACGCTGCGCGATGATCTTCTGCAGGAGGTCCGGCGCCTGGCCGAGGATGGTCGCTTTGACTATCTGCTGATCGAATCCACCGGCATTTCCGAGCCGCTGCCCGTGGCGGCGACTTTCGATTTCCGGGACGAGGCGGGGAACAGTCTCTCGGATGTGTCGCGCCTCGACACGATGGTGACGGTGGTCGATGCGGTGAACCTGCTGCGCGATTACGGCAGCCATGATTTCCTGCGTGACCGTGGCGAGACGCTGGGCGCAGACGACGAGCGCACGCTGGTCAACCTGCTGGTCGAGCAGATCGAGTTCGCCGATGTGGTGATCCTGAACAAGGTCGCGGATGCCGCGCCGCATCAGGTTGACGCGGCGCGCAAGATCATCCGCAGTCTGAACGCCGATGCGCGCATCATCGAGACCAGCCATTCCGAGGTGCCCGCCAGTGCCATCCTGGACACGGGGCTGTTCGACTTTGAAAAGGCACATGAACATCCGATGTGGGCAAAGGAGCTATATGGCTTTGCCGACCATGTGCCGGAGACCGAGGAATATGGCGTGGCCAGTTTTGTCTACCGCGCAAGGGCACCCTTCGAGCCAGAGAAGATCCTGTCGGTCCTGAACGGTGCGCTTCCCGGTGTGATCCGCGCCAAGGGGCACTTCTGGATCGCCACCCGCCCCGATTGGGTGGCTGAATTCAGCCTTGCCGGGGCATTGTCATCGGTCAAGCCTCTGGGCACCTGGTGGGCCTCCGTTCCGCGTGACCGCTGGCCGGATCACGAGGGCGCGCGCCAGTACATGGCTTCGCATTGGTCGGAACCCTGGGGCGACCGGAGGCAGGAACTGGTGTTCATTGGTGCCGGTATCGACTGGCCGGCGATCAAGGCGCGGCTTGATGCATGTCTCGTGCCCGAAGACCTTGCGCCGGGTCCCGACGCCTTGCCCGAGATGTCCGACCCATTCCCGGTATGGCGATCTGCGGAGGCAGGGTGATGGCCCCAACCAACCGCGGTGCAACCAGCCTCAGAACCAGGCGCCGCGCCGAAGACCCGATGCAGGTCTTTGATGCGCTGCCGGCCCCGATCCGATCCTGGCTATCCCAGGCGGCGCTGCCGTGGTCCCCGGCGTCCTGCCGAAAGATCCTGCGGCGGGCGCGGGCCTGTGGCGAAGGCATTGAAGGCGCCATTGCGCGGCTGAACCGCGCCCAACAGAAAACCCTTTCCCGCGACCGCCACGTCGCAATACCACGCTCTTTCTTCAAACAGGATACCAACAGATGACCAGAACTTTCCTCAAGGCGGCCGTGGCGCTCGCATGTTTTGCGATGCCGGTGCTGGCGCAGGCGGACAACAGGCTTGATGTCGTCGCACAATTCGAGATCAAGGCACCGGAGCCCGCGACCAGCGGTTATATCTTTACGCGGATGGGGGTGGCTGAAACGCTGGTGAATGCAAATGCCGATGGTGAACTGACCCCCGGTCTCGCCACCTCCTGGGAGGTTTCGCAAGACGGGCTGACCTGGGTCTTTGCCCTGCGTGAAGGCGTGGTTTTCCACGACGGCAGCGCGATGACCGCAGATACTGTGGTCAATGCGCTTGAGATTGCGCGCGCCAAACCCGGTCCGTTGCAGGACTTGCCGATTACAGGCATCGCGGCGGGTGACGGCGAAATCACTGTCACCCTGTCGGAGCCAATGGCGGCTTTGCCCGCGTTCCTTGCGGAATACCGGTCACAGATCCTGTCGCCCGCGTCATATGCTGCGGATGGCACGGGGGTCGCGATCATCGGCACCGGCCCCTACCGGATCACGGCGATGGAACCGCCGCTCAGCCTGGATGCGACGGCCTTTGCCGAATATTGGGGAAATGCGCCGCATATCGCGGATGTCAGCTATTCCGGTGTCAGCCGGGTCGAAACACGGGCGCTGATGGCAGAATCCGGCGAAGCCGAATTCGTTTTTGGCCTTGATCCTGCCAGCGTCTCGCGGCTGGGCATGCTGGATGATGTCGAGGTGCTCTCGGTTGCCATTCCCCGCACGCTTCTGATCAAGGTCAATGCGGGTCACCCGTTTCTGGCCGAACCCGATGCCCGCCGCGCGCTGAGCCTTGCGATTGACCGTGCCGGTATCGCACAGGCGGTGCTGCGCTATCCCGAAGGGGCCGATCAATTGTTCCCGCCCTCCACCGCAGACTGGCACAACGATGCGCTTGCCCCGCTCGCCTATGAGGTGGAGGAGGCCAAGAAGTTGCTTGCCGATCTGGGATGGGAAGCGGGCAGTGACGGTATCCTAACACGGGACGGGGCGCGTTTCGCGGTCACCCTGACAACCTATCCTGACCGGCCGGAACTGCCGTTGGTTGCCGCGGTGCTGGAACAGCAGTTCCGCACGATCGGTATTGACCTGACCGTCAACACGACCAACTCCTCAGAAATACCCGCAGGGCATCAGGATGGCTCGCTGGAGCTTGGCCTGATCGCGCGCAACTTTTCTCTTGTCCCCGATCCGATTGGCACAATCCTGGCCGACTACGTTGGCAATGGCGACTGGGGGGCGATGAACTGGCGGAACGAAGAATTCGCAACGCTTCTGCGCGGTCTGGCGCGGGGTGACGGCGGAAACGCGGAACGTGCCAGGGCATCTGAAATCCTGCAATCGGAACTGCCGATCATCCCGATTGCCTGGTATCGGCAGACGCTGGCCGTATCAGACAGGGTAACAGGCGCGGAAATCGACCCGTTCGAGCGCAGCTTCGGCCTGGAGAACATCCGGTGGGCGGAATGAAGGTGCTTGTTTCGCGCCTGGTGCAGGCGGTGATGGTCGCGATCCTGATCGGCACCGCCACATTCATCATGATGCGCAGCCTGCCCGGCGATGCGGCCTGGCGCATTGCTGCGGGCCGGTACGGCTATGACAACGTCGATGCCGCTGCCGCCGATGCGGTGCGTGGCGAACTGGGCATTGACGGCCCGGCGCTGCCTGCCCTGCTGCAATGGCTGAGCGATCTGGCGCGGTTCGATTTTGGAAATTCGCTTGTCAGCGGCCAGCCCGTGATGGACGAGATTGTGCATCAGCTGGGCGCGTCGGCCACCCTCGCGCTGGTGGCGCTTCTGCTGTCGCTGGTCATCGGGCCACCCCTTGGCATTCTCGCGGGGCTCAGGCCGGGCGGGGTGCTGGACCGTGTGCTGCTGGTCGCTTCGACCGGGGTAAAGGCCGTTCCGCAGTTTCTCATGGCGCTTGTCCTGATCGTGCTGCTTGCCGTGCACCTGCGATGGCTGCCCGCGGCGGGGCACGGCGAGCTGCGCCATTTCATCCTGCCGGGCCTGACACTTGCCCTTGGACTGGCGGCGGTCAATGCGCGCATCACGCGGGACGCCATGGCACGTATCGCGGATATGCCGTTCTGGCGATTCGCCCAATGGAAGGGGCTGTCCGAACGGCAAACCCTGCTGCGGCACGGGCTGCGCAACGTCTCTGTGCCGCTGATCACCTATCTTGGCCTGCAATTCGTGACACTTGTCGAAGGGGTGATCATCGTTGAATCGATCTTCGGCTGGCCCGGCATCGGGCATGCGCTGGTTCACGCGATATTCTCGCGGGATGTGCCGATGGTGCAGGGCACGGCGCTGGTGCTGGGGCTCGGCTTTGTCATCGTCAACAGCGCCATCGACCTTGCCGTGCGGCGACTTGATCCGAGGGTTACGGGATGAGCAGTATTGATTTCCAAACAACGCGCCGCCTGCCGCTGTCGCCAATGCGCACAGTCGGCATCGGCCTGATCGCGCTGGTGGCCGCCCTGTCGTTGCTTGGCCCCGTGATCGTTCCGGGCAATCCCCTTGCACAGTCCCTGATCAAGGCATTGGCCGGGCCGGAAACTGGCGCGCCGCTGGGCTATGATCACCTTGGCCGGTCGGTTTTTCACCGTCTGGCAGATGCGCTGCGTCTGTCACCTGTCATCGCCCTGGCCGCGGTGGCAACGGCCGGTGCTGCGGGGCTGGTCCTGGGCACGCTTTCGGCGGCCAAAGGGGGCTGGATCGACCGGATTTTCGTCATGCTGGCGGATGCGCTGCTGGCGCTTCCGGGCCTGTTGCTGGTTCTCATTGTGCTGGCCATGGTGCCGGGGACGGCGCTTGGGTTCTGGGCGGGGCTGTCGCTGGTGCTTTGGGTCGAGTTCTTTCGCCTGACCCGTGCGGCCACGCGCGAAACCCTGGCCTCGCCCGCCGTGCAGGCGTCCAGGCTTCTCGGGTTCGGTCCAGTCTATCTTTTCCGCGTCCATATCTGGCCCGAAATCGCGCCGATGATGCTGACCGCCGCTGCCTTCGGAACCGCCACTGCGATCATGGCCATTGCGGCGCTCGGGTTTGTGCATGTGGGCATGCGCGCGCCCACGCCTGAACTGGGCCTGATGATGGTTGAACTGCTGCCCTACTGGCGCGAGGCGCCGTTGGCGCTCCTGTCGCCGGTCGTGGCCACATTTGCCCTGCTGCTGGGCCTTACCCTTCTGGCCGGGAGCCGTGAAACATGAGCCTGTTGATTGCCGAAGACATCACGGTCCGGGACGGGGCCACATCCCTTTTGTCGCCGATATCGCTGCACTTCGATCCGGGAGAGCCACTGGTCATCCTGGGTGAAACCGGATCGGGCAAGAGCCTGCTGGCGCAGGCCCTGATGGGCACGCTGCCCGAGGGGTTGGAGGCAAAGGGCCGTGTCGCCATCGGCGACCGTGTCCTGAATGCCGGAACCCCGGATCGGTTCCGGGGGCTTTGGGGCCGAGAAATAGGCGTTCTGCCGCAAGAACCGTGGCTGTCGCTTGATCCCCTGATGCGGGCCGAAACGCAGATTGCTGAAGCACATCGTCTGGTGCACGGCCTGTCGCCCCGCGTCGCACGGGCCCGCGCCGCTTCCGACCTGTCGGAGCTTGGACTTGCCGAGGCCGGATCACGGTATCCGCATCAACTGTCCGGCGGCATGGCGCAGCGGGTGGCCATCGCCGCCGCCCGTGCCGGGGGTGCCCGCATCGTGATTGCGGATGAACCCACCAAGGGGCTGGATGCCGCGCGCCGGGACGAGGTCGCCGATCTTCTGTTGTCCGAAATGGGGCAGGCGGGCGGATTGCTGATCATCACCCACGATCTGTCACTGGCCCGCCGGATCGGCGGCAGGCTCATTGTCCTGCGCGCCGGTCAGGTAGTCGAGAGCGGCACGACCCGTGACATCTTTGCCGCGCCGGGTCAGGCCTACACACGGGAACTTTTCGCCGCCGACCCGGAAAGCTGGAGCCCCCGTCCGTCAGCGGCGCATCCCGGCCCTGCGGTGGTCAGCGCCGAAGACCTCGCGCTGGTTCGGGGTCAGCGGACCTTGTTCCAAGGTGTTTCGCTTAAGATCGCGGCGGGGCAGGTATTTGGCGTCACCGGCCCCTCCGGATGCGGCAAATCCTCGCTTGGTGATGCCATTCTTGGGCTGATGCCGCCCGCCCATGGGCGGATCAGGCGGCAAGGTGGCGCGCATCCCTTTGCCTTCCAGAAACTCTATCAGGATCCCGTCGCGGCCTTTCCGCGCAAGCGCAGGATTGGCGAGGCTCTGGCGGATGTGGTGACAATGGCGGGCTGTGCTTCGCGCGAGGTTGATGTGCTGATGGAGAGCCTTGGCCTTGACCCCAAATTGCTGCAACGCAGGCCCGGTGCCGTGTCAGGCGGGGAATTGCAGCGTTTGTCCTTGCTGCGCGTCTTGCTGCGCAAACCCGCTTTCATATTCGCAGATGAACCGACCTCGCGGCTCGACCCCATCACGCAGGCCAGTGTGATAAGGCTTGTGACGGGCGCTGCGGATACCGACGGTATCGCCGTGATGATTGTCAGTCACGATCAGGCCCTGATCCGCAATACCGCAGACAGCGTGCTGTCACTGTCCGAGCCTGGCAACGAGGAGAACGCCCTGCGCCACCGGCGCCACGCATCATCGCTGTCGTGAGGTTCTGGCACCCTGAGCGGTCAGGCGATAATCCAGCTTCGCCCGGGTAAGACCAAGGCGACGGGCGGCAGCTGACACGTTGCCGCCCGCTTCCTGCAGCGCAAGCTGTTCAAACTGCGCGACGGCGCCATCTATGGACATATCCTGATCCAACAGCGCCTTGAGGGAGGTCCAGACCGCTTCGATTTCGTCCTCGGTTGGCAATCTGCCGGCCCCGGTTGTCTCCAGCGGGGATGGGTCAACCGCCAGGGACCGGGCGATATCTTCGGCTGTGATCGCCGTGGGGGTCGCCGATTGAAGGGCCGCCCTCAGGATCGTGCTTCTCAGCTCGGGCAGGTTACCGGGCCAGCTCTGGGCCCGGATGAAAGCACGCGCATCCGGGGTAAGGTGACCTTCGAACCCGGATTTCTGCGTGCTGAGGTGAGACAGGTAAATGTCGCCGAACAGCGCAATGTCATCCTCCCGCGCAGCCAGCGCCGGCAATGTAACGGGCAGAATGGACAGCGCATGAAGGAATTCTGCCCGCAAATTGCTGCTGCGCTGTAACCGGGGCAAGGACAGATGCGATATCCCGATCAGCATGAAGTTCTCGGGCGCCGCGCCGTCGGTGTGCACCAGATCCACCAGTTCAAGCTGCGTGTCGAGGGGCAGATCCTCCAGCGTTTCGATCACCAGGGTCTGTTCCCGCGCCCCCTTTTTGGTCAGCGTATGGCGAATGTTCTGTATCAGCGCCGGCAGGGTATCGGATGCGCCATGCACACGGTGCAACTGGCCGGATGGAAACCGCCTTGTGTGAAGCCAGGCCGCAGCCTTGAAACACCCTGCGCCATCAGGCCCGGTGATCAACGTGCTTAATCCCGCCCTCGCCAGTTGCTCAAGCTCCCGGTGTACCGGGGCCACGATCATGTCTTCCAGAATGCCCGCTGCCTTGCTGCCCTGTGCCACGCCTTCCTTGCGCATGCGCGGCGAAGTCTCGGGCCGTGTGACCAGCACTTCGTCCAGAAAAATGCGCACGAACGGGTCGTCCTTGCCCCAATCGTCGACGGTCTTGCCCACGACACGGCAGGATTTGTCGCCCATCGCCGCGCAGCTTACCTCTTTGTAAAGGATCAGCTTGCTGAAAAAGACACTGGCGTATCCGGCGGCATATCCCGTCTGCGCCCAGCACACCGGTTTGGTCGCGCGCCCGTGACGCCGCGCGTATTCCATCGCCTCGACGGAATCGTGCCAGAGAAAATCGCCGGAAAACCGGTTGTTCTTGAAATCGAAATCATTGTGAAGCGTTTCAACGCGCACGGTGCCTGTCACCATGTGAATGCGCGTGCCCGCCGTGAAGGCATCTCCGATGTCGAGATTGGGCCAGGCGCGCCGGATGAATTCCGCATCCTCGCGGCCGTTGCGATAGCCAAGGCGCAACAGCAGCACCATTGCCTCATGTTCGCCGAAGCGCCGGATGAGCTCGTCCTGCAGGTCTGCGCCAAAGGTCGCCCGGGAAAGCACCATGCGCGCGCCGTTCAGCTCGATGCTGCCGCGCGACGGCCGGAACGTCATCCGGTCCAGCATGTCAGCCAGGGTCGGACGCCCGCCGCGGTCCAGAAATTCCAGTTCGTCACGATGTGTCTTCATCGGAGTATTTAACCATATCATCAGACGATTTCATCATATAATTAAGCCGCAATGCAGAAATGTGGGCCTGCATCCATTCTCTGTCCCGGCCCGGCCAACAAATCTTTCCCTGTATTCCTTACGAAAGGCCGCTCAAAACGCGGTTGCTGCGTTGCGGCACGAAAAAAGATTTTGACGCCGTGACGGACTCGACTGTCTCCTGTGTGTCGCTCCTGAAATCGGGGCCATAGGGAGGAAGACATGAACGATCAAAAGCTGATTACAAAACTGCCGGATGAACCCCACGAAGCGATGATCCATCGTTTTGGCAAAGAGGGTGCTTTCATCCCCGGCGATGACGAGAACAACCCCTGGGTTCCCTTCGGTGAGCAAGCTGCGATCAAGCATCTGGCATTCGACGTCCGGCAAAACTCCGCGGCGAATATCCTTTGGGTCAAGGGCGGCGGACGCATTGGAACACACCGTCACCGCGGCGTCGTATCCGCCGTCACGCTTGAGGGTTCCTGGGGCTATCACGAATATGACTGGGTCGCGCGCCCGGGTGATTTCGTCTACGAGCTGCCGGGCACGGCGCATACGCTCTACTCGGACGATCCGAACGGCATGAAGGCACTTTTCTGGCTGAGCGGCGCGATCGAGTTCTTTGACGATCAGGCAAATTTCGAATTCACGGCGGACGTGTTCTGGTTCATCGACCATTATGTCACCTACTGTGAAGCCAACAACATCCCCGTCAACAAAGACATGTTCATCTGATCCGGAACGCGATCAGTGAAGGAGGAATGCATGTCGCTTGAGACGATGTTTGATGTGGCGGGAAAATCCGTCATCGTGACCGGCGCCGCCTTTGGTCTGGGCCGGGCCTATGCCGAGATCATGGCCGAGCGTGGGGCCAATGTGACCTTGTTCGACCTGGACAAGGATCAGTTGGACCGCACTGTTGCCGAGATCCGCGAACTTGCCCCGAGGGGCAGAGTGACCGGTGCCGTGGTGGACGTGACGGACCGCGCGACGCTGAGCGCGGCCTTCGACGACGCGGCCAGGGCGCAATCGGGCATTGATGTCGTCTTTGCCAACGCCGGGGTGGACGCGGGTCCGGGGTTCCTGACCCCGGAGGGCAGGCGCAATCCGGAGGGCCAGATCGACACGCTGGACGACGCCCATTGGGACAAGGTGATCGGGGTCAACCTGACCTCCGTCTACAACACGATGAAACTGGCGGCGCGCCATATGAAGCAGCAGAACCGTGGCGGTGCGATCATCGCAACATCGTCCATCGCGGCATTCTACGTCGACGGGATCGTGGGCACACCCTATATGCCGGCGAAGGCGGGACTCAGCCATCTGGTCAAGCAACTGGCGATGGAACTGGGGCGCTACCAGATCCGCGTGAACGCCATCTGTCCGGGGCCCTTCATCACCAACATTGCGGGCGGGCGCATGGCCAATGTCGAGGACCGGCAGGCGTTTATCCGTTGGTCCTGTCTTGGACGCGTCGCGGAGGCGGATGAGATCAAGCCCCTGGCGCTGTATCTTGCGTCCAACGCATCGGCTTATGTCACCGGATCGCAGATGGTGATCGACGGTGGCCTGATCCTGCGACCGGCCCAGGAAATAGAATGAATTTCGGACAGGCGGCCTGCAGCCGCCTTCCGCCACTCGTCACCAACCGGGAAGGAGGAGCCCGGCGTGACGTCATCAAGGAGGATTACCATGACACTCGAAATCAATCCAAAGACCTATATGGACCGGCGTTCGCTGCTCAAGGGGCTGGGGGCAGTGACCGCTGCAACCATCGCACTGCCACATGCGGCACGTGCGCAAGATTCCAAGACGATCAAGATCGGCGTCATCAGCCCGTTGACCGGGCCGTTGTCCCTGTTCGGGGAGACCGACGAATATACGGTGACCAAGATCATGGCCCTGGTTGCCGACGGGATCAGCGTCAACGGCGAGACCTACAATATCGAGATCCTTATACGGGATGCACAATCCAACCCCAACCGGGCGGCGGAACTGGCCGGCGATCTGATCCTCAACGATGAGATCGCGCTGATGCTGCCGGCCTCGACCACCGACATCAACAACCCGACGGCCGATCAATGCGAGCTTTATGGCGTGCCCTGCATCTCGTCGAGCTCTCCCTGGCAAGCCTTTGTGATGCCCCGTGGAGGGGCTGACAGCCCTTTCACCTGGACCTACCATTTCTTCTGGGGTCTCGAAGACGTGCTTGGCACCTTTACCGGCATGTGGCGGTCGATCGAAACCAATGGCAAGGTGGGGATGCTGTTCCCGCGCAATGCCGATGGCGAGACCTGGGGCAACGAAGAATACGGCCTGCCCAATGCCGTGCGCGAAGCCGGCTTCGAGGCATTCGCCCCATCCATGTTCGAACCGCGGACCAACGATTTCTCGGCTCAGATTGCCGAGTTCAAGGCGAACAATTGTGATATCGTCGGCGGCATCACCTATGTGGCGGACCTCAAGACCTTCATCACGCAATGCAGCCAGCAAAATTACAAGCCCAAGGTGGTGACCGTGGCCGCTGCGCTGCTTTTCCCGTCCGGCATCGAAGCCATGGGGGATCTGGGCGAAGGCATGTCATCCGAAGTCTGGTGGACCCCGGCATTCCCCTACAAATCGTCGCTGACCGGTCAAACCAGCAGCGAAATAGCGGAGGTCTGGGAATCGGAGACCGGCAAGCAATGGACCCAGCCGCTGGGGTATTCACATGCCCTGTGGGAGGTCATCCTGGACACGCTCAAGCGCTCCGCCGATCCGCTGGACCGCGACGCCAACCGCGCGGCGCTGGCGGCCACCAATCTGGACACCCTCGTCGGCAACATCAACTTCACCGAAGGTCCGCACCCGAACATCTGCAAGACGCCGATCTTTGGCGGCCAGTGGGTCAAAGGTGAAAAGTGGCCCTTCGATCTGGAGATCGTGGACAATACGCTTTATCCCGACGTGCTGGACCCCGATACTGTGATGAAACCTCTCGACTGGTCCTGAGGGGGATCACATGACTGATCAGATGCTCTTGTCAGCGCGCGGTCTGACCAAGCGTTTCGGCGCTGTCACCGTGGTGGACGACGTGACCTTTGACGTGCCACGCGGGACGGTGCTTGGCATCCTTGGTCCCAATGGTGCAGGCAAGACGACGCTGTTCAATCTGATCAGTGGTGATCTTGCTGCGAATGCGGGGGAGCTGTCTCTGGACGGGTCCCAGCTCTCTGCCGAACCGCCCTACGAACGGTGCAAACGCGGGATTGGCCGCACCTATCAGGTGCCCCAGCCTTTCGGCAATATGACGGCCTTCGAGAACCTTATGGTTCCCGCGATGCTGAGTGCCCGGATGAGCGAGGCGGAGGCAAGCGCACATGCCGCCGAGGTCTTGCGCGACTGCGGGTTGCTTGCGCAGGCCAACAAGCTTGCGGGGGGTCTGACATTGCTGGACCGCAAACGCCTTGAACTGGCGCGCGCGCTTGCGGGCAAGCCAAAGCTTTTGTTGCTGGACGAAATTGCCGGCGGCCTGACGGAGGCGGAGGGTGCTGCGCTTGTGACCCTAGTCCGGCGGGTGCGCGACCGGGGCGTTACCATCATCTGGATTGAACATGTGCTGCACGCGCTCATGGCGGTCGCGGATCAGGTTCTGGTGTTGAACTTTGGCAGGAAGATCGCCGAGGGCAGCCCTGATACGGTGATGCAGGATGCCGAGGTGCAGCGCGTTTACATGGGGATCGAAGCATGACCGGCACAGCCATTCTTTCGACGCATGGCCTGGTCGGCGGATACGGCGACTTTCAGGCCCTGTTCGGGATCGACCTGCATCTGCTGCAGGGGGAGGTCATTGCGCTGATCGGCGCAAATGGCGCGGGCAAATCCACATTTCTCAAATCGGTCTTCGGGCTTTTGCCGGTTGGCCGCAACATGGTTCGCTACGAGGGGGTGCCCGTTGGCGGCACGCCGGCGCACAAGATGGTCGGGCGCGGTCTGGCCATGGTGCCGGAAGGCCGCAGACTGTTTGCCGGCATGACCGTCGAAGAGAACATGCGTGTCGCCATCGACCACGCGCGCCTTCCCGAAAGCGAGGGGCAATGGACCCGGGACCGCTTGTTCGAGCTGTTTCCCATCCTGCGCGAGAAACGCAACCAGCCAATCGAGGACCTGTCGGGCGGTCAGCAGCAGATGGTCGCGATTTCGCGCGCGCTGCTCTGCCAACCCAGGGTGCTTTTGTGCGATGAGCTGAGCCTTGGTCTGGCGCCCAGGGTAATCCGGGAAATCTATGCGGTCTTGCCGGAAATCATCTCGGGGGGCACATCTATCGTTCTTGTGGAGCAGGACGTGTCGCTGGCGCGGGAGGCTTCAAACCGCCTGTATTGCATGCTGGAAGGACGGATCACGCTGACCGGCAATTCTAACGAAATCTCCCGCGATCAAATCGCCGCGGCCTACTTCGGAGCGTCCAATGCAGTGGCTTGATGCAATTGTCCAGGGGGTGCTCCTGGGGGGCATGTACGCCCAATATGCGCTTGGCATGGCGTTGATGTTCGGTGTGATGCGGATCGTGAACATCGCCCATGGCGACGTGATGATCCTGCTGTCGCTCATCGCGGTGTCATTGGCGGGGGCGCTTCCGTTCGGTAACATCGGTCTGGTCCTCGTGATCGTGCCCATTGCCGTGGCCATCGGCTGGATCTTGCAAAAGGTTATCCTGAACCGGGTGGTCGGTGCCGATCCGCTGCCGTCACTGATCGCGACCTTCGGCCTGTCGATCGCGCTGCAGAACCTGATGCTGGAAATCTGGTCCGCCGATACGCGCAGTTTGCCGAATTCCGATATCGCCAGCGCAAGTTTCCAGATTGGTCCGATTTACCTGGGTCTGCTGCCGGTGATCGTTCTGGTCTGTGCATTTGTCATTGCCGGCGGTCTGGACGCCGTGCTGCGTTACACAAGGTTCGGGCGCGGCCTGCGGGCGGCGGCCGCCGATACCGAAGCGGCGGCAATGACCGGCGTCGATCCCAAACGTATCTATGCGACGGCAACGGCGATTGCCGTGGGCATCCTGGGCCTTGCCGCGATCTTTGCAGCGCTCCGGGCGACGGTGTCGCCGTCTGACGGGCCGGCGCAGCTGATCTATGCCTTCGAGGCGGTCATCATCGGGGGCATGGGCTCAATCTGGGGCGCGTTCCTTGGGGCAATGGTGCTGGGGATCGCTCAGGCCGTTGGTTTGCGGGTCGATCCAGGGCTTGGAATTCTCTTCGGCCATCTTGTGTTCCTTCTGGTGCTCGCAACGCGCCCCGAAGGCATCATGGCGCGTAAGAAGTAGGGGCGGAAAATGAACACGATCAAACAGATGCGCGTCCAGCGCGCGACCACCTCCAGCCGGATTGCCATGACCATCGGCCTCTTCCTGCTTCTGGCGTTGGTGGCCATGCCCTGGTGGGCGACATCGGGCAACATCCGCTGGGCGATCGAGCTGTGCTGCTATATCGCCATCGCCCAGATGTGGAACCTTCTTGCCGGATACGCCGGGCTTGTTTCGGTCGGGCAACAGGCCTTTATCGGTGTGGCAGGCTACATGCTGTTCGTTCTGGCACAGAACTTTGGCGTCAACCCGTTTTTCGCCGTGATCCTGTCCCTGATCGCACCTGCGGTTCTGGCGGTGCCGACCTATTTCCTGCTCAGGCGTCTGGACGGTCCCTATTTCGCCATCGGCACCTGGGTTGTCGCAGAGGCCGTGCGATTGGCGACCTCAAACATCGACTATGTGAATGCGGGGGCCGGCATGACCCTGCGCGTCATGACGCAATACAGCCAGCACGAACGCGAGGTCGCCTTTGTGATCTTATGTGCAATCCTGCTGATCGTGACCATCGGCGGCAGCTACTGGCTTCTGAGGTCGCGACACGGTCTGGCGCTGACCGCGATGCGGGACAATCCCGTTGCCGCTGCCAGCCAGGGCGTCAATGTCGGCAAGCTGCGGCTCTATATATTTGTCGCCGCAGCCGTGGGAACGGGCTTTGCGGGCGCGATCTATTACATGGCGCAGTTGCGGATCACCCCCTCTGCCGGTTTCGATCCGTTCTGGGCCTCGATGGCGATCTTCATCGTGATGGTCGGCGGGATCGGTTCCATCGAAGGGGCCCTCATCGGCGCGCTGATCTATTTCTTCGCGGACCGGTTGTTCGGTGAGTTCGGCTCTGCCTACCTGATCGTGCTCGGCATCCTCACCCTCATCATCGCGCTCTATGCCCGGGGTGGCGTCTGGGGGCTGCTGCAGAAACTCGGGGATCATCCCTGGTTCCCGGTGCGTCGCAAACTGATCCTGGAGGAGTGATCATGAAAGCCGCTATCTTCGACGCCCTGGGCAAACCGCTCCGGATCGGCGACGTGAAACTGCCCGAGGCCGGGCGGGGACAGGTGCTGCTCAAAGTGTGCCGCTGTGGCATCTGCGGCTCCGACCTTCACATGACCGAAGACCCGACATTCGGGCTGGAAGGCGGCGAGGTGATCGGCCACGAGTTCTCCGGCGAAGTGATCGACGTGGGCTCTGGCGTCACGGGCCTCAAACCTGGCGATCACGTTTCGGCTGCTCCCCTGCGGGGCTGCGGCGCCTGTGCATCCTGCAAGCGGGGCGAGCCTGCGTGGTGCGCGAACTTCGATCTGATCGGCGGCGGGTTTGCCGAGTTTGCGGCGCTCGACGCGGTGCAATGCCGCAAGCTCCCCTGGGGCATTTCCGCCATCGACGGCGCGCTCGCAGAACCGCTGAGCGTGGCGCTTCACGGCATCCGGCGTGCGCGCATGCAACCGGGTGCCAGGGTGCTTATTGTCGGCGCCGGTGCCATCGGGCTTGCCGTCGCCTTCTGGGCGCGACGCATGGGGGCGGCGCATGTCGTGGTCGCTGACCTTCACGACCATCAACGCGACCGCGCCATGGAACTGGGCGCCACGGATTTCATCCTGTCCGGCAAAGACATGGCCCGACGCCTGGCCGAAAGTTGCGGCGGGAGCGCGCCGGAGATCGTCTTTGAATGCGTTGGCAAACCGGGGCTGATTGACCATTGTGTCGACCTTGTCGCGCCGCGCGGCAAGGTGCTTGTCCTCGGGCTTTGCACCGCGCCCGATCACATGAACAGCTTTCGCGCAATCTCCAAGGAGGTCGACATCGTAATGTCGGTGTTCTTCACGATGCCGGAATTCGAAATGGCCATCCGCACCCTGGACGGCGGCACCCATACACCGCACCATCTGATTTCCGACCATGTGAGTCTGCTTTCGATGCCAGAGGCTTTTGAGGCATTGAGAAGCCGCACAACCCAATGCAAGGTACTTGTCGATCCAAGTGGCTTTGTGGCGCAAAACTGATCAAGGCTGGGCAATGCCCCCCGCACCGGAGGATCGGCAGATCATGGAGGAGAAAATGACATGGTAGATGTTCTTGAAGGAGCCGAAGCATTCGAGTTCGAGGGAAACGACATCGGCGTGCTTGTAATTCATGGCTTTACCGGCAGCACCCAAAGTATGCGTTACCTTGGTGAGAAATTGCACAAGAAATTCGGCTTTACCGTCGTGGGGCCGCGTTTGCCCGGTCATGGCACATCGGTTGCCGATATGGCGCCGACCGGTGCCACCGATTGGGTCGGAGAGGCAGAGCGGGCGCTGAAGGCGCTTGCCGCGCGCAAGTCAAAGGTCTTTGTGACGGGTCTTTCCATGGGTGGCACGATTACCCTCAACCTGGCATGGCGACACAAGGAGATTGTCCAGGGCATCGCGCCGATTGCCGGCGCGGTCGGCATCCTCAACGATCCGATGTCAGGTGCCATGTTCCTTGACCCGATGCCGGAGCTGTTGCCGGGCGTGGGATCGGACATCAAGGCACCGGATGTGAAAGAGCTGGCCTATACCGAAGTACCGACTGTCTGCCTTGGGGAACTTACCAAGCTGATCATGGCGACCGGCACCATGCTGCGGGAAATCACCTGTCCGACGCTGGTGATCCAGGGCCGCGAAGATCATGTGGTTCCGGCCGCGAATGCGAATTTGATCGTCAACGGCGTATCGTCGGATGAGGTGCGTCTGCTTTGGCTGAATGAATCATATCACGTCGCCACGCTCGACAACGACAAGGATTTGATCGTGGATTCCGTAGGGACGTTCTTTGAACATCTGGCCGGTAAATAGCAGGGTTTTGCGGTGCCGTCTCGCAACCGCTGGAGGCCCGGGCGCTGCGCCGGAAAGGCACTTTTGTCATTCTGACTTCAGGTCAAACGCCAATGTTCTGCCCGGCAGCGATTGCCGAGCGAAAGGCAGGTTGCGGGTCTCTTCCCCCGCTCAGCTGCTGACCTGAGGCGGCGGCAAGGGCGCTTGCCGCCGTGACACCGGGAACAATCTCGACGCGGACATTGGCGGCGGTGGCGGCGTCCAGTGTTTCTTTGGCATGACCGGAAATGCCCGCGTCGCCGGATTCCAGGCGGACGACGCGGCGGCCCTTGGCGGCTTCGGCCAAGACCAATCTGCAGATGCGTTCCCCTGGCCAGATATGCGTGCCAGGGACATTCCCCACAAAAACACGCTCTGCATCCCGGCGGGCGAGTTCCAGCACATCAGGATCGACAAGCCCATCGTAGAAGATCACATCGGCCTCTTGCAGACGCTCGACAGCGCGCAGGGTCAGCAGATCGCGCGCACCGGGGCCCGCGCCCACCAATGCAATCTGACCCTGCCTGTCGGGCAGGTCTTTTGTTGCAATTGTGCGTTTCAGCAGATCGGCAGCGGCGCGTTCCTGTCCGGTCTTGTGCAACTGCCAGGGGGCATCGGCAAATGCCCATCGCCAGAACGCCCGACGGTCCGGTTTTGGGATATGTGCCGCAACCGCGCCGCGCAGCCGCCCGGCAAGGGCTGCAAAGCTGCCAAGCCGCGGGTCCAGCATCTGCTCGACCTCGGTCTTGATCCGGCGGGCAAGCACCGGGGCGGTTCCTTCGGTGCCGATGGCCACGACCACCGGATCGCGGTCCACCAGTGACGGCGTGGTCATGTCGCAAAGCGACGGCTGGTCCACCACATTGACCTGCGCCCCCGCCGCTTTTGCGAGCGCATGCAGCGCCGCATCGAGGCCGGGGCAACCGCTCGCGATAAAGACAAGCGCCGCATCGGCAAAATGTTCCGGTGTGAAGGGCCCGGCATCCTGTGTCGCACGCCCTGTCGCCACCAGATCCGCCAGTTCAACGTCCAGGACCGGTGCCAGCAGCACCAGCTTCGCATCGGTCTTGAGCATCAGGCGCGCCTTTTGCGCAGCCTGCTCCCCACCGCCCACAATCACAACGCGGCGGTTGGTGGTGCGGATGAACATGGGAAAGCTGTGCATGATGGTCCCCTCAGGCGGCTTTGGCGTCGTGGCGGCGCAGCCACAGGTCCCGTGCCAGCCGGGCCGGGTCGGCAATGCCGCAGGCCTCCAGCGCAAGGGCTGCGGTGCTGATGATGATGGCCATGGCGAACGGGTCCTGAATGCGGCCCTGCCAGACATCGGCCAATGTACTGTCGGTTTCGGACAGGCGCTGGTGGCCGCTCAGCACCGTGCCGGTCTGCCCTTCCCAGATGGCGCCGTCCTGCAATCCGTGCAGGGTGATGTCCTTGGTCGGGTGATGCTCGAACTCGCCCCCACCGCCCTTGAGCACGCGCAGGCCGGGCTGGTTCAGCAGCAGCGCCGCATCGCGCTGCAATTCGCGGTAGGAGGGATGAAAGACCCCCTGCAAGGCGATCGGCGCAGCGGCCGGGTTCAACATGCGCAGCACGGTGTTGATGCAGGACCGCAGGCCCAGAACGTCACGCAGGCGCAACAGGTCCAGCAGGGCAGGGCAAAGCGCTTCCAGCGGGACATAGGCAATACCGGTTTGCGCCAGTGTTCCGGGGGCGTCGGCCCATGGCACTTGCGGGATACCGACATCGGCGAGCGCGGCACGTACGCTTGCCCCCGTCGCCTGATGTGAATTCCAGCCGTGCATCAGCACCGGATAGCCCGCCTGGGCCACCAGTTTCGCTGCGGCCAGAAACCACGGCTGCCCACGGGTGCGCCCGGCGGCATAAGACGGCCAGTCAACAGCGGGGGCGGGCCCTGTCCAGAGCGCAAGTGCGGCCCGCGCCCCGTCGGTCAGCCCGGCGATTTCTTCGGCGACCTCGCCCTTCATCCGCATCAGCATCAGCATCGCGCCGATGGCTTCGGGGGCGGCATCCCCCGACAGGATCACCGACATTGCCGCCCGCGCCTCGGGCATCGTCAGCGACCGCGCGCGGCCCTGTCCGCGACCAAGGATGGCAACATAGGGTGCCAGTGCAGTGGGTTCGGTCATTCTGCGGCCTCCACCTGTCTGGCACCAGCCAGCAGAGCGGCGATTTCCGGGCGGCAGGAACCGCAGGTCATCCCCGCGCCGGTACATTCGCCCACCTGCGCGACGGTTGTTGCCTGTCCGCTGGCGATGGCGGCACCGATGGTGTTCAACCCGACACCCAGACAGGCACAGACAACGGGGCCGGGGTCCGGCATATCGGCACCGGGGCGCCCCGACAGCGGAGTTCCGGCAACCTGCCCCAGCTGCGCGGCCAGAAAGTCGCGCGACAGTGACACTGGCTTGGGCGAAACGAACAATGCAGCCAGCAGGCGGTTGTCGGGGTCCAGAAAGGCCAGGCGCGCGGTGCCGGTCGCGGGGTCCGCGACGGATTGACAGCGGGCATGGGGCAGGGCGAACAGGCGGCGCGCCTCGGCCTCCCAGTCCTGCGTTGCGATGCCGCCCGCCAGTTCCGCCCGCCAGCCGCCGGTCACGCGGCTGCGCGCCCAATAGCTGCAGTCGGGGGTCAGGGTGCCGGTGCTGACCGCAAAGCCGAACCAGGCGGCATCATGGGGGGCAAGCGCCACCACGGCGGCCTTGCTTTCGGGCTGGCCCGACAACGGGTCCACGGCGCCGGGGACCAGCGCGTCGATGCGCCCGGTGGGGGCGGTTTCGCCGGTCCAGTGCATCGGGGCAAAGACCTGCCCACGCTGCACCCGGTCTGTAATGAGCGCCCGCAAGATGCAGCGGCCTGTCGGGCTGGTGGCTGCGACCAGTGAAGCAGGCGCGATGCCAAGCGCCCGTGCGTCCAGCGGATGAATTTCCAGAAATGGCTCGCCCAGGTGCTGGTTCAGGCGCGGAGCTTTGGCAGTGCGGGTCATCGTGTGCCACTGGTCGCGGATGCGGCCGGTGTTCAGCACGAAAGGGTAGCGCGGGCCGGTACGGGCCACGGGCGCACGGGCGGTTACGGGAATCATCCGTGCGCGGCCCTGCGGGGTAAAGAACCGGCCATCGGCAAAGAACCGTTCGGTGCTGCCCTGCTTGGTCACGGGCCAGCGGGTGGGTGCCAGATCGGCATAGCCGTCGGCCCCCAGCCCGGTCAGCCCGGATATGTCAAAATCGCGCCCCGCCGTGGCGGCGGCCAGACCCGACAGTCTGGCATGTTCGTCAAAGATCTGGGCCGGGGTGGCATAGTCAAACGCCTCGGGCCAGCCCATGCGACGGCCAACGTCGCAGATGATGGCCCAATCGGGCCGGGCCGCGCCGGGGGCGGGCAGCACAGCGCGCTGGCGGCTGATCGTGCGGTCGGAATTGGTGACGGTGCCGTCTTTCTCCCCCCAGCCGGTTGCCGGCAACAGCACATGGGCCAGCCGCGCCGTATCGGTCCGGGCTGTCACATCGCTGACCACGACGAAATCGCAGCCCGCAATCGCCTCGCGCACCGCATCGGCATCCGGCATGGAGACGGCGGGGTTGGTGCACATGATCCACAGCGCCTTGATCCGGCCGGCCCGTACCTGCCTGAAGAGGTCAACTGCCTTCAGCCCTGCGCCCTCGGCCATGGCAGGGGCTTTCCAGAACTCGCCAACCAGCGCGCGGTGACCCGCGTCTTCGAGGTCAAGGTGACAGGCCAGCGCATTGGACAGGCCACCGACCTCGCGACCACCCATGGCATTGGGCTGGCCAGTGACGGAGAACGGCCCCATCCCCGGTTTGCCAATGCGGCCCGTGGCCAGGTGGCAGTTGATGATCGCATTGACCTTGTCAGTGCCGGAGGAGGATTGGTTCACGCCCTGGCTGAACACGGTCACGACCTTTTCGGTGCGCAGCCACATCGCGCAGAAGGCGGCCAGTTGCTCTGCGGGCAGGCCGGTCACTTCCGCGCGCTGTGCCTGTGCCGCCTGCAAGGTCTCTTCAAAGCCGTCGACATGGTTCAGATAGGTCGGGTCCAGCGCGCCGCCCTCATGGATCGCGGCCAGCAGACGGTTGAACAGGGCGACGTCACTGCCCGGCGCAAGGGCCAGATGCAGGTCCGCCAGATCGCAGGTGGCGGTGCGGCGTGGGTCGACCACCACGACCTTCATCGCGGGGCGCGCGGCCTTGGCCGCCGCAAGGCGCTGGTAAAGGACCGGATGGCACCAGGCCAGGTTGCTGCCCACAAGCACCACCAGATCGGCCAGTTCAAGGTCCTCATATGTGCCGGGCACGGTATCTGTGCCAAAGGCGCGTTTTTGCCCCGCCACGGTCGAGGCCATGCAGAGACGGGAATTGGTGTCGATATTGGCCGAGCCGATGAAGCCTTTCATCAGCTTGTTGGCGACATAGTAATCCTCGGTCAACAGTTGCCCCGAGACATAGAAGGCGACCGAATCCGGGCCATGCTCCGCGATGCTGCGCGAAAACCGGTCCGCGACCAGTGTAAGGGCGCTGTCCCAATCGGTATCTGCGCCAAAGGCGCGCGGTGACAGCAGCCGGTCGTCCAGCGACAGGGTATCCCCCAGCGCCGTGCCTTTGGAACACAGCCGTCCGAAGTTGGCCGGATGTTCCGGATCGCCGCGCACCGACAGGCCGCCCTTGCCATCGGGCCGCACCAGAACGCCACATCCGACGCCGCAATAGGCGCAGGTGGTGCGCAGCTCTTCGTGATGCGCCGATCCGTCCATCAGGCCACCCGCTCGCGGCGCAGCTGCGTGGTATCCAGCAGGATGCGCCCACCGTCGATCCGCGTGGCATAGGTATTGACCGCACCGCTGTCGGCGCCCTGCGCCAGCCCGGTGTCCAGCCGCAGCACCATGTTGTGCAGCGGGCAGGTGACGGATCTGCCATGCACGATACCTTCGCTCAGCGGTCCGCCCTTGTGCGGGCAGGCGTCGTCGATGGCAAAGACTTCGTTCTCGGCGGTGCGAAAGATGGCAATGCAGCCGATGTGGGTCTTGATGATGCGCGCGCCCCGTTCGGGGATGTCTTCCAGCGCGCCGATATCTGTCCAGTCGGTCATTCCGCAGCCTCCAGGGTAAGATCGGCCAGCGGCGCATAGAGCGCGCGATAGGCCGGTTTGGTACGTTCCGCCCAGGGGTCCTGCTGCATGAACTTTTGCGCGTAGTAAAAACGGTCGGCCAATGCGCGGCGGCTGTCGGCATCGGTCACAACCCGTTCGACGATGTGGTCAAGACCCACGTTGTCCATCCACTTGTACATCCGTTCCAGATAGGCGGCCTCTTCGCGGTAGAGCTGGACCACCGCGGCGGTGTATTCCAGAACCTCGTCCTCTGTCCTGACGGTGCACATCACCTCGGTGCCCTGAATGTGCAGCCCCGCAGCGCCGCCGATGTGCAGCACATAGCCGCTGTCGACACAGATCACGCCCACGTCCTTGCAGGTGCTTTCGGCGCAGTTGCGCGGGCAGCCCGACACCGCCATCTTGACCTTGGCCGGTGTCCACGACCCCCAAAGCGCCTTTTCCATGCGGATGCCAAGGCCGGTGCTGTCCTGGGTGCCAAAGCGGCAATGATCGCTGCCGACGCAGGTTTTCACCGTGCGCAAGCCTTTGGCGTAGGCCTGACCGCTGACCATGCCTGCGGCATTCAGATCGGCCCAGATGTCGGGCAGGTCCTGTTTCTTGACACCCAGCAGGTCGATGCGCTGGCCGCCTGTCACCTTGACGGTCTGCACCGCGTATTTATCCGCCGCATCCGCAATCGCGCGCAGCTCGTCCGGGGTGGTGATGCCCCCCCACATGCGCGGCACGACGGAATAGGTGCCGTCCTTTTGGATGTTCGAATGCATCCGCTCGTTCACGAAACGGCTTTGATCGTCGTCCTGATATTCGCCGGGCCAGTCGCACAGCAGGTAATAGTTCAGCGCCGGACGGCAGGAGGCGCAGCCGCAGGAGGTGGTCCAGCCGCATTCCTGCATGACGGCGGCCATGGACTTCAGCGCGCGCGACTTGATCAGGCGACGCACGTCCATATGGGTCAGCGGTGTGCAGGGGCACATCGGCTTGACGGTCTGCGCCTCGAACCCGTCCCCAAGTGTCAGTGCCATGACCTGTTCGACCAGCCCGGTGCATGTCCCGCAGGAGGCGCTGGCCTTGGTCTGCGCGCGCACGTCGGACAGGGTGGTGGCCCCGCCGTTGATCGCGTCGACTATGGTGGATTTGCAAATGCCGTTGCAGCCGCAGATTTCTGCGTCACCCGGTAAGGCTGCAACGGCTGCCAAAGGGTCCGAGGGGGCACCCCCCTGAAACGCCGGTCCGAATATCAAGGTGTCGCGCATGTCGGACACGTCGCTGTGGTCCTTGATCAGCCCGTGAAACCAGGCGCCGTCACCAGTGTCGCCATACATGACCGCGCCGATCAGCCGGGTGCCCTGCAGCACCAGCCGTTTGTAGACGCCGCGCGCGGGATCGCGGAAAACGATGTCTTCGCGGCCCTCGCCTTCGGCAAAATCGCCCGCGCTGAACAGGTCGCAGCCGGTGACTTTCAGCTTGGTTGCCACCTCCTTCGGGGTGAAGGCCGCTGGCCTGCCGCCCAGGGTTTCGGTGGCGACCTTGGCCTGATCGTAAAGCGGGGCAACAAGGCCAAAGACCGCGCCCTGATGTTCCACACATTCGCCCAGGGCCAGGATATTGGCGTCGGAGGTGACCATGGCATCGTCCACATGGATGCCGCGCCCGACCGCAAGTCCGGCTTCCTGCGCAAGCGCCACGTTCGGACGGATGCCCACCGCCATGACCAGCAGGTCACAGGGAATTTCGGTGCCATCGTCCAGCCGCAACCCGCTGACGCGCCCGTCGGTGCCAAGGATTTCCTGCGAGTTGGCCGAGGTCAGGACATTGATGCCTTTCTCCTCCAGCGACTTTTTCAGCAGATAGCCTGCGGCCTCGTCCAACTGGCGTTCCATCAGGTGACCCATGACGTGAATAACCGTCACATCGACGCCCTGCGCCTTCATGCCTGCGGCCGCTTCCAGCCCCAGCAGGCCGCCGCCGATGACGATGGCCCGCGCGCCGGGTCTGGCACCCAGGGCCATCATCGTTTCGGTGTCGTCCAGATCGCGGTAGGGGATGAGACCCTCCAGGTCATGGCCGGGCAGGGGGATCATGAAGGGGTTCGATCCGGTGGCGATGACGACGCGGTCATAGGGCACCGCGCCGTTCTCACCGACAACGACCTGCGCCTCCCGGTCGATCCGCAGCACCTTTTCGCCAAAACGGCAGGTGACACCATGGCTTTCGTACCAATCGGCATCATGGGTGACGATCTCAGCATAGGTCTTGTCCCCCGCCAGCACGGGCGAGAGCATCAGCCGGTTGTAGTTGCCGCGCGGCTCGGCATTGAACAGGGTGACTTTCCACGCGCCGGGCTGGGTTTCGAACAGATGCTCCAGCATCCGGCCCGAGGCCATTCCGGCACCGATAACAATCAGATTTCTGGTCATGACTTACTCCGCCGCAAGGGGTTTTGGCTTGGGCGCGGGCTTCGCGCCGTGTTCGTATTCGGTCAGAAAGTCGAGGACTTCCTGCCGGTACGCATAGTAATCGGGGTGGGCCAGCAGCGCCTTGCGGGTGCGCGGGCGCGGCAGCCTTACATCGGTGATCTTGCCAATGGTGGCCTGCGGTCCGTTGGTCATCATCACGACGCGGTCCGCCAGCAGGATCGCCTCGTCCACGTCATGGGTGACGCAGATCGCCGTCACCTTGGTGCGCGACCACACTTCCATCAGGACCTCCTGCAACTCCCAGCGGGTGAGGGAATCCAGCATCCCGAATGGCTCATCCAGCAACAGCAGCTTGGGGCTGAGGGCAAAGGCGCGCGCGATGCCGACGCGCTGCTTCATCCCGTTCGACATGGAATGCGCGCCACGGTCCATCGCATCGGCCAGCCCCACGCGTTCAAGGTAGTATTCGACCACCTCCTGCCGCTCGGACTGGCTCGCCCGGGGATAGACCTTGTCCACACCAATCGCGACGTTTTCCTTGGCGGTCAGCCAGGGGAACAGATTGGGCGACTGGAACACGACGGCACGTTCCGGGTCGGCGCCCTCGACGTGGCGGCCGTCCAGCTTGATCGCGCCTTGGGAAATGTCATTCAGGCCGGCCGCCATGGTCAGCACGGTGGATTTGCCGCAGCCGGAATGGCCGATCAGGCTGATGAATTCGCCCTGATTTACCTTGAGGTCGAAATCCTCGACCACCGTCAGAGGCCCCTTGGGGGTCGGATACACCTTGTGCAGCTGAGAGAAGTCGAGGAACCGCTGCTCGATCATGCCTTCGCGGGCGCCCCGGACGGCAGCCGGGATCATCTGGTGAACCGGTTTCACGTCCGGCAGGTGGCGTGTTTCGGCAACCTTGGCGGCAATGCCCACGTCCATCAGGTATTGCGTGACCTCTGCGCGCAGCTTCTTGAAGCCCGCATCATGGTTCATCGCGTCACGGTTCCGCGGGCGCGGGATGGTCACCGGGATCGGCGCTGCCAGCGTGCCGTCGGGGTTCAGCACGATGATGCGGTCGGCCAGCAGGATCGCCTCGTCCACGTCGTTGGTGATCAGGACACAGGTCTTCTTGTCGGCCTCCCAGATCTCCAGGATCTCATCGGCCAGATTGGCGCGGGTCAATGCATCGAGAGCCGACAGCGGCTCGTCCAGCAGCAGCAGGTCAGGCTCCATCGCCAGCGCCCGCGCCACGGCCACCCGCTGACGCATGCCCCCCGACAGTTCCGCCGGGCGGCGGTGCGCGGCATGGGCAAGACCAACCATGGCGATGTAATGATCCGCCTTGGCAATCTTTTCGGGCTTCGACAGCTTGCCGTGCACCGCTTCGATGGCCAGCATGATGTTGCCGCGCACGGTCAGCCAGGGCATCAGGCTGTAGCTTTGAAAGACCAGACCCCGGTCTGGTCCCGGCCCCGTGACCGGCGCCTCCCGAAAGGTCAAGGTGCCGCTGTCGGGCATCTCAAGCCCAGCGATCAGGTTCATCAGGGTGGATTTTCCGGTCCCGGAGAACCCCAGGATGGCCAGGAACTCGCCCTCCTTCACGCTCAGGGTGATGTTTTTCAGAACCTCGGCGCGGTGCGTGCCTTCGCCAAAGCCCTTGTTCACGTTCCTGAATTCAAGAATACCCATGCCGCTCACCGCTGCGCCGAGAAGGTAAAGAACGACTGCATCGCGTACATCACCCGGTCCAGAAGGAAGCCGATGATGCCGATGGTCAGCACCGCGACGATGATGCGGGCCAGCGATTGCGATGATCCGTTCTGGAATTCATCCCAGACGAATTTGCCAAGGCCGGGGTTCTGCGCCAGCATTTCCGCCGCGATCAGCACCATCCAGCCCACCCCAAGGCTGAGCCGCAGTCCGGTAAAGATCAGCGGCAGCGCCGAGGGCAGAACCAGCTTGGTGATCTTGGCGTAGGGGCCCATCTTCAGCACCCGGCTGACGCTGATCAGGTCGCGGTCGATGGAAGCGACGCCAAGGGCGGTGTTGATCAGCGTGGGCCAGAGGGAACACAACGTCACGGTGATCGCGGAGACCAGGAAGGATTTGGAGAACATCCCGTCGTTGGTGGCATAGACTGCCGAAACCACCATGGTGACAATCGGCAGCCATGCCAATGGCGACACCGGTTTGAAAATCTGGATCAACGGGTTCAGGGCCGCATTGGCCGTGGGCGACAGGCCCGCAGCAATGCCCAGCGGGATCGCAACCACCGAGGCCACCAGAAAGCCGAAGAACACGGTCTTGATCGAGGTCCAGATCTGGTCGTAATAGCTGGGCGCGCCGGTATAGGCGATCTGCTTGACCTCATCCGCGCGCCCGGCTTCGATCAACCGCGCGTTGCGCTGGTCCAGCCGCTCGTGGAACATTGCTGCCTTGGCGCGTTTGTCGATGGCATCCGCGTTCAGCTCCATGGCCTGTTCCCAGACCGCAACGGGGCCGGGGATCGCGCCCAATGATGTGACGACACGCGGGGCGAGGGTGGCCCAGAGCATCAGGAAGACGATGATGGACAACAGCGGCACACCCAGCAGCCGCCAGACATCGCGCATCTGTCCGCGCGGATTGTCGCCCGCCGCGGCCTTGAGCAGAGGGGTCAGCCAGGCAAGACCAAGAACGGAAAACCAGGCGTCTGCCTTGTTGATGCGGGTGAACCAGACGGCGCGGCGCGCCTCTTTGTGCTTGGTGTCCAGGTGATCGGGATCGACGACTGTCATTGCGGTCTCCGGTACGTAAAAGGGAAAGATGCACCGCCCCGCAGGCAGGGCGGTGCGGAAGGGTCAGCCGCCGGCAACCTCACCGGACTTCAGTCCGATGGGCAGGCTGTCGATATAGGCGTTGGGCGCTTTGCCATCGAAAGGAATGCCGTCGATGACATCTGCGGCGGGTGTCGGCGCCTTGTAGCCGTCACTGTCCCAGGGAAAATCGGCCTCGGCGGCATTGCCTTCGTCCACCAGCAGGCGTGCGGCGTCCAGATAGATGTCGGGGCGGTAAACCGAACGCGCGGTTTCATCGAACCATGTGTCGTCCTTGGTTTCGGCGATCTGGCCCCAGCGGCGCATCTGCGTCAGATACCAAACCGCGTCCGAATAGAACGGGTAGGTGGCGTTGTAGCGGAAGAAGACGTTGAAATCGGGCACCTCGCGCACATCACCCGGCTCATATTCGAAGGTTCCGGTCATCGAGGCGGCGATCACCTCGGCATCGGCGCCCACGTATTCCGGGCGGCTCAGGATCTCGACCGCGGCCTCGCGGTTTGCATTCTCGTTCTCGTCCAGCCAGATGGCGGCGCGGATCAGCGCCTTGGTCAGGGCCAGCGTGGTGTTTGGATTTTGCTCGGCAAACTCGGCGGTGATGCCGAATACCTTTTCCGGGTTGTTTTTCCACAGCTCATAGTCGGTGATCACCGGCACGCCGATGCCCTTGACCACCGCTTGCTGGTTCCACGGCTCGCCCACGCAATAGCCGTCGATCGTGCCGGCCTCCAGCGTGGCGGGCATCTGCGGCGGCGGGGTCACGGAAAGGAATACGTCCGCGCCAATCTGCCCCGAGGTGTCATCGGGGCTGTAAAGACCCGGGTTCAGCCCGCCGGCAGCCAGCCAGTAGCGCAGCTCGTAATTGTGGGTCGAGACCGGAAAGACCATGCCCATGTTGAAGGGTTTGCCATCGGCCTTGTAGCGTTCCACCACCGGGGCCAACGCCTGTGCCGAGATCGGATGCTGCGGCAACCCGTCGGCATTGGTCGGGATATTCGGTTTCATCTCTTCCCAGACCGCATTGGAAACGGTGATGCCATTGCCGTTCAGATCCATCGAGAAGGGGGTGATGATATGGGCCTGCGTGCCATAGCCGATGGTCGCTGCCAGTGGTTGACCGGCCAGCATATGCGCCCCGTCCAGCTGACCGCCGATTACCCCGTCCAGAAGCACTTTCCAGTTTGCCTGTGCTTCAAGCGTGACGAAGAGCCCCTCATCCAGGAAATAGCCGTTCTCATAGGCCACCGCGAGCGGGGCCATATCGGTCAGCTTGATAAAGCCGAGTGTCAGTTCATCCTTTTCAAGCGCCAGCATCTCGGCAAAGGCCGGGCCGGTCAGCAGGGTGGAGGCGAGTAGGCAGGTCGCAAGTCTGTTCATGTACTTTGTCCCTTGTGTGATCCGGAAGGCAGGCGCCCCGGACAAACGAAAATAACCGCTGACCAGCCCCATGCGCATGCACGAGGGGTCGAGCGGCTGTGCTCGGATTACCCGGACTTTGGGAATTGGATTTCGGAAGACGCCATTGTCTTCCTGAGCTTCAGGTTGGGAAAAGCAGAGGGTTAAATCAATACCGAAGGGGAATTTGCGGCCGCAGAAAGGCAGTTTTCTGCGTTGCAGCGGAAATCTGCTGCATTTTCGGTCACTCCTGCAGGGAGGGGCTGAATTCTTGACCATCAAATGAATGGGTCATCGCATCCGGACGCGGGCTGTAACCGGGAATCGCCCGCAGCGCCGTGTCGTGCAGATCGGTGCGCCAGGTGGCAATTGCGGCCTGGCGCGCGGTGGCCCGGTCCAGCCCCAGCCGCGCGGCCAGACGTCCGGCGATCCAGGCGGCATGGTCTTGCTGCGGGGTGTTCTGGGCAAAACCGACAAAATCGGGCACGATCCGGCTGTCACCGCGTGAGGTGAGGGTCAGATGGCCGGACAGGGCGCGGTCGATCATCTCCGCGGGAACATCGACATAGTCGCGCCGGGACAGGAACGCGCAGGCGGTGGTGCGGCTTTGCGGATCGCTCAGCCACTCGCCTGCGCGCCACAGGGCGCGGATCATCGCGCGCAGCGGCTCGGGGCTGGCGTCGGCCAGGTCCGCCCGCACGCCCAGCACCTTCTCCGGCGCGCCGGGCCAGATCGCGCTGCCGGGCAGCAACAGGGCCCCCGCATTGGTTTCAACCGCCATCGACCCCCAGGGTTCACCCACGCAAAAGGCGTCCAGCTCGCCCGCCGCAAGGGCGCTGGCCATCAGCGGTGGCGGCACTGTGCGGATGTCGACGGCGGCGGGGGCGGGCAGGCCCAGTGCGGTCAGCCAATGGTACAAAAGCTCTGCATGCATCGAAAAAGGAAAGGGCACGCCGATCCGGAGCGGCCCGTCCGCCGCAGCGATCAGCGCCTGTCCGGCGGCGCGGGCATCGCCAAATCCTGTGGCAAAGCTGTATCCGGTGTCGCGGATGCGCTGCGCCATGGCGTTGCTGACACCGATGACCTCGCCATTGGTGGACAGCACCGCAACGCTGGCAAGCGCCGCACCGGTGCCAACCAGCCCCAGCGCCGTCGCCACCGGCATCGGTGCCAGCATCTGCGCTGCCGTGACCTGACCAAAGGACACCATATCGCGCAGGCTGGACCACGAATGCGCGCGCCGCAGGTCCAGGGCGATCCCTTCGTCCCTGTCAAAGCCCAGCTCGACCGCAACGATCAGCGGCGCGGCGTCGATCAGCGGCAAGAATGCGACGGGCAGCTTCGCGGTCATGACAAAAGCCCGGCAGTGGTCACCAGCGCCTCGGCAACGTCATAGACCTTGCGGCCCTGATCCATCGCCGCGCGCCGCAACAGGTCATAGGCGGCTTGTTCATCAATGCCCCGGGCCTTCATCAGCAAGCCCTTGGCCCGGTCGATCACCTTGCGTTCTTCCAGGGCGCGTTTGGTGGTCGCCAATTCGTTGCGCATCTGGCGGAACATGGTGAAGCGGGCCACAGCGGCATCAATGATCGGTTTCAGCCGATCCGCGCGCAACCCGTCGACGACATAGGCGGAAACACCAGCCTCTATCGCAAGCTTGGTCAGGTTTGCGTCGCTTTGATCAACGAACAAGGCCACCGGGCGCTCCAACGGGGCCGAGGCGAGCCTCAGTTCCTCAAGCGAGTCGCGGGAGGGATTGTCCAGGTCGATCAGGATGATATCCGGATTATGATCCGCAATCGCCGCCGTCAGCCGGGACATATCGGTGATCGTTAGCAATTCGTACTGCCCCGCATGCGCGAGGCTTTCCTCGATCAACGCGGCGCGCGAGGGGTCTGTTTCAACGATGATGATCTTGAGAATCCGCTGCATGGGCCGGACGTCATCACGCAGAGGAATGCGACGCAATTTGAATTCAACCGATCCGGGCCGCTTTTCAGCACTCTGCCTATGGATTGGGCGTTATGCATTTCACATGTGCATATCCAACGCGCCAGCAATAAACCAACTTTCAGCCAACTCCGCCCGGAACCGCTGTGGCGCGTTGGTTCAGCCTGTGGAAATGGAGGGGGCAGGGCGCCAGACGGGCCGTCGGTCAGTCCCGTCCCGACGCGTCAAATGTATCCTGGGCAGCATTGATCGCCTCCTTGTGTTGCCGGCTCCACTCCACCAGCGTCGCGACCTGCGCCGCAAAGGCATGGCCCAGTTCCGTCAGTTCATAGGTGACCTTGGGCGGCACGGTCGGCTCGACATGCCGCAGCAGATGACCGTCACGTTCCAGGCGCCGCAGGGTCAGGGTCAGCATCCGCTGGGAAATGCCGTCCAGCGCCCGTTCAAGCACCCGGTAGCGCAGCGGTCCGCCTGCCAGTTCCGCCAGGACCCTGACCGTCCATTGCTCGCCCAACCGGACCAGGATCAGCTCCAGCCCGCAATCTTCGTGGTCGTCTGACCCGCAGGATTCCAACGATGCCCTGCGCACAACCGTGTTCGTAACCGACATCCAAGTGCCTCCTTACGTGCCCCTGATGGCCTCCCTAGGTTAGCCGGGAACCAACACGGAAAGGAAGCATCATGATACTGATTACCGGCAGCTCGGGGCAACTCGCCTCGCAAATCGCACGCCAGGCCAGTGCGGCAGGTTTGGACCTGCGGACCGCTAGCCGCGCGCCGGACGCCGACAGGCAAATGGATTTCGACCACCCCGAAACATTGGATTTTTCCGGCGTCGACACGCTTTTCCTGACCTCGGCCGGCTATGCCGAGGACGATGTCGTCATACGCCGTCACGGCGCCGTGGTGGAAGCGGCGCGTGCGCAGGGTGTCGGCCATGTCATCTACAGCAGCCTGCACGCCAGTGGCGTGCATCTCGGCTTTGCACTTGCGCACCGCTGGACCGAGCGCGCGCTGCAGGCCAGCGGGATGAAATGGACCATTCTGCGCAACGGACTTTACGCCGAACTGGTCGGCGCGCTTTTGGCCCCGCGCGGCGGGAAGATCACCACGCCATTCGGGAACGGGGGCATCTCTGCCGTTGCGCGCAACGATCTGGCCGCCGCTGCGGTGAGCGTGCTCAAGGCGCCGGATGCCCATGTCGGCCGCAGCTACGAGCTTGCCGGGACGGCGGCGATTTCGGCGGCGGAGATCGCCGGGACCCTCGGCGTTCCATATGTCCCGAATGCCTTCGAGGCAGAGCGGGAACTGCTTGGGCAGATGCCGTTGCTGCCCTTCCAGGCCCCGATGCTGATGTCCATCGCTTCCGCCGCTACCGCCGGATACCTTGCGGTCGAAAACACCGATCTTGTTAAACTGGTGGCAGAGCCGCAGGACGCTTTGACAATTGCCAGTGCGGTGGCGCAGGCGATGGCCCAGCCCTGAGCGAAACAGCCGTGTTCCGGGTGCGCCCGTTCATGCCCGGTGCGCGCGCCCGGAACCGGCAGGCAACATGCCATTGTCCCGGTACCAGGCGACTTCGTCGGCAATGGTCTGCGCCATCGGGCGGAACGACAGCCCCAGTTCCGAGCGCGACTTGGCCGGATCAAAACGGCTGTGGTCAAATTCCTTGCGCATGTTGCGCACCGCAGCGAGGCTCAGCAGCGCGGGGCGACCGGTCAGGCGGGCCACACCCTCTTGAAGCCCCGCGATCAGCCAGAGGGCGGCTGCCGGAATCCGCCGCTTTGGCGCGGCGACGCCGGTGGTCTTTTCGTAAAGCTGCATCAGCTCTGCCATCGCCACATGTCGCCCGGCGGCCAGATAATGCTCGCCCCTGCGGCCTTGCCGCAGCGCGCGGATCTCGGCCTGGGCCACGTCGCGCGCATCGACAAAGGCAAAGGTGGCAGGCGGGATGCCGGGCAGCTTGCCCTGCATGAAGTCCAGGGTGAATTGCCCTGCCGCAGTTGGCCCCCGGTCACCCGGTCCGTGCATCCAGCCGGGCATGACGAAAACGCCGAAAGTGTCGGCATGATTCTCAAGATGTTCCATGACAATCTGGTCCGACAGGATCTTGGACCGGTAATAATCATCCGCACCCTTGGCGGGCCGTTTCATGGTTTCGTCCACCACCTGTCCCTTTTTGCCGTCCACCACAGCAATGGAACTGGTGTGCACGATCTGGCGGATACCGGCCTCATGCGCCGCCGTCAGAAGCTGCCCGGTCGCATCGACGTTGATCGCCTTCAGCATCTCCCAGTGCCTGCCGCCGTAGTAGCTGTCGCGGAAATAAGCCGCGGTGTGGAACAGCGTGTCGCAGCCTGCCAGGGCCCCGGCGAACCCCGGTATGTCCTGCATGTCGCCTTCGACGATGTCGAGCCCCTCCAACGCCCCGAATTGCTGCCGCGCCTTCCCGGCCGAGCGGGCCAGGCCCCGCACCTGAACCCCCTCTGCCAGCAGCGCGCGGACCAGATTGTTGCCCAAGAGCCCGGTCGCCCCGGTGACGAAGGCAACTTTTGTGTCGCGTCCAACCATCTCAGCCCAGGTCCTGGCCAAGGGCCTGCATCAGGGCAATACGGTCGTAAAACACCTCTTCGTGGGTCGCATGTTCATCGTTGAAGGTGAAGAACCCGGCAAAGCGGAACCGGAAGGGCTTACCGCTTGGCTGGATCATGTGACCCCCCATGGCGAAAGGCCCTGTGAAGGTGCCGGTGAACTCGGCGGTCATTGCCAGATGCCGGTTGTTCCAGACAACGGGTGACATCTGGACCTTCACATCGGGAAAGGCATCGAACAAGGCCTGTTCGCGTATGCGGGTCTCCTCGCGGCCACGGGTTTCGGTCATCGGATCGACGAAGTGGAAATCTTCCGACATCAAGGCAAGCAGCGCGTCAAGGTCACGTGTGTTGAATGCCTTGGTGGCGCGGTCGGTAAAATTGAATGGGATTAGCATCTGTGTCTCCTTTGCTGGTCCAATCTACGACGGGCAGCGCATTCCAAGAACACACAGCAATGGACAATCGTTTTGCGTGCATGCAAAATGAACCATGACCGATTGGGATGATCTTCGCGTACTTCTGGCCATCTCGCGGCGGGGCAGTTTCCTGCAGGCAGGCCAGGTTCTGGGCATGGCGGCCTCGACTCTGTCGCGGCGCATCACCCGGCTGGAGGAAGAGATCGGCGAACCCGTGGTCGAGCGCAGCGTCGAGGGCCTGCGTCTGACCGCAAGGGGGGCCGCTTTGACCGCCACTGCAGAGCGGCTTGAACGCGATCTGCAACAACAGACCGTCAGCAGCAACGGCGAATTGTCCGGCGGTGTGACGGTCACAGCAGGCGACGGCTTCGTGCCCGTGCTGACGCAGGCAATTGACCGCTATATCGATCTGCATCCGCGATGCAGTGTCGATCTTTTGGTGGATGCGACCCTGACAAAGGTCGCGCGCGGCAGTGTCGATATCGCGGTCCGCACCATTCACCTGGGCGAACCATCGCTGATTTACAACAAGGTCGCGTCACTTTCCTATGGCGTCTATTGCGCGGCCGAATATGCCAGCCGCCTGCCTTCCAATGCCGGGCCGGGCGATGCCGCGATGATCGACCTTTCGCCGCCCTTTGATCAGACCCCCCATCTGCGCGCGGCACGGGCAGCAGGCTTCGTATCCTCGCGTTTCCGGGTCTCCTCCTTTTCGGCCCAGCTTCAGGCCTGCGCCAGCGGATACGGTGTGGCGGTTCTGCCTGATCTGCTGGCGGCGCGTCTGGTGCAGCCTTTCGGCGCGGCAGACCTGCCGCCGATGGATGTGTTTCTGGTCACCCGCCCCCAGACCCTGCGCCAGCCCCACCTGCGCGCGTTTTTCGATGTGCTGCGCGATACGTTGCTTCGGGCCGGTGCGCGCGGGCGCTGAAGTGCCGTGCGCGGCGATCTGAGGGGCCGGAAAATCGGCTGTTGAAGTTCGCGACATCCTGTCCTACCCATGTCACAGAATTGCATTGCTTCGCGCGTCAGCGACGACGAAGCGATAACGAAATCATCCGTCGGGGGGCCCATCCGGGCTGAGAGGTGCATGCACCGACCCGTCGAACCTGATCCGGGTCATACCGGCGTAGGGAACGGGTAGATTGTGCGAAACAGATCGCACAAAACTCATTCTTGCGTTGGCACGCCCGTACCCTGGAGACGTGCCCGTGACGAACCACACACCGATTGTCCTGACCATTGCCGGCTCTGACAGTGGCGGCGGCGCCGGCATTCAGGCGGACATCAAGGCGATCTCGGCAACCGGGGCCTATGGCGCGAGTGTCATCACCGCGGTGACCGCCCAGAACACAACAGGCGTGACAGCGGTGCATGAGATCCCCGCCGATGTTGTTGCCGCGCAGATCGACGCGGTCCTGTCGGATCTGGATGTCGATGTGATCAAACTGGGGATGTTGTTCTCCGTACCGATCGTTGCGGCCACCGCGGAACGCCTGGCTGTGTTCGACGGGTTGAGTGTCGTTGATCCGGTGATGATCGCGAAATCGGGTGATGCGCTGTTGCAGGATGCCGCCGTGGCGGCCCTGATCACGCAGATCCTGCCACAGGCTGGCCTGCTCACCCCGAATTTGCCGGAGGCCGCGCGGTTGCTGGGCACAACCGCCGCCACCACGCTCGAAGAGATGGTGCAACAAGGGCAACGGCTGGTCGGGTTGGGGCCAAGGAACGTATTGATGAAAGGCGGGCATGGCGTTGGCGGCACCTGCACCGATGTGCTGGTCAATGAAAGCGGCCTGGTCGCGACGTTTGCCGCGCCCCGGATCGACACGCGCAACACCCATGGTACGGGATGCACCTATTCCGCCGCGATTGCAGCCTATCTTGCACAGGGGCGCGACCTTGAGGATGCCGTGAAAGCGGCGCACGGATATCTTCATGCGGCGATCAGGGCCGCCGATACCCTGCACATCGGAAAGGGTCATGGCCCCGTTCATCACTTCCATGGTCAATGGAAATGACCGAAGTCACGATCATAGGGGGCGGCGTTGCCGGTCTTTGCGTCGCGCGGACACTGCTGGATTGCGGGGTCGGTGTCGTCTTGGTGGACCGGCACAACGACATCGGCCCCCATGCCTGTTCCTGGTGGGCGGGCGGCATGCTTGCCCCGTTCTGCGAAGGCGAAAGCGCCGAGGAACCCGTTGTCAGGCTGGGACGCGAAGCCGCAGACTGGTGGGAGGCCAAGACCGGCGCGGTCCACCGGTGCGGCTCGCTTGTTGTATCGTCGATGCGCGACACAGCCGATCTTGCCCGCTTCGCCCGGCGCACCACCGGATTTCGCCAGGTGAGCGGAGCAGAGATTTCAGACCTGGAACCCGATCTGGGCGGAAGATTTACCAAGGGATTGTTCTTTGAGAGCGAAGCCCATCTTGCCCCCCGCCGCGCACTTGCCCGGTTGCGCGCCAGTCTCCTGGCGGATGGTGCGGTATTTGTTCAGGAAGATGCCGACCCCGACAGATATGCACAACGCGGCCTGACCATTGATTGCCGGGGATTTCAGGCCAGGGACAGACTGGGTGACCTGCGCGGTGTCAAAGGCGAAATGCTGGTTCTGTCCTGCCCCGATGTCAGCATATCGCGCCCGATCCGGCTGCTGCATCCCCGGGTTCCGCTGTATCTGGTGCCCCGTGGCGACGGTGTTTTCATGCTGGGTGCGACGATGATCGAAGGGCAGGCAGGCAAGTATGTTACCGCACGTGCCTTGCTGGAATTGCTCAGCGCCGCCTATGCGCTGAACCCCGCCTTCGGGGAGGCCGAGGTGCTGGAAATCGGCGTTGATAGCCGTCCTGCCTTTCCCGACAACCTGCCCCGCATCCGGCGCAACGGAAACCTGATCCGGGCCAACGGCCTGTTCCGGCACGGCTTTCTTTTGGCCCCGGCGCTGGCGCGGATGGTGGCCGATCTGATCATTGACAACAAAACGCCTGAGGTGATGGATGAAACTGCTGCTTAACGGAGCCCCGATCGACGCGCAGGTTGCGACCCTGGCCGATCTGCTTTTGGCCGAAGGCTTTGGCGATGCCAAAGTTGCCACTGCCGTAAACGGCGAATTTGTGCCCGCACCGGCCCGCCCGGATCATGCGCTTTCGCCGGGCGATGCGGTTGAGGTCCTTGCCCCGATGCAGGGGGGCTAGGCCATGTCGGAATTTTACGGCACGACATTGCCCAATGGCCTGATGCTGGGGACCGCACAATATCCGTCCCCTGCAATCCTGGCGGATGCCTTCAAACGCAGCGGCGCCGGCGTGGCGACCGTGTCGTTGCGCCGTGAAACCGGTCAGGACCGCGCCGGTCAGGACTTCTGGCAGCTCATTCGCCAACTTGGTGTGCACATCCTGCCCAATACCGCCGGGTGCCACAGTGTCAAAGAGGCGGTGACAACTGCACATATGGCGCGTGAAGTGTTTGATACCAGGTGGATCAAGCTGGAAGTCATTGGCGAAGAAGACACCTTGCAGCCCGATGTCTTTGGCCTTGTCGAGGCCGCGCGCATTCTGTCCGAGGACGGGTTTCAGGTGTTTCCCTATACCACGGAGGATCTGGTCGTGGCCGACAGGCTGTTGCACGCGGGTTGCGAGGTGCTGATGCCGTGGGGTGCGCCGATCGGGTCGGGGCTCGGGCTGAACAATGTCTTTGGCCTGCGCGCCATGCGCGCCCATTTCCCGGATGTGCCATTGGTCATTGATGCGGGCCTTGGCCTGCCGTCCCATGCCGCCGCCGCGATGGAGATGGGCTTTGACGCTGTTCTGCTGAACACAGCCGTGGCCAAGGCAGGTGACCCCGCCGCCATGGCAGAGGCTTTTGCAAGTGCGATCCGGGCCGGACAGCTGGCCCATGCCGCCGACCCGATGGGCCCGCGTGACATGGCGGCCCCGTCGACCCCGGTAATCGGAAAGGCGTTCCTCGAATGACATTGGATCGCTTTTATCCGATTTTCGACAGTGCGGATTGGATTGAACGGCTTGTTCCGCTTGGCATCAAACTGGTGCAATTGCGGATCAAGGACGCAGCGCCGGATGTGATAGGCGACCATATCCAGCGTGCGAAACGGATCTGTGTGGAGCATGGCTGCACCTTGATCGTCAACGATTACTGGCAGGCCGCAATTGATGCCGGTTGCGATTACATCCACCTGGGGCAGGAAGACCTGGATGGCGCTGATATGGCTGCCATCCGCGCCGCAAAGCTGCGGCTGGGGATCAGCACCCATGACAGGGCAGAGCTGGCGCGCGCGATGGCGCTGGCCCCTGATTATATCGCCCTGGGTCCGATCTATCCGACGATCCTGAAGAAAATGAAATGGCATGAACAGGGTCTTGCAAAGCTGACCACCTGGCGCGGGCTGATCGGGAAGACGCCCTTGATCGCAATCGGCGGCATGTCGGTCGACCGCGCGCCGGGGGCATTCGAGGCAGGCGCCGATGTGGTCGCCGCTGTCACCGACATCACCTTGAACGAAAACCCCGAGGAGCGTGTCCGCGCCTGGTTGAGGGCGACAAGATGAGCCGATATGCGCGTCAGATCTGCCTGCCCGAAGTGGGTCTTGCGGGGCAGGGGGCAATCCAGGCTGGGCATGTCCTTGTGGTGGGTGTCGGCGGCCTGGGGGCGCCGGTACTGCAATATCTGGCTGGCGCGGGCGTGGGGCGGCTGACCCTGGTGGATGGTGACCTGGTTTCGCTGTCCAACCTCCACCGGCAGACCCTGTTCCGCGAGGCGGATGTCGGTCGGGCCAAGGCCTCTGTCGCCGCCGGAACCCTGCGGGCGTTGAACGGGGCCTGCGCAATCGACACTGTCGTGGCTCCGCTGGACCCCACGAATGCGGCTTCACTGGTGTCCCAGGCCACGCTTGTTCTGGATTGCGCCGACAGTTTTGCCACCAGCTATATCCTGTCAGATACCTGCAAGGCACTGGGCGTCCCCCTGATCAGCGCATCTGTCTTGCGACTGGGCGGCTATGTGGGCGGCTTTTGCCAAACGGCACCCTCCTTGCGCGCCGTGTTTCCTGACCTGCCTGACCGCGCGGAAAGTTGTGCCACAGCCGGGGTCATGGGCCCCGTTGTCGGCATGATCGGGGCCGCTCAGGCACAGATGGCCCTGGCATATCTGATCGGCCAGAAACCATCCCCATTGGGCCAGCTGATCCGCTTTGACATGCAGAATTTCCGATCCAGCGGGTTCCGGTTTGACACCGCACCGGACCCTGTAGCGGATTTCACCTTCGTCGCCGCCTCCGAGGTGACCGGCGGCGACTTTGTTGTCGAACTGCGCAGCAAGGATGAAGCCGTGATCCCGGTCACCACAGATGCGCGGCGCCTCACCGTGGCGCAATTCGCCGATCAACGGCCAACGCCAACCGCCGGTCAGCGCGCGATCTTTGCCTGCCGAACCGGTTTGCGCGCCTGGCAGGCCGCCCGTCTTCTTCGCTCCTATTGGGGCGGCGACATCACCTTAATCGCAATGGGCGACAGCCCGCCAACAGGAAGATAACCGATATGAAACTGACCCATTTGACTGCCGCTCTTTCCTTTGCGGCCTCTCCCCTGATGGCCGCCGATGAGATGAGTGTGCTGCTCGATTGGTTCATCAATCCAGATCACGGACCGATCATTCTGGCACAGGAACTGGGATATTTCGCGGAACAGGATCTAGAAGTTGCAATCATCGCCCCAGCCGATCCGTCCGATCCGCCAAAGCTGGTGGCTGCCGGACAGGCCGATCTGGCGGTGTCCTATCAACCGCAGCTTCACCTGCAGATACATGAAGGCCTGCCGTTGCAACGGGTCGGCACCCTGGTCGCCACACCGCTGAACTGCCTTCTGACCCTCGCGGACGGGCCGATCCGGACCCCTGCTGACCTGGCAGGCAAAAAGGTTGGTTATTCCGTCGGCGGGGTCGAAGAGGCGGTGCTGGGGACAATCCTGCGCCACCATGGGCTGTCCCTGGAAGATGTGGAAATGGTCAATGTAAACTGGTCGATGTCCCCCTCCCTGATGTCTGGTCAGGTCGATGCGGTCATCGGTGCCTATCGCAACTTTGAACTCAATCAGATGGAAATCGAAGGCGTCGGGGGCAATTGCTTTTTCGTCGAGGAAGAAGGCCTTCCTTCCTACGATGAGCTTATCTACGTCGCCAACTCCGAGACGATGGACAAAGACAGGATTGCCCGCTTTCTGGCCGCGACCGAAAAGGCGACGCAGTACATGGTGAACAATCCCGAGAAGAGCTGGGAAATCTTTTCCGGCACCTCGGCCGAGCTGCAGGACGAACTGAACGCCAGGGCCTGGGTTGATACATTGCCACGTTTTGCCCTGCGCCCAACAGCCATGGATGAGGGTCGTTATGCCAGGTTCGAGGCCTTCTTGCATGAGGCCGGGCTGATCCCGTCGCAAAACCCCGTGTCCAGCATCGCCATCGACGTGACGGCGAACTGATGGCACCGGATTATGGCAAGACATTCGCGCATTGGCGCGCGGGGAGCGCTGCTGCGTGGCAGGCGTACACGCATCACGCATTCGTCGAGGGCCTGGGCGATGGCACCCTGCCGCGTACCGCGTTCCTCCATTACCTGATCCAGGATTACGTGTATCTGGTCCATTATGCCCGCGCGTGGTCGCTGGCTGTGGTCAAAGCGGAAACGCTTGAGGAAATGAAAATCTGCGCCCGCACGGTTGACGCATTGGTCAATCACGAGATGTCGCTGCATGTTGAGACTTGCGCGGCAGAAGGGATTGACGAGGCCACCTTGTTTGCCGCGCCGGAAGCTGTCGAAAATCTGGCCTACACCCGCTTTGTGATGGATGCCGGCGTTCAGGGCGACTTTCTGGACCTCATGGCGGCATTGGCCCCTTGTGTCATGGGCTACGGTGAAATCGGCTTGCGCTTGGCGGGCAGCAAAGCCCCGGACACACCCTATGCCGCATGGATCGCAACCTATGCGGACCCCGAGTATCAGGCGGTATGCGCCAGGGTTGGCGCGATGATCGACGCTGCCGTGGCGCGCCGGGTCGGTGATCTGCCCCAATCGCCGCGGACCGCGGCACTGCAGGACCGGTTTACCAAGGCGACAAAACTGGAAGTCGGGTTCTGGCAAATGGGTCTGGACGGCGCATGACCAAGGCACCGGGGATCATGTTGAAGGGCCAGCACCGGATCGGTGACCGGGTTCTGTTTGACACCGACCTGCAGATCCCCGGTGCACAATGGACCTGTCTTTTGGGTCGGTCGGGTGTTGGCAAATCGACGATCCTGCGGCTGATCCTCGATCTTGAGACGGGCGGCACATTCAACGGCTCAATTGCGGCCACGGATGGCATGCCATTGGCAGGGCGTATCAGCTATATGGCGCAGTCGGATCTGTTGCTGCCCTGGCTGTCGGTGCTGGACAATGTCTGTATCGGCGCGCGGTTGCGGGGCACGGCCCCGAACATCGGGCGTGCCCGCGATCTTCTGCACCGGGTCGGGCTGTCAGACCATGCAGGCCAGAAACCCGCCTCCCTGTCCGGCGGGATGCGGCAACGCGCGGCCCTCGCGCGCAGCTTGTTCGAGGATCGGCCCATCGTCTTTCTGGACGAGCCGTTTTCGGCGCTTGATGCCGGCACACGCGCCGACATGCAGGAACTGGCGGCCGAGGTTCTCAGAGTCTGATTCAAAACTATCTGAGCATTATTAATCCCTTGCGAGATGGCGTGTGACACGTCGAATATGGGCGACGGTGATCCACGCCTCTGCGCTGGCGATGGATTTTTCCCAATCCTTTGACAGCCGGCGGCATCGGCCCAGCCAGGCGAGAGTACGTTCCACGACCCAACGGCGCGGCAGGACCTCGAAGCCCTGCGCCGTGTCGGAACGCTTGACGATCTGCACGGTCCATCGCCCAATGGCCTTCAGAGCGTCTCGCAGTTTGGGACCGGCATAACCTCCATCGGCAAATATATGACGCAGCATGGGATAGCGCGCGGCGACGGCTTTCAGCACATCCGGCGCGCCGTCACGGTCCTGAATTCCAGCGCTGTGGACCTCGAGCCCGACGAGCAATCCGGTTGTGTCAGTGACGATATGGCGCTTGCGACCCTTAACCCTCTTTCCGGCATCATATCCGCTAACACCGCCGCTTTCCGTGGTTTTTATACTCTGACTATCGATAACCCCCGCCGTTGGCCGGGCTTTACGACCCTCCGCCAGCCGCGTGGCTTCAACCAGCTTGCGGTTCATCTCATCGAGAAAACCGTCGTTGCGCCAAGTATAGAAATAGCTCCGCACAGTCGATACCGCCGGAAAGTCGTTCGGCAGCATCCGCCACTGGCACCCGGTCGTCGCCATGTAGAGGATCGCGTCGAACACGTCGCGCAAGCTTGTCGTGCGGGGTCTGCCCGTGGACTTGGGTGCTGGCATGAATGGCGCGATCAGTGCCCATTCGGGGTCTGTCAGATCGCTTGCATACTTGGCGCCCACTCGGGCATGTTGGCGTCGGGTGAGTTCGGTCCAGGCCATCGTGATCTCCGTTCAGCTTTGCAACCGAACAGAAGCACAACCTGCTGAACTCACTCAATTAGTTTTAAATCGGGCTCTCAGGGGCCGCACCGTTTTGCTGATTACCCATGATCCCGCCGAGGCCGCCCGTCTGGCGGATCAGATTACCGTCATGTCGGCGCAAGGGACGCAAAACTGGCCTCCCCCTGCAACTGCCGCATTGAGAGAGATCAACGCCGCCGAAACGCTCGCCTGTCAGGCCCGGTTGCTCGCCCATTTGCGGGGTATGGCCGCATGAAGCTGCGCGATACCTTGCTGGCCCTGGTGATCGGGCTGGGCCTGTGGCAGGTGCTGGTCATTGCCACCGGCGCCCCCCGTTTCATCCTGCCGTCGCCCTGGCGGGTCGCACAGGCCGCATACAGGAGCCGTGTGATAATCGCCGAAAATGCCTGGATCACGGCAATCGAGGTCATGCTTGGGTTGCTGATCGGCACGGTACTTGGTGTTGCAACAGCCATCCAGCTGGCGATCTCAAAGACCGCCGAACGGCTGATGCTGCCCATTCTTGTCTTCACCCAGGCCGTGCCGGTTTTTGCACTGGCCCCCTTGCTGACGCTCTGGTTCGGTTATGGCATGGGATCGAAAATCGTCATGGCGGTGCTGATCATCTACTTTCCTGTCACCTCCGCCTTCCATGACGGGCTGACGCGCATAGATGCCGGATACCGCGATCTGTCGGTTTCGATGCGCGCCGGCACCTGGCATTTCATGCGGCACATTCAGGTTCCCCAAGCGCTTCCCAGCCTTGGCACCGGTCTGCGGCTTGCCGCGGTCTATGCGCCGATCGGGGCGGTGATCGGCGAATGGGTCGGGGCCTCCCGGGGGCTTGGCTATTTGATGCTGCTTGCCAATGGCCGGGCGAAGATTGACCTGATGTTTGCCAGTCTTATCGTGCTCGCATGTCTGACCGTGATCCTGCATGTCTCGGTCGGCATCCTGGCCAACAGATTGACCTGGTATGCTCAGGGCAGGTCGCGGTCATGAAAGCATCCGGAGGCGGGCCGGGGTCAACGGCCCGGCCCTGCGCCATCGAACTCAGAACTGTCGGCTGATTGAAACCTTGATCGCCCGGCCCTCACCTTTGGCACAGCCATAGCCGTCATAGCAGACGCCAAAGTAGTCACGGTCAAACAGGTTGCTGATGTTCAGGTTGATGTCAAAGTTTCGTGTGGCATAGGTCACCGCCATGTCCGCCACGGTATGGCTGGGTGTGATCCGCAGGTTGTTCTGTGTCGAGTAGGACTCCGAAACATAGCGGATACCCGCGCCAAGGCTCAGACCCTGAACAAGCGCCGAAGCATCGTAATCCAGCCAGAGCGACAGCTGATGCATCGGGGCCATCGCATTGGCATTACCGAGCTTGGACGGGTCCGAAGACCTGGTGATTTCCGAGTCGAGGTAGCTATAGCTCAGAATGCCCTGGGTATGGGCAGCCAGCCGGCCCCGTGCTTCAAGCTCAAGCCCTTTGGAGCGGACTTCGCCCACCTGTGTAAAGCTTGAGAAGGTCGGGTCTGAAAGGTCGTAATCTTTCACATTTGTCTTGCGCAGATCATAGACAGAGGCGCTGAACATAAGATCGTTCGTCGGTTGATAGCGCAGACCTGCTTCCCACTGCCGGCTTTTCGATGGATCCAGGGTCTGGCCGGTAATCGTTGTGCCGACGTTCTGGATAAAGCCTTCGGAATAGCCCAGATAGGGCGTCAACCCGTTGGCGAATTCGTGGGTGATGCCGATCATGCCTGTTGCCGCGCTGTCGCTTTGGCTGCTGGTGGTGCCGGACAACAGGTCGGTGGCTTCGTTTTCGAACCGGCTGTAGCGCAGCCCGGCGGTAAGCGCGGTGCCATTGGCAAACTTCATGTGGTCCTGAAGGTAGACGCCGGTTTCTTCGTAAACACTGCGGTCGCGCGACGACAATGCCGGATCGGCCACGGGAAAGTCAAAGACCGGATTGCCGTAGGGCAGGGTATAGATGGTGCCATCGTAGAATTGTGTGACATTGGCGCGGCTGTATTGATAGTCGACGCCGGCAATCAGGCTGTTGTCCGCCCCGAACAGCTGGCTGTCCCATTTCACGTTGTTGTCGATGCCAAAGGTCCTGGCGTCTTCGTCATTCCGGAACGCGTAATAGTGCAGGCCCGCGGCATCCGCATAGCTGTAATCAAGATGTGCGTAATCGGTGGTCTGATGGGCGAAACGGACGCGTTGGTTAAAGAGGAAGCCTTCTCCAAACTGATGGCTCAACTCCCAGCCAAGTGATTCCTGGGTGGTCTCGAAGTGGTTGTAGTCCGATTGCCGATAGGCAAAATCAGCGGGCAGCGAGCCAAAGGCGGGGTCAAAGTCTTCTCCCGCGATTGGCGAGAAGATCAGCGGTGTCCTGGCGTCCTGCTGTACGTGGCCCAGCAGGGTGAGGGTGGTGTTATCCGACGGCGCCCAGGTGAACCCGCCCGCCAGGAACGCGCGGTCATTGTCCGAACCGTCGATCTCGGTTTCGCCGTTGCGCAGCAGGCCGGTGACGCGCGCGGCCATGGTGCCATCGGCGCTGATTGTATCGGACCAGTCGAAACCGGCCTCGGCAGTGTTATTGCTGCCATAGCTCAGCCGCCCTTCCGCCAGGCGGTCAAAGACCGGCCGTTTGGTCACCAGATTGACCATGCCGCCGGCATCGTTCGACCCGTACAGAACACCAGCCGGGCCGCGCAGCACGTCGACCCGGTCGATCATGAAGGGATCGGTCGTAAAGCCCGAAAAGCTCAGCGCCTTCTGCGGCAGCCCGTCGCGGTAGAGTGCATTTGTGCCCATGTCGAAGCCACGGATCGAAAACTGATCGAACCGGTCGTCGGTGCCCCAGGTTGAGGGGTTGATCCCCGGGACATAGGCAATTGCGTCTTCGACCTCGTCGGGTGCGCGGGTCTCAAGCTCGGTCGAGGTGACAACGGATATCGACTGGGGAACTTCGCTGAGCGGCACGCCGGATTTCACGCCGGTTTCGGTGGCAGGCGCCAGATATCCGTCTACCCGGCCCGAGTAATCCAGTTCGTAACGTAACAGGATAGAGGGCAATTTCACCGCATCGCCATCCTGCGCCTGCGCGGTCTGCGCCGCCAATGCAATGCAGGTCAGCGCCGTGCAGCCTGCCAGAATGCCATTCAGCGATATGCGGGGGAAACGGGGGGCGGGGAAATCTGTCATCTCGGGTCCTGTCAAGCGGCGCATGTGTCATGCGGGATATGCTGATGAAGAGATCAGCACTCACCTGGGAGTGACCTGGGTGGGCGCAACCTACGGCTCTGATTGCGGGTGTCAATCCGCTTTTCCCCCTTGCAGCGCGCGTTGAAGTTTCGGGGCAAGGCGCTGTGCGGCCCAGGGGATCGACAGCGGTGTCTGAAAGCTCATCGCGCCGGTTTCGTCCTCGTCCGCCCAGACCGAGCGGCCCGCTTGGGCAAGCGCGCTGGCCTGATAGGCAGGCAGCGCCTCGATCAGTTCGCGCCCCGCTGTATCGCCCAGCCACAGGGCCAGATTGCGATCAAACAGGTCGATCCGTTCAAGGCTGACCGAAAAATTGCCTGCCGCACTTGCCAGGGTTTCGAATTCCGCAGGTATCTCAAACCCCAGATCGGCCATGAAGCGGTTGGCGCCGTCTGCAGGGCCATATCCCACCAGCTTGGTGCCCGCGACATGGGCCACCGCCACGCTGGCCCCGTCAAAGGCCGGGAATTGGGCGCGGGTGTCGGCCAATACGGCGTCAACATCGGCAATCACCGTTTCGGCGCGGTCCTCTCGGCCCGTGGCGCGGGCAATCAGGCGCAGTTCTTCCTGCCAGGGCGCGCCCCAGTCGGGGAACCCTTCCGGCGGGCCAACCACGGGCGCGATGCGCGACAGTTGCGCATAGGTGGCTGCGTCCATGGGTGCAAAGCTGGCCACGATCAGATCGGGCTGCAATTGCCAGACCCATTCCAGATCAATCTCGAACCCGCGCTGCACCTGCGGCGCTGCACCGACAGCCTTGCGCGCGGCATCCGCCCAGACCCATGTGGCAAAGGGGCGCGCGCCGAACCATTCGTGCACCCCCACGGGCGCAAGGCCCAGAGCATAGAGAAAATCCTGCTCGTGATAGCCAACCGAGACGATCCGCTGCGGCGGCGCGTCAATGCGGGTGGTGCCGAAACGGTGGATGATCTGGACCGGCTCTGCCAGGGCAGGCACGGACATCATGAACAGGCAAAACAGCAGTACGGCGCGCATCAAACTCTCCTTGGGTCGGGATGCTTGGCACCTGGCGTCTGCTGGGTGCGCGGACATTCCATGGGCGCCGTTGCGCTGTCAAGCCGATGGCAGGGGTTGCAGGAGCAGGGTTTCCGGGGCTATCTGCAGCACAGCCAGCCCTGTGCCCGCCAACACCCTCTGATGTTGATGGAAAACCATGGCCCCGCTGCGCCCCCTGTATATGAACCTGCTGTTGTGGAGCGTTTTTGCGCTGGCGCTTATCTGCGCCTTGCGGTTCGGCACGGCACGGTTGTCGGCTGAGGCCTTGCTGCACGGGGACAGTGGATTGCTGTCGGGACGCGGGTGTCGCGCCCTCTGTGCAATGACCGTCGGCGCAGCGCTGGCGGTGTCGGGGCTGATGCTGCAAAGCCTGACGGGCAATCCGCTGGCAGATCCCGGCATCACCGGCATCAATGCGGGGGCGGCGTTGATGGCTGTCGCAACGGCGCAGTTTCTGCCCCAGGTCGGTGCAGGGCTGATCATGGTCTCCGCCATAGCGGGGGCCGGGCTGGCCGGGCTGGCGCTGTGGTTGTTGGCGGGTGGTGACGCCGGGTTGGGCGGCGAAGGCATCGCGTTGCGCCTGCCTTTGGCCGGGCTTGCCATCGAAGCATTGTGCCTGTCGCTGGCGATGATGCTGATCCTGACCGATGCGCAATCGCAGGCGCGCTATCTGCACTGGATTTCAGGGGCGATACCGCCTGTGTCACGGGGCGAAGCTGTGCCCCTGTTGACCATCTGTGGCGCTCTGGTTGCAGGCATCTTCCTGTGCAACAGGCTGGCGCTGCTGACGCTGGGCGCGGATCAAAGCCACAGCCTGGGGCGTAACCCACGGGTGACCATCTCGCTGACGCTGGCACTGGTCACGGTTTTGTCGGGGGCTTCCGTGGCCATCGTCGGGCCGATTGCCTTTCTGGGGCTGCTGGTGCCCTTTGTCGCGCGCGGGTTGGCGGGGCCCGAGTTGCGGCGGGCCTATGGCTATTGCGTTCCACTGGGCGCGGCGGTTTTGATGGCCAGCGATGTGGCGGGGCGGGTGATCGTGCGCCCGGGCGAGATTGATGCCGGTCTGATCCTGGCCATGTTCGGAGGTGTCGGGCTGGTTATGGTGCTGACCCGGCTGCTGCCGCGCGGCGCAGGGGTGCGGACATGAGGCGGGCCGTTTTGCTGCCCACCTTGCTGCTGGTGCTGGTCTGGCTGGCGCTGGCGGGCGGGCGCAATTGGCTTGGCCCCTCGGCGTTGGTGCAGGGGCTGTTGGACCGGCAGGATTTCCTGATCTACGGGTTGCGCCTGCCGCGCCTGCTGATTGCGGTCGGGGCCGGCATGGCGCTGGGAATGGCGGGTGCGCTGATGCAGGGGCTGACGCGCAATCCGCTGGCGACGCCGGATATCATCGGGCTGACGCAGGGGGCGGGGCTTGGTTTTGCCATCGCGCTGTTGCTGGATCTACCTTTGCTGGCGGGGGCGGCCAGTGGCGCGGCGCTTGCGGTGGTTTGCGTGGCACTGTTGGCACAGGGGCGCGGGGCGCTGGCCTTTGTGCTCTTCGGCATCGGGATCGGTGCCACGGCGGCGGCGGCCACGACGGTTCTTTTGGTGCTGGCACCGGATGCCAAGGCCGCCCGCGCGATGATCTGGCTTTCAGGGTCGCTGGCGCGTGCCGATCTGGCGACGGCGGGCTGGGTCTGGCTGGTGTTGCTGGCAGGCGGGGCGCTGGTTGCCCTGCGCGCGCACCGGCTGGGATTGCTGTGGCTGGGCGATGACGTGATGGCGTCACTCGGGGTTGATCTGTCGCGGATGCGGGTTCTGGTGCTGGGCCTTGTCACCGCGCTGACAGCGGCCAGCACGTTGGCCGTTGGTCCCATCGGTTACGTGGCCTTTGTCGCAGCCCCATTGGCGCGCGCGATCAGCGGCGCCGAAGCACCGGCCGTATGGCCCGCCGCGCTGACCGGCGCCTGTTTGCTGGTGGCGGCGGATCTGATGGCGCGCCTGATTACCCCCTTTGCCGTCTTTCCCACGGGTCTGGTCATGGGCGTGATCGGTGCCCCCTATCTGATCTTCTTTCTGTGGCGCGACCGGCAGGAGGCCCGGGCATGAATGATCCTCTTTTCAACGTCGAAGACCTGTCGCTGCGTCTTGGGAACCGCCCTGTCTATGACAGTTTTTCCGTCGCTTTGCCCAAGGGCGGGCTGACCGGGATTGTTGGCCCGAATGGCTGTGGCAAATCCACCCTGCTGCGGTGTCTTGCGGGCATACAGCACCCTGATGCGGGGCAGATTGAATTTCAGGGCCATCCGCTGACAGACCAGGGTGCGCGCGAACGCGCGCAAAGCATCGCCTATCTGCCGCAGAACCCGCCGCTGGTGCCGGATATGAGCGTGGCCGGGCTGGTCGCCAAAGGGCGCACACCCTGGCGCAAGGCGTTCCGTCCTTTGTCTGACGCGGATCATGATGCCATCGAAAGCGCGCTGGCCGCGACGGGCCTGTCCGATCTGCGCGCCACCCGCCTGAGCGCCCTGTCGGGCGGGCAGCGGCAGCGGGTCTGGCTGGCCCTGGCCTTGGCGCAGGACACGCCGGTGATCCTGCTGGACGAACCCACTGCTTTTCTGGACTTGCAGCATCAGTTGTCGCTGTTGCGCCTGCTGCGCCAGCTTGCGGACGAACGCCAGCGCAGCATTGTCATGGTGCTGCACGAGCTGACCCTTGCAGGGCGGTTCTGCGATCATCTGCTGGGGCTGCGCGACGGCCAGCTGGTCTGCGCGGGACCGGCAGAGCAGGTGATCACACCGGATACGGTTGCAGCGCTCTATGATTTGCAGGCGGAAGTGGCCCGCGACCCCGTCTTTCGAAAACCCGTTGTTTATCCACGCGAATAGCAAGGGTCTGGCCGGACATACCGTTGCGCCGCCGGACCCCCCTTCAACCTCAGGAGCTTTAGCATGATGCAGAATGTAGTGGCAGAAGGTCTGGCCATATCAGGCGGGACACGATGGTTTGATCTGAGGGACCGCGTGACAGGCGATATCCGTCGCCTGTTCCTTTGGGTGCCACCCGGCAAAGCACCCGCCTCGGGCTGGCCGGCGCTATGGCTGCTGGATGGCAATGCCGTGATTGGCACAGCCGTAGATGCGATGCGCGCGCAGGCCTTCTGGCCCACTGGCACCAACCTTGGCTGGGGCGTTTTGATTGCAGTGGGTTATCCGACCGACGACGCTTACGATTCCTTTCGCCGCAGCTGGGACCTCGGGCCGCCACCGGGGCAGGTCTATCCGCCCTTCACCCCCGATGGCCCCAAGGTCAGGACCGGCGGCGGCGCCGAGATGGCACGGTTCTTGCTGGAGGACGTGCGCAGCTTTGTCGAGCGCCGGACCCCGCTCGATCCCCAGCGGCAATCGCTCTTTGGCCATTCCTTTGGCGGGTTGTTCGCGCTCTGGCTGATGTTTACCCGCCCCGATGCCTTTGCCAGCTGGATCGCGGCCAGCCCGGCAATCACCTGGGAAGACAGCTTTCTCCTCGATCATCTGAAACGCTTTGATGCCGATGGTCGGCCACTGCGGGTGCATCTTTCGGCTGGCGAATGGGAAGGTGATGCGCTGGCACCGTTTCAGGCCAATGGACCCGAAGCCGAAACGCGCATGGCGGAAAAGGCCAGGACCCGCACCGTCGCCGCTGCGGAAGAGATGGCCGCAGCGCTCTCGGCGCGGGGGGTCACGACCCGGTTCGAGATTTATGCAGGCGAGACCCATATGTCCGTATTGTCCGTGGCGGTGAACCGCGCGCTAAGCTGGGCCTTTGCCCTTTCGGCCGATTAAAGCGCCCGACCTTAAATCTGAATCACCCTGTGTCACGAATGTCCCCGCAGCGCCGCAGGCGCGGCAGGGTATTCGTGTTTCAGGTTTAAGGTCGGGCGCTCTAACCCGCCGCTGAGGCTGCTACCGGTCCAGCGTGCGTGACAGCCCGGCTTTGACACGCCGCAGGGGAATCGAGCTTTCGATGGAGGCGACGCCGGGAACCTTGGTGAATTTGCCGGTCAGAAACCGCTCGAAATCAGCCGGGCCGCGTGTCGAGACGCGCAGGAGGTAGTCGCGATTGCCTGTCATCAGCCAACAGTCAACGACTTCGGGAAAACCGCGCACAGCGGTTTCGAACCGGGCCAGGGCATCATCGACCTGACGGTCCAGCTTGACCGAGACAAAAACCGAAAATTCGAAACCCAGCGCCGCCTCGTCGATCAGGGCGGCATAGCCGGAGATCACCCCCGCCTTTTCAAGGTTTCGCAAGCGCCGCGCGACGGGCGAGGGGCTGAGACCGATCTTTTCCGCAAGATCGTTTATCGTGGCACGCCCGTTGCGCTGCAGCTCGTGCAGGATTTCGATGTCGAAACTGTCCAGTTTGGTGGATAACATCGGAGAATAGCCAAATATTGGTGATAATGATCAACCTAGCATATAATCGAATGAATAATAGGTGAGAAACGGCATATCCGTGGTGCTAATATCGCGTGGATACGCAACCCGAACTGTCGCCCCGGAGCAAGCACAATGTTACAACAAGCCACCGCGTTGAAAATACTGGAGGATCGTCTCCTGTGGCTGTCGCATTGGATGATCCATCACGCCAATCACATCCGCCCGAAACAGGACGGGATCAAGGTGGGCGGGCATCAGGCAAGCTCGGCTTCGATGGTGTCGATCATGACTGCGCTCTACTTTTCCGCGCTCAGGCCCGAGGACCGGGTGGCGGTCAAACCGCATGCCTCGCCGGTCTTTCATGCGATGCAATATCTGATGGGCAACCAGACGCTGGAAAAGATGCAGAACTTTCGCGGCTTTCAGGGTGTGCAAAGCTATCCCAGCCGCACCAAGGACGTGGATGATGTGGATTATTCCACCGGTTCTGTCGGGCTGGGAGTGGCGATCACGGCCTTTGGCGCGTTGGTTCAGGATTACATCACCGCCAAGTCCTGGGGTGGTGAGCTGACCCAGGGTCGGCATGTGGCGCTTGTGGGCGATGCCGAACTTGACGAAGGCAACATCTACGAGGCCTTGCAGGAAGGCTGGAAGAACGACCTGCGCAATTGCTGGTGGATCATCGACTATAACCGCCAGTCGCTGGACGGCGTGGTTCGCGAGGGCCTGTTCGAACGGATAGAAAAGATTTTCGAGGCATTCGGCTGGAACGTGATCCGCGTGAAATACGGTGCCCTGCAGCGCGCAGCATTTGCCGAGGAGGGTGGCGATGCGCTGCGCGCCTGGATTGACGCCTGCCCGAACCAGCAATATTCGGCGCTGACCTATCAGGGCGGTGCGGTCTGGCGCAAACGGCTGATGGAGGACCTGGGCGATCAGGGGCCCGTGTCCCGCCTGCTCGACAAGCGTGACGACGAGGCGCTTGCCGCGCTGATGGAGAACCTTGGCGGCAATTGCGTGACCACCATGGCAGAGGTTTTTGCAAGCGTCACCGACGACCGGCCCACCTGTTTTCTGGCCTACACGATCAAGGGCTGGGGGACACCGATTGCCGGACACAAGGACAACCATGGCGGTCTGATGACCAAGGCCCAGATGGCAGGTTGGCAGGCACATATGGGCGTGCCGCAAGGGCAGGAGTGGGAGAAGTTTGCCGCAGTGGAAGATGTGGCAGCCCTGCAATCCTTCCTCGACACTGTGCCGTTCTTTGCCCGGGGGCGCAGGCGCTATGACGACGCGGTGCTGCCTGTCCCGGAGATACAGTTTTCTTCCGAGCGGGAAATTTCGACGCAGATGGCCTTTGGCAAGATTCTGGATGATCTGTCCAAGGGTGACAGCAAGCTGGCCGAGCGTATCGTGACCATGTCGCCGGATGTGACCGGCACTACCAATCTGGGCCCCTGGGTGAACCGCCGCAAGCTTTTTGCCCGCACCGCACAGACCGATGCCTTTATCGAACATCGCATCCCCTCCACCGCGAAATGGGAATTCACCCCGGAAGGGCAGCACATCGAACTGGGTATCGCAGAGAACAATCTGTTCCTGCTGCTGGGGGCTGCGGGCCTGTCCCATTCGCTGTTTGGCAAGCGCCTGATCCCGATTGGCACGCTTTATGATCCCTTTGTGGCCCGCGGCCTCGATGCGCTGAACTATGCCTGTTACCAGGACGCGCGGTTCATGGTGGTTGGCACCCCCTCCGGCGTGACGCTGGCACCGGAAGGCGGTGCGCATCAGTCCATCGGCACCCCGCTGATCGGGATGAGCCAGGATGGTCTGGCCGCCTTTGAACCCGCCTTTGCCGATGAGCTGGCCGAGATCATGGCTTGGGCCTTTGGTTATTTGCAAAAGGACGGATCAGGCGACCCCGACGAACGCACATGGCTGCGCGATGAGACCGGCGGCTCGGTCTATCTGCGGCTCTCGACGAACCCTATCGAGCAGCCGGGCAAACGCGCCGATGACCTTTGGCAGCAGGGCGCGGTCGACGGGGCCTATTGGTTGCGGCCTCCGGGGCCAAACTGCGAGGTGGTGATCGCCTATCAGGGGGTCATCGCATCAGAGGCGATCAAGGCGGCGGGCGAATTGGCCGAACATCGGCGCGATGTCGGCGTTCTTGCAGTCACCTCGGCGGATCGGCTGAACGCCGGCTGGACCGCTGCGCAGCGCGCGCGGGCACGCGGGCAGGCAAATGCGCAAAGCCATGTGGAGCGGTTGCTGGGTGAACTCTCTCCCCATTGCAGTCTGGTGACTGTCATCGACGGGCATCCGGCCACGTTGTCCTGGCTCGGTGCTGTCGGGGGTCACAAGACGATCCCTCTGGGGGTCGAGCATTTTGGCCAGACAGGTGCGATTGCCGACCTTTACAGGCACTATGGCATCGACAGCGTCGGGATCGTTGAAAAGATCAGCGGGTTGACCCATGGCCGCAGGATCAATGCTGCCTGACGGCAAGGTGCCGGAGGCGATTCACGTCCGACATCTCACGCCAGTGTTTGCGCGATATGCCAGGCCGCCGCGAGGTCCTGAACGATCAATCCATGGGACTTGTAGCCGGTGATCTGGGTGGCGGATGTTCTGCCGGTCGCAGCACCGGCCAGCACATCGCCAAGCTCAGTCACTTGATAGGCCGCGTCGATGGCACCGGCGGCCCGTGCCTCCATGATTTCACCGGATTCCCGTGAAGAGCTGTCAAGCGAATCCGTGAACATCAGCATCCGGGCGACGGCAGTGTCATCGACTTCGCGCATGTCGGCGAGGCTCGCCCCGACAAGGTTCAGGTGTTGGCCTGGCTCAAGGTCGGCGCCCGCAAGAAAGGCCGAGCGGGCGGCTGTCGCTGTGGTGATCACATCGGCGCCGGTGATCGCCTCGACAAGCGAGGTGCAGACCCGGACGGGAACGGGCGCGTCAGGGAAACGGGCGGCAAAATCCCGGGCGGCCTCCGGACGGCGGGCCCAGATGCGGATTTCCGACGGTTCGAAACATTCCAGGGCCCCGCGCAGGTGGTACTCTGCCTGTTCGCCTGCGCCGCAGATCGTGAAAATGCGCGGATCGGCACGGCCCAGCCTGAGCGTGGCGAGCATCGACACGGCGGCAGTCCGCAGCGCTGTCAGCGCGTCCGCCTCGATGGCGGCAACCGGACGGCCATGTTCGCTTTCGAACAGCAGCACAAAGCCCTGATGACTGGACAAACCGTGGCGCGGCGCATCCGGGTAAAGGCTGAGCACCTTCGCGCCGTGCAGTGGGGGATTGTGCAATGCGCCATACATCATGCCCATGCGTCCGGCCTCGTTGATCGGCACGACGAAGCGGGGCGGGTGCAGCGCTTCGCCCGCCGAGATGTCCTTCATCGCGGCTTCCATCACCGGGACAAGTTCGGCCACCGTGATCCGGCCCAGAACGTCCTTTGCCGTAATAACCCTCATGTCGCGTCGCCTCTTGGTGCCGGGAACGGGCTCACGACCCGGGCGGCGCAATGGATCAGGAGAACGACGCAGGTGATCGGGATGACTGAACCCAACAGCGCCATGTTGAGGCCCAGACCCGGTGAACTGCGCCCCATGCCACGCCAGACAAAGCCGCGCTCGATGTTCAGGTTGGGGCCGAAGAAGGAATAATGCAGCACCGGCACAAGGAAGATCACCAGGGCCGCCACCAGGGCCACCCGGGCCAGAAGCTGGTGCCGCGCGGAGGAGGCGCTGGTCACGGATACGATAACGGGGTCCAGACCGCGCCGGAATGCGCAGGTTGCACCCAACAGACCTCCCCAAACCATCAGATAGCGGGCCAGTTCCTCGGTCCAGGCATAGGGGCTGCGCATGCCATACCGCGCTGTCACCTGCAGCAGGATCACCAGGGCGATCCCGACCAGGGCCGCCTTGGCCAGCGCGAGGCAGATGCGATCCAGCCCCGAGCTCAGTTTCACGATTTGCCTCATTCGCGCGATGCGTCTGCCAGGGTCTGCATCTCGGCGACCGAGCCTTCCGGCATCAGTTCATCCCAGACGGCCTGGCTCCGGTTCTTGAACTCTTCCAGTGCCTCGTCCGAAGGCGTCGTCACGGTCACGCCTGCAGCTTCCAACATCTCGATCTCTTTCTTTTCGGCGGCAAAGGTCCATTCCTTGTTGTTGGCGTTCGCCTTCTCGATCGCAGCATCGACGGTGGCCTTGCTCGCCTCATCCAGCCCCTCGTACCAATCCGCCGACATCAGCGCGGCGCGGAAAGGCGTGCCGGCCTTGAGATTGGTGAAATGGGTCAGGAATTCGGTATGTTTGAAGATCAGCGGGACGGCGGGCGGGTTGAAATAACCGTCCACGATGCCCTGCTGCACGGCACCTGCGAATTCCGGCATGTCCACCACAACACCCTGCGCGCCCCAGGCTTCGAACAGCTTGACCTGCGTGGCGTCAATGGCCCGAAGGCGCAGCCCTTCGACATCCGCGACGGAGGCCACATCCTTTTTCGTGTTGAACAGACCCATCTGACCGCCAAGGCCCGGCAAGCCCGCGATCATCACGCCCTGTCCTTTCATGTTTTCGCGAATCCCGTCCAGAAGCGGGCTGTCGGTGTCCTGCGTCGCCCGGAAGAACTGGGCTGAATCGTCAAAGACGTAAGGGGCCAGGAACCCCAGGATGCGCGGATCGACCTGCGCGATCATCACGAAATTGGTCACGCCGAACTGGAGCAGACCCTGCGACAGCTGATCGACGATCTCGGGGTCCTTGCCCAGGCTCGCGCCGACAAAGACGGTTGCTTCCATCCCGCCTTCACGCAGAGATGCGGCAAAGTCTTCGGCATAAACCCAGTCGGAGCACGCAGGTACGGCGGGGCATTGCACCGCGATCCGGACCTCCTGTGCCAGCGCCGGTAAGGTGAGAACGGCGCCAAGCGCCAGACCCGAGAATGTCTTGCGGAACATGTTCTTCATTGTGGTTCTCCTTGGTTTAAGGGTGCGGATTCAGTTGATAAGCCCGAGCAGTCGCGGCAGTGCGAGGGTCAGTTCGGGGACGAGAATGAGAAGGATCAGCAGCGCGACCTGGACTGCGAGAAAGGGGAGAATGGCCAGCGACAGCCGCAGGTAGGAAACGCCGCTGGCGGCTGAGACAACCATGAGTATTCCGCCGAACGGCGGTGAGATCAGGCCAAGCGTCAGGTTGAGGCAGCTGACCACGCCCACATGCACCGGATCGGCCCCGGCGAGGATGGCAGCCGGGATCAGGACAGGCACCATCAGAACAAGCGCCATGGTCACATCCATCACCATGCCTGCGGCGAACATCACCAGGCTGGCGATCAGGAAATACCCGGTCGGTCCCAGATCAAGGCTGGTGACCGTGGCTGCGATTGTCTCGGGCAGGCGCATGATGCCGATGAGATAGCCAAAGACCGCCGCGGCGAAGAGGATCATGAAGATCGACCCCGTGAGCATCGCCGCCGTCTCGACCGCTTTTGATCCTTCCGCGAGGGTGTGGCGCAATGCCGCGCGGGGGCGGTCCCGGTCAAGCAGCCGGTAGACGAAGACCAGCATGACGGTGATTGCCACGGCCAATGCGGCGGCCTCTGTCGGGGTGACCACGCCAAAGACGATGCCGCCGACAATCACGATGGGGATCAGCAGGGCGGGGACCGCGCGAATGACCGTGTCCAGGAACGGCGGCAGCTCTGTTTGCGCACCGCCCGGGTGATCGTCGCGCCGGGCGACGAACCCGTTGTAGGCGAACAGGAAAGCCGCCATCAGCAGACCCGGCACGATGCCGCCCGCGAACATCGCCGCGACCGAGACATTCATCAGCGCGCCGTAGAAGATCATGACGATAGAGGGGGGTATGATCGGCCCGATGACACTGCTGGCCGCCGTGAGGGCCGCCGCAAAATCAACCCGATAGCCGCGGTCCACCATCGCCGGAACCAGAGTCTTGGTCGTTGCCGCGGCATCGGCCACGGCGGAGCCTGAAATGCCCGCGAGAAAGACGCTGGCCGCGATGTTCACATAGCCCAGCCCGCCCTTGAAACGCCCGACGATCAGCATTGCGAGATCAATCAGCACCCGGGTCACGCCGCCCCGTGTCATCAGCTCTCCGGCAAGGATGAAAAGCGGCATCGACAGGAAGGTGAACACGTCAATCTGGCTGAAGATCCGTTGCGGCATGATTGCCAGATAGTTGCCATAGCCCGTCGCGATGAAGGCAAGGACGGCCGCCGATCCGGCGACATAGCTGATCGCCACGCCACCCATGATCGCGAACCCGATAAAGGCAATGATGAGCAGGGCCGCCAAAGTGATACTCCTTGCGCCCATCCTCGCTTTCGTATACGAAATATGTCAAGGAAAAACCTTCCGAAAGGAAATATTGATGCCAGAGAAGGCAGCTCCGGTCGAGACACAAGAGGCGCTGAGCGCTTTCGGCAGAAAGGTCCGCAGGTTGCGGCAGGGCAAGGGGATGACCCTGCAACAGGTTGCCGACCGTGCGGGCATGGCGGGTTCGACCATTTCCAAGATCGAGAATTCCAACTTGTCGCCGACCTTTGACGGGCTGCTCAAGCTCGCGCGCGGGCTGGATGTTGACCTCACGACCTTGCTGGCGGGAGAAAACGCAACACAAGAGCCGCCGGTCCCGTCCATGGGCCGCCTGAACGTGACACGGGCGGCGGAACGTGTGGGCCACGACGCGGCGACCTATGTTTACGAACCCCTTGCCATGGGGCTGAAGCAAAAGCAGATGGATGCGACCTTTGTCGTGGTCAAGGCGCGGGCGGTGGAAGAATTCGACCACCTTGTGTCTCATCCCGGGGAAGAGATGATCTTTGTGCTGACCGGCGAAGTCGAACTGCATTCGAACCTCTATGCCCCGATCCGGCTCGCTGCCGGGGACAGCGCCTATTACGACGCCAGCATGGGCCATGCGCTGATCTCGGTCAGTGCGGAGGATGCGACGCTTTTGAACATTGTGACTGGCGGCAATGGCCGGTTGCCAGGACAGGGATGAAATCATGCTGACACGTGACGAATGGATGAGCCACGATCTGGTCGGGCTCGCGGGGCTTGTCGCAGAGGGTCAGATCGCACCGCGCGCGGTTCTGGAAACCGCGATCAGGGAGATCGAGGCGCAGAATCCCCGGGTGAATGCCGTTGTCGTGACAGCGTTTGAAGAGGCGCTTGACGCGCTGGATGCGCGTGTCGAAGCGGGCGATACGCCCCGGTTCCTTGGCATGCCCTATCTGATCAAGGACCTGCATGCCCCGGTGCGTGGATTGCCATTGTCCAACGGGTCGGAGCGTTTCAAGGGCACCGTCTTTGACTTTGATTCAACGCTGGTGTCCCGCCTGCGCGCTGCCGGGTTTGGTTTGCTCGGCCGCAGTGCCTCGCCGGAATTTGGCCTGACGCTGGAAACCGACAGTGCCGCCTGGGGCACAACGCGCAATCCCTGGGATCTCGAACGGGGGGCGGGCGGGTCCAGCGGGGGGGCAGGTGCCGCGGTTGCAAGTGGGATGATGCCCGCCGCCCATGCGACGGACAGTGCCGGTTCGATCCGCATCCCGGCGGCGTTTAACGGATTGGTGGGCTTCAAGCCGAGCCGCGCATTGAACCCTTTCGGGCCACATCGGGGCGATCCGAACCACGGCATCAGCCATGAACATGCGGTGGCTGTCAGCCTGCGCGACACCGCCGCAATCCTCGACGTGACCGCAGGGCCCGACACCGGCGCACCCTATTTTACCGCCAAACCCTCAACTCCTTTCGAGGCTTTGATCGAACAGGCGCCCCGCCGCCTGCGCATCGGTCTGGTCACCACCCGACTGGACGGAAAACCCGTAGATCCCGTCTGCGCCGCCGCCGCGGAAAAGACCGGTCGGCTGTTGTCCGGACTTGGCCATGAGGTGGAGGAGGCGCTGCCCGATTTCGATGTTCAAGCGCTGACCGATGCGATGATCCGCGTGCTGCTGGCCTCGCTTGCCGGGCTGTTCCCCGGTGCCGGTGAACTGGGAGAAGAGGAATTGGCGGGTCTTGAGCCCATGACCCGCGCGGCCCTGCGTTATTCGCGACAGGTGTCGCTCTGCGATCACCTGCAGCGCACCGCCGTGATCAACCGCGAAGTTCGCCGCCTTGCCGTCTATTTCGACCGGTTTGATCTGATGGTCACCCCGGCGACGGCAACGCCGCCATTGCCCCACAAGTCGCTTCCCATGACGGCGACCGATCTTGACAGTTTTCTGGACCGTCTGTTCGAGTTGAGCCCGTTCACTGCACCTTTCAATGCCAGCGGGATGCCTGCCATTGTATTGCCCGTTCATCAGACGCCCGAGGGTTTGCCGATCGCGTCGCAGCTGATTGGCAAGATGGCAGATGATGCCCTTGTCCTGAAAGTTGCCCGGCAGATCGAAGTGGCCTCGCCCTGGCGGGCCCGCCCCGCATAGACAGGGCAGGGGCGCAGCCTGACCATTGTCTCAATCGGGGTTATTTCAGGCTCTGGTTCCTGGCATCTGCGACCTTTGCCAGCGCCCGTTCAACCGCAGCAAGGAACAGGTCGACATGTTCGGCCTCGCAGATAAGGGGCGGGCGCACCTTCAGCGCATCTTCGTTCTCGCCGGTCGTGCTGACCAGCACACCGTCGTCACGCAGGGTGTTCACCACATCCAGGGCAAAAGCCCGCTGCGCGTGTGGCGCCATATCTTCACCGCCCATATCCACGCCAAAGAACAGGCCGGCGTTGCGGATGGCGCGAATGCCCGGTTGCTGCTGCGCGATCTTTTCCAGACCGGCGCGCAGGCGCTGGCCCATGGCAAGGGCGTTCTGCTGGATCCGGTCCCGTTGCAAAATCGTCAGCACGACATTGGCCGTCGCGATGCCCACCGTGTTGCCGGCAAAGGTGTTCGAATAGCGCGCGGCGTTGCCGAAGCGGTCCAAGGGTTCCCGCTGCCCCACAACGGCACCGATGGGAAAGCCGTTGCCCATCGGTTTGCCAAGGGTCACCAGATCCGGCACAACCTTGTGTCGTTCGAACCCCCACATATGGCTGCCGGTCCGGCCAAAGCCCGGCTGGACCTCATCCGCGATCAACAGGCCTCCGGCCTCTCGTACCGCTGCCACGCCCCCTGCAATGAACCCCGGCGGGTCCACACAGACGCCATCGCTGGAAAAGATGCTGTCGATCAACAGGGCAGCCACGCCAATACCGCGGCGGTTCAGGTCTTCGACGGCGGCGCGCACCTGCGCCTCGAAAAATGCAGCGGCCTGTGCCTCCGGCACACCGGCGGGGCCGGGCAGCGACACCATGCGCACATTCGGGCTCAACACGACCGCATCGCCCAGGTTCGGCGAGACCGCAGCCACTGCTGCGCTGGTGCCATGATAGGCATAATCAGAGACGATCACCCCCTCGTTGCCACTGCAAAGCCGTGCGATGCGCAAGGCCAGATCATTGGATTCGCTGCCCGTACAGGTGAATACCACCCGATCAATCCCGGTGGGGAAGGTGGCGACCAGCCGCTCGGCATAATCGACCAGCTGCGGCTCCAGATAGCGGGTGTTGGCGCTGATCCGGGCCGCTTGTTCCGCCATCGCTGCGTTCACTTCCGGATTGCAGTGACCAAGTGACGGCACATTGTTGTAAAAATCCAGATAGGGCCGGTCGTCCGGATCATAGAGCCACATGCCCTCGCCACGGACAAAATGCACCGGTTGGCGATACTGAAGCCGGTAGGAAGCCCCCAGAACAGCATCGCGTCGCGCAATCAGAGCCGCCTCGCGCGGGGGAAGGGCGGATTGCCCGGGTCTGTAGCGGTTCGGCATAAGATCTCTGGTCATGACGGTTTCCTACTTTGCAGAGGGACGTGAGGGGTATTGTGATTGAAGCGTTGCGAGGGCTGTTTGCATGGCCGGCCGGCAGGACGGGGCGGTCCGTGACGCAAGTATGGCAAGGCCATTCTCGGCACGCTGGACGTTTTTCTTGATGTATGCGGCGTCATCCGGAAACAGATGGGCCCGCCAGTAATTGATCAGGATCAATGCGCTTTGCCGTGCGCGCATCAGCCCGATGATCAGGCTTTCCTCCAGCGCCGTCAGTGGAAGGACCGAGGCATAGCCGACAATCAGATATTCAGCCCCACCCAACAGCAAGTCGGGGTCGGTAACGACATGACTTGCGGCAATGGCCAGATCCTGAAGGTGCGGGCTGTGGCAGCCGTCGCCGAAGTCGATAAAGCCCAGACCCTGATCCGTGACCATCATGTTGAAAGGGCTGGGATCGTTGTGGGTGACCTGCCAGACCAGATCACCGGTCTGCGGTGCGATGGTTTCCACATAGTCTTTCATCGCATCGGCGACCTGCGCGGCAACCGGTCCGGGGGGCAAATGTTTTGCGTAAGTCATCAGCCGTGGCCAGCAACCGACATGCCACAGGATCGGGCGGTTGGTTGCGGGCAGGGGCAGGGGCGCGAGGGCCAGATCCAGCCGGGCCAGCGCGCTGCCGGTCCGGAACAATAGGTCGGGCGTTGCTTCCATCTGGTGCAGGGCAATACCGTCGAGCCGGGTTTGCAGATAGCCGCAAATGCCATCTTCGGCAAAGGTCAGGCTGCCGCCAAGTGTCGGCAATATGTCCGGAACGACAAAGCCCGCAGCCCCCCGCAGCCCTGCAATCGCTTCGGCCTGAAAGGCAAAGCTGTCCCGCGCCTCAGGTCTGGTTGATGTCTTCAGGATCAGGCGGCGCCCATCCGTAAGTTCAACCGCCACTGTGCGTTCAACCTCTGAGGACAGGATTTCAAGCTTGCCACTCAATCCAAAGTGACGCTGCAACAACTCTGCCGAGATGTCGGGTTCCATCGTGCCCGACGGCAGGGCAAGGATGGCAGAGGCGGCGTCGAAATAGGCCTGTGTCGTGGCAGGCTGTTGGGCTTGCCCCTGCCTGCCTGCCGCGTCTGGATCAGTGCAGTTTTCCAATTCGAACAATCCTTGGACCCGTGGCATTTACGTCTGCCGTTCAGCAGGATGCGGCGCGCCAGGGAAGGCGCGACGCGGTCTTGGATCGCGCAGCCGGATCAGATGCCGAAAACGCCCGGCAGCTGCGAAATATCCCGGATTTCGGTGTATTCGTAGAAGGGGTTGGCAGGTTCATGACCCCGGTTGACCCAGACCTTGCTCTTGATCCCCAGATCATAGGCCGACATCAGGTCGTGGCGGAAGGACGAGGACACATGCGTGACGTCCTCGGGGCCGCAACCCAGCGTGTCGAACATGTACTCAAAGGCCTTGAAGTGCGGTTTGTAAGCGCCTGCTTCTTCGGCGGTCAGCACGGCATGAAACGGCGCGCCGAGTTTGGCGATATTATGGGGGATCTGCACCTTCATCGAGTTGGTGATGGTGACCAGTGGAATTTCCTTGGCCAGCTTTGCCAGCCCCGCCGGGACATCCGCATGCGGACCCCAGGTCGGGATCTTGTTGTAGACCTTAAGCGCGTCTTCGGAATTGAAGGCGACACCGTTGCGGCGGCAGGCACGTTCCAGCGCGTTGTGGACGACGTCGGCGTAGGGTTTCCAGTCCTGCATCACTTCGTCAAAGCGGTAGCCCTGGAAGTTCTTGATGAATTCCTCCATGCGCGGCGCGTCCAGAAGGTGGCCGTACAGCTCTTGGGCGGCCTCTGCCATCTGGAAGTTGATGAGCGTGCCATGGGTGTCGAAAGTGACATATTTCGGGCGGAAGCGTTCCATGTTTCTGTGTCCTGTCAGTTGAACTCCTGCAACAGCATAAGATCATTCATTTGGCAGAATGTGCCGCAGTGGCACGACTTGCAGCACATGGTCACCAAAATTCACACCAATCCGGCACGGGCTTTTGCGGGAACGCGTTGTGAAACGTCAGGGTCACCCCGGCACAGCAGGCCGAATCGACCGCGCCGGTCTCTCCCCCTCCTCCTGCCGACAGGCAGAGGGAGGGGGCAGGCGCCGGACAGGTGACAACCGTCAGGCGACGGCAGCAAAGCCTGCGTCGAGCGATGCAAGGATCGTCTCGACATCGCGCTGGGTCAGGATCAGAGGCGGCGACAGGATGATGTTGTTTCCGGAAACCCGGATCATCGTGCCGTTTTCATAGGTGACGCGGTGCACCGTTCCGATGGTTTTCTTGTCCACCGGCGTCTTGGTCGCGCGATCCGAAACGAGTTCGAGCGCAGACATCAGGCCATGGCCACCGCGGATGTCGCCGATCATGTCGTACTTCTGTTGCAGCAGCTTCAGGCCATCCCACATCTGCGCCCCCCGTGCAGCCGCATTGTCCTTGACCTGTAGGCGTTCGGTTTCCTTCAGGCAGGCAATCGCAGCCGCCGCACCGACCGGATGGCCCGAATAGGTATAGCCCGAGGCGACGGCGCCCTTGCCGCTGGTGTCGGTCTCGAACACTTCGGCAACCAGGTCTGAAATCATCACCGCCCCAAAGGGGAAATAGCCGTTGGTGATCGCTTTGGCCGTGCACATCATATCCGGTTGCACGCCCCAATGACGCGAGCCGGACCAGCTGCCGGTCCGCCCGAAGGCCGTGATCACCTCATCTGCAATCAGCAGAATGCCATGTTTGTCGCAAAGTGAGCGCACGCCGGGCATGAAACTTTCATGGGGCGGGATCACGCCACCGGCCCCCAGGATGGGCTCCATGATGAACCCGGCGATGGTTTCGGCCCCCTGAAACTTGATCTCATCCTCAAGCGCCGCAAGGCAGAGCTGCGAAAGCCTTTCGGGGTCCGTCTCATTGAAGGGGTTGCGATAGGTGTAGGGGGCCGGAATATGGAAGCACCCCGGCATCAAGGGTTCGTACTGGGTGCGGAAATTGGCGTTGCCATTGACCGACGCCCCGAAAGTATGCGTGCCGTGATAGCCCTTCTTCAGGCTGAGAAATTTCACCCGCCCGGCCTCGCCGCGGATCTTATGGTATTGCCGCGCCAGCCGCAGGGACACCTCGACGGAATCCGATCCGCCCGAGGTAAAAAAGGCGCGGGTCACCCCATCGGCAGCGAAGAACTCCTTGAGCATATAGCTCAGCTCGATCGCGGCATCGTTGGAGGTGCCGCGAAAGATCGAGTAGTAGGGGAGCTTTTCAAGCTGGTCGGCAATCGCCTGTTTCACCGGGGCGCAGGAATAGCCGAGGTTCACGTTCCAAAGCCCGCCAACCGCATCGACCGTCTTGTGCCCGTCAACGTCGGTGATCTCCACGCCCGATCCGCCGACGATGATATCCGGCGGGTTGGCAAGACTGTCAGCGGGGTGGGTCATCGGATGCCACAGGTGGCGTGCGTTGTTTTCTTTCAGGAAGTTGGTCTTAATCATATCGGGGCTCCATTATGGCAAGCGGAAGGGTCAACCAGTTCAAAGGGCCGGGCCGCAAGCCAGGCGCTGCTTCGCTGAGCGCATGTGTCTCAAAAAGCGTACCAGAGATGACATCGTCAAAATCCGGGGCGGGTTTCTTGGGTTTCAAGATGCAACCTCCCTGGCCCTGGCAGCGGAAATTCTGGATGGATCGCCGCCCATGGCACTTGTTGCCCTGACCGAAGCGGCAAGGACACATTCGACGATCTGGGCCAGGTTCTTGTCCGTCATTCGGCTTGCGACGCAGGCGGCGGCCAGTGTTGCCGTGACATTGCCGTGCCAGTCAAAGATGGGGGCGGCGATACCAATGACATCGTCCTGATAGCTCCCGACCGCAATCGCATGGCCCTTTTCCCGGATCAGGCTCAGTTGGGATTCCAGCTGCGCCGCCGTGCTCAGCGTATTTGCAGTATAGCGGTGCAGGTCAATGCGACCGACGAAATCCTGAAAGGTCGCGGCATCCACATGTGCAAGATACACCAGACCCGAGGCCGTGGCATGAAGCGGAAGCGGCTGCGACGGGTCGACAAACGCGCGGGTCGCGATGCGCGGCTCTGCAATCGCGATGGTTGTCAGGGACGCGCCATGGGCGAGGGAGGCATGTGCCGTTTCCCCGGCCCGGTCGGAGAGTTCTTCAAGAATCGGCTGCAAGAGCGCGACAACCGGAAAAGAGGCTTCACGAATGCGCGCCAGCCGCAGCACGGCAGTTCCCAGCCGGTACTTGCGCGTCTGGGGGTGCTGTTCGACGATCCCCTTCGTCGCCAGAGAATTGAGAATGCGCATGGCGGTGACCTTGTCCATCCCGGCGGCGCGAGACAGGTCACTCAATCCCCATTCGGGGGTGTCCGGGACAAAGAAATCAAGCAGATTCATCGCTTTGTCTATCGTCTTCATGGACGCGTTCCTGGTCTTCTCCGGGGGTGCAACAGCCATTTTTCCCATCCTCATGCGTGGGTTTTGACAGAAAAGAAATGAAACCGCAACATCTTTTGAAACGCTGTAGAGAATAGTGAAACACCGCGAGAGCAACACGGCATGAAGTGATGTGACGACCCTAACTTTGACGGGAGCCGCGACCCTGACAGCGCAGCCGGTGATATACCGAAGGTATCTGACGCTCTTCAGCAGAGGCGTTACAACCAGCGGGCAGAAACACGCGCTTTGCCAGCGGTTGGGTCATCACAAAGGTAGATCATTCTGCCGGGCGTCCCGCTATCCTGCCTGGTCTGTATGTTCTGGCGCCTGGACAGAAGACGTGCCGGTCAGCGCGAATTCCAGCTTTCTGACAGCGATTTGCATGTTTTTCACAAGTGTCGCCCGATGATCGGCAGTGAGATTCATATCCGGAACCGCAATGGCGATTGTGCCTGCCGGATCTGCTGAATCGACAAAGAACGGCATCGCAACGCTTGCGACGCCCACTTCAACAGCATTGCGGGAATAGGCATAGCCGCGCGCCTTTGTTGCCGCGATCACTTTTAGAAGTTCATCGTGATCGGTCACCGTAAAACGCGTCAGCCTTTCGCGCGGAAGCACAAGCAGACGTCTTTGCGTTTCCGCGGTGCAAAACGACATATAGGCCAGACCGGATGCCGAGGAATGGAATGGATACCTGTCAGCAGGCCGCAAATTGATGACATTGCCGCGATACGGCAGGTTGTAGGCCACTGTCGACATACCGGAGGTCCCGGGTATGCCGACATGAACCGTTTCACTGGTCTTCTTGCACAGCCACTCAGAGACGATCTGGGTGGCCTTGATCATCGGCACAGTGGCCTCGCGAAGACGCGCCAACGCGAGAAAACCCGAGCCGAGAAAGTATTTTCGATTTTCGGGATTCTGCTCAATGAAACCGCTGTTCGTCAATGATATCAGCAGCCTGCGGACGACAGCTTTGTCTTCGCCTGTCATCCGTGCAAGTTCATTCAAGCCGATCTCCAGCCGTTCCAGGGAAAACTGACGCAGGAGTTCCATTGCCTTGTCGACCGTTGACATTGCGCCTCCCAGATTTTGCTGACCAACCGGCATCTCCCTCGGAACCTAGCGCCTGCGCGCGGCAATAGGCCACCAAAATACCATGGTGGTGCGTTATTCGCACCAAAGGTGCTTTTCCTTTTGAGTAGGAAACCCATGGCGTCATGCTGTCGTGAAATTGCCCCGAGAGCCGATTCCGATCTTACCCGGGGTGGACATAGAAATTTCTGAACCCCGCGTCCGTACCGGGGTGGAAGGCCTGAATTGCATGATCAGTAACATCCCGGAAAACGCCCCGGTTGTTATCATAGGTGGCGGCATCATCGGTGTGTCGACGCTGTATCATCTGGCAAAGCGGGGCGTTCCGGCGGTGCTGATCGAGCGGCGCAAACTGGCCAGCGGCACAACCTGGCACGCAGCGGGCATCGTCGGACAGCTGCGTGACAGCACCGCCCAGACCGAGCTGGGCAAATACACCGCCCGCCTGTTCCGCGAGCTGGAAGAAGAGACCGGCCAGGCGACCGGCTACAAGCCCAACGGCACCATCAATCTGGCCCTGGGGGCAGTGCGTCACGAACAATTGCTGCGCAGCCACGACCACGCGGCCCGTATGGGCATCGAATCCTATCTGCTGTCGGTCGAGGAGCTGAACGAGAAATGGCCCCTGATCCGGACCGATGACGTGAAATCCTCCTTCTTCGTACCCTCCAACGGCCAGGTGAACCCGCTGGATGTGACCGTGGCGCTGAGCAAGGGCGCGCGGATGCACGGTGCGCAGATATTCGAAAACACCAAGGTTACCGATCTGATCCTGCGCGACGGCAAGGTGATCGGGGTGGAAACAGACAAGGGCGTGATCGCAACGAACAAGGTGCTGCTGGCGGGCGGCATGTGGAGCCACCTTTTCGCCAAGGCCATGGGCGTGACTGTACCGCTGCACGCCGCCGAGCATTTCTACATCGTGACCGAGCCGGTCGCCGGGCTGCCAAAGACCCAGCCGATCCTGAACATCGCCGAAGAGCGCAGCTACTGGAAGGAAGACACCGGCAAACTGCTGATCGGCGCCTTTGAGCAGAAGGGCAAGCCCTACGGCGTGGACGGTATTCCGGAGGATTTCGAATTCGACGAACTGCCCTTCGACATGGAGCATGTCGAGGCCAACCTTGAAAAGATGTTCGAACGCATGCCGGCCCTGTCCGAAATGGGCATCCAGACCTTCTTTAACGGGCCGGAAAGCTTTACGCCGGACGGCCGCCCCTATCTGGGCCCGACCGCCGAGGTCAGGGGGCTTTATCTTGCAACCGGCATGAACTCCAACGGCATCCTGAATTCCGGTGGCGTCGGGCTGACCATGGCGGAGTGGATGATTGATGGCGCGCCCTCGCGCGGCATGGGACCGATGCTGGCGCGGCGTGCCCATCCGTTCCAGTCGAACACCAGATACAACCGGGACCGGGCAGCGGAAGCGGTGGGCTTCCATTACGGCGTATCCTGGGCCGGTCGGCAGGTCCACTCGGCGCGCGGGATCCGGAAGGTTCCGCTGCATGATCGGCTGGCCAGTGCAGGTGCCACCTTTGCCGAGCGTATCGGCTGGGAAATACCCATGTATTTCGACCCCGAAAAGAAAGGCTGGAACGAAGAGCCGAACCTGTGGTGGAAGGACTGGTCCCCGCTGGTACAGGAAGAATGCCTGGCCGCGCGCGATGCGGCGGTGCTGATCGACCAGTCAATGTATGCCAAGATCCAGGTGCAGGGGCCGGATGCGGTGCATGCGCTGAACCGGGTCTGCGGTGCCCAGATGGACGTGCCCATTGGCACCTCGGTCTATACCCAGTTCCTGAACACCCGCGGCGGCATCGAGGCCGACGTCACCGTGACCCGGATTGCGCCTGAATGTTTCATGGTGATCACCGGCCATCCCAGCCAGACCCGTGATCCCGCCTGGATCCGCGATCATGCCGATCCGGCCTGGCGGTTCGAGATTTTCGACGCGACCTCGGCCTATGGTCTGATCACCCTGCACGGCCCGAAATCGCGCGAGATTCTTGCCTCCCTCACGGGGGACGACCTGTCAAACGAGGCTTTCCCCTTTGGTGCCGCCCGTGAGATTGACATCGCCTATGCCCGCGGCTGGGCGATCCGGCGCTCTTTCCTGGGCGAGCTGGGCTATGAACTGCTGCTTCCGACCGAGTTCACCCTCCATGTCTATGACGCTCTGATGGCGGCCGGCCGGCCGCTCGGGCTGCGCCATATGGGGATGTTCGCGATGAACTCCTGCCGTCTTGAGAAAGGGTTCCGCCACTTCGGTCACGATATCGGCGAGGGGGGTACGCCTTATGAAGCGGGCCTTGGCTTTGCCGTCGACCTGAACAAGGACGATGCGTTTCTGGGCAAGGATGTCCTGGCCGAACAGCAGGCAAACGGGCCTGCGCAAAGGTCCCGCACCCTGTCATGTATCGTCGAGGGCGTCGATGCCACATCCGGTCCCTACCTGATCCACAATGAACCGATCTGGCGCGAAGGTCACCTCGTAGGCCATGTGACATCAGGGGATTGGGGGTTCCGGCTTGAGGCGATGGTGGGCCTGGCAAGCCTGCATCAAGACGACGGGGTGACGAAGGCCTGGATCGACGAGGGCGGTTTCGAGGTTCAGATCGCCGGGAAAATGTATCCATTGCGCGTGCAGCTCGCGCCTTACTACGATCGGACAGGCGCCATCATGCGCAGCTGAGGTCCGCCAGCAACAGGGAGAAACGACGTGACCGACAAAACAATACTGGTCATCGGAACATACGACACAAAGAACAGCGAGCTTGAGTTTATTGCGGAAAAGATTCGCAGTCTGGGCGGCGCCATCCTGACCATGGATGTCAGCGTGCTTGGCAATCCCGAGACACCGACCGACATCTCCAAACACCAGGTTGCCGAGGCCGGGGACAGCTCCATCGAAGCCGCGATCGAAAGCGGCAATGAACATGTTGCGATGAACATCATGTCTGCCGGCGCGCAGGTTCTGGCCCGGCGGCTGGTCGATGCGGGGCAGATCGACGGCGTGATCATCCTGGGTGGCACGATGGGAACCGACCTTGCACTGGATGTCTGTCAGGCACTCCCGCTCGGGATGCCAAAATACGTTGTCTCGACGGTCTCCTTCTCGGCGCTGATTCCGGCTGAACGCCTGTCACCGGACATCCAGATGATCCTCTGGGCTGGCGGGCTATACGGCATGAACGCGATCTGCCGCGCATCGCTGGCGCAGGCGGCGGGGGCGGTTCTCGGCGCGGCCCGCGCGGCGGAGCCGGTCCAGGTCGAACGCCCTCTGATTGGCGTCACCTCTCTTGGCACCTCCTGCCTGAAATACATCAAACAGCTGAAACCCGCACTGGAAGAGCGCGGCTATGAGGTCGCGGTCTTTCACACCATGGGTATGGGTGGCATGGCCTTTGAACAGCTCGCCGCACAAAAGGCCTTTGTCTGCGTCTTCGACTTCGCAGGGTCCGAGCTTGGCAACCTTCTTGCGGGATCGGTGGTGAATGCCGGGCGCGACAGGCACCGGGCCGCCGGCCGCGCAGGCATTCCGCAACTTGTCGCGCCCGGCTGCATGGACCTGATCGACTTTGCCGGGTGGCAGGACATTCCCGAGCGTTTCGCGGACCGGCCTATTCATATGCACAACAAGCTGGTCAAGAATACCTTCTACAACCAGGAAGAGCGCCGCGAGATCGCGCGCGAGCTTAACAAGCGTCTGGGGGAAAGTGCCGCACCGACCCATCTGATCATTCCCCGTGGCGGGATCGAGGAATGGGACCGCCCCGGCGGTGACTGCCACGATCCCGAAGGATTGGCCGCCTTCGTGTCAGAGCTGCGCGAGACTGCAGCCGCCTCTGTCGCGGTGACCGAAACCGAGGCCCACATCAACGACACGGAATTCTCGGCAATTGCCCTGAATATTTTCGATCAATGGGTCAGCGACGGCATCGTGCCGCGTGCACCTTAAAAAGCCCCGTTAAAAAGCCCCGGTCCAGCCAATTCCAGTCTGGACGGACAAAACTGAAGTCTAACACCAAGGAGAAAACCATGAACAAGATGATAACACATACCGCGCTGGCCCTTGTGCTGAGCGCAACCGCGGCTTTTGCCGAATATCCTGAAAAGCCGGTCGAATTCATTGTCCCGTTCCCTCCCGGAGATCTCGAAGACGTCCTGACCCGGATGATCGCCGACAAATTCCAGGAAATGTACGGCGTCCCCGCCGCAGTCGTGAACAAACCCGGCGGCGGTGGCGGCCCTTTCCCTGGTGCTGTTGAAGTGGCCGGTGCCAAACCGGACGGCTATACTGTCGGTTCCTTCGTCATCGACGTTCCTGTTGTCGGTCCCACCATCGGCATTCCGGAACTCGACCCGAACCCATTCGACCCGGTGGGCATTTTCCTGACCTATCCCTTTGTGGTCGCGACCCTGGCCAGCCAGCCCTACGACACCTGGGAAGAACTCTCGGAATATGCAAAAACAAACGATGTCTCTCTGGGACATTACGGCAGCTTTCTCGCACCAACTCAGGTGACCTTTGCCGGCGCTCAGAAAAGTGGCTGGGATTTCACTTCGGAAGCGGCTTTTGACCTGCTGGATTGCAACGTTCTTGCCTCCGGGGACGTCGATATCGTCAACGCGACACTTCAGACGCTGCTGCCGTGCATCAACGATCTCAAGATTCTCGCCAGCATCGGCGAAGCCCGCACACCCGTGACACCCGATACGCCGACAATTGCGGAACTGGTTCCCGGCCTGACCCTGTCACTGTGGAACGGTCTGTTCCTGCCCAAAGGCACCCCGCAAGAGGCCGCCGACAAGATCGAGGCCGCGGCAAAGGCCGCGCTGGAAACCGACGCCGCCAAGAAGCTGGCCCAGGACACCGGGGCGCTGATCTACTGGAAAGATGCGGCACAGGCCTCCGACCAGATTGCGCAGGACATCGAGGTCAACACCGAGATCCAGCAATTGCTCGACAACTAACCCGATGCGGCCGGGGGGGTTCAGCCCCTCCCGGTCCGTCCGCTCCAAGCAAGAAAGCACTCTCATGGCCAAGCTGAAGATGTTCCAAGACTTGTTCCAACGGTATCGGCGCCCCGGAGACCTTGTCTTTGCGGTCCTGTTTCTGGCTTTTGCAGCTTTTCTGCTCTCGCAACTCGGAGAACAGACAGTCATCGCAAAACGGACAAAGTGGTATAGCCAGCCAGCACTCTGGCCGGGCATCGGGGTCGTGGGCATGTTTGTCTTTGGCGCGTTCCACCTGCTCGGCTCGCTCGTCTCGCCGCGCATTGCGGGGCGATGGACCGAAGTCCTGTTCTGGCTGCGGGCCGCAGAATATGTCCTGTATTTCTTCATCTACGTGGTGCTGGTGCCGCAGCTTGGTTACCTGCCATTGACGATTGTCTTCACCCTTTTCCTGACAATACGCGCGGGGTTCAGAGGGTGGAAATTCATCCTCTCCGCCGTCCTGTTCGGCGTTGTCACCGCGTTGATCTTCCGCGGCTTTCTGCAGGTAAAGATCCCGGCTGGTGAGATCTACCAATATCTCCCGGACGGCATCCGCTCCTTTGCAATGATCTATCTGTGAGGCCGATATGGACACCTTGATTTCAGGCCTCGCAATCCTCGCCCACTGGGACGTCATGGTCGCCCTGCTGATCGGCTCGATCGGCGGAGTCGTCATCGGCGCCCTGCCCGGGGTCGGCCCCGCGATTGCCATCGCCATCCTTCTGCCTGCCACCTTTTCCTTTGAACCCATCGTCGGTCTGACATTGTTGCTCGGCATCTATGGCAGTTCGATGTACGGGGGTGCCATTCCCGCCATCCTGATCAACACGCCCGGCACGCCCGTCAACGCGCTGACCACATATGACGGCTACCCGATGACCAAGCGCGGCGAAGGTCACCGGGCGGTTTCCCTCGCCTATACCGCGTCGTTCTTTGGCGGTGTCTTCTCCATCCTCTGTCTGATCGTCCTGTCACCGCTCCTGGCATGGATTGCCCCGCATTTCGGCAGCAGGGAGATCTTTCTGGCGGCGTTTCTCGGCATTTTGCTGGTAGTCGTGGCGCACCGGGGGCAGACCTTTGCCGCGGGGATGCTGGCCTTTCTGGGCATCTTTCTGAACACCGTCGGGCTGGAGCCGGTCAAATACACAAAGCGATATACCTTCGACCAGTCATGGCTGGCCTCCGGTTTCGATCTGATCGTGGTGGTGCTGGGCCTCTTTGCCATCAGTCAGGCCTTTCTGTTGCTGATCGAACGCGACCACACGCCGGAAAAAGCCGCCGTCAGCGGCAGCATGATGTCCGGTTTCAAGGAACTTCTGGGCATCAAGCGCATCGCGACGGTGTCGTCGTCCTTGGGCGTGCTGATGGGCATGATCCCCGGCGTCGGTGAATTCACGGCGCAATTCCTGTCCTACACCTATGCGCAGAAATCGTCGAAAACCCCCGAATTGTTCGGCAAGGGGTCGCCAGAGGGGCTCGTCGCCTCGGAAGCGGCCAACAACGCGGTGCCTGCGGCGGCCATGATCCCCCTGCTTGCCCTTGGCATTCCGGGTGAGGCACTGACCGCGATGATGCTGACGGTGTTCTATGTCCACAACGTCATCCCCGGGCCGCAATTGTTTGCCGATCAGCTCGATTTCGTCATGGCGCTTTATATGGCGCTGATCCTTCTGAACGTGATCGTCCTGGTCTTCCTGCTGTTCTCGACCAATCTGCTGTTGCGGATCATGCAGATTCCGACCCGGTTTCTGGGAATGATGATCCTGACGCTGTCCTTCATCGGGGTCTATTCGCTGCGCAACTCTGCCACCGATTGCGTCATCGCGATGGGGTTCGGCGTCTTCGGCCTGATCCTGAAGCGGCTCAACCTGCCGATCGTGCCGATCATCCTTGGCATCGTGCTGGGCGGCATCATGGAGGTCAAATTGCGCACCGCGATGGCCGCCGTGAAGACACCGCTGGATTTTGTCAGCCGGCCAATTGCGGCGATCCTCTTTGTCATGATCCTGTTGGTGCTGATCCTGCACCTGCGCACATTGATCCGCGAGCACAAGGCAAAGCACGGCCCCGACCCGATCGGCCCTGATCACGAACACTCTAGCCAGCAAGGTTGAACCCGATGGATCAAGCGTCAATTGACAAACTCCGCGCGACAGATGTTCCCCTGCAGGGACATTTCATTGGCGGCCGCAGCGTGCCTGCTGCCGAGGGCGGGACATTGGATGTCATCTCGCCGATTGACGGCAGCGTCCTGACCCAGATCGCCGACGGCAGCGCAGCGGATGTCGCGCGGGCCGTCGGCAGTGCCCGCGAGGCGTTCGAGGATGGCCGCTGGTCGCGGATGGCCCCTGCCGCGCGCAAGAAGGTTCTGTTGCGCCTGGCTGACCTGATCGAGGCCCGCGCGCTGGAGCTTGCGGTGCTGGGCGTGCGGGACAACGGGACAGAGATCGGCATGGCCTTCAAGGCCGAGGCGCTGTCGGCGGCCAACACCTTCCGCTACTATGGAGAGGCCATCGACAAGATCTATGGCCAGATCGCGCCCACAGCGGACAATGTCCTGGGGCTGGTTCATCATGGCCCGGTCGGGGTGGTCGGGGCGATTGTCCCCTGGAACTTCCCGCTGATGATCGGCAGCTGGAAAATTGCCCCGGCGCTTGCTGCGGGCAATTCGCTGGTGTTGAAACCGGGCGAAACCGCGTCCTTGACCTTGCTCAGGATCGCCGAACTTGCCAGCGAGGCCGGCCTGCCCGACGGCGTGTTCAACGTCGTCACCGGCCGGGGTGCCACTGCCGGAGAGGCGCTAGCGCTGAGCATGGATGTCGACGTGCTTGTCTTCACCGGCTCCGGCGGCACAGGGCGGCGGTTGCTGGAATATTCGGCGCGCTCCAACCTCAAACGCTGCTACCTGGAACTGGGCGGCAAATCCCCCAACATCGTCTTCAATGACGCGCCCGATCTGGCCGCCGCTGCGGCAATCTCGGCAGGGGGCATCTTCCGGAACTCCGGCCAGGTCTGCGTGGCCGGGTCGCGGCTGCTGGTGCAGGAAGACATCGCGGAAGATTTCGTGCAGGCCCTGACACACCATGCCGAGGCCTTCGTGGTGGGCGATCCGCTGGACCTCAACAGCCAGATCGGCGCGGTGCATTCCGATGTGCAACTGCAGGCCAACCTCGGCTTTGTCGCCCGTGCCGAGGCCGAGGGCGCCGAACGCCGCACCGGCGGCGCACAAATCCTGCAAGACACCGGCGGCTTCTACATGCAGCCGACGATCATCTCCGGCGTCAAACCGACGGACCACCTGTTTCGCAATGAGGTCTTCGGACCAGTGCTTGCCGTCACGACCTTCAGGGACGAGGACGAGGCGATCCGCCTCGCCAACGGCACCGACTTCGGCCTTGCCGCCGGGGTCTGGACATCAAACCTGTCGCGGGCGCACCGGATGATCGGCCGCATCCGCTCTGGCGTCATTCACGTGAACACCTACGGCGGTTCCGATCTGACCGTCCCGCTGGGCGGGCACAAGCAATCCGGCAACGGGCACGACAAGTCATTGCACGCGATGGAAAAATACATGGACCTCAAGACCGCATGGATTGCGCTATGACCAATACCACCGCAATCCGCGCGCGCATGCGGCCGGCCTGAACGCAGTACCGGCGACATGCTGAACCCATCCGAAAGCCATGCGCGCACCCGGCGCGCTGCCCGTCCGTGACCGTCAGGAGAGGACCAGAATGAAACGTGATACCCCAAGGTTGCTTGCCGACCGGGCCCGCTTGCTTGGGCCCAATGTCTCGACCTTCTATGATGACCCGCTGCATCTGGTGAAAGGCGAAGGCGTCTGGCTCTGGGATGCCGAGGGCCGCAAGTATCTGGACTGCTACAACAACGTGCCGGTGGTGGGCCATTGCAACACCCGCGTGGTCGAGGCGATATGCGCGCAGGCAGGAACCCTGAACACACATACACGCTATCTGCATGACGGCATTCTCGATTACGTCGAGAAGCTGACCGGCACAATGGACGCCGCACTCGACAGCGCCATCCTGACCTGCACCGGGTCAGAGGCGAACGACATCGCCCTGCGCATGGCCGAGGGCATGACCGGCAAACGCGGCATCATCGCGACGGATGCCACCTATCACGGCAATACTGCGCTGGTCAGCCAGCTCAGCCAGTCGAACCTGCCCACGGTCGGCTTTGGCCTTGGCCAGTATTTCCGCTTTGTCGAGGCTCCTGACAGCTATCGCAATCCCGACCCCGACGGCACGATCTTTGCAATTTCTGTGGCGGAGCAGATCGCGGAACACGAGAAAAGCGGCATCGGTTTTGCCGCGCTGGTGATCTGCCCCTATTTCCTGAATGAAGGGTTCCCCGATCATCCCGATGGCTGGCTGAAACCGGTCGCCGACGTCGTGCGCAAGGCCGGCGGGCTGCTGATCTGCGACGAGGTGCAATCAGGTTTCGCGCGCACCGGCACCCATATGTGGGCACATCAGAAGATGGGCGTGGTGCCCGATGTGATGACACTGGGCAAGCCGATGGGCAACGGCCACCCCGTCGGCGGTGTGGTGACGCGGGCAGAGATCCTGAAAACCTTCCGGGGCGGCTATCGCTACTTCAACACCTTCGGCGGCAACCCGGTATCCTGTGCTGCGGCCATGGCGGTGCTGGAAGAGATCGAGGACAAGCAATTGCTGGCCAATTCCAGGGCCGTCGGGGCCTATGCCCGCGGTCGCCTTGAAGCCTTGCAGGACAAGCACCTTTGCATTGGTGACGTGCGCGGCTCGGGTCTGGTCTTTGGCGCAGAGATGGTGCTGGACCGCGACACCAAGGACCCGGCCAGCGCCTTTACCGATCAGGTGATCAACGCGCTGCGCCACCGCGGCATCATCCTGTCCAAGCTGGGGCGGCACAAGAATACGCTGAAGATCCGGCCACCCCTGCCGTTTTCGACCGAACATGTCGATCTGCTGATCGAAACGCTGGACGAGGTCCTGTCCAGCACGCCATTGCAGTCATGAACGCCATTGTCGAACAGGCGCTGGCGCTCTGGGGGTTCGCAGGGGCTTCATGGTCGCTGGTCGCAGCACGCGAGAACCAGGTGTTCCGCGTCGATCACGCAGATCGCACCTATGCCCTGAGGCTGCGCCGCCCGGGTTACCGCACCGAGGCAGAGTTGCGCTCTGAACTGATGTGGATGGCGGCGCTGGATCGCGGCGGGCTGCATGTGCCCAGGCCGGTGCCCTCGGCCTCCGGCGCGTTGCTGCACATGGTTGGCGCACATGCCGTTGACGTTCTGACATGGCTGCCCGGCGCCCCTGTCGGCAAGACCGGGGTTGCCCTTCAGGTCAAGGACAGCATCACGCTGTTTCGCAACATCGGCCGCGAAATGGCGCGCCTGCATGAGGTTTCTGACAGCTGGTCCCGGCCGGAAGGCTTCACCCGCCAAAGCTGGGACCGCGCGGGTCTGGTCGGAGAGACACCTGTCTGGGACAGGTTCTGGGACAATCCCACGCTCTCTGACGCGGACCGGTTGCTGTTCATGCGGCTGCGCGACACCGCCCGCGACCGGCTGGCACAGATTGGCGACAAGCTGGATTTCGGCCTGATCCATGCCGATCTCGTGCGGGAAAACATCATGGTCGATGGCGACAGGCTGCAGCTGATCGACTTTGACGACGGCGGTTTTGGCTACAGACTGTTCGACATCGCAACGACGCTGATCCGCAACCAGAACGAACCGAACTACGACGGTCTCAAGGCCGCGCTGATCGAAGGCTATCTGTCAGTGCGCGATCTCGATCTTGCGGCGCTGGATCTCTTCATTGTCCTGCGCGCCGCAACCTATGTCGGCTGGATCATCACCCGCATGAACGAAGACGGCTCCGGGGCGCGCAACACCCGGTTTGTCACCCATGCGCGGGCGCTGGCCCGGGCCTACCTGTCTGAAAAAGGAGCAACCAGATGAACCGTTACACCGGAAAGACCGTCATCGTGACCGGCGCTGGCACCGGCATCGGCGCGGCATCGGCCAGGCGGCTTGCTGCCGAAGGCGCCAATGTCATTCTGACCGGCCGCCGTGCCGAACCGATAGAGCGTGTCGCGGAAAGCTGCGGCGGCGTGGCCGTGGCGGGTGACGCCGCCTCGCGCGCGCATATGGAAAGCCTTGTGAGGCTCGCGCGCGACCGCTTTGGCGGGTTGCACGCGGTGGTCTGCAACGCCGGCGGTTTCGGCTACGGGACCTTGACAGAGATTTCGGACGAAGACTGGGGCGCTTCGGTCGAGGCCAATCTCAACACCGCCCTGGTCACAGCACGGGCCGCGATGCCTGCATTGATCGAAACCCGTGGTAACGTGCTGATGATGGCCTCGATTGCCGCGCTGGCAGCGGCACCCGAGTCCTGTGGCTATGTCACGATGAAACACGGACTGATTGGCCTGACCAGATCGATTGCGCGTGATTTCGGCGTGAAAGGCGTGCGCTGCAACGCGATCTGTCCGGGCTGGGTGCGCACCGAAATGGCCGACATGGAGATGCGCGAACTGGTCGAGCGTCGCGCCCTTGGCGGAATAGAGGAGGCCTATGCCCTGGTTACCCGCGACGTCCCGCTTGGCCGCCCCGCCACCGGCGAGGACATCGCCGCCGCCGTTGCCTTCCTTTGTTCGGAAGAGGCCGCGATGATCACCGGCGCGGTGCTGACCGTTGATGGCGGTGCCACAGCGGTGGACGTGCCGACGCTGTCTTTCTCCGACCCGGCGTAAGGTCTGCGGGCCAGGGGCCGCAAGCGCAAGATCGTCGCCGGTGGCATCACCCTTTACCGCGTCGCCCTCCTGCGTCAGCGCAGGGCTGTCGCAGGGGCGATGAGGCTCTGACCCCGGGTTGAGGCCCGTTTTGACGGGATGTCTCCGGCAGTCAGAACAGGGCGCACCCGGCAAGGGGTCCGCCCGCCGGCAGAGCGGCGTCAGTCTTCTCCGAGGAAGGAGGCAAGCGGCAGATGTTTCTTGACGATGGGCGATTTCAGGATGACGAAACTGAAATATTTGTCGATGCCGATGTCCCGTTCAACCAGGTTTTCCATGATCGTCTGATACTCGGTGATCCCGGCGGTGACGAACTTTACGAGGTAATCATACCCACCGGACACAAGGTGGCATTCGATCACCTGGTCAATCTTTTCCATCGCGGCAAGGAAGCGGGCAAAATCAATCTGACGGTGGTTTTTCAGCGTGATTTCCGTGAAAACCATCAGGCTTTGGCCAAGTTTCGATACATCGATCTGTGCGGCGTAACCGGTGATGTACCCTTCGGCCTGCAGCTTCTTGACCCGCATCAGGCAGGGGCTGGGCGACAGGTAAACCAGTTCGGCAAGTTCGACATTTGTGATCCTGCCGTTCTTCTGGAGTTCAGAGAGAATCCTGATGTCGATCTTGTCGAGGGTCATGCAGGCGCTCCAATTCGTCCTGGGAAAGTAATACGTGGCATAGGGCGGGCCGTCATCTGTTTCGTGCGGGCGGGTGCCGAAGGATTTCTGTCCCACTTGCCGGAATGCCCATTTCCTGTGCAAGCTTCACAGCGGATGTTTTGACAAAACTTCAACATATCCTTCGGGCGCGGGCAATACACCGACCGGGCCAGGGGGATCCTTCGCCTCATCATGCACCGAAAAAGGTGCCATATGCGGCGCAGAATAATCTGCCAGACCCGGACATCAGATCAGTTTATCCTGCCGTCTGCACGTGGTGATTTGGTGACTCTGCCCCCCGATTGGGATCACAATACTTGGATTATCGGCGAGGACTACACAACGGTTCACACGCAAGGAAAGTGCAGCATGACAGCAAGCCCCCAGACAGACGACAGCCATGAACTGGCGCTATCGGTGCGCGGTCTGACCGTCAACCTGCCCCATGGCATGGAACGTGCCCATGCGGTCGAGGAGGTCTCTTTCGATCTCGAACGTGGCAAGATCCTCTGTGTGATCGGTGAATCGGGGTCGGGCAAATCGGTGACCGCAAATACCATCATGGGGCTTCTGCCTCGTGTGATCGGTGTCAGCGCGGGCTCCATCACGCTGAACGGGCTCGAAATTGTCGGCATGGATGCGGAATCCCTGCGCAGCCTGCGCGGACGGGTGGTGTCGATGATCTTTCAGGACCCGCTGTCGGCGCTGAACCCGCTGATGACAGTGGGCGCGCAGGTAGACGAGGCCATGCGGGCGCATGGGATCGGCACACAGGCCTCACGGCGCAAACGGGCGGTGGAACTGTTGGACGAAGTGGGGCTGCCGGACCCTGCGCTGATGTACAATCAATATCCTTTCCGCCTGTCCGGCGGGCAACGCCAGCGGGTGATGATCGCCATGGCGCTGGCGCTTGAACCCTCGATCCTGATCGCGGATGAACCGACCACGGCGCTGGACGTGACCACCCAGGCGCAGATCCTCGAACTGATCCGCGACATCCAGCGCCGCAAGGGCATGAGCGTGCTGTTCATCACCCATGATTTTGGCGTCGTGGCCGAGATTGCCGACAATGTCGTGGTGATGGAAAAAGGCCATGTTGTCGAACGGGGCACCGCAGACCAGGTTCTGAAGGCGCCCGTACACCCCTATACCAAACGGTTGATCGCTGCCGTGCCGCATCTGACCGACAAGGACCGCCCGTCATTGCAATCCACAGGCAGCGATACGGTGCTGAAGGTCGAAGGGCTGACAAAGACCTATCGCAGCGGCAGCGCCCTGCTGCGCACCCAGCGTGTGGTGCCTGCCGTGCGTGACGTGTCCTTTGAACTGGCCAGCGGCCGAACGCTGGGCGTGGTGGGTGAAAGCGGATCGGGAAAATCCTCGCTGGGGCGGTTGCTGACCAAGCTGATGGACTGCGACGGGGGGCGCATCCTGTTCGAAGGCCGTGACATCGCCCCGATGGCAGAGACCGAGTTCCGCCCGCTGCGCCAGCGCATCCAGATGATCTTTCAGGATCCTTTTGCATCATTGAACCCGCGCGCGACGATCGGGCGGATCCTGACCGTGGGGCCAACCGCCCACGGGATGCCCTATGCCAAGGCCCGCGAAGATGCCCGCGCTCTGCTGGATCTGGTCGGGCTGGATACCGGGGCCTACGGGCGCTACCCGCATGAGTTTTCCGGCGGTCAGCGGCAGCGGATCGGCATTGCACGCGCGCTGATGTTCAAGCCGACGCTGCTGGTTGCCGACGAAGCTGTTTCGGCGCTGGACGTGTCGATACAGGCGCAGATCCTGGAACTGCTGGACAAGGTCCAGCGGGAAACCGGGATCTCGATGGTCTTCATCACCCACGACCTGCGGGTCGCCAGCCAGATTTGCGACGATATCGCCGTCATGCAGCGCGGACGGATCGTCGAAATGGGGCCGCCGTCGCAGATCTTTCTCAACCCGAAATCCGATTACACCTGCGAGCTGGTGGCCGCCATTCCCGGCGAAAGCAGCAACCGCCCCGAATTGGCCGCAGCCGAGGGCTGAGCGCCGATATCCAAAGCCGTCACAAGAAACGTCACAAAACCAACCCGATAAATCCAACACATGGGAGACTAAAATGACCAAGTTCAACAAAACCAGCGCAGGCTTCTCACGCCGTGACGCCCTGCGGGTTCTCGGCGCCGGTGGCGCTGCGGGCCTTTTCGCACCACATCTGCTGGGCAAACCCGCTTTCGCCCAGACACCTCCGGCAGCGCCGACGGGCCGTATCGTAGTCGGCCTGTCGCAGGAACCGACCGTGTTCAACCCGCTGATGCCGCATATCGAAGTGGATGACGGCGTGAACTTCTCGATTTTCGACGCGCTGTTCCGCATCAGTGTCGATGGCGTCATCGGGCCGAACCTTGCCAGTGAAGTGCCCAGCCAGGACAATGGCGGCATTTCCGAGGACGGGCTGAACTGGCGCATCCGCCTGCGCGATGATGTCACCTGGCACGATGGCACGCCCTTCACCGCCGAGGACGTCAAATATACGCTCGAACTGATCGTGAACCCCGATTTCCGCGCCTGGCGGACCACCGGCCATGATCTGGTCCGCGACATCACCGTTGTCTCGCCGACCGAGATCACCTGGCGGATGGAAGAGCCCTTTGCTCCCTATCTGTCGTTCCTGACCGAAACCTTCATGGTGCCCAAACATATCCTTGAGGCCGAGGCCAACCCCAATGAGGCCGCGTTCAATCAGGCGCCGGTCGGCACCGGGGCTTTCAAATGGGGACAGCGTCTTGCCGGGGACCGGCTCGAACTGATGGCCAACGCGGATTACTTCGGCGAAGGCCCCTATGTCGAAGAGCTGATCTTCAAATACATCCCCGACATGACCGTGCTTTACGCCCAGTTCAAGAGCGGCGACATCGACCTGGTCGGCAACGCCTATATCACGCCCGACAACTACCAGGAGGCCAAGGATCTGGCGGACCGGGTGGTGACGGTTGAACCCAAGGGATCGGTTGAATCGATCTATCTCAACCAGGAACTGCCTGTCTTCAAGGACCAGGCCGTGCGCGAGGCGCTGTATCTGGCGATGGACCGGACGGCGATCATCGACGCGCTGTACTATGGGGTGCCCACCCCGGCCGAAACCTTCATGCCGCCGCAGTCCTATTACTACAACCCGGATCTGCCGAAGCAGGAGTTCAACCTCGACCGCGCACGCCAGATCCTGGACGAGGCCGGCTGGGTGCCGGGTGCCGATGGCATCCGCGAAAAGGACGGGCTGCGCCTGTCGTTCAACAACTCGACCACGGTCGGCAACCACCTGCGTGAACAGACCCAGCAGTTCCTGCAGCAGACCTTTGCCGAGATCGGCGCAGAGATGAAGATCGAGAACCTGCCCCCCGCCGTGATGTGGGGCGACTTCTGGGGCCAGTCGCAATTCGACTCGGCCATGGTCGGCATCACCTATCTGGTCGGCGGCGACCCGGATGTGACCTATCGCTTCCACACCGATGCCATCGCGGCCAAGGGCGGCAGCGGGTCGAACAACGCGCAGTATTCGAACTCCGAGGTCGATGCCCTGCTGGTGGAAGGCAGCCGCACGTTCGACCCCGAAAAGCGGCGGGAGATCTACTTCAAGGTGCAGGAGATCATCCGGCACGACCTCCCGTTCCTGCCGCTGTTTGCCTACACCAACCTCTATGGTCGCAAGGCAGGCATCGAGGGCTTCGAGGTCAATACCAACACGCGGACCGAATCCTGGCACGCCGCGGCCTGGTACTGGGCCTGACCTGACCTCCGGTGTCCGGGGCAGAACGCTCCGGACACCGGGCACAATGTAACGCTACCTGTCCCGGAAGGAGGAGAATATGCCTGCATTCCTGCTCAAACGCTTCGCGCAAAGCATCGTGCTGCTCGTGATCGTTTCAATCATCGGATTTGTCGTACTCAACCTCATTCCGGGCGGGCCGCTGGCGCAATTTGCGCTCGACCCCGGCATGACCGAAGCGGACAAGGCCCGGCTCGCCGAACAGCTCGGGTTGAACCGCCCGCTTTTGGTGCAGTATTTCGACTGGGCCTGGCGGCTGCTTCAGGGCGACTGGGGAATATCCTTCCGCGACGGGAACCCGGTCCTGACCGTGATCGGCCGGCATCTCTTTGCCACTTTCCTCCTGATGGGCTCCTCGACCGTCATCGCCATCGCGATCGGGACCTGGATCGGTATCCGGGGGGCGACCCACCGCTATTCGACCTTCGATTATGCCGCGACCGTGGGTGCCATGGTTGCCCTGTCGATCCCGACCTTCTGGTTCGGTCTGATCGGCATCTACGTCTTCTCGCTGAAACTGGGCTGGCTGCCGGCGGGCAACATGTATTCCATCGGCGACGGTTCGGTACTGGATTACCTGCACCACCTGATCATGCCCTCGGTGGTGCTGGCGCTGGTCCATATCGCGGTCTGGAGCCGGTACATGCGCACTGCAACGCTGGATGCGATCAGCCAGGAATTCGTGAAAACCGCCCGCGCCAAAGGTGTCACCGAACGCCGGGTGCTGATGAAACATGTCGTCGGCAACGCGCTTTTGCCGATGATCACCCTGGCCGGGGTGCAGCTGCCCTCGATCCTGACCGGCGCGCTGGTGACGGAAACCGTCTTTACCTGGCCGGGCATGGGGCGGCTGTTCCTCGATAGCCTCGGCTACAGCGACTACCCCGTCGTAATGGGATTGTTGATGTTCTCAGCCATCCTGACCATCGCAGGCAACCTTGTTGCCGATATTGTTGTCGCGCTGGTTGATCCACGCATTCGTCTGGCTTGACGCCCGACCCAAGGAGAAGGAAGCCACCGAGATGACCACCCTGACCGCAACCCACTCCCCCAGCCGCTGGTGGCAGAGCCGGGTGCTGCGCCGCTTCCTGAGCCATCGTCTGGCGCTGCTGGGGCTGTTGATGATCACCCTTCTGACGCTGGCCTGCGTTGTCGGCCCCTATCTGCTGCCCTACGACTCGCTTTACATCGATTTGCGGGCAAGGTTCGCGCCGCCCTTTGCCAGCGATCACTATCTGGGCACCGACCCCCTGGGGCGCGACATCGCGGCGCGGCTGTTCATGGCTGGCCGGATCTCGCTGCTGGTGGGCTTCTTCGCCATGGTGCTGTCGATCTTCGTCGGCACGCTGGTCGGCGTGATCGCGGGTTACCGCGGCGGCTGGATCAGCGCCGTGCTGATGCGTACGGTCGACGGGTTCCTGTCCTACCCGACCATCTTCCTGTTGCTGGCGCTGGCCGCAGCACTGAAACCCAGCCCAGTGATGATCACCATCATCATTGCCGTGACCAGCTGGATGGAGGTCGCCCGGATCGTCGAGGCCGAGGTCCGTTCGCTCAAGGAGCGGGAATTCGTGCTTGCCGGGCGTATGCTGGGGCTGGGCCGGTCGCATATCATGTTCCGCGAGATCCTGCCCAATGCCATGGGGCCCATCATCGTTGCCGCGACCCTGACAGTGGCCCGTGCCATCCTGCTGGAAGCCTATATCAGCTTTCTGGGTTTCGGAATCCAGCCGCCGCTGCCAAGCTGGGGCAACATGCTGAACGGGGCGCAGCAATACCTGGCCAGCGCGCCGTGGCTTGCAATCATACCAGGCATTGCGATCACCATCGCGGTGTCCAGCTTCAACTTTATCGGGGACGGTCTGCGCGACGCGCTTGACGTCCGCAACGACACCGTCTGATAGGATATACGATGGCCAAAACATCCCGGCTTGCTGACAAGGCGACACCGTTCTGGTGGGAAGCGGCCCCGCCCGGACCGGTGCCTGTACAGCCCCCCGCCCGGTCGGTGGACGTGGCCATTGTCGGCGCCGGCTATGCCGGGCTGGCTGCGGGATTGACCCTGGCCCGGGCGGGCCGCTCGGTCGCGGCCTTTGACGCGATGCATCCGGGCGAGGGCGCATCCTCGCGCAACGGCGGCATCACCAGCGGCTCGATCCGTCCCAGCCATGCCGCGATAACAAGGACCTTTGACGAGGCCACTGCCTATGCCATCGAAGCCGAGAGCAAGACCGCGCGGGAATTCCTGTACGACTTCATCCGCAGCGAGGAGATCGACTGCGACTTCCGGCTGACTGGCTTGTTCAAGGGGGCGCTGGGGTTCGGCCAATACGACACCATGGCCCGGGGTGCCGAGGCCCTGGCGAAACGGCTGGGCATCGAGACCTATGCGGTTCCCCACGGGGAACAGGAGCAATATATCGGCTCCGGCTTTTACCGTGGCGGCGTTGTGCGCAAGGACATCGGCGGGCTGCATCCGGGCAAGTTTCATGCAGGCCTGTTGCAATTGGCACTGGCCGCCGGTGTCGCCGTGCACGGGCACACCCCGGTCACGGCGATCAGGCGCGAGGGCGCGACATTTCGCGTTCAGACCCCGTCAGGCACGGTCGAGGCGCGGCAGGTACTGGTCTGCACCAACGGTTACACCGATGGTGCCGCCCCCTATCTGCGCCGGCGTCTGGTGCCGGTGCGCAGCCGGATTATCGTCACCGAAGAGCTGCCGCCCGAGGTGATGGACCGGCTGATGCCGCAGCGCATGATGATGGGCGAGGGGCGGCAGCTGGGCTATTACTACCGCCCCACACCAGACGGCAAACGCATCCTGCTGGGCGGGCGCGAAAGCGGGCATGGGGGCGACGCCACCGTGCCGACGCAGCGGCTGCGCCGGGGGCTGGCCGAAGTCTTCCCCGAGCTGGAAGGGGTGCATCTGTCGCACAGCTGGTATGGCAATGTGGCGATGAACCGCGACATGCTGCCCCGGATCTTTGAAAAGGACGGGATCGTCTATGCCAGCGGGTTCTGTGGCTCGGGCGTCGTCTGGGCACCCTGGGTCGGCACCCGCGCGGCGCACCGGTTGCTGGGCAATGGCGAAGAGGGCCGTTCCGCGCTGTTCTCCCGCCCGCCTGCTGCGGTGCCGCTCTACCGGGGCAACCCGTGGTTCATGCCCGCGATCATCAGGGGTTATGCGCTGCAGGACCGCATCGCATGGTGGCGTAGCAAACGATAAAGCGGATGACCGCGATGTTCGACGACGCAATTGTGGCCGACCTCTGGCGCTATCCGCTCAGCACGCTGGGCGGCGAGCGCTGCGAGACCCTCCGGATGGTCAAGGGCGGGCCGGTTGGTGACCGGACCCATGGGCTTTTCGATGCGGAGACAGGCGAGACAGCCTATCCCGTGCGTGATCCCCGCTGGAACCGGGCGCCCGATATCCAGGCACGGATCCGCAACGACTGTCCCCAGATTTCATCCGATGGACAGGTCTGGCTGGATGCGGAAAGCGAGGCGGCCCGTGACATGCTGTCGTTGCATTTCGGCCGCGCGGTTCAGGTCCGGCGGCACGGCACGGCGCTGGCAGACGGCACGGCGGCCCGGCCACGCTACACCATGGCGCCGGTGCATCTGATCAGCCGGCAGGCGCTGGCGCAATTGTCCCGCCTCCTTCCGCAAAGCAACATGGATGCGCGCCGCTTTCGCCCGAACATCGTGGTCGATTTGCCCGATGCCCCGGAGGGTATTCCGGAATACAACCTGCTCGGCCAGCGTTTCCGGATCGGGAATGTCACCCTGCGCGGTGTCTCCCATTGTGGAAGATGCGGCTTTACCACGCTGGCGCAGGGCGAATTGCCGGGCGATCCCGACGTTTTGCGGACGCTTGTGGATCGGTTTCAACGCAATCTTGGCATCTATTGTGTCATCGAAACCGAAGGCGCGATTGAGCTTGGCCAGCGACTGGAGCTGCCGCAGCCCCGGCCAATCGTGATCGTGGGCGCGGGACAGGCCGGCGCGATGGCGGCACGTTCCTTGCGCGAAGCAGGCCATCGCGGGCCGGTGCAAATGATCGGCGACGAAGCGCATCCGCCCTACGAGCGGCCGGAACTGTCAAAGACGCTGTTCCAGAGCGTGCCGCAGACCGATGCGATGACCCCGGATGAGGCAAAGCGCCTGAACATCGACCTGAGCCTCGGCCAGCGGGTTGTCGGGGTGGATGCGGATCGCTGCCGGGTGACCCTGGCCGATGGCAGCAATCGCGACTATGCGCGGCTGATCCTCGCGACCGGTGGGCAGGCGCGAAACCCGATGGCGCTGTCCGGTACGCGCGTGCACAGGTTGCGCACCCGCGATGACGCACGGGCCATCGCCCTGGCCGCGCCACGCCGCTTGCTGATCCTCGGGGGCGGCTGGATCGCGATGGAGGCCGCTGCCGCCGCCCGTGCCGCCGGGATCGAGGTGACCGTTCTGGTGCGTGGACCGGCGCTGGCCCACCGTCTGTTGCCGCCTGCGGTTTCCGATCACCTTGCCGCCTTGCACCGCAGCCATGGTGTTGATCTTCGCCTGGGCGTCAGCGCTGAATTCGCTGTGGATGTCAACGCGGTCCGCGCCAAGATCGGCGACAGCGAGATTACGGCTGACATGCTGCTGATCGCCGTGGGGATCTCGCCCAACGATGATCTGGGTCGCCATGCCGGGATCGCCTGTGACGGAGGTATCAGCACGGATGCCGCAGGCACGACCAGCAATCCGCTCATCCATGCGATTGGCGATGTGGCGTCACAACCCGGGCCGGCAGGGCTCGCGCGGATCGAAAGCTGGCAGAACGCCAATGACCAGGCGCGCGCCTGCGTGCGCGCCATGTTGGGCCAGCCACTTTCGGCCCGCGCGCCCCTGCGGTTCTGGTCGGATCAATTTGGCAAACGGATTCAAATTGCCGGGCGCCCGACTGCGAAAGCCCGCCTTTGCAACAGACCCGGGGACGGGGACCGGCCATTTTGGGACTTTGGCGATTTTGCGATCGGCATCGACCGCCCGCAGGAGATTCATCGTTTCGATTCCGCACCACGACCAAAGACCGCGCGCCGTCAGCCGCCTAAACCAACCGGGCCGGGACGCTTCCTTGTCGCGGGTTCCGCTGTGGCGGAGGGCGCGGTGCTGCGTGTCGATGACCCCAAGCTTGGCGCATTGGCCGTCACCCGCATCAATGGTCAGGTCCATGCAGTTGCGGATGCCTGCCCGCATGCCGTGGCTTCCTTGTCGGATGGTTTCGTGGCGGATGGTCACATCGTTTGTCCCGTGCATTTTGCCGAATTCGATCTTGTCGATGGCGCCCCGCGCAATGCGCCTGCCGGTTGCGGGAAACTGACCATCTGTGCGGTCAGTGAGACGGGCGATAAGATCCTGATCCACGACCGGGAAACATAGTTTTCCATGTTTGCAGGGGTTTTCTGGTTCGTGGCCAAGGTTCACCTGACATGTGCCACCGGGCTTCCCCCAATTTACGGAATCGCGAGCATGAAATTGCGCCGGGCGGGCAGCATCCGGCAGGTCCTGCCGCCGGAACGGCAACTTTGGACAAGATCGCCGGGCAGGCTGGTGCATTTTGTCCGGGCAGATCAACGCGCCGGTTGGCGCACCAGCAGAAAGACCTCTCTATGTCCCTTATTGTTCCGATTGATACCGCCCCCGAATTCGCCCCCCGCGAAGATGTGGCAGCCCCCGACCGCCTGATCGAAGGCGCGCCTGCCTTTCGCACATGGGCGCAGGACGAAGCCTGGGCCGAAGCCGCGCAATGGGGTCAGATTCGCACCGGCGTATGGGAAGCCACGCCCGGCACGACAAAGTCGATGAAGGGCGAAACCTTTGAATTCTGCCATATCCTGTCCGGACGCGTCGAGATCAGCGAAGACGGCGGTGATACCTTCAGCTTTGGTGCGGGCGACAGCTTTGTGATGAAGCCGGGCTTTGTGGGCCAGTGGAAAACACTGGAGACCCTGCGCAAGATCTATGTCACCGCAACCCCCGTCACGGAGTGAGCGTGATGCAGGCATCGGGTGCCGCGCTGCTGGAGCAGCTTGTCGGCTTTCCCAGTGTGGTCGGCACGCCCAATGACGGGTTGATGCAGTTTGTTGCGGATTACCTGCGCAAACACGGGGTGCCCTTTCACCTGCTCAAGGGACCGGAAGGCGACCGGTACAATCTGTTCGCCACCATCGGGGATGCGTCACGGCCCGGCTATATATTGTCGGGCCATGTCGATGTGGTGCCGGCGGGCGAGCCGGAATGGCTGGATGATCCCTTTGTCCTGCGCCGTGACGGCGGGCGGCTGATCGGGCGGGGCAGTTGCGACATGAAGGGCTATGTGGCTGCGGTGCTGGCCGCCGTGCCCGAACTGGTCGGTATGGAGCTGTCCGCCCCTGTTCATATTGCGCTGTCCTATGACGAGGAGGCGGGCTGTCGCGGGGTGCCGCATATGATTGCGGTGCTGCCGGATCTATGCGCGCCGCCCCTGGGCTGCATCGTCGGAGAGCCGACCGGGCTGGTGCCGGTGCTGGCGCATAAGGGCAAGGCGGCGCTGCGGCTGGTGGCCGAGGGCCGGTCGGGCCACAGTTCGCGCCCCGATCAGGGTGACAATGCCATTCATGCGCTGTTGCCTGCGCTGTCCGTTGCGCGCAAGCAGGCCGAGGCGCTGCGTGAAGGGCCGCAGGATGACCGTTTCGCGCCGCCCTATTCCAGTCTTCAGATCGGCACGGTGCAGGGCGGTCAGGCGCTGAACATCATCCCCGATCACGCCGAAGCCAGCATGGAGGCGCGGGCGATTGCCGGTGTTGATCCCAAAACGCTGCTGGAGCCGGTGATGGCGGCGCTGGGGCCGGGGGTGCGCGGCGAATGGCTGTCGACTTATCCGGCGCTGTCGCTGGAAGCGGATCATCCGCTGGCCACACTGGCCGCGCACATCTCGGGGCATAAGCCCCTGGGTGCTGTCAGTTTCGGCACCGAGGCGGGGCTGTTCCAGCAGGCGGGAATCGCCTCGGTCATCTGCGGGCCCGGCGACATCGCACGCGCGCACCGGCCCGAGGAATATCTGACCGAAGACGAACTGGCGGGGGCAATAGCAATGGTCCTGGCGCTGGGGCGTCATCTGGCGTCCTGATCCGCTTTGCGCTACGCGGCATTTTCTGTGGCCGAGCAACTGCGCCGCCGCAGAAAACTGCCGCAACGGGCGGGGATCAAAACAAAACTGCCGCGTGCGGGGGCCTAGACTGGGCACAAACAGGACGGAAAATTCATGACTGCTATCAAACCCGCACCGGCCAGATTGTCGCAAGACGATGTTCAGATCACCGCCTTTGAGCCCGCCCATCTGGATGGCGCACTGCGTCTGTCGACGGAGGCCGTCTGGCCGCACCGTGCCGAGGACTGGCAGCTCACGCTGTCGGTCTCCAGGGGGGTTGTGGCGCTGCAGGACGGCAAAGTTGTGGGCACTGCATTGTGCTCTGCCTTCGGCGATGTGGCGACGATGAACATGATCATCGTCGATGCGCAGATGCGCGGACGCGGGCTGGGCCGGGCGCTGATGGAGCAGGTGATTGCCCTTGGCGGTGCGCGCGAATTGCGTCTGACCGCCACTGCGGACGGGCTGCCGCTTTATGAAAAGATGGGCTTTGTCGCCTGTGGCGAAGTGTGCCAGCAGCAGGGGATTGCCCAGGCAGCGACGCCTGAATTGCCCGTTCGAACCGGTGATGCGCAGGATATTCCGGCGCTGGCAGCGCTGGATTTGCAGGCCTCGGGCATGTCGCGGGCGGGATTGCTGGGGGCGATTGCCGCGCAGGGCGAAGTGCTGCGCTGCGAGAACGGATTTGCCCTGCTGCGCGATTTCGGGCGCGGGCGGGTGCTGGGGCCGGTGGTGGCACGGGACGCGGCCAGCGCTGCGGCGCTGATGGCCGAGGCCGCGCGCCGCTGTGCGGGTGGTTTCCTGCGTGTTGACCTGCCCGCCGACGCGGGCATGGGCGAGACTGCAACGCGGTTGGGTCTGGAAGCCGCTGGCGGCGGCATTGCCATGAAACGCGACGCGCGGACCCGCGCGCCGTCGGAATACAAAACCTTTGCCCTTGTGTCGCAGGCGCTGGGATAACCTGAATGGGACGTCAAATGTTGACCAATTCTCTTGTCGAGCTGGACCGCCAGCACCTTGTTCATCCGGTGTCGTCCTTCCGCGGCCACGAGGCCCGCGGCGTGCGCGTCCTGCGGTCGGCCAAGGGGGCGACTGTCACCGACAGCGAAGGGCGCGAGCTGCTGGACGGGTTTGCGGGCCTTTGGTGTGTGAACGCGGGCTATGGCCATGAAAGCGTGGTCGAGGCCGCTGCCGAGCAGATGCGCAGGCTGCCCTATGCGACGGGATATTTCGATCTGGGGTCGGAACCCCCGATCCGGCTGGCCGCCGCTCTGGCCGACCGTGCGCCGGGCGATCTGAACCATGTCTATTTCACCCTTGGCGGGTCGGACGCGGTGGACAGCACCATCCGCTTTGTCCGCTACTACTGGCAGGCCAGGGGCAAGCCCGGGCGCGATCAGTTCATCTCGGTCGAGCAGGGCTATCACGGCTCAACCACGATGGGCGCGGGGCTGACGGCGCTGCCCGGTTTCCATGACGGCTTCGGCGTGCCCTATGCCTGGCAACACAAGATTTCCTCGCATTACGTCTATCGCAATCCGCGGGGCGATGATCCGCAGGCGGTGATCGAGGCCTCGGTGGCCGAGCTGCGCGCCAAGGTGGCCGAGATCGGAGAGGACCGCGTTGCGGCCTTCTATGTCGAGCCGATTCAGGGATCGGGTGGCGTGCTGGTGCCGCCGCCGGGCTGGATCAAGGCGATGCGGGATCTGTGCGGTGAACTTGGCATTCTCTTTGTCGTTGATGAGGTCATCACGGCATTTGGCCGCACCGGCCCGATTTTTGCCAGCGCCGACGAGGGCATCGTGCCCGACCTGCTGACCTGCGCCAAGGGGCTGACCTCGGGCTATGTCCCGATGGGGGCGGTCTTGATGTCGGATCATGTCTATGAGGTGATTGCCGATGGTGCAGGGGCCAAGGCCGTGGGGCATGGGTTCACCTATTCCGCGCATCCGGTCTCGGCGGCGGTGGCGCTTGAGGTGCTGGCGCTTTATGAGGGCGGGCTGTTCGAGAACGGCATACGCGCAGGCAAACGCCTGATGGCGGGGCTGGAAACCCTGCGTGATCATCCCCTGGTCGGCGATGTGCGCGGACGCGGGATGCTGGCGGCGGTGGAACTGGTGACCGACAAGGCGCGCAAGACACCCCTGCCGCCCGAAGTGCAGCCTGCAACGCGGTTGTTTGACCGGGCCTGGGAACAGGGGCTGGTGGTGCGGTCATTTCCGCAGGGCATCTTTGCCTATGCGCCACCGCTGTGCTGTACCGAAGACGAGATTGACGAGATCGTGGCGCGGACCCGCAGGGTTCTGGATATCACCCTGGACGATCCCGAAATTCGCGAGGTGTTGCGCTGATGGCATTGCTGTTCCTGTCCAGTGCCGAACGTGCCGCGGTCTGGGTCGCGGCCTTTGAAGCGGCAGGAGAAAAGATCATTGTGGGCGAAGAGGCCGTCACCGACCCGGCCGAGGTCACGCATCTGTTGTGCTGGACACCCCCGAAAGATCTGCAGCGCTATCCCAACCTGCAGGTCGTGATCAGTTCCGGGGCCGGGGTGGACCAGATGCCTGCCTTGCCCGCAGGCATGGAACTGGTGCGCGCCCTTGATCCGGGTATCGAGGAGATGGTGCGCGACTGGGTGGTAATGGCAACATTGATGCTGCACCGCACGATGTCGGCCTATCTGGAACAGGCAGGGCAGGGCCAATGGAAGCCGCAGGCGGTGTCGCATGCGCGGAACGCCCGCGTCGGGATCATGGGCATGGGCCGGATCGGCACATTGGCGGCACAGACGCTGGGCGGCATGGGTTTCAAGGTCAGCGGCTGGTCACGCTCCGGGCGGCCGGTGGCAGATGTTCCGGTTTATGGCCTGCAGGATCTGGACAGGTTTCTGGGCCAGAGCGATATTCTGGTCTGTCTGCTGCCGCTGACAGCCGAGACGCGCGGCATCCTGAACGCCGCTCTGTTTGCGAAACTGCCGGAAGCGGCGGCGCTGGTGCATGCCGGGCGCGGGGCGCAGCTGGACATGCAGGCAATGCGCGACGCGCTGGACAGTGGCGCGCTGCGGCATGCGATGCTGGATGTGACCAACCCTGAACCGCTGCCTGCCGATCATTGGGCCTGGCGCGATCCGCGGGTGATCGTCACGCCGCATATCGCGGCCGTGACCGATCACCACGCTGGCGCGCTGCATGCGCTGGAGGTGGTCCGCGCCACGTGCACCAAAAGCCCGCTTCCCGGGCGTGTCGATCAGAACCGGGGGTATTGAGCGCAACCGGCGGTGCCGCGCAGGTTTCGTTTTTGTGAACAATTACAAGACCATATCCTGCGACGCCGCGCAGCAGGCGATATGATGAAGGTCTGGCCAGAAGTACGGAGAATACAATGCCTGCCCCGTTGATGAATTTGACGACAAATGACACCTTTCCAGATGCTGCCGATTGCGTGGTGATCGGGGCAGGCATTGTCGGCGTATGTGCCGCCTATTGGCTGTCGCGTGCGGGCATGAAAGTGGTGCTGCTGGAGAAAGGCCGCGTGGGGGCCGAACAATCCAGCCGCAACTGGGGCTGGTGCCGCCAGCAGAACCGCGATGCGCGCGAGCTTCCGCTCTCCACCCGCAGCCTGGCGCTGTGGGAAGACATGGCGCAGGACATCGGTGTTGATCTGGGCTTTCGCCGCTGCGGGTTGCTGTATCTTTCCAACGATGCCGCCGAAATCGAAGGCTGGGCCAGCTGGGGCCGGTTTGCGCGGGGCGAAGGTGTCGACACCCGGATGCTGAGCGCCGCCGAAGCCACCGAAAGGGGCGCTGCGACGGGGCAGAAATGGGCCGGTGGGGTCTGGTCGCCCAGCGATGGCATTGCCGACCCTGCCAGTGCCGCACCGCAGATTGCACGCGGCGTGATGAAGCATGGCGGTGTCGTGGTGCAGGGCTGTGCCGCCCGCGGTATCGAAACCGAAGCGGGGGCCGTCTCGGCGGTGGTGACCGAGCGTGGCGTGATCCGCACGCCGCAGGTGGTGATGGCGGGTGGCGCCTGGGCGGGCAGTTTCCTGCACCAATCGGGCATCTTCTTTCCCCAGGCCTCGGTGCGCAGTTCGATCCTCTCCGTGGCGCCGGGTGCCGAGGGTTTGCCGCCTGCGCTGCATACCTCTGCGGTGTCGCTGACCCGGCGTGGCGATGGCGGTTATACATTGGCGATTTCGGGTAAGGGCAACGTTGATCCGACCCCTCGCATGATCCGCAAAGCCAAGCATTTCCTGCCGATGTTCACCAAACGCTGGCGGTCGCTGCTGCCAGGCGGGTTGCAGGCCTGGCGGGCGGGTTTCGAGACCATGGCGACCTGGGATCTGGACCGGGAAACCCCGATGGAACGGGTCCGCATCCTTGACCCGCGCCCCTCGGTTGCGACGGTGAACCAGACGCTGGCCAATGCGCGCAAGCTCTTGCCCGCACTTGCGACTGTACCGGTGCAGGCACGATGGGCAGGCTATATCGACAGCACGCCGGACGGCGTGCCGGTGATCGACAATGATATCGGCATTGCGGGTCTGACGCTGGCGGCGGGGCTGTCTGGCCACGGCTTTGGCATCGGGCCGGGGGTGGGCCATCTGGTCGCCGATCTGGTACTTGCCCGCGCCCCCATCACCGAGACGGCGCAGTACCGGCTGGCCCGCTTTGATCATGCCCAATGGGGCAGAGTATCCAAGTTTTGATAGCGGCTGTGCGGCCATGGCTTTGCCCAATGCAGGGCGGCAGGATACAGGCCGCGCCGATCTGAAGGTTCGGGCTCGACAGCGCCAAAATCTTCTGCCTGAGAAATCCGGGAGTGCAGCGTAAAATGCTGAGGATCCGGCGCTTTCGGCAGCTATGGCCGCATCGAACGCGCGATCTTGCAGGCAGAATTCCTTCTCAGGGTGCGCCATGAACCTTGCCAATGATGCAGACCAGACCGCCTTGCCAGCCTGTCGGTTTATCGGTGGTGCCGATGGCGCCGATGCCGGACGGGTGGCGCGCTTTCGGAGATTTGGGCGCGCGCAAGTGGCCTTGGCTCTTGTCGGCCATCCCGGCTATGGGCTCTGTGCGGGGCTGAAGACCTGCGGCCCGGGACGCAAAGCCGGTGCCGCCAGCCGCAGAATGAAATCGGTCCTGATCGACCTGTGAAGACCAAGGAAACTGATATGACCACATATAATCTTGCTTTGATCCCCGGAGACGGCATTGGCGTCGATGTCACCGACGCCGCCATGGAGGTCATGAACGCGGCCGCCGGCCGCTTTGGCTTTGCCCTGGAAACACAGACCTTTCCGTGGTCTTGCGAATATTACGCCAAGACAGGTGCGATGATGCCGGAAGATGGCATTGAAACGCTGCGCGGCTTTGACGCGATCTTTCTGGGTGCGGTCGGCTGGCCCGACAGCGTGCCGGATTCGGTGTCGCTGCATGGTCTGTTGCTGCCGATCCGCAAGGCCTTTGACCAATATGCCAACATCCGGCCCCACAGGCTGCTGGCCGGTGTCGAAGGCCCGCTGAAGGCCGAAGGTTTCGACATCCTGTGCATCCGCGAAAACACCGAAGGTGAATATTCCGGTGCCGGCGGGCGCGTGCATCAGGGACGTGACAACGAAGTGGCGGTCGAGACGTCGATTTTCACTCGCCAAGGTGTCGAACGTATCCTGCGCTTTGGTTTCGAACAGGCACAGGCGCGGCGCAAGCATCTGACGTCGGTCACCAAGTCGAACGCACAGAAATATTCGATGGTGTTCTGGGATGAGGTGACCCGCGAACTGGCTGCCGAATATCCCGAGGTGACGGTCAGCCACATGCATATCGACGCCATGGCGGCCAAGATGGTGATGAACCCGCAGGATCTGGACGTGGTGGTTGCCTCGAACCTGTTTGGCGACATCCTGACCGATCTGGGCGCGGCTATTCAGGGCGGGCTGGGCTTTGCCGCTTCGGCCAATATCTGCCCTGACCGCAGCGCGCCTTCGATGTTCGAACCGGTGCATGGTTCAGCACCGGATATTGCGGGCAAGAACATTGCCAACCCGATCGCCGCGATCTGGTCGGGGGCGCAGATGCTGGAGCATCTGGGCGAGGGCGAAGCCGCTGCCGCTGTGCTGGAGGCCGTCGAAACAGCGACCGCACAGGGCATTGGCACCCGTCCCGGTCAGAACACCACAGACGATATCACGGCGGCAGTTGTTGCCGCGCTTGGAGGAAAAGCATGACCATTCACGACACACCATCCACCAACCTGCGCGACCAGCTGTCCGATCCCGACCTGCTGCGCGAAGCGGCGCTGATCGACGGCGACTGGATCGAGCGCGCGGACATGCCGGTGATCGACCCGGCCACCGGTGACGCGATCGGGCATATGCCAGACTGTACGGCGGTTGAAACCAGCGCCGCCATCGCCGCCGCCGAAGAGGCGATGAAAGACTGGCGCGCGCGCACCCACGTCGACCGCGCCGACATCCTGATGCGCTGGTATCAACTGATGTATGACCACGCCGAAGACCTGGCGCGGATCCTGACCGCCGAACAGGGCAAACCGCTGGCCGAGGCGCGGGGCGAGGTGGTTTACGGCGCGTCCTTTGTCCGCTGGTTCGCGGAAGAGGCGCGGCGGATCAACGGCCATATCATCCCCTCTCCGGTGCCGGGCAAGAAGATCTTTGCCATGAAGGAGCCGGTTGGCGTCTGTGCCATCATCACGCCGTGGAATTTCCCCATCGCGATGATCACCCGCAAGGTGGCCCCCGGCCTGGCGGCAGGGTGCACGATGGTCATCAAGCCGTCCGATTTTACCCCCTATTCGGCGCTGGCGCTTGGCGTTCTGGCCGAGCGGGCGGGTATGCCCAGGGGTGTGCTGAACATCCTGACCGGCCGCCCGGAGGTGATCGGCGAAACGCTGACCGCCAGCCCCGTGGTGCGCAAGCTGTCGTTCACCGGCTCGACCCGCGTGGGCGCGCTGCTGGCCGGGCAATGCGCCCCGACGCTCAAGAAAATATCGCTGGAGCTGGGCGGCAACGCGCCGTTCATCGTCTTTGACGATGCCGATCTGGATGCCGCTGTCGAGGGCGCGATGCAGTCGAAGTTCCGCAATGGCGGTCAGACCTGTGTCTGCGCCAACCGCATTCTGGTGCAATCCGGCATCTACGATGCCTTTGTCGCGGCATTGGCGGCCAGGGTCGATGCGCTGACGGTGGGTCCCGGCACAGCCGAGGGCATTGCCATCGGTCCGATGATCAACACCAGCGCCATCACCAAGATCAACGCCCATGTGGCGGATGCATTGGCCAAGGGCGCCCGGCGTGCCACCAAGGCGCGCGATCTGCCTGCGCAATTTGCCGATCCGGTCGTGCTGTCGGAGGCGACGGTGGACATGCAGCTGGCAGACGAGGAAACCTTTGGCCCCGTCGCGCCCGTGTTCCGGTTCGAAACGGAGGCCGAGGCGCTGGCGCTGGCCAATGGTACGCCCTTTGGTCTGGCGGCCTATTTCTACACCACGGACATGGCCCGTGCCTTCCGGTTCGGCGAGGCGCTGGAGGCGGGTCTGGTCGGGTTGAACACCGGCGTGGTCAGCCATGCGGAGGCGCCTTTCGGCGGGGTCAAAGCCTCCGGTCTGGGGCGTGAGGGCGCGCAGGAAGGGATCGAGGAATACCTTGAAACCAAGGCGTTCCATTTCGCCGGTCTTTGAGCGTTCCCGGGGCCTGCCCGCTTTCCTGCCGTTAACTGGTGGAAAGCGGGCAGACCCGCGTCAGCGGCGTTTCAGTAGATCCCGAAATATTCGGCCTGTTCCCATTCCGAGATGGTCAGGTGGTAACGGTCCCATTCCGCGCGCCGGATGAAGGCGAGGTAATCGACAAAAGCATCGCCCAGCACCTCACGGTAAAAGGACGAGTTTTCGAAATGCTGGATCGCGCTGAGCAGGCTTTCGGGCAGTTGCGTTGCCGGGCCGTCATAGGGGGTTTCCACCGGGTCGGGCGCGCGCAGATTGCGGTTCAGACCATCGAGGCCTGACAGGATCTGGCTGGCAAAGAAATAATAGGGGTTGGCCGTTGTCTCTGCCACGCGGTTCTCGATCCGCGAGGCGGGGTCACCGGGTGCCATCAGGGCGCGGATCATTGCGCCACGGTTGTCGCGGCCCCATTGGATGCGGTCGGGGGCCAGTTGATGCGGGCGGTAGCGTTTGTATCCGTTCACCGTCGGCGTAGTCAGCAGGCAGGACGCGCGGGCGTGTTCCAGCAAACCCGCAATCCAGCCACTGGCCGTGTCGGTGATCGTCCCTACGGCAGGTGGCACCAACAGGTTCTCTCCGGTTGTCATGTCAACAAGGGACTGGTGCAGATGCCATCCGCTGGCGGCGGCATTGGCGAGGTTCGGCTTGCACATGAAGGTCGCATGCAGGCCACGCCGCGCGCAGGTCTCTTTCACCATGGCGCGGAACATCATCATGTTGTCCGCATGGGTCAGCGGATCGGCCGGGTCGAAGGTGAATTCGAACTGGCTGGGCCCCATTTCGATCTCCATCGAGCGCACCGGCAGGCCGAGCGCCTGGCAATGGCGGCGCAGATCGTCCAGTACCGGTTCCATCAGGTCATAAAGCTGTTCGGTCAGGAACTGGTAACCCTGGGTGAGGTTGCGGGTCTGAGGCGGCTGGCCGGGCATGGTCGCATCGCCATGGTCGAGCTTTTGCGCAACCTGCGCGTAGATCTGAAATTCGACCTCCAGCCCGACAACCAATGCGATGTTATGCTCTGACAGGCGCGCAATCGCACGCTTGAGCAGGTCACGCGGCGAGAAATCCAGGGTGGCGCCGTCTTTTCCATGCGGATCGCAGAAGATCCAGGCGGAGTTCGACGACCACGGCAACTCGCGATACGTGGCAGGGTCGGGCAGCAAAAGGATATCGCCCGCACCGGTCATGCCCCCGGGAATGTCGGGGTCATCCGACCACACCGGAAAGACAGTCTTGTGCGATGTGTCCTTCAGAAGAAGGGTGGAGGGCATCGCAACCCCGGAGGTGAAGATCGAGGCCATTGCGGAGGCCACGAGGGTCTTGCCGCGCAGGATGCCGTGCTGGTCGGCAAAGAGCACCCTCACCGTCTCGACATCGGAGCCGCTGACCCGTTCGACCAGGGCGGCGGCGGCGCCGATGGCATCCTCGTCAAGCAGGCCCATCCGGGCAAGCGCGCCGCTGGCGATCTTTTCGTGTAACTGGCTCATATCTGCCCTTCAGGTGGCGGCATCAGGGAACCGCGCGTCAACCACCGGTACGATTCATCTTGTGGCCATCAGACCTTTGCATCCCATCCCTTGCAAGCCTCGCGTCGTTCGGCATCGCTTTGCGTGAAGACATCCTGCCAGTTGTCCCGCGTGCCGATGGTGTCGTTTGAGATCGGGCCGTAGATCTTGCTGACATCGACGCCGTTGCACATGGGCAGCGCATCGGTGTTTCCATCCTTGAGGCTGCTGATCGCGGCGCGCAGCATGCGCCGGTATTTGATGATGGCAACATCGGTCTTGCCCAGATGTTCCCTGGTCCGGTCAAAGATCCGGCCGGGGCTTTCGACCGCCCATTGATCGTGCACGTTGATGTCGAGCCCCATGCCGGTATAGGTTTCGCGGGCCTGCTCTTCGGGGTCGAAACCGTAGTCATTGCGCTTGTTCTTGATCGGGGCATAGTCGGGCAGGCGATGTTCCCTGAGCCGCTGATCGCGCATCTTCTGCTTGTCGACGGGTTTGTCAAAGCTGGTGAACATCGAATACCAATAGCAGGTCTCGTCATCCACAGGCACATGCCACTGGGTGATGATCATCTCCCGCGACATGGGGATCGAGATCGCCTCGGGGAAGATCTGGTTGGTGATGCGCACATGGGTGCGGCCGTCTTGCATGTGGCGCAGGGCGATGATGCGCATGCCGTAATCGGTTTCCTCGACCGTGATGTCGGGGCGCGGATAATCGCGCAGCAGCTTGGTCATCGGGATCTCTGTGTTGGCGGCCATGTCGCGGAACTGCTTGCCATAGCTGTCGGCGGGGTCTTCGTCCTGCAGGAAACGGTGCAGGAAAGAGGCATGCGCAGGGTCGATGCCCACCTCCATCGCCTGCAGCCAGTTGCATTCCCACAGACCCTTGAAAGCAAATACGTGACTTTCCGGCGCGCGGAAACAGTCGAAATTCGGGAAGGCCGGTGGCGTGCCCGGCCCCATATAGGCAAAGATGATCCCGTTCTTTTCGATCACCGGATATGATGTCGTCCGGATCTGTTCATGCATCCGCGACCCTTCGGGTTCACCGGGCTGTTCCACGCATTGGCCATTGCGGTTGAAGTGCCAGCCGTGGAAGGGGCAGCGCAATCCGTTGTCTTCCAGCCGACCATAGCAAAGATCGGCCCCACGGTGCGGACAGCCCCGTGCGATCAGGCCAAGTTCGCCTTCGCTGTCACGGAACAGCACCAGATCCTCACCCAGCAGGCGGACCGGCACAACCGGGCGTTTGCCCGCCAGTTCGTCGGTCAGCGCGGCAGGCTGCCAATAGCGGCGCATGACCTCGCCCGCCTCTGTCCCGGGGCCAGTTCTTGTGAGCGTTTCGTTCAGTTCCTGGCTGATCATGGGAAGTCTCCTTCAGATTGGCGGCTGGTTGTATCTTTGCTCCATTTGGTTAAATAGCGCACATATGTTACATTAACAATCCTCATGGCGACATCCCGGGTGATATCTTGGCTTTTGGTTTAATAGCGCCCACGGATGTGTCATCTGAAAGAACCAAGCGAAATCCAGGAGCCGCCCGTGACCCTTCGTCCAGACCCATTGAAACATGAGATTGCGGACAGGGATATTTCCTCGACCTTCGTGAAGGGCATGGCCGTCCTGAAAGCCTTTGACGATACCCATACCAGGCTTACGCTGGCCGAGATCGCGCAGCTGACCGGGCTTGACCGCGCGTCGGTGCGGCGGCTGACCCTGACGCTGGTCCATCTGGGCTATGCCGAACGGGAGGGGCGGCATTTTTCCCTGTCGCCACAGGTGCTGATACTTGCAGGCAGTTTTCTGCGTGGCAATCAGTTCGGCACGCATATCCAGCCGCTGTTGAACCGCTATTCCACCCGGATCGGACAAACGGTTTCGCTTGCCATTCCTGACGGCAATTCAGCGGTCTATGTTGCACAGTCGACAGCGCAGGAGGATGCAGTTTCCTTCGGGTTCACCGTCGGCAGCCGCTTGCCATTGCTCCACACTGCCATCGGCCGGATGATACTGGCCTTTGCGCCGCAGGACCGGGCGGAGGAGACGATCCGCAGCCTTCCGTTTGAACAATATGCGCCGGACACCACCATGGACCGCACCGAAATTCTGAACCGGGTGCAGCACTGCAGGGCGGTTGGCTATGCCATCGTCGAGAACGAGTTCGAACCGGGGGTGACAGGTTTTGCAGCCCCCATTGGCGGGGTGAATGCCTTGAAAGCCGTGGTCGGCACGTCGATGTCGACCCTTGGCATCCGCAGCGAGGATGACCGGCTGCAGACGATCAGCCTGTTGCAGCAGGTCGCGCAGGAGTTGGGCCGGTCACGGCTGTTTTCTGCCAGCTGATCGGGGCAGCTCGGAACATGTGTCGAATGCCGCGGGTACCTGCTATAGCGCTTCGGGATATACCTGAATCACTTGTTCGCTGCCTCTTCCTGCGGTCGAACGCGAAAAGTGATGTTGGATGTTTCAAGTTAATCCCGAAACGCTGTAGCGGAATTAAGCTGCTGTCAGTCGATGCCAGCCCGGGCCCGGAACAAGCCGAGGGCGCCGGGTCAGGGTCGTCACTTTCACCCGATGACGCCGCTCTTTCTCAATTCCTCCAGCTTTTCCGGGCTGAGGTTCAGGCCCGTCAGGACAGCATCAGTATCTGCGCCAAGTGCGCTGGGGATGTTCACCGGGGATTGCGCCACCCCGTTGGCCAGAAAGCTGAGCCCCGGCACAAAGACCTCGTGATCTGTGTCGCCCTTGATGTTCATGCTGCTGATGATGCCGCGTGACTGGATGTGATCCTCGGCCAGGACTTCTTCGAGGCCACGGACTCTGGCGGCGGGGACCTTCCATTCGGCAAGCAGCAGTTCCCATTCGGCCGCCGGCCTGGTGAGGAAGATATCGTCGAGCTCCCGGCGCAGCTGGCCGCTGTTCCGCGCCCGCGCGGCGGTGCTGGCATAGCGGCTGTCTGCCGAAAGATCTTTGCGGTTCAGGGCGGCACACAGCAGATGGAACTGCGGGTCGTTGTTCGCGGCAAGCATCAGCATACCGTCGGAGGTTTCAAACGCACCGGAGGAGGGGCTGGCGCTCCAGGCTTCGTTTCCGTTCTGCTCCGGCATCCAGCCGGAAGACAGGTGTTGCGTCGCGAGAGAGGCCATCATCATCAGCGCAGTGTCGAGCATGGCGACGTCGATGTGCACGGCCTTTTTCAACCGCTCCGCCTCGCGCAGGCCCGCGATGATGCCCAGGGCCGCGTTCATCCCGGTGGCATAATCAATATAGGGTGCGCCGACCTTGGTGGGGCCGCTGCCCCTTGTGCCGGTGGTCTTCATGATGCCGCACATGCCCTGGATGATGTGGTCATAGGCGGGCCGTTCGCTCAGCGGGCCGGTCTGACCATAGGCGGAGATCGAGCAATAGACGATCTGGTCCTGCATCTCGCGCACCGCCTCGAACCCCAAACCCAGCCGTTCCGCGACACCGGGTTTGAAATTTTCGACAAAGATGTCAGCACCCGCAATCAGCCCGCGCATCAATTCGATCCCTTCTGCAGTCTTGAGATTGATGGCGACGGATTTCTTGTCTGCGTTCTGGGTCATGTAGCCCAGCCCCATGCGCCGCGCGATCAGGTCCGGGAAGGGGCCCAGCACGCGGGTCCAGTCACCTTCGCCGGGTTTTTCGATCTTGATGACTTCCGCCCCCATGAGCGCAAGCTGGTAGGTGGCATAGGGTCCGGCAAGTACCTGGCTCAGGTCGATGACCTTCAATCCTTTGAGTGGCTGAAACATGAGGCCTCTGATGCTGTTTGAGAGGGTGCTGCGGGTGCCCCGGGCCGGCTTTGGCCCGGGGCGGCGCTGTGCGATGGGGTTCAGGAACCGTCGGTCAGGATGCCCTTGTGCTTTGCATAGGTGGCTTCGATTTCCGCGCGCGCCTCATCAAGGTTCATGTACATGATGGGGATGTTTGCCCCGTCCGTGACCTTCTTGAAGTCGGCATCGTCCGCGGCGGCGGAAAGCGCGACGGAAATTCTTTCCAGCACATCGCGCGGCGTCCCCTTGGGCAGAAACAGCGTGGTGCGCGTGTCCATGCCGATGGGATAGCCGTCCTCCTCGATCGAGGCGACATCGGGTGCCGAAGGATGGCGGAAGGTCGTCGTGGCCGAGATCGTCTTGAGCTCATCAGGATAGCGGTAGTGGATCCCGCCGGAGAAGGCCGCGACCACCTGCTTGCCCAGCAAGGCGGTGATCATCTCGCCGCCGCTTTGCACCGGGACGGCATTCGGTTCCAGCCCGTTGGCTTCGGCCAGGGTGTCCATGTACATCCGCGCTTCGGGGCTGAGCGCCGCATAGGCGAAGTGCGGATTTTCCCTGGCCCAGGAAATGAAGCCTTTCAGATCGTCGAAGGGCGCGTCGACATGGGCGACCAGCCCGGTCTGATAGGCGGTGATCATGCCGGCATATTCAAAGTCATCCGGTGTGAAATTCACCTGATCCATGATGAAGGGCGCGGAGTTGACGACGGAGTTGGAATGGAACAGGATTGTGTAACCATCGGGAGCCGCCTGCGTCAGTTCGCGCGCGGCGACAGCGCCGCCGGCACCGGGTTTGTTCACCACGTTGACGGGCTGGCCAAGCTGTTCCGCAAGGACCCGCGCCGCGCCGCGTGCAACAAGGTCCGTCTGGCCGCCCGCACCGTATCCCACCAGCATGGTGACAGGTTTCGTCGGATAATCCTGCGCTGCGGCCAGGTCGGGCAGCAGGCCCGCCGAGGCGATGGCCAGGCTCGCGGCAAGACCGAGTATCGCGCGTCTTTCAAAGCATTTCATGGTTGGTTTCCTCCCTTTCAGTTTCAGTGTTCCTGGGTTGTTGGTGGCATTTGCACCCGGCGCGTGACCGAGGAGCGGCCGGACATGACGACAAAGACAAGCGCCGCAAACAGAAAGACCAGCGCGATGGGATGGCCCAGCAGGTTCGACGCGTCGTGTTTCAGCAGTTGCAGGGACTGCCGAAAGCTGAGCTCCAGCTTGGGTCCGATGACAAAGCCGATCAGGAATGTGACGAAGGAAAAGTCGAGCTTGCGCGCCACGAAGCCGATCAGGGCAAAGCCGAGCATGATGAAGATCGAGAAGATGCTGCCGGTTTCCATGTAGGATCCGACACAGCAGAACAGCAGGACACCGGGGATCACCAGCCGCAGCGGGACATGCACGATCAACGAGAACAGCCGCTGGCCCAGCAGCCCGATCACCAGAAGGATGGCGCTGGCGCAGAGCATGGAGACATAAAGCCCCGCAACCATCCGGGGCTGTTGCTGGAACATCAGGGGGCCCGGTGTCAGCCCGTGCAGGACGAAGGCGGCGATCAGGATTGCGGCAATGACGCTGCCGGGAATGCCCAGGGTAAAGAGCGGGATCAGGCTGGAAGGGACCACGGCATTGTCCGCGCTTTCGGCGGCGGCGACCCCTTCGATCATGCCGGTGCCGTATTTTTCCGGCGTGGCAGAGACGCGGCGGGTTTCGCCGTAGGACAGGAAGGAGCCGACGCTGGCACCAAGGCCCGGCAGGATGCCGATCGCGGCACCGATAAAGGTGCCGCGCGCGATGACCGGCGCACAGCGGCGCCATTCCTCGCGGGTCACTCTGCGGTCGCGGGGATCGCTGCTGTCGCGCAACTCAGCGGTTTCGCGGTCCAGCGTGTCGAGGTTTCCGGCCTGTACGATCATTTCGGCAACCGCCAGCATGCCGATGGCCATGGGCACCAGGGAAATGCCGTCTTCGAGTTCGAGGTAGCCGAAGGTCAGGCGCGGGACAAAGGTTTCGGTTTCCAGCCCCACGGTGGCAAAGAAGATGCCGAAACAGGCAGCAATCAGACCTTTGGTGAGCGAATTGCCGGAAAGGCCGCCGATGAAGACCAGCGAGAACACGAGGATGGCGCAAAGTTCGACCGGGCCGATCAGCAAGGCGTAGCGGGCAAGGGGGGCTGCCAGCAGGATCAGGATGATGGTGGAGACGAAATCACCGATGACCGAGGCGAAAAGGCCCATCTTCAGCGCCTTCTGCGCCTTGCCCTGCCGGGCAAGCGGATAGCCGTCAAAGGCCGTTGGTGCGGAGGAGGGCTCGCCCGGCGTGTTGAGCAGGATGGCGGAGACTGCACTTCCTGCGGCGCTGCCCTTGGCGATGCCGATCAGCAGGCCCAATGCGCTGACCGGTTCGAGGTAGAAGGTCAGCGGGATCGAAACCGCCACGCCGATGGCCTTGCCCAGCCCGGGAATGGCACCCAGCACATAGCCGAGGGTCACACCGACAGCGACCCAAAGCAGCGTGGTGCCGCCGAACACATCCCCGATGCCCAGGATCAGATATTCCATTGCACCCTCACAGGATCGCCGTGCCGAGGACCTTGTAGAACAAGGCCCAGAGTCCGGTCAGCAACACCACGGTCAGCGTCAGGATCACCAGCGGGCGGCGTTCGCCCAATGCAAGAAGCCCTAAGATCACGAGGGAAGAGGCGCCGATCAGCGCGCCGAAGAATTCATAGAGTACAATCGCTATGGCAAAGACTGCCGAGATCCGTAAAAGCGCCAGCAATTCCTTGCGCGAGAAGGGCGGCGGATGGTCATCCTCGCCCCCGCGCAGGTTGCCCAGCACCAGCAGAAGGGAGAGCCCAAATATGCCGATCATCGTCATTTGCGGCACCAGCCGGGGTGACATCATGCCGGATGGCCCGGTGCTGATCTGGCCCGGAATGACAAAAGCCAGCATGACAAGCGAGAACACGCACAGAATGATGCCCGATATGGCGTTTGCGCGTTTCATGGCCCCTCCCAGAGTTCACATTCCGCGAATGTTCGCAAAGGCTATCCACTTGCCGATGAAAGAAGTACTCTAAACTTTCTTGGAATATGATAACTTTTACTGATGGCTCATTCACCCCTTCATTACGAAAGACTGCGCCTGCGGCATCTGAGGCTGTTGCAGCTGATTGATGAACACGGTTCGCTGCGGTCGGCGGCGGCGGAACTGAACCTGACGCAGCCCGCAGTCTCGCAGATGTTGAAGGATCTCGAATTCGCCATGGGCGTGCCGCTGGTCGAACGTTCCGTGCGGGGGGTGGTGCTGACCGATACCGGGCTGCTGGCGCTGCGGCGGTCGCGGTCGGGGCTGGCGACATTGGACCAGCTTGTGCGCGAGCTGGACGCGGGGCAGACGCTTTCGCTACGGATCGGCACGAATTCGGCCCTGATGTACAACATCATCCCCGAAGCGCTGCGCCGGTTGAACGTGGGCCAGAGCGAAACCCGGTTCCAGCTCAAGACCGGCCTGGTCGGCGATATGGTCGAGGCGCTGAGCGAGGGCAATCTGGATTGTTATGTCGGGCGGCTGGACTGGGATCAGGTGCCAACCCGCATCGCGCGGCTGCTGACCTATGATCCCTTGTTGGAAACGGACCTGATCCTGATCTGTCCGACCGGCCATCCGGTTGCCCGGCTGGACGCACCCAGAGCGCGGGATCTGGTTGGCTGGCCCTGGGCCATGCCCTCGCGGGAGTCGAACAACCGGATCGTGCTGGAATCGGCGATGCGCAGCACAGGTGCCCCGGATCTGACGGCGGCGGTGGAGGTGTCGGCGGACCCGAACGGGTTGATCAACCTGGCGCTGGCCCTGGGGATGTTGACCTGCGTGCCGCGGGTGGCGCTGAACGAACATGCCAATGCGCGGGATTTCAAGGTGCTGGAGGTGGCAGACCTCGCGCTGCCGTCGATTCACATCGGCTTTGCGACCACGGCGGAGCTGCGGCAAATGCCCGAAGTCGCCGACCTGCGCGAGGCGATGCTGGATGCGGCAAAGGCATGGATCGCGGGCAGCGAAGGGTAGCAACGCCCGGCGAAACGCGCCGCCACAAATGCCAGGCGGAGGGGAGGGTCGGCAGGGGGCCGGCCCGAACCCCTTATTGCGTCAGCTTCGCGGTGATCTGGGCAAAAAGCTCTGCGTTTTCCGCATCATTGCCAATCGGCGCTTCGGTATAGCTTGTCTTGACGATGACAATCTTGTTGCTTGGATCGACACGGATGAATTGATGGAACAGGCCCATCGCCATGTAGACGTCGCTGTCGGCTTCCGTCCACCACTGGTACTGATAGCCAAGTGGCGATCCTTCTTCGATTGGCGAATATCCGGCGTCAGGCACGGTCGCCTCGGTCACCCAGGCTTCGGGAAGAACACGGGTGCCATTGGCCATGCCACCCTGCAGGAACATCTGGCCGAAACGCGCATGATCCCTTGCCGTGACAGCAAGGCCAGCCCCATAAAATTCACGCCCGATGTCATCAGGGCCATCCATGATCCAATAGGCGTCAGACTCCGCCCCCATCGGCTGCCAGAGTTTTTCGGCCATGTATTCGGCGCCGGTCCGCCCGGTGACACGCTCGACGATGCAGCCCAGGACGCTGGTATCAAGCGTGGCATAGTTGAAGCGTTCGTCAGGCGCTGTAGCGCCCTTGACGGATTCATTCGCCGCGTAATCACACCAGCGGTAGTTGTAGGCGACAAGCGCATTGTCGTGCACCTTGGTCAGCTGGGTATCGCTGCCGAACTCGTAACGCTCTTCCCAGTCGACACCGGACCGCATCCGCAACAGATCGCGCACACTTGGGCCGTCATAGCCGGTGCCTGCCATTTCCGGCAGATACTTGGTGACCGGATCGTCAAGATTTTCGATCAGCCCATCCTGCAAGGCCAGGCCGATCAGCGTCGACGTATAGGACTTGGCGACAGAGAAGGTCAGGAAGCGCGTCGTCGGGCCGCTGCCGTTGCGATAGCGTTCATAGACCAGCTCGCCATCCTTCAGCACGACCAAAGCATTGGTCCGGGTCCGTTCAAGCGCGCCTTCAAGGTCATAGGTCTCGCCAAGGATGGTGTAGCTGCCTTCCAGCGAGATCGGGTTTTCGGACAGCTCCCAGGTTTCGGACCCTGCCGGAACCGTGCGGGTCGCGAACATCTGGTCCATGTGCTGAAAGGTCAGATAGTTCAGCGTGGGCGTGAACATGCTGGCACGGGCATTGATCATCGTGGGCGAAAGCCAGCGCGCCGGATCGGCTGCATCCTGGGCCCAGGATGCAAAGCCAAGGCAGGCACAGGCCGTTGTGACAGACAGCGTTGCTGCCAGGCGGGGAAGTTTGGACATGGTGTTCATTCCTTTTGACATGGGGTTCATTTCTTTCGCCTCTGCGGAAAGGCGGGGGCCAACGATGGCCCTGCCGCCACAAGCTTTTTGGGCAGGCTCAGTTTGGATGCCTCGGCAAAGGCGGCAGCGGTTGCCAGTTGCGCATCCGGCAAGGACGAGGTGCAATCGGGACAAGAGAATTAAGCGCGATGCGTGCAAGCGCGGTCACGGCACAGGCTTCCGAAAGGGACTGCGTTTCGATCATCGCGGTTTCCGTCCGTTCAAATTAAGGTGGGCCAATTGGTATTGACAATAATATTTTAGTCAATAAAATTTTTTACTACATGAAGGACTTTATGCCATGGGTCAAACGACAAGCATTGAGGCAGCGCAGGGCGCGCCAGGCCTGCGGGACCGCAAGAAGGCCCGGCGCCGCGAGGAAATTCTCGAAGCGGCACAAGGGCTGTTTGCAAGCCAGGGTGTCGATGCAACGACAATGGCCGACATCGCCGAGGCCGTTGGTGTGTCTCAGCCCACCGTCTTCAATTATTTCGGCAACAAGGGTGGCATCCTGATTGCCTTGATCCATGAGGGCGCGGCCCGCGAACGTCAGCACAGCAAGATCATGGTGCCGCGCACGGATCTGGACTTTGCCACGCTGCTCGTCACCATCTTTTCCGAGTTCGCGGAGGGTACATTGCGCATCGCCAGCAAACGCATCTGGCGCTATGCCGAGGCTGACACAATCCGCTATCCGACAACAGAGCTGGCGCAATCCTACCAGATCGTGAACACCGAGCTGATGTCCGCGTTGCGGCAGGTGCTCTCCTCTTACGACCTTACGCTGCACGACGGAAATCCGGCGGATGTCGATCATCTTGTGCAGATCCTCTACGACATCTGGGGCGGGGCCTTCTTCGACCTGATCAAATCAGAAGACATGACAATCGCGGATCACCGCATCGCGCTGACACAGCGGCTGGAGCCGTTGTGCAGAATGATATTTGCACCTGATTTTCTCGCGGAGCCAACTTTGAAAACAACAATCGGCGACCCCACATGACCCAGGCAGATATTGTCATCAGGAACGCGCAGATCCTGACCATGGACGAGCGCGCGCCGACCGCGCAATCACTGGCTTTACTGGGCAACAAGATCGCGGCAGTGGGGCGCCATGAAGACACGGCTGATCTGATCGGGCCAAAGACCCGCGTGATCGACGCTGACGGCGCGACGGTATTGCCCGGCTTTGTGGAATCGCACCTGCATCTTTTCAGCGGGGCCTATGGCAGGCGGTTCCTGCAGATGTCTGAATTCGACGATGTTGAAGCCGCGAAAACCGCCTTGCGCCAGTTTGCTGCCGACAATCCCGACGAAGGATTGCTCGTCGCGCAGGGCACGACCTACGAGCTTCTTGCCGGTCACGGCAAGGATCCCCGGCAATTGATCGACGAGATGGTTCGCGACCGCCCGGTTCTTGTCTTGTCCTTTGATTTTCACACCGGCTGGGCCAACAGCGCCGCGCTGGAGCAGGCAGGACTCTCCCGGGGCCGCGATGTCGGGGCGGGCAGCGAAGTGGTGGTGGGTCCTGACGGAATGGCCACCGGAGAGCTGCGCGAAAAGAATGCCATCGGACCGGTGCGTGCCCTGCGGACCAGCGGCGGGCGCGAGATGCTGGGCAACTACGGGCTGGAGCCGGAAACGCCGCCAACGCCCGAAGAACGCGCGCAGGACATTGCGGTGCTGAAGGAAGGTCTGGCGTTTTGTGCGGCGCAAGGGATTACGTCGATCCATAACATGGACGGAAACCGATATCTTCTTGAGCTGTTGAAAGAGATCGAGGATGCCGGGGAACTGACGGTCCGTGTTGAAGTGCCCTTTCACCTCACGCGTGAGAAACCTTTGTCCTCGCTCGACGAGGCCAGCCGCCTTGCAGCCGATTTCAACAGCGACAAGCTGAAATCCGGCCGGGTGAAGATTTTCTGCGACGGTGTACTGGAAAGCGGCACCGGGGTGCTTGTGGATGAGTATGCGAACCAGCCCGGTAACCGCGGTGAGCCGATCTTTGAAGCGGCGCATTTCAACAAGGCTGCCATCGACATTGATGCGCGCGGCCTGCAGATCAGCGTACATGCCATTGGGGATGGCGCTGTGCGGATCGTTCTTGACGGTGTCCAGGCCGCACAGGAAGCCAACGGCAAACGCGACGCGCGCCACAGGATCGAACACCTCGAAGTGGTCCATCCCGAGGATTTGCCCCGGTTTCGCGAACTTGGCGTCATAGCCTCCATGCAGCCGTTGCACGTGCCAGGGGTTATGGGTCTGCCCCTTGAACCGGCTGTTTCCGTTATCGGCGAGGCCCGGTTGCCCTTTGCCTATGCCTGGCGCGACGTTATCGAAACGGGTGCCGATTATGCCTTTTCCTCGGACTGGCCCGTGGTGCGCGTGGAACCGCTGGTCGGGATTTCGGCAGCGCTCACGCGCGAACCCTTCCACCCCGGCGTTCCGGATCAGCGCGTTCCGCTAATGCAAGTGCTCGAAGGTTTTACCTGGCGCGGTGCATTTGCAGGTCACATGGATGACCGCACCGGGCGGATCTGCACCGGGATGCTGGCCGATCTGGTGATACTTGGCGGCGATATCGCGGCAACAGACCCGAAAGAGATACCTGGGCTCGGGCCGGTGATGACCATCTGCGATGGCCAGATCACCTTTGAGACGACGCAGGGGCCAGGGGCGTAACTGGCTGAATGCCGCGCCTCATCCCGAGGCTGGAGCGTCCCGCCTTTAACCTGATACACTCAGTATCGCCGATGTCCCGAGAGCGCGAAGCGCGGCAGGGTATCGGCGATTCAAGTTTAAGGCGGGGCGCTTTAGGCTGGTTCGTCAGGGCAGATCAGGTCAGCGACAGCACCGTCGATATGCAGCGGCGCACCGGTGACGGATTGCAACGCTTCCAGGGTCACGGCGGGCACTTTCTCCCGCAGGACAAAGCGCCCGTCGACCACATCCACCACCGCAAGAGAGGTGTAAATCCGCGTCACGCAGGCAACGCCGGTCAGGGGAAGGGTGCATTCAGACACCAGCTTGGGCAAGCCGTCCTTGGTCACATGGTCGGTCAGCACCGCAACGCGCTTTGCGCTTTGTACCAGATCCATGGCACCGCCGACCGCCGGAATGCCGCCCCTGCCGGTGGACCAGTTCGCCAGGTCGCCGTTCTGCGCAACCTCGTAGGCACCAAGGATTGCAACATCCAGATGCCCGCCCCGCACCATCGCGAAACTGTCGGCATGGTGAAAGAAGGCGGTCCCCGGTTTCAGCGTGACGGCCTTTTTTCCCGCATTGATCAGGTCCCAGTCTTCCTCACCGCGGGCCGGGGCGGCGCCAAAGTCAAGGATGCCATTCTCGGTATGAAAGATGGCCTGCCGTCCGGGAGGCTGGAACTGCGCGACCATTTCGGGAAATCCGATCCCGAGATTGACATAGGCACCGTCCTCGATGTCCTGCGCGGCGCGCCATGCGATCTGGGCATTGCTCAGCTTTGCGTGGGAAACTTCGGTCATGGATAGACGGCCTCCGCCCGGTTAAGCTCTTCTTCCTGTGCGGGCGCGGACACCTCGACAAGTCGGCGAACGAAGATGCCCGGCGTGACGACATGTTCCGGGTCGATCCCGCCCGGCGGCACGATCCGCGATACCTGGGCAATGGTGGTTGTGGCTGCCGTCGCCATGATCGGATTGAAGTTCCGCGCCGCCATCCGGTAGGTCATATTGCCATGCTGGTCACCCAGCTCGCCCTTGATCAGGGCAAAATCCGCCTTGAGCCAGCGCTCACGCACATAGGACCGGCCTTCAAAAACCTCTGTCGGCTTGCCTTCCGCCACCTGGGTGCCAAAGGCCGTGGGCGTGTAGAAGGCGGGTATGCCCGCACCACCTGCTCTGATCCGTTCTGCCAGGGTGCCCTGCGGCACAATCTCAAGCTCGATCCGCCCCGCCTTGTAGGCTTCGGCAAAGACGGTGGGGTCAGCCGAGCGCGGAAAGGAACAGATCAATTTGTCGACACGGCCCTGTTCGATCAGTGCCGCAAGGCCGACATGGCCGTTCCCCGCATTGTTGTTGATTACCGTCAGATGCCGCGCGCCCTGGTCGATCAGCGCGTGGATCAACTCGATTGGCGCGCCTGAGCCGCCAAAACCGCCGATCATCACGGTCGCCCCGTCCGGGATGACCGACACAGCATCTGCAAGCGATGAGAAAGTCTTGTCCATAGATGTCTCCTCGGCTTTTGATACGCGCTGAACCGGAACCGGCACCAGATTCTTTGTTCACATGTTGACATTTGTTCACATGCTGCCATCAGTTGTTCGCATGGTGCACAGAACCGATTTCATCGTCTCCTTTGCCAAGGGGCTGCGCGTGCTTGAATGCTTCCGGGCCGAGACGCCGCGCCAATCCGTATCTGAAATAGCCGCCGCGACAGGGCTTGACCGGGCGACTGCCCGCCGCTGTTTGCTGACGCTCACCGAACTTGGCTACGCGGAATACGATGGCAAATATTTCCAGCTCACGCCGCGTGTTCTGCGGCTGGGGATGGGGGCGCTGGCAGCCCTGCCTCTGCCGCAGATCGTGCAACCCTGGCTAGATCAGCTTTCCGCGCGCACCGGGCAGTCTTCTTCGGTGTCGATCCTGGATGAGACCGAAATTGTCTATATCGCCCGTTCGGCGGCCACCCGGATCATGTCCATCGGGCTGATGCCGGGGTCGCGCCTGCCTGCGCATTGTACCTCCATGGGCCGGGTGCTGCTCAGCGCTTTGCCCGAGGAGGAAGCACGCAAATGGGTCGACCTTTCCGACCTCGCACCGCGCACGATGCGCAGCCGCACCGATCCTGATGCGATCATGGCGGAACTGGCTGTCGTGCGTGCGCAGGGCTATTCGGTGATCGACCAGGAGGTTGAAATCGGCCTGCGGTCAATCGCCGTGCCGCTTTACGACATTCGCGGCCGCGTCGTCGCGGCGCTGAACCTTGGCATCGCGGCCTCAGATGCGCCCGCGTCGGAATTGGCCGAACGCTTTATCGCCCCGCTGCGGGAAGCCCAGTCAGGGCTGCGGCGGGTCTTGCAATAGGCCAGCCGCCTGGCACCCGGTCAGTTGAAGGTCAGGAATTCATCCGCCTGCGACAGCGGCGGGGCGGCGCGCAGGGCGGCAAAGTCGGGGGCAGGCACGGCCAGATCAGTGCCTGCGATGATCGCCTCCAGCTCAGCCGCGACGGCCAGCACGCCCAGATCGTCGTGACGACGCCCGACAATTTGCAGGCCAAAGGGCATGCCGTTCGCGTCCATCCCGCAGGGGATGGTGATCGACGGATGCCCCGGAATGGTCGAGGCATAGGCCATCGCCAGCCAGTGATAATAGCTTTTGGTGGGCGTGCCGTCGATTTCGGTCGGGTACAGTTCGCGCCAGGGGCGCGGGCTGATGGTGACGGCGGGCGAGATGATGAAATCATGCGTCTCGAAAAAGGCCTGCCAGTCGCGGTGATAGCGCCCTTGGGCAAAGATCGCCTGTGCCACGTCCTCGGCGGAATAGCTGCGGCCTTCGCGGACGTTGTCGGCGACGTTGGGGCCGACCTGATCGGGGATTTCGTCGTAAAGCTTTGCATGGACGCCAAGGAACTGCACCCCGCGCAGCACTGAAAAGATGCGGTCGGCGTCGGTGCAATCGGGGGTGGCTTCGGTCATGTCGCCCATGAACGGTGCCAGCTTGGGCAGGATCGCGCGGAAGTGGTTGCGGATCAGGCGTTCGGTGGGGGCAAAGCCGTAATCTTCGGTGACCGCGATGCGCAGGGATGTCAGATCGCGGCGCGGCAGGTTGGCAAAGGTGCCCGCCTCCCAGGGTGTGCGTCCGTCGATCACGGTGGTGAAAGGATCGTTGCGGTCGGGGCGTGCCAGCACCGACAGCATCAGCCCGGCGTCGGCCACGCTGCGCGCCATCGGGCCGGAAGTGGGCATGGGGATCAGCCCCGCCGCACGGTTGTTGCCCGGCACCACACCGGGGCTGGGCCGGTAGCCGACAACCCCGCAATAGGCCGCCGGGTTGCGCAGGCTGCCGCCGGTGTCCGATCCTGTGGCCAGAGGCGCATATTCGCAGGCCAGTGCCACCGCCGAGCCGCCCGAGGATCCCGCGCAGGTGCGGGTCAGGTCGTAGGGGTTCGCGGTCACCCCGTTTACGCGGTTGCGGGTGTTGGCACCGGCGCTCCATTCCGGCGTGTTGGTCTTGCCCATCGGCAGGCCACCCGCTGCGCGCATCGCTGCAACAATGGCGTCGTCGCCGGTGGCGATGTTGTCGGCAAAGGCTTCGGACCCGAAGGTGGTGGGCAGGCCCGCCACGTCGATCATGTCTTTCACCGCGAAGGGCAGCCCGTGCAGCGCCCCGAGCGGCGCGCCCGACATCACGGCGGTTTCGGCCTTTTTCGCCCCCTCCAGCATGCCGTCAAAGTCGCGTGCGATCAGCGCGTTCACCGCATGGTCCAGCGTCTCGACCCGCGCGATGCAGGCCTCGGCCAGTTCGACCGGCGACAATTGTTTGTGCGCGATCAGTTGGCGGGCTTCGATGGCGCCAAGGCTGGCGGGGTTGGTCATGGGGTGATCTCCTGTGGCAGGTCATAGGCGGCAGGCAATGCGGCAGCAGACTCCAGAAAGGCACGGTGGGCAGCGTCGGGGACGAACAGGCCGCCGGTGGCCCAGACGACGTGGGTGATGTTTTCGAGCGCGACATGGGCCATGTGCTGCGCGCGGAACGCCTTGCCCATGGCACTGTGCATCAGGTGGTGCGGCCCTGCGAAGCCGGCAGTGGCGGAGGGTTCGAAATGCAGCCCGTGGTCATGACCCGCCGCGACCCAGCGCAGCATGTCGGCATCGCCAACGGTGCAGACGCCCGCCAGTCGGTCCTGCATCCGCTCCCGCACCAGCGGGGACAGGGTGGCGACCGCCATGCCGTCGGCCTCGGTCCGGTTGCTGAGGCCCAGATCGTGGACGGACGGCGCATCGAACGCCATATGGCACAGGGCCGAGGCAGATTGCTGCGGCTCGACGAAAATGCTGTGGGCGTCTGGGCCGAACATCGCCCGCGCGCCATAGGCGATGCCACCCGGCGCGCCGCCAATGCCGCAGGGCAGGTAGAGGCACAGCGGGCGGTCGGGGCCGATGGCAATGCCCATCGCATCCAGTTGTGCGGCCAGTTCCGCCGCTGCCGCGCTATAGCCGCGAAACAGCAGTTCCGAGGATTCGTCATCGACAAAATAGCTGTCGGGATCGTCCGCAGTGGCATCGCGCGCGGCGGCAACGGCAGTGGTGTAATCCGCCCTGTGCAGCACCACCTCGACCCCCAGCTTGCGCAGGCGGTCGACCTTCCACGGCTTTGCGTCGCTCGACATATGCACGACACAGGCATACCCCAGCGCGCGCGCGGCAATGCCGACGCTCAGGCCCAGATTGCCGGTGGATCCCACAGCAATCGTGCGGGCCGCAAAGAAATCGCGCATCTCGGCCAGACGGGTTACGGGATCGTCAGGGCCAAGCATTCCAGCCGCGCGGGCCTGTGTGACGGCGCAGATGAACACCTCGAACAGCCCGCCGCGCGCCTTGATGGACCCGGCCACCGGCAGGGCGTGGTCGCCCTTGATCAGCAGGGTGCCTGGATGATCGCCAAAGGCTCCGGCAGGGGCCGGGATCAGGTCCGAGGCGATGCGCCCGCCCGAGGCTTCCAATTCAGGGAACAGGCGCGCCAACAGCGGGGCCAGCATGGCCCAGTCATCGCAGGCCTGGTCCAGATCGGCGCGCGCCACGGGATCGGGGGCGGGCGCATAGGCGGGATTGACCCACAGGGCCGACTGCCCCGCACGCAGGGTGTCGCGCAGGGCGATCATGTCCTGAGGGGCAACGGGCACCGGATCAATCCTTTGGCAGGCCTTGTTCGGCCAGATCGGCGAACAACCCGGTCATTGCCACCAGCGCCTGACGCGACAGGGATTTCAGGATATGTTCGTTGGGCGCGTGCTGCGAGCAACCCGCATAGGAATGCGGCACCCAGATCGTCGGCAGGCCCAGCACCTCGGCAAAACAATCGTTGGGCAGCGAGCCGCCAAGGTTCGGCAGGATGTCCGGTGCTGTGCCCACGCTTTTTTCAATCGACGCACTGGCGAAACGGACCATCGGGTGATCTGGGTCCAGCCGTGTCGCCGGAAAGCTGTTGCGCCTGTGTGCGACGATCTTGACCTTGTCGAACCCTTCGCGGTCCAGATGGCGGCGCAGGGCGGGCAGGATGTCGTCCACATCGGTGCCGACCACGAACCGCAGCTGGCAGGTGGCGCGGGCCGATCCGGCGATGGCGTTGACCGGGGCGGCGGGAACGCCGGCTGTCATCGCCAAAATGGCAAAGCTGTTCCAGCCGAACACGCGTTCGGCGGGGGTCAGGTCCGCTTCACCCCAATCGGCGTCAAGGTCGATGCCGGTGTCATGGGAGGGCAGGGCGGCCAGAACCTCGCGGATGCGGGGGGTCAGGCTGGTCGGGCGCCATTCGGGGATGCGGATCTGGCCGCGCGCGTCGGTGATGCTGGCCAGCGCGTGCGACAGGATCATCGCGGGATCGGCCAGCAGACCGCCGAAGTTGCCCGAGTGGTTGGCCCCCTCGCGCAGCTTGACCTCAAGGTCAAAACTGGCACCGCCGCGCGATCCGGTAAAGATTGTGGGCGCGGCAGGGCGCAGGCGCGGGCCATCCGAGGCGATGAACACATCCGCCTTGAGCAGGTCGGCGTTGGCGGTGCAGAATTCCTTCAGGCCGGGCGATCCGGCCTCTTCGCCCATTTCGATGATGACCTTGGCGTTAAAGCCCAGATGTCCCTGCGCCTTCAGCACCGCCTGCATCGCGCGCAGGTTGATCAGGTGCTGGACCTTGTTGTCGGCGGCACCCCGCCCGTACAGGCGGTCGCCCTCCTCGATCAGCTCGAACGGCGTCAGCCCCTCGCGCCACTGGCCCTCTTGCGCGCGCACCACGTCACCGTGGCCATAGGTCAGGACCGTGGGCAGGCTTGCATCCTCGATCCGCTCGGCGGTCAGGATGGGCGGGCCGTCGGGCACAGGATTGTCGTGGAACCGGCAGGTGAACCCCATGGATTCCAGCATCGGGGCCATGTCGTCGTGCAGATAGGCCTGCAGGTGCGGCTTGCCGCGCGGGTCCTGGCTTTCGGTCGGGCGGGACACCAGCGTGGCCAGCTCGCGTTGGAAATCACCATCGTCGAAATAGGTTTCGATATTGGCGCGGGCAGAGTCTTGCAGGGTCATTCAAGGGGCCTTTTTGGTTTCGGGTTCAGCCACGCCATCGCCCCAGGGGGACATGGTTTCCGTGGTGCCGGAATTGGTGGTGCCCTCGCGCATCACCCCTGCGGGGCAGGCAAAGGCAAAGGGGAAAGGCAGCCGTTGCGCCAGCGCCAGCGGGAAGTTGTCTGCCAGCGCGTCGCCCACGGGACCGGCAAGCCGTTCGTCTGCCACAACCTGCGCACCGCCCGAGGCGTCAATGCGCGGCGCTTCGATGGCGTCCTGCATCGACATGCCCTGTTCCATCAGGTGGCCGCTGATCTGCGCCACGGCGGGCATGATCTTGCGCCCGCCCGAGGCCCCCAGCGCAAAGCGGCGGGTCGGGGTTTCACCGACGACGGGGCAGACGTTCATCAGGCAGGCTTTGTCGGGACCCAGAGAGTTGGGTTTGCCCGGTTCGGGGTCGAACCACATGATGCCGTTGTTCAGGCTCAGGCCGGTCGAGGGCGACACCACCTTGGAGCCGAAGATCGACAGCAGGGTTTGTGTCATCGACACCATGTTGCCCGCGCTGTCCACGATGGAAAAATGCGTGGTGCAACCGGGGGCCTTGGCGCTGTCGTGATCGCCCATGTTGGTCAGCCGGTCCGCATAGGCCGCGCGCAGCCCGTTGGCACGGGCGACATAGGCGGCGGGGCTGTCGGCGTCGGAGGCCTCATAGCCATCCTGCCAGCGGGAGATTGCATCGGCCAGCGTGGGGCCTGCGGTCAGGCCGGGCATGGCGTGGATGGTGCCATCGCGAAAGGGGATTGCCAGAGGGTCGGACCAAGTGACGCGGTAATCGCGCATGTCGTCCATCGACAGGAAGCCGCCCTTGTCGGTGACATCGCGCACGAGGGCGGCGGCGATGTCGCCGCGATAGAACGCCTCTTCGCCTTCGCGGGCCAGCTGTTCCAGCGTTTTGGCCATCTTGCTCTGGTCCAGTCGCTGATCGGCCAGCGCGGTCCAGCCGGATCCTTTTGGCCAGATACCGTCATCGAGATAGAGCGCGGCGGCATCCGGGTCGCGTGCCAGATCACGCGCGCTGGAGGCGATGATGAGGGCCGCGTACCAATCCACGTGCAAGCCCTGTTTGGCCAGATCGACGGCGGGGGTCAGCAGCGTGTCCCACGGCATCCGACCAAAGCGGCCGTGTGCGGCGGAAATGCCCGCCATCGTGCCGGGCACGGCGACCGAGGTGGCACCGGTGACGTTGCGGTCCTCGACCACGGCTTCCCACGGGAACAGGTCAGAGGCCTTGCCCGCGCCAGACAGCGGATAGTGGCCCACATCGAGTGTAGCGGAGGACCGCATGCCATAGTTCAGCGCATGGGCGCGACCTTCGTCGGCGCGCCACAGCATCATGGCACCGCCGCCCATGGGGCCGGACATCCACGGTTCGACCACGCCAATGGCAAAGCTGACGGCGACGGCGGCATCGATCGCGTCACCGCCTGCGGCGAGGACTTCGGCCCCGACTTCGGCGGCGACCACGTGCTGGGCAGCAACGACACCGCCCGAGGTGGCGGTGACACCCGGCTTGCGGGTCTGCTGGCTGCGCGAAAACGACCCGCTCATGCGACGGCCGGGGGCAGGGTTGCGATGTCGGGCACATCCCAATGTTTACCCGGCTGCGCATCCAGCAGCATCCTGGTGTAGGGGTGCGATGGCGCGCCAAAGACCTCTTCCACGGTGCCACGTTCCACCACATCGCCCTGCTGCATGACGATCAGGGTGTCACAAACCTGTGCCGCGACACGCAGGTCGTGGGTGATGAACAGAACGGTCAGCCCCATCCGGTCGCGGATTTCGTTCAGCAGTTTCAGCACCTCTTTTTGTACTGAAACGTCCAGCGCCGACACCGCCTCGTCCGCAATCAGGATTTTTGGTTCGACCATCAGGGCGCGTGCGATGCAGATCCGCTGGCGTTGACCGCCCGAGAACTGGTTGGGATAGCGGTTCAGCACCTCGGGATCGAGCCGCACGATCTTCATCAGCTCGCGCGCACGTTCCATGGCCTTGGCGCGGTTTTCGCCAAAGTTCACCGGCCCCTCGACCAGTTGATCGCCAATGGTCCGGCGCGGGTTGAGTGAGCCGTAGGGGTCCTGAAACACGATCTGGATGTGTTTGCGGTAGGGGTGCAGGTCGTGGCGCGACATCAGGGCAATGTCCTTGCCCTCGACCGAGACGACGCCGCTTTCGGGGTCTTCCAGACGGATAAGGCATTTGACCAGTGTCGACTTACCCGAGCCGCTTTCGCCCACGATGCCCAGGGTTTCGCCCTGATGGACGGTAAAGTTCACGTCCTTGCAGGCATGAACGGTACGCGCGGCCCGGAACATGCCGCCGGCGACGTGATAGGTCTTGTTCAGGTTCGACACTTTCAGCACTTCGTGACTGGTGATAGGTGCGGGCACGTCGCGGGTGCGGCGCGGCACCGCGTCGATCAGCAGGCGGGTATAGGGGTGTTGCGGGCGGTTCAGGACCTCTTCGGCGCTGCCCTGTTCGACAATCTTGCCGTGCTGCATCACCACGACGCGGTCGGCAATCTCGGCTACCACGTCAAAGTCGTGGGTGACGAACATGATGCCGGCATCATGCTTTTCGCGCAGCTCCTTGAAGAGGTGCAGAATCTGCTGCTGCGTCGACAGGTCCAGCGCGGTTGTCGGTTCGTCCGCGATCAGCAGCGCGGGGTCCAGGGCCAGAGCCATGGCGATCACGATGCGCTGGCGCTGGCCGCCCGACAGCTGATGCGGGTAAGAGTTGTAAATGCGCGGCGGGTCGGGCAGGTGCACCTCTTCCAGCAGCCTGATCGTGCGCGCCTTGCGTTCGGCGGCACCCAGATCGGTGTGCTGCTGGAACATCTCTTCGATCTGGTCGCCCACGGAATAGCAGGGGTTCAGGGCCGACATGGGCTCCTGAAAAATCATTGCCATGCGACGGCCCCGCAGGTCGCTGTGCGCGCGCTTGGACAGTTTCAGCAGGTCGTGCCCGTCAAAACGTATTTCTCCCTGCGAGGGCGACAGCGCCTGCGGAAGCAGGCCCATGGTGGTGAAGGCGGTGATCGACTTGCCCGAGCCGCTTTCGCCCACGATACAGACAATTTCCTTGGGCATGACCTGCAAGGACAGGTTTTCGACGGCATGGGCGCGGTCGGCGGCCTTGGGCAGGTCAACGGTCAGGTTCTGGATGGACAGGATAGGATCGGTCATCAGTTGCGCCCCTCCGGTGCGGTGACATCGCGCAGGCCATCGCCCAGCATGTTGATGGCAAGAACAAGAAAGAACAGCGCCACGCCGGGAATGGTGATCAGCCAGGGTTCGAACAGCAGCATGTCCTTGCCTTCGGAAATCATCAGGCCCCAGGAGGGGGTGGGCGGTTGCACGCCAAGCCCGAGGAAGGACAGCGCCGCCTCAAGGATGATGGCGTGGGCCATTTCCAGCGTGAAGATCACGATCAGGTGGTTCATCACGTTGGGCAGGATGTCCTTGAACAGGATGCGCGGCAAGGATGCGCCCAGCACTTCGGCTGCGGCGACATATTCCTGTTCGCGCACCTGCATCGTGGCCGAGCGCAGCACCACGGCAAAGCGGTCCCACAGCAGCAGACCCAGAACCGAGACGACGACAACCAGCGAGCCGCCGAACAGCGCCACGACGGCCAGCGCCACCAGCACGACGGGCATGGCCAGCCGCACGTTGATCAGGAAGGTCACGACCATGTCGACCTTGCCACCGAAATAGCCGGCCAGAATGCCCAGCGTCGAGCCGATGATGCCCGAGATGACGGCGGCCAGAATGCCGATCATCAGCGAGATACGCGCGCCATAGGCCAGCCGCGCCCAGAAATCGCGGCCCAGCCCGTCGGTGCCCAGCCAGTGTTCGGATGTGCCACCCAGAAAGACCGGAGGTTTCATTCGCGCCAGCAGGCTTTGCTGGTAAGGGTCATATTGGGTCAGCAGCGGGGCAAAGATTGCAACGCACAGGACAATCAGCATGACAACGGCACCGAACATCAGGCCCTTGTGACGCAGGGCGCGTCGGCGCATCGCCTGTCCGGGTGTCAGTGGCTTGTTGCGGGGGGCCTGCAGGGGCTGGTCGGTGGGTGTGGTTGTATCGGTCATGTCTATCCTCAGCCCACGCGCAGCCGTGGATCCAGCCATGCGTTCAGAACGTCAGCCAGGAAGGTGAACAGAATATAGAAGGTCGAAAAGATCAGGATCAGCGCCTGCATGGTCGGCAGGTCGTTGCGGGCGATGGATTCCCAGGCCAGATAGCCGGCCCCATGCAGGGCAAAGACGGTTTCGACCACGATCGAACCGCCCAGCATAAAGCCCATCTGGACCGCCGCCAGGCTGACCACGGGAATGATCGCGTTGCGCAGGGCGTGTTTGAACATCACCTTGCGCGTGCGCAGCCCCTTGGCCCGCGCGGTGCGGATATAGTCGGAGGACAGCACTTCCATCATCCCCGCCCGCGTCAGACGCATGATGGCGGGGGTGGCGTAATAGCCCAGCACGACGGTGGGCAGGACAAAATGCTGCCATGACTCGTTGCCCGAAGCAGGCAGGAGTCGCATCTTGATCGAGAAGATGACAATCAGGATCAGGCCGAACCAGAAGGACGGGATGGCCTGACCGACCACGGACAGAAACAGCGCAAAGCGGTCGATTATCGAATTCGGATTGGCCGCCGCCGCCACGCCCAGCGGGATCGCCACCGCCAGCGCAAGCGTGATGGCAAAGAGGCCCAGCTTCATGGTGACGGTCAGGCGGTCGGCAATCAGCTCGGTCACCGACATGTCGAAATACCACGAACGTCCCAGGTCACCTGTCACGGCCGAGCCCAGCCAGTCGCCGTATTGCACGATCATCGGCCGGTCAAAGCCGTAGCGTGCGTTGACCAGCGCGATATCTTCCGAAGTGGCGTTTTCGCCTGCAATGGCAACAGCCGGATCGCCTGCCATGAACAACAGGCTGAAACTGATGAATGAAACGGTCAGGGCCACCAAGAGGGCAAGACCGAAACGTTTGAGTATGTAGACGGCCATCGTGCGTCACCTTCCGGGCAAAGAAACAGGCACGGGCCGCGCAACAGATGCCGCGCGGCCCGTCAAAGGTTATTTCCAGGCGAAGTCCGCGAAACGGATGACTTCGTCGTCTGTGGGAGTGTAGTCCAGCTCTTTGCTGAGCACATAGTTCACGTTGTAGGTCCACAGCGGCACCCAATAGGCCTCCTCGGCGATCTTGGCATGTGCCTTGCTGTAGAGCTCTTCACGCCTGGCACGGTCGGTGATGGAACCTGCTTCTTTCACCCATTCGATGATTTCCGGGTCATGCGCATCGTCCAGCTCGCCGCCGGTAAAGAATTCACCGGTGATCGCCGAGACGTCGGGCAGCGAATAGGAACCCCATGTCTGGAAGGAAATCGGCACCTCGTCCTTTGTGCGTTTCTCGCGCAGGGCGGCGTATTGCAGGTAGTTGAAGTTGGTCTTGATCCCGACCGCATTCAGAAAGCCCATGAGCGCTTCGGCATAGGGCCGGTCGCGGTAGGCGTAGAAGTCGATCTCGAAACCATCGGGATAACCGGCTTCGGCCAGCAGCGCCTTGGCCTTTTCCGGGTCATAGTCATAGGACTTGACGGTAAGGTCGCAACCGAACTGGATCGGTGCGCAGCCTGCATTCACGATTTCGGAGGAACCTTTGACCAGCGCATCGACAATCGCCTGACGGTCGATGGCGTGATAGATCGCCTGACGGACCGCTTTCTTGGTCATCGGGCCATCTGGGTCGACAGCGCCCTGGGCGTCCATCGTGATATAGCCGATGCGCATCGCCTGCGCGTTGACCACGTCAAAACGGTCATCCATCTCGGCCAGTTTCTCTGCCTGATCGGCGGGGACGTTCCACAGGAAATCCAGACCGCCGTTGAACAGCTCCGCCACTTGGGTGTTCATGTCGGGGATCGTCTTGACCTCGATCTTGCCGATCTTGCCCTTGCCTTTGGGGCTGTCGTGATAGTTTTCGTTCAGGCTCAGCTCATAGAGTTTGCCTGCTTCGACCTTGTCGACCTTGTAGGGGCCGGTGCCCACGGGATTGGTGTTCATGCCGGTCGGGCCGACTTCGGCGTAATATTCGTCGGGATACATGACCACAACGCTTGCCAGATATTCTTCGGCCGGCGGGAAGGGCGCATTCAGAATGATGCGGACGGTATAATCGTCAACCTTCTCCGCGCTCTTCATCCAGCTGACGTTGGTCATCACCTTGACGCCGTTTTCGGGATTCACAACATAGTTGACGGTATGGACCACATCGTCGGCGTTGAAGACCTCGCCGTTGTGAAAGGTCACGCCCTCACGCAGTTTGAATTCGACGGTGACATCGTCAATCCAGGTCCATTCGGTCGCAAGGTTGCCCGAGATTTCGCCCGAGATCGGATCACGGAACAACAGGGCGTCCCAGACGCCACGGGTGAACAGAATCCCTTCGCGCGCAGAATTGTAATAGGTGTCGACCGATTCCAGTTCCTTGGTGAAGGCCACACGCAGCGTGTCGTCGGCTTTGTCCGCAAATGCGGGTGCGGCGGCCAACAGGCTCAGCGCAGTGCCGGTCATCAGGTTTTTCAATGTCATGGTAGTCCTCGCTGTTACGTTGTTCGGGATGATGTATTTTTATTCTTGTTTTTGTATACAACATCGGCTGATTGTAATTGGTCAAGCAAATACTGCATTTTCATGTGACACATCCCCGGCAACAACCCGCCTGATGCTTATTTGGGCTTTGTCGGCAGGGCATCGCTGGTACACCCGTTGCCCGGGGGCAATGGTAAGGATGTCTCCACCCCTTTCAGACAGGCAGTTCTTGCAGGCCGGAATGAAATTCTCGTGACAGGTCGCTAAGATGCAGCCGCTTTCAGGCCCGCCATCAGGCTTTGAAACCGCTCGCCCTGAACGTTCACATGGTCGCGCAGCGCATTGGCGGCGGCGTTGGAATCGCCTGCCGTCAGCGCCTCCACAATCGCCTCATGTTCGGTCAGCGATTGCGGCATCCGCCCGCGAAGGCGCAGTTGCTGGCGGCGGAAGGGGCGCAGGCGTTTTTGCAGTTTCAGGCTTTCCTGCTCAAGAAAGCTGTTGCCCGATTCGCGGTAGATCGTGGCGTGGAACTTTTCGTTTTCCATATAATACAGGTCGGTGTCCTGCGCATCCGAAGCCGCCTGGCAGCGCATATTGGCCAACCGCAGCTCGTCCAATGCATCATCGGACATGCGCCGCGCAGCCAGTCTGGCGCAGACCGCTTCCAGTTCGGCCATCACCTCGAACATCTCCAGCAGTTCAAGGGGCCCGGGCTGACGCACGAAAGCACCACGTCGCGGGATCAGGGTGACCAGCCCGGAACTTTCCAGACGTTGCAGCGCTTCGCGCAGCGGCGTGCGTGACACACCGAATTGTTCGGCCAGCCGCACCTCGTCCAGACGATCGCCGTCGGCAAAGGTGCCGTCGAAAATCATTTGCTCCAAAGAATTTGCGATGTTCACCGCACTGCGTTGTTCCATGTAGAAAAGCTAGCTTGGTGCTAGGAAGCACGCAATAACTAATATCTTGTATACAAAATAATTGACCTGAAAAACATGATGCGTCTATGATCCACCCATCACCTCCGGCGGTTTACCCCGTCAGGCGCAGAAATTGCGACTAAAATACAGGCACTTCTCACGCCGCCCCTGACGCGCGGCACCTCATCGCTTGCGGCACTCCGCCATAAGGACTTGCACCATGACGATACTTGCTGACTTGCTGTCGACCATGTTCGAAAGGCGCTACCGCCCCTTTGGTCAGGATCGCCCGTCAACCCGCCCGATTGCGGCTCTCACCGCCGATCTGCTTGGCAGTGCCGGCGAAACGACGGAACAGGCGCTTGCCCAGGACATTCTGGGAAAATTCGCAAGTCTTGATGATGCAGGCAAACTGGCCTTCCTGCAGCACCTGGCGCGCGACATGAACATCGACCCCGAAGTCGTGCGGTCCGCGCTGGATGCCTATGAACAGACGCCGTCAAAAGCGACCTACCGGGCCTTCCTGAACGCGGCCGAGCCGCAGCGGCAGGAGCTGATCCGGCGCCTGAACCGCGCGCCGGGTGCCACCGGCGCACTGGTCAGGATGCGGGCCGACCTGCTGTCGCTGGCCGGTGATGACCCGGAACTGGCGGCACTTGACCTGGATTTCCGGCACCTTTTCGCATCCTGGTTCAACCGCGGTTTTCTGGTGCTGCGCCCGATCAGCTGGGAAAGCCCCGCCCATATCCTGGAAAAGATCATCGCCTATGAGGCGGTCCACGCCATTCACAGCTGGGACGACCTGCGCCGCCGGTTGCAACCCAAGGACCGCCGCTGCTTTGCCTTCTTCCATCCCGCCATGCCGGATGAGCCGTTGATCTTTGTCGAGGTGGCGCTGACCAAGGGCATTCCCGGGTCCATACAGGCGCTGCTGGCCGAAGACCGCGCAGCGCTGAACCCCGAGGCCTGCGACACGGCAGTGTTCTATTCGATCTCGAACTGCCAGGCCGGGCTGGCCAGCATTTCCTTCGGCAATTCGCTGATCAAGCAGGTGGCGGCGGACCTTGCCGCGGAACAGGCAGGGCTGAAGACCTTTGTCACCCTTTCGCCGATCCCGCTTTTGACCAAATGGGCGGCCCTGAACGACATCAAGATGCCCGAGACGCCCGCAATGCGGCGCGCGCTTGCGGCGCATTACCTGCTGGATGCAAAGGGCAGGGGGGATGCGCCCTATGATCCGGTGGCGCGCTTTCATCTGGGCAATGGCGCGCTTGTCCATGCGGTACATGCCGATGCCGATTCCTCGGCCAACGGGGAGGCCAATTCAGGCGGTGTGATGGTCAATTACCTCTATGACCTGTCAGCCGTCTCACAGAACCTCGAAAACTTTGCCACCAAGGGCAAGATCGTTGCCAGCGCGGAAGTCACCGCCTTGGCGAAGACATTTGTCAACGCGACGACCTCGGAAAGATAACGCCATGCCAAACCCGCTTTACGATACTTTGTTCGGTGCTCATCTGGGGCGCGACGCAGCTTTTCTGCACCTGATCGACGGTACAACGCTGAGCTATTCGGAATTCCTGAAACAGACCGCGCAGATCGCCCATGTGCTGACCGGACTGGGATTGCAGCCGGGGGCCCGCGTCGCGGCACAGGTGCATAAATCACCCCAGGCACTGGCGCTGTTTGCGGCCTGCGCTCAGGCCGGGCTGGTGTTCCTGCCGTTGAACACCGCCTACACCACATCTGAACTGACCTATTTCATCAAGGACAGCGGCGCGGCGCTGGTGGTCTGTGACCCAAGCGCGGTTTCGGCGCTGACGCCCGTCGCAGATGAACTGGGCGCGCTGGTCGAGACGCTGGATGCCGAAGGTGCCGGGTCGCTGGTTACAAAGGCGGAAAGCGCGCCGGATCGCTTTGACACCGTTGAGCGCAGCGCAGATGACCTGGCCGCGTTTCTTTACACGTCCGGCACCACGGGAAGATCGAAAGGGGCGATGCTGACGCAGACCAACCTGCTGTCGAATGCCGCGACCCTGGCAAAGGAATGGCGGTTCACCGCGCAGGACGTGCTGCTGCATGCCTTGCCGATCTTTCACACCCACGGTCTGTTCGTTGCCACCAATGTGACCCTGATCGCCGGTGGCAGCATGATATTCATGCCCCGCTTCGATGTGGATCAGGTGCTGTCCCTGATGCCCCGCGCCACAACGATGATGGGTGTGCCCACGTTCTATACACGACTTCTCGACGATGCCCGCTTCACCCGGCAGTCCGCTGATCATATGCGGGTCTTCATATCGGGGTCTGCGCCCCTGCTGGCCGAGACACATGTGCAGTTCGAGGCCCGCACCGGCCAGCGAATTCTTGAACGATACGGCATGACAGAGACGAATATGAACACCTCCAACCCTTATGTGGGTGAACGCCGCGCCGGCACTGTCGGCTTTCCGCTGCCGGGGGTCGAGTTGAAGGTCTGCGACCCGGCCAGCGGCGAAACCCTGCCGCAAGGTGAGGTCGGCGTCATCGAGGTCAGGGGCGCCAATGTGTTCAAAGGCTACTGGAACATGCCCGAAAAAACCGCCGAGGAACTGCGGAACAACGGCTTTTTCATCACCGGTGATCTGGGGATGATCGACGCCGACGGTTATGTCAGCATCGTAGGCCGGGGCAAGGACCTGATCATCTCGGGCGGCTACAACATCTATCCCAAGGAAATCGAGCTGGTGCTGGATGAGCAGGACGGCGTTCTGGAAAGCGCGGTCATCGGCGTGCCACATCCGGACTTTGGCGAAACGGTGGTTGGTGTACTGGTGTCAAAGCAGGGCAAGACGCCCGATACGGATGCGATCATGGAGGCGGTCAAGGGTCCGCTGGCGCGCTTCAAGCACCCGCGCCGGCTGGTTGTGGTCGACAGCCTGCCGCGCAATACCATGGGCAAGGTCCAGAAAAACCTGCTGCGGGACACCTACAAGGACATGTTCGTCTCCGGCTGAGGGGGGTGACGTGGGCGGCAAGAACCGCCCACATCGGGCATTCGCTGCCGGTTCAGCCGTCTTTGTAGTAATAGCTGTAGCCGTTCAGGGCCGGTGCGCCGCCAAGGTGGGCATAAAGCACCCGCGATCCTTCGGGAAAGAACCCCTTGCGGGTCAGGTCGATCATGCCTTGCATGGATTTCCCTTCGTAAACCGGGTCGGTCATCATCGCCTCGGTCTGTGCTGCAAGCCGGATAGCGTCATTGGTTTCATCCGACGGGACACCATATGCGGGATAGGCGTAATCGGGGTTGATCACGATATCATCCTCGGTGATTTCCTGGCCAAGTCCAACCAGTTCGGCGGTCTTGCGGGAAATCTCCGTGACCTGTGCGCGGGTCTGTTCCACGGTGGCCGAGGCGTCGATTCCGATCACGCGGTCGGCGCGGCCCTGGTTCTTGAAGCCCACGATCATGCCGGCCTGTGTCGAGCCGGTGACGACGCAGACCACGATGTAATCGAACTTGAAGCCCAGCTCTTCTTCCTGCTCCGCCACTTCCTCGGCAAAGCCGATATAGCCCAACGCACCGTATTTATGCACGGAGGCGCCCGCCGGAATGCCATAGGGCTTGCCCCCCGCATCGCGGACCGATTGCATCGCGTTTTCCCAGCTTTCGCGGATGCCGATGTCAAAACCATCGTCGACAAGTCGCGAATCCGCGCCCATCAGACGGGTCATCAGGATATTGCCGACGCGGTCGTAAACGGCGTCGAAATGGGGCACCCATTTTTCCTGCACCACAACGCATTTCATGCCGATCTTGGCCGCGGTTGCCGCCACCATCCGGGTGTGGTTCGACTGAACGCCACCGATGGACACAAGCGTATCAGCACCCGATGCGATAGCGTCAGGCACGATATATTCCAGCTTGCGCAGCTTGTTGCCGCCCATGGCCAGACCGGAATTGCAGTCATCGCGCTTGGCATAGATTTCGACCTTGCCACCCAGAGCGGCGGTCAGCCGGGGCAGGTGGTCAATCGGGGTCTTGCCGTAGGTCAGCGGATACCGTTCGAATTTTTCAAGTAGTGACATGGCTATCTCCAGTTTGGGTCGCCCCGTGATAGCAACGGATTTGTGAAATGTCCTTTCAAAGTATATGGCTCATTTCTACACTTTTGCGCCCTAAGCCATCACAACCTCATAAAATCTTCAAAAACCTCGATCATTCTGAAAGAATACGTCATCCAGTGATTACAGCGAATCATCGCCTGCGGCAGCACCCCTGTGCGTTCCGCCGAGTTTCAGAGGTAACATGTTGAAAGATAACCCATCCCGCGCGCTCGACCGGACTGAACTGGCGCTTTTGCAACTGCTGCAGGCGGACGGGCGGCTGACCAATGCAGAACTGGCGCAGCGTACCAATGTCAGCCCCGCAACCTGCCACCGCCGGACCCAGCGCCTGTTCGATGAGGGGTACATCACCGGCGTGCGGGCCATGGTTGACCCACACAAGGTCGGCCTGGGGGCCCTGGTGATGGTCGGCATCGTCCTGGACCGTTCCACCCCCGAAAGCTTTGCCGCCTTCGAGGCTGCGATCACCAAGGAGGCGTCGATCCTGGATTGTGATCTGGTGGCCGGGGATTTCGATTACCTGTTGCGGATCAGGGTGTCTGACATCGCGGATTTCAACCGGTTCCACACCCAAAAGCTGATCTCGCTTCCCGGTGTCCGGCAAGCCCGGACCTTTTTTGTGATCAAGGAAGTAAAGGCGAATGCGCCGATGGATTTTTGAAATGTCAGCGGCGGGCTGGCCCAAAGCCGACACCCTTGATCATCGGCCTTGATCCTTGCCCGGATCATGCTGCCGCACCTGTGCTGTAGCGCCCTCAGCCGATCTGATGGATGCAGCGATCGTTTCGCAGGCCCATTTCAGCATTTCTGAATGAAGGTTTACCGCGGTCCATATCAGCTGCAGATTGCAGGCCTTGCCGGACCTGACGACCAAGCCTTGACAGGCGCGGACGGCACGGTCTGGCGCTTTGCCGGTGACAGGCTTTCTGCGGTGGAAACAGTATACAACGCCAAAACCCATATGCAGGCGCGGAAGCGTCTGGCCGGAGCGCCAATTGACCGCGCGTCACTGGTCGCGACGGGGATGGATATCAACGTGATGTAGCGGAATTAATTTGACATAATTCTGCTTATCAGCCTTACAGAATGCAAAACTATGCTTCGTGACCGACGCGGCGGAGGTCCGGACGGCGCCCTTTCCACCTTTCCCAAGCGCGGAACCAGGGCCGCAGGCCGCCGCGCAATCCGGTTCAGGCAAGGTCGATATCAATACCCGCCTCACCCCATACCGCCATCTTGCGGTCGATGGTCTTGCGCGACACCCCCAGCCGCCGTGCGGCCTCTGCCCGGTTTCCTTTGCACAGATCCAGCACATGTAACACATGCCGCTGTATCACCAGGTCCAGATCTTCGATTGCCCGCGTCCCGGCGACGGAACCATGGCCCGAAAAACCCTCGGGGAAAGCGCCGAGGATGACCGACCGTTCGATCAGATTGCGCAGTTCGCGCACATTTCCGGGCCAGTCATAGCGCCGCAGTTTCAGTAGGGTTTCCGCATCAAGCCGCAGCGCGGGCATGCCCAGGACTGTCGAAAACTGCTCCATGAACAATGCCGCCAGTTCGACGATGTCTTCGGACCGGTCTTTTAGCGGCGGCATCTCGATCTCGACCACATTGATCCGGTGATAGAGATCGGCGCGGAAACGGCCCTCTGCCACCGCTTTTTCCAGGTTGGCGTTGGTGGCAAACAGGAACCGCAGGTCCAGCGGTATCTCCCGCTCGCCCCCCTGCGGGCGGATGGTCTGGTCTTCCAGCACCCGCAAGAGCGCCGCCTGCAATGCCTCCGGCATCTGCGCCACCTCGTCCAGAAACAACGTGCCGCCGTCCGCCAGCAGTAACAGCCCCGGCTTTAACGTCTCATTGCCCTCCACCGACCCGAACAGCTCCGGCACGATCCGGTCCGGTGAAATGGCGGCGCAGTTCACGGCGACAAAGGGCTTGTCGCTGCGGTCTGACATCTGGTGCAACTGCCGCGCCGCCAGTTCCTTGCCGGTGCCGCTGGCCCCGGTGAACAGAACCGGCGTCGGCAGCGGCGCCAGACGGGTCAACATGCGGCGCACCGCCCCCAGGGCCTGCGATTTGCCCAGCATCTGCACCGCTGTTCCCGCATGCAGCTCGCGGCGCAGCAATGTGTTGTCCCGGCGCAGGTTCTTGCGGTCCAGCGTGCGCGACACCGCGCCCAGAATCTGATTGGTCCGAAACGGTTTGAGCACAAAGTCACTGACGCCCGCCCGCAGTGCGGCGATCGCGGTTTCCAGATCCGCATAGGCGGTGATCAGGATCGTGTCAGCATAGAACCCCTTGCGGCGCTGTTCGTTGACCCACTCAAGCCCGGTCTTGCCCGGCATGACATTGTCCAGCACCACCACGTCAAAATGCGCCGCATCCAGCAGCTTCGTCGCCTCGGCCGGCGAGGCTGCCTGCGCCACCCGTTTCACCCGCGGTTCCAGAATCTTGGTCAGGAAATGCCGCATGCCCGGCTCGTCGTCGATAATCAGAACCGACGCGCCCTCAAGCGTGCCGCCGTATTCGTCCCGTACCGCCATGGCGTAATTTATCCCCGCAGGTCAGTCCAATCTGACATTACCACTGGAATAAACGTCCTGAGAGGAAAAGCCCATCTCGTGCAGGCCGAAATAGGCCACGACACCGATCACCATGATCCCGGCAAAGCCTGCAAACATCACTTTCATCGCCTGTTTCCTTTTGCGTAGGTCCCGGGGGCAATCATTCCGCAGGGCTCCGATGCTCGGTCTCTCTGACCTTTTCCAGCCAGATCGAATGGTGCTGCTCCGCCCAGTTCACGTCAACCTCGCCAGACCCCATCGCGTCATAGGCGCCTTCCATGCCCAGCGTCCCGATATAGATGTGGCCAAAGATGATCGCCATCATGACGAAACCGATGATGGCATGCCACAACTGGGCATATTGCATCTCTTCCTGCGGGGCCAGATCGACGGGCAATGTGCCAAACCCCAGGGCCTGCGGCAGGCCGGTGTCGTTCAGCACCGCAAAGGTATGTCCGAACAGCGGCATGTCGAAGGGGAACAGCATCGACAGGCCCGATACAGAGACCGATGCGCCCAGCAGGATCACAGACCAGAAGATCAGCTTCTGCCCTGCGTTGAACTTCTTGGCGGGCGGGTGTTTCTTGCCGATGATGCCGCCGCCATAGCGGACCCAGGTCAGGTCAGTGCGGTCGGGCAGATTGTGCCAGACCCACATCACGAACACCATCACCAGCGCAATCATGAACGCCCACGAGACGTTGTCGTGAATGTATTTTGTTCCCGTCAGCAGGACCGAGTTGAAGCCGTGGCCAAAGGCCGGAATCAACACCTTGCGGCCGAACAGGGACAGCAGCCCGGTAACCGCCAGCAGGATGAAGGACCCTGCGAGCATCCAGTGGGCAAAGCGTTCAATCGCCTTGAACCGGGTGACAGTGCGCCCCGACATGCCGTCCTCGACCCGCACGCGGCCGCGCAGCAGGAAAAACACCGCCAGAATGCCCAACGTGCCCAGCAGCAGCCAGCCGCCATAGGTCGGCAAGGCACCACGTCGGATATCCAGCCACCACATCCCACCATCCTGCACCAGCACTTTGCCGGTGGTGTTCAGGGTGGTCACGCGTACATCCGCCTCGTTATAGCGCAGCGCGCGCCATTGTTCGGCGTCCGAGGTGCCACCCAGCGGCCCCAGCCCGGGTGCGGTGCCTGCATCGCCGCCGATGTTGTTGCGGCGGAAGCTGTCGTCAACCGCAAGGCCCTGCTGACGGCGCAGCACGTCCTGAAGCGTTTGCGCCCCGCCGGTCGAGGCGCGGGGCGCATCGACATTGACTGCGTTGTCGGGGGGTCGCACATCCTGTGCAGAGGCGACGCCGGGCAAGGCCAGCAGTACAAGAACAAACAATGCCATCAGATGGCGCAGCATGGGAAATCCCCCGCATGAAAAACGGTGAAGCGACGGCCCGCAGCAACGCGGGCCACCAGATCTGTCATCGGCAAGGGCACCTGGCCCGTGCCGCCCGGGTTACTGACCCTTCTGTTCGTAGGCCGTGCCCCAGCCCCAGGCACCAGAGCCAAAGCCCCGCGCCACCACACGTTCGCGGTAGATGTCAGAGACCACATTGCCATCGCCCGCCAGCAGTGCCTTGGTCGAACACATCTCGGCGCAGATTGGCAATTTGCCTTCCGCAATCCGGTTGCGCCCGTACTTCTGGAACTCCGCCTGGGAATTGTTTTCCTCCGGACCACCGGCGCAGAAGGTGCATTTGTCCATCTTGCCGCGCGAGCCGAAGTTGCCCGCCTGCGGATATTGCGGCGCGCCGAAGGGGCAGGCATAGAAGCAATAGCCGCAACCAATGCACAGATCCTTGGAGTGCAGCACCACACCTTCGTCGGTCTGGTAAAAGCAATCCACCGGACAGACCGCCATACAGGGCGCATCCGAACAATGCATGCAGGCGACCGAGATCGAGCGTTCGCCCGGCTTGCCGTCCTGAATGGTCACCACCCGACGGCGGTTGATGCCCCAGGGCACCTCGTGCTCGTTCTTGCAGGCCGTGACACAGGCATTACATTCGATGCAGCGTTCGGCATCGCAGAGAAATTTTGCTCTGGCCATTGTCTATCTCCTTACGCTGGCATGATTTTGCAAAGAGTCGCTTTGGTCTCTTGCATCTGGGTGACTGAATCGTAGCCATAGGTCTGTACCGTGTTGGTGGATTCCCCCAGCACGATCGGATCGGCCCCATCGGGATATTTGTCCCGCAGGCTGACCCCTTCCATGTGACCGCCAAAGTGGAAGGGCATGAATGCAACCCCCTCGCCCACCCGTTCGGTGACCATGGCCATGACCTTGATCCGCCCGCCTTCCGGGCCTTCGACCCAGACGTCGGCACCGTCGCGGACGCCCAGATTGTTGGCATCACGGGTGTTGACCTCGATGTACATGTTCTGTTGCAGCTCGGCCAGCCAAGGGTTCGACCGCGTTTCATCCCCGCCGCCCTCGTATTCGACCAAGCGGCCGGAGGTGAGGATGATCGGGAAGTCCTGCGAAAAGTCATTCTTCTGGATGGAGGCATAGAGCGTCGGCACCCGCCAGAATGTCTTGTCGTCATAGGTCGGATAATCCGCCACCAGGTCGCGGCGGTTGCTGTAAAGCGGTTCACGGTGCAGCGGTACCGGATCGGGGAAGGTCCAGACCACGCAGCGCGCCTTGGCGTTGCCGAAGGGGGCACAACCATGTGCAATCGCGACGCGCTGGATGCCGCCCGACAGGTCGGTCTTCCAGTTCACACCGCCAACCGCCTCCACATAGTCCGATGGCATTTCACCCTGTTGCGAGGTTTCCCCCACCTCTTCGGTGCCTTCTCCGGCGTCCTCCGGGCGCTGGTAGCCCGCGACCATTTCGATGGACTTGCGTTCCTCCGGTGTCAGATCACCATCCCAGCCAAGGTCGATCAGCATCTGCATGGTGAATTCAGGGTATCCATCCTGAATTTCGGACCCTTTGGAATAGACGCCTTCGGCCAGCAGGTTGTCCCCGTCGCGTTCCACCCCGAACCGGGCGCGGAAGGTCAAACCGCCTTCGGCCACCGGCAGCGACATGTCATAGAGGTTCGCCGTGCCGGGGTGGTTCATCTCGGGCGTGCCCCAGCTTGGCCAGGGCAATCCATAGAAATCACCATCCGCCGGTCCGCCATTGGCCCGCAGCGTGGTCTTGTCGAAGGTATGCTGGTTTGCCATGTGCATCTTCAGCCGTTCCGGGCTTTGACCGGTATAGCCGATGGTCCACATACCGCGGTTGAACTCGCGGGTCAGATCCTCGACCAGCGGTTCCTCCCCGTTCACCTCGATGTTGCGGAACATGCGGTCCGCAAAGCCGAACTTGGCGGCAAACTTGTACAGGATCGTCTGGTCCGGCAGCGATTCAAACAGCGGTTCGACCACCTTTTCGCGCCATTGCAGCGACCGGTTGGATGCGGTGACAGAGCCCGACGTTTCGAACTGTGTCGACGCGGGCAGCAGATAGGTGCCATCGGTACGGTCGTGCAGAACGGCGGAGACGGTTGGATAGGGGTCCACCACGACCAGCAGGTCGAGCTTTTCCATCGCCGTTTTCATTTCCTTCTGGCGGGTCTGCGAGTTGGGCGCATGACCCCAAAGCACCATCGCCTTGGTATTGTCGGGCTGTTCCAGATTTTCGCGCGCTTCCAGCACGCCGTCGATCCAGCGCGACACCGGAATGCCCGTCAGCCCCATCATCGGCACGTCTTTGCCGTCGGCGCCTTTCATCGTGGCAAACCGGCCCTTGAGCCAATCCAGGTCTTCTTCCCAGACCCGCGCCCAATGCGCCCAGGAGCCATCGGACAATCCGTAGTAGCCCGGCAGCGTATCGGCCAGAACACCCAGATCGGTTGCCCCCTGCACGTTGTCATGGCCGCGGAAGATGTTGGTGCCGCCCCCGGCCACACCCATGTTCCCCAGCGCAAGCTGCAGGATGCAATAGGCGCGGGTGTTGTTGTTGCCGTTGGTGTGCTGCGTGCCGCCCATGCACCAGATCACGGTGCCGGGGCGGTTGTTGGCCAGCGTGCGGGCCACACGTTTCAGCTGCGCCTCGGGCACGCCTGTGACACGCTCGACCTCGTCGGGTGTCCAGTTGGCCACCTCCTTGCGGATCTCGTCCATGCCCCAGACGCGGGTGCGGATGAACTCCTGATCCTCCCAGCCGTTGTCGAAGATGTGGTAGAGAATGCCCCAGACCAGCGCCACGTCCGAACCGGGCCGGAAGCGCACGAATTCATCCGCATGGGCCGCCGTGCGGGTAAAGCGCGGGTCGCAGACGATCAGCGGCGCGTTGTTCTGTTCCTTGGCTTTCAGCAGGTGCTGAAGCGAGACCGGATGCGCTTCGGCAGGGTTGCCACCGATGATGAAGATCGCCTTGGAATTGTGGATGTCGTTGTAGCTGTTGGTCATGGCGCCGTAGCCCCATGTGTTCGCAACACCCGCCACGGTCGTCGAATGGCAGATACGAGCCTGGTGATCCACGTTGTTGGTGCCCCAATAGGCGGCAAACTTGCGGAACAGATAGGCCTGTTCGTTGGAGTGTTTCGCCGAGCCCAGCCAATAGACGCTGTCGGGGCCGGATGTGTCACGAATCGACATCATCTTGTCGCCGATCTCGTTGATCGCCTGTTCCCAGGAAATGCGCTGCCATTCGCTGCCGACTTTCTTCATCGGGTATTTCAGGCGGCGTTCGCCGTGGGCGTGTTCGCGCACCGACGCGCCCTTGGCGCAATGGGCGCCAAGGTTGAAGGGGCTGTCCCATCCCGGCTCCTGCCCGACCCAGACACCGCCCGAGACTTCGGCAATCACCGTGCAGCCGACCGAACAATGGGTGCAGACGGATTTCTTGATCTCGATCGCGCCGGTTCCCGCAGCCGAAGCCGCCGTTGCCGGTTTGACGCTGCCTGCTGTGGCGGCAATCGCCGTCAGCCCGCCAATCGCCAGCCCCGACCCGCGCAGAAACGCACGGCGGTCGATCCTGGAACGGGCCACATCCGACAGGATGCTCCCCCGTTGGGCGCTACGTGCAACACCGTTGGTCTTTTTCCTCAACATATTTTCACTCCCTGAACGCGGGATCAGACCCGCATCTGGTGGCTAATGGATGGCAGGGCGCGGGTGCTGCGCGTGCCGGTGTCCATGGCCCGGTGCCGGGCCATCGATGGGTAGCGCCGTCAGAAACGGGCGCTGGCGTAATAGGCCCGGGTGTGTTCGGTGTCCTGCATCTTGTCCGATGACAGATCCGGAACACTTGCGGCCCCGGCCTCGGTCCCGCCGGTGGCGACGGCAACGGCGGCCAATGGCGCGGCGGTGCCCGCAAATTTCAAAAAGTCGCGCCTGTCCTTGCGGACCGCCTTTTCGGGCTTCGCGTCAGGTTTGCGTGTCATCAATGCCTCCTCTTTTACGTCTCGGTTTCGCGCTGGTTCGTTGCCAGCCGTCAGTTGATACTCAGTCGAAATGCCTCAGCCTCGATCTCCATAAAGGCCCTCCCGATCTTGCCCACGGGCGCGAAAAAGACCGAATTCTTCGCCCCCTCAAGATCGGCAAAGAAATGTCCCGCCCAGGGTGCAATATGTTTGCCAAAGAAGGTCTTTTGCTGGGTCAGCGTCGCCGCCACGCCGAACCGCCCGACAATCATCGCGCCCATCATTTCCATCAGGGATGCGATATTGTCTTCCGGCTCGAACACATTGTCCGCCCGCGCCAACCCGCGCGCGGCCATGTCCTGCCGCAGCAGCGCCAAGGGCTTCTCGTTCAAAAATCCGGTCAGATAATAGCTGGCATAGGGCAGCAATTCGCCACGCCCCAGCCCGATGAACAACCGGTTGAATTCGCTTTCCACGGCGGCGGGCTTGCTCAGCCGTGCCACCTTGGACAGGGCAACAAACCCCTGCCCTAGCTCGGTGCCATCCCCCTGCAATTCACTGCATTGGCCCAGCAGCATCTGGTCCGGCGGACCAGAAAGGATCAAACCGATGAAATTATACACGTCCGCGCGCAGGCGGTCTTCTTCGGGCAGGGGGGAGGATGTCATCTGGTTCATACGCCTGTGCTTTCCGCATCCGCTGCAAAACTGAACCGCATCCGCCGCAGGACCGGCGCAGGGCTGTCTACCATGTCGTCAGGTTCATCCTGATCGCCCAATGCCTGCACCTCTGTCGCGACCGGCGATGTGGCGGCGGGTGGCACCACATCCGGCACCGACAGCGTGTCGACCGGCGCGGCGAATGCCGCCTCACCTTCTGGCTCTTCCTCAAGTGCGATGCCGTCCAGCACCTCGGTCAGCGGCGCGGCAAACCCCTTGCCCACCTGATAGAGCGTATTGACGGCCTTCCCCGCCGTCGCGGCGGCGGTGTAATCATCATCGTAGTCGTTCAGCCCGTCCAGACAGGCCAGAACCGGATTGCTGCGCCAGAACGCGCGCAAAGCCCGCCGCTTCAGCCGCTGCGGCAATTGCGCCCGCAGAAACGCCCGCAATTGTTCGCCGTCGACCAGATCCTCCGGTGCCGGCAGCTCAAGTTCCGCCAGCAATTCGTCGTCATCGCGCGCGGCAAGGCTGGCTTCCTGCGCCTGTGCCGCCTGTTCCTGCGCGGCTTCAACTTCGGCCTGCGCTTCGGCGGCAACGGCAGCACGGCGACGATCCCAGAAACCGCTCATAGGACACGCCCCCGTTTCAGCCCCGGCGAGGCATAGACATCCGCACCCGTATGGATACGCGGATCGCCGATACCATCCTGACGGGCACCTTCGGTCTGCTTGTTCCGCCGCCGTTTCACAAAGGCCTCTTCCTCGTGGAACAGGTCCACAAATTCGCGCACCCATGCCTCCAGCCCCTCGGGCATGGCAACCTTTTCAACCACCTCTTCAGCGCTGTCGCAGTAATCCTGCGCCTCATAGGGCGATGCGGTGACCAGCAGGATCTGAAAGGGGTGATCCTGCGCGCCCGCAATCGGGCGCATCACCACATAGACGCAAGGCACCTCTGCCCCCAGCCCATGCACATAGGCTTCGGTCTCCGCACCATGCAGGTCCAGCGGCACCGTGGCCGCGTGATATTCCGTGGTCCCGTCACTCTCGCGCAGCACGCGCCAGGATGCATCCGGCGCACCGGGCAGGACAGCCGTCGCCTTCCAGCTCCACCTGGCCCAACGGGTCACACCGGGCGCGCGTCGCAGCACGATACCCAGTGGTATTGTCCGGTACATGGCTGGATTGTGAATCAAGTTGCGCCTCCCTTTCACCATCCTTCGCCAGCCGCCCGCCCCCTGTGAAGGTCAAACAGGGGGATCGCCGGAAAAACCTGTGTCACCAGACAGTTTGGCCCGCCAACCTGGCCCATGCTGTGCCTCTTGGACGAATTGTCCAACCTGACTGTTTTTATAGGAAAATAATGCTGCACCCGAAAACGAATCACCCCGATGCGATGCTGCTGCGCGGCATTTCCTCATGCACCGCAGCTGCGGATGCGGGCTTGGAAAATTGCGGTTGTGGCGGTGGCCGAAAGCCGTCTAGCCTAGGGCCTGATCAGCGGCAGCGGCGCCCCTGAAATCGCAGACCCAACAAGGGAAAATCCATGGCCAAGGCATTGATAACATGTGATTGCGAAGGCTCTCAGACCATCGATTCCCCCGCACTTGCCAAAGCCACCGGTCTGGTGGTCCCCGCAGCCTGTTCCGCCCTGTGTACCCGCCAGATTGATGTCGCGGCCAAGGCCCTGAAGGAGGGGGATGCAATTTTATGCTGCACCCAGGAAGCACGGGTATTTGCCGAACTGGCAGATGAGCTGGGCCTGCCCCCTGCCCCCCTGCTGGACCTGCGCGACCGGGCCGGATGGTCTGATGACCCCGCGTCGAAACTGCCCAAAATGTCCGCCCTCGCCGCCGAGGCTTTGCTGGCCGCCCCGGTGGAAAAGTCGCTCGATGTCGCCTCACAGGGGTTATGCCTGATCCTTGGGCAGGGTGATGTGGCCTTTGCGGCGGCAGAACAGCTCAAGGATTTTCTGGGCGTTACCCTGCTGCTCGAGAACGCGGCAGAGATGCCGGACACCCGCGATTATGACGTCATCACCGGCAGGCTGCGCCGGGCCAAAGGCGCTTTGGGGCAATTCGAAGTGGTGATCGACGCGTTGCAACAGGTTGATCCCTCCGGCCGCGGACCCCTGCGGCTGAGCGCGCCCCGGGACGGGGCTGTCAGCCAATGTGATCTGATCCTCGATCTGCGCGGCGGCCAGCCACTGTTTCCCGCCCCCGAGAAACGCGAAGGCTACCTGCGCGCCGATCCTGCGCATCCCCCGGCAGTGGCCGCCGCGACACTCGCCGCGTCACATATGGTCGGCACCTTTGAAAAGCCGCTTTATGTGCGCACCGAGCCCCTGCTTTGCGCCCACAGCCGTGCCGGGCAGACCGCCTGCACCAATTGTCTGGACCTCTGCCCGACAGGGGCGATCACGCCTGACGGCGACCATGTGAGCATCGACCCGATGATCTGCGCAGGCTGCGGTGCCTGTTCCGCCGCATGCCCGTCCGGTGCCATCAGCTATGATGCGCCGCCGGTCGATTTCACCATGCTGCGGGTGCAGACACTGGCCCGCGCCTATCTGGAGGCGGGCGGCACCACGCCCCGCCTGCTGGTCCACGACGACAGCCACGGAGCCGAGATGATCCGCCTGTCGGCCCGCCACGGGCGCGGCTTGCCCGCCGATGTGGTGCCCATGGCCCTGCCCGCGCTGGCGGCTTTTGGTCATGCCGAGGCGCTGGCGGCGCTGGCCGCCGGTTTTGCCGAGGTCAGCCTGCTGCTGGGTCGAAAATCCGACCGCGACGCGATTGAAGCGCAAATCGCGCTGGTCCGCGCCATTGCGGGTGACACCCGCGTGCTGCTGATCGACACGCCCGACCCGGACACCATGTCCGACACCCAGTACGACAGCGCGGCCCCTGCCCCGGTGGCCACACCGGTCCGACCCATGGGCACCCGCCGCCAGATCACCCGCCAGGCCGCCCGTGCCCTGCACCCGGAGGCCGAGGTGCTGCCCCTGCCCACAGGCGCACCATACGGTGCCGTCGTGGTTGACCGCGAAGCCTGCACCCTGTGCCTGTCCTGCGTCTCGCTCTGCCCCTCCGGCGCGCTGGGGGACAACCCGGACCTGCCGCAACTGCGCTTTCAGGAAGACGCCTGTCTGCAATGCGGCCTCTGCGCCAACATTTGCCCCGAAGATGCGATCACCCTGGCCCCGCAGCTGAACCTGACAGGTGCTGCGCTGGAACAGCGCGTGCTGCACGAGGAGGAGCCCTTTCCCTGCGTCGAATGCGGCACGCTTTTTGGCGTCAAATCCACCATCGACCGGATCACCGACAAGCTGCGCAACCATTCGATGTTCGCGGACGAGGGCAAGTTGCGCATGATCCAGATGTGTGATGATTGCCGCATCAACGCGCAGTATCATGCCACCGACAACCCGCTGGCGGGTGGTGAACGCCCCCGGCCCCGCACCACCGATGATTACCTTTCCAAACGGCGCGATCACTGATCCGCCCCTCTCCCAGAACCAAAGGAGCCCCACATGAGCGATGATTTCAACATGTCGATGCGCAAGTTTCTCAAACAGGTCGGCGTGACCTCTCAGCAGGCCATCGAAAAGGCCATGCGCGAGGGGGCCGTTGCGGGACAGTCGGTGCCGGTCAAGGCCGTGATCACCATCCCCGAACTCGGCCTGACCCATGAGGTCAGCGGCACCATCACCGCCCCAGAAGCAGGGCAGGAATAAAAAGTGCCAGCCAGCAGGGAGGCGGTTCTGGCCGCGCTCAAGACCGTCAATGATCCGGCAACCGACACCGACATCGTCGCCAGCGGCGTGATGCGCGCGCTGAACGTGGATGCATCAGGCGCAGTGCGCTTTGTCATGGAGATCCCGCCCGCCCAGGCCGCCGCCTATACGCAGGCCAAGGCACAGGCCGAGGCCGCGCTGGCGCAGGTCGATGGCATCGGCAAAGTGTCCATCGTGCTGACCGGCCACAGCGAAAAGGCCCCGCCGCCCGACCTGAAGCCGCAGCGTGCAGCAGAGCCGAAAGGCCCGCAGAAAATCCCCGGCATCGACCGGATCATCGCCATCGCCTCGGGCAAGGGTGGCGTGGGCAAATCCACCGTCTCCGCCAATCTGGCTTGCGCCTTGGCGCAACAGGGTCGGCGCGTGGGGCTGCTGGATGCCGATGTCTACGGCCCCAGCCAGCCACGGATGCTGGGCGTCTCCGGCCGGCCCGCCTCGCCCGATGGCAAGACGATCCTGCCGATGCGCAACCACGGCGTGACCATGATGTCCATCGGCCTGATGACCAACGAGGATCAGGCCGTTGTCTGGCGCGGCCCGATGCTGATGGGCGCATTGCAGCAGATGATGACACAGGTGCAATGGGGCGCGCTGGACGTGCTGATCGTCGATTTGCCCCCCGGCACCGGCGACGTGCAGATGACACTGGCGCAAAAGGCGCAGGTGGACGGGGCGATCATTGTTTCTACCCCGCAGGATGTCGCCCTGCTGGACGCCCGCAAGGGCATTGACATGTTCAACCAGCTCAAGGTGCCGATCATTGGCATGATCGAGAATATGTCCACGCACATCTGCACCAACTGCGGCCATGAGGAACATGTGTTCGGCCACGGCGGCGTGGCGGCTGAGGCGGCCAAGATGGGCGTGCCCCTGCTGGCCGAGGTGCCGCTGGACCTGCAGATCCGCCTTGCCTCGGACGGTGGCGCGCCGATCACCGTCAGCCAGCCCGACAGCGCACAGGCGGCCAGCTTTCAGGCCATCGCAAAGCAGCTGATCGAAAGCGGCGCCGCATGAGCGAGGCGCTGCGCTTCCCCCCGCTGATGTGGGGTGAACCCGTGGCGGCGGAAGCCTTTGCCCACGCCGCCAGACGTGCGGCGGCGGGTTGTGACGCGGGGCTGGTTGTCTATGCGCTGGCCGGTCACACGGTCGAGGCGGCGCTGGTCTTTGCTCCCGAGGTGCCCTTGCGCGACGCGATGGCGATGCTGCCGCTCTGCGGCATCGGCTTTCAGAACGCATTGGGCGCATTGGCCCCGCCGGAAATCGCGGTGCATCTGGACTGGGACGGCGGCATTCGCATCAACAACGCTTCCTGCGGGCGGTTCCGCTGCATCGCCTCCACCACCGACCCCGACGCGGTGCCCGACTGGCTGGTTGTGGGCTTCACCCTGCCGCTGTACCCGCCGGACGATCCCGACCTTGCCGAAACCGGCCTGCGCCCGGATCAGACCGCGCTTTATGCCGAAGGCTGCTCCGAAGTGTCCCCGCCCGCGCTGGTCGAGGCATGGGCCCGCCATTGCCTGCACTGGATCAGCCGCTGGGACGGCGAAGGCGTGGCCCCGCTGCACAGCGCATGGCGCGGGCTGGCTTACGGCATCGGCGAAGAGACAACCCAGGGCGGCAAGACCGGCACCTACCTTGGCGTTGATGAGCACTTTGGCCTGCTCCTGCGCGACGCCGACACCACCCATCTGATCCCGCTGACCGCCATATTGGAGCCCAGCCCGTGACACATCCCGACCTGCGCAAACTTGCCCGCGCGATCCATTTCGATGAAAGCGACATGAACGTGTTTTCCAGCCCCGCGCGGACCGGGGAATGGTGCGTGTCCGGCGGCTTCGAATTCTCCGACTGGACCGAGGGCGACCTGACCGCCAAGGCGCGGCAGGCCTTTGCCAACGGCTGGCTGGGGCTGGAAACCTTCGGCCGCGTGACCTTTGTTGCCGTGACCCAAGTGGAGCCCGCCGAGGTTGCGACGCTGACCGAGATGCTGGCGCAGCATTTCGTCACCTATTACGGCGCACCGGACGTGGAGGCCGCCCGCCCCGTCGCCGCCGAGGAGCTGGCGCAGATGATGGATATGTGCGCCGACCACGATGCCAACACCCTGCTGACCGTGGCGCGCGAGTTGACCGACGCAGGAGTGCGCGAAAGTTTTCGCGTGATCCAGCCGCAGGATGCCGGGCTGGAACAATTCGCCATTCACGGCGACCTGCCGGAATAGCATCGCGCCCCATCACAGGAGCGCGATCTGTCTCTGATACGGGCTTATTCCGCGGCCTTGGCGTTGAACACGAACAGGGTTTCGCCGTTGATCTTGTAGTCGTTGATCAACTCTGCCGCGCGTTCCGATGTCAGCCAGGTTTCCAGCTTGCCCGCCAGTTCGGTTTTCACATGGGCGTGCTTTTCAGGGTTCACGGGCAGATAGGCGTATTGGTTGAACAGCACCGGATCGCCCGCATACAGCAGCGCAAGATCGCCCTTGTTGCCGAAATTCAGCCAGCTTGCGCGGTCCGACATGATATAGGCCGGAATGCCCGATGCGGTGTTCAGCGCGGCCCCCATGCCGGCCCCCACGGCCTTGTACCAATCGCCAAAGCCTGCAGGGTCCAGATCCGCCGCTTTCCACAGCGACAGTTCTTTCTTGTGCGTGCCGCTGTCATCGCCACGGCTGACAAAGGGGGCCTCGGCTTCGGCTATTTCCGTCAACGCCGTTGCCGCAGAATCTGCATCCTTGATGCCAGCCGGATCTTCGGCGGGGCCAATGAACACGAAATCATTATACATGATCTCGGTGCGATGGGTGCCATAGCCACCCTCGACAAAGGCCTCCTCGGCCTTGCGCGAATGGACCAGAATGGCGTCCACGTCGCCCGCCTCGCCCAGCTTGATCGCCTGACCGGTGCCCACGACCAGCAATTGCACCTCAAGGTCCAGATCCTTCATGATCTCGGGCAGCAGAACATCCGCCAGCCCGGAGTTGTTGAACGACGTCGTCACCGCCATTTTCATCACATCCGCCGCCTGAGCGGCGGTGCCGATGGCCAGCGCGGCCAGCGTCACTGCAAAGTGTTTCATCATTCGACTATGTCTCCTCTTAGAAAAGCCCGCGCCTGTGGCGTTTCGGGCCGGTTGAAAAATGTCTCTGCCGGGCCGCTTTCATGGATGCGCCCGCCCAGCAGGAACAGTACATCATCTGCCAGCCGCCGCGCCTGCCCCATGTCATGGGTGGACAGGATCAGCCGCGTGCCGTTGGATTTCGCAGCTGTCAGGATCTCTTCGATCTCGCGGGTGGCGCGACCGTCGAGCGCGGCACAGGGTTCGTCAAGAAACAGCACTTTAGGCTCTGATATCAGCGCCCGTGCCAGCGCCAGCTTTTGCTGCTCTCCCCCTGACAGAACCGGCGCGGGACGTTCCAGCATCCCCGCCAGCCCCACCCGCGCGGCCCAGTCGCGGGCACGCGCGCGGGCCTCACCCGCCGAGACCTTGCGCAGACGCAGCGGAAAGGCCAGATTTTCCATCACCGTGCGGCGCAGCATCACCGGCCGCTGAAAGACAAAGCCCTGATGATGGCGCGCTTCCTCGGTCGAGCAGGCCCAGTCGATCTGCCCCGCCGACAACCGCGCGGTGCCGTGCAACAGGCGCAACAGGGTCGTCTTGCCGGAACCATTCGGCCCGATCACCACACAGGCCCCCTGCCCCTCAAGCCTCAGATCAACCGGCCCGACAAGGACCTGCCCGTGCCTGCGGCTTTCAATTCCTCTGGCCTGCATCGGGAACAATTCCATCACCATGCCCCCTCACGTTCGGTCCGGCCCAGCCAGTGGATCGCCAGATTGACCGCCACCGCCAGCCCGATCAGCACAAAGCCAAGGGCCAGCGCCAGCGCGAATTCGCCCTTGCCGGTTTCCAGCGCAATCGCCGTGGTCAGCACCCGTGTCGCATGGTCGATGTTGCCGCCGACGATCATGATCGCGCCGACCTCGCCGATCGCGCGGCCAAATCCGGCCAGCGCGGCGGTCAGCAGGGCGCGGCGGCAATCCCACAGCAGCGTGCGGATCTTCTGCCCCTGGGTGACATTCATCGAGATCAGCAGGTCATGGTATTCCTGCCAGAGGTCGCGGATCGACTGATGGGCAATCGAGGCAATCAGCGGCACGATGATGATGGTCTGGGCGATGATCATCGCCGTGGGTGTGAACAGCAGCCCCATCACCCCCAGCGGACCGGACCGCGACAGGAACACATAGACAATCAGCCCCACCACCACCGGCGGCAGCCCCATCAGCGCGTTCAGGATGGCAATCACCAACCGCCGCGCGCGGAACCGTTTCACCGCGACAAAGGCCGCCAGCGGCAGCGCGATCACACAGGCCACGGCCAGCGCGCTCAGCGTCACCCGCAGCGACCGCAGCGCGATCTCGACCAATTCGCCATCCAGCGTCACGACCAGCCAGAAGGCTTGCGCCAGACCGCTCCATAAATCGACCATATGGTGATGGCCCCCCCGACTTCTTCGCGCAACCTTGTCAGGTCATGTCACCCGTTTCCACCCCCGCGCGCGGGGAAAAAAGCCCGCAGGACAGAGTGACCACAGGAAATTCGATCCCACCCGCATGGGTAGACAAAATGGCCAGGATCACGCATCTGAAACAAGACCACTGCAAGAAACCGTGCCGCCCTTCCCTTTTCGGACCTATACTGGTCTCTGACAAAGGGGTTTCAGGCTCTGCCACCTGCCGCGCGGCGGGTCACGCCCTTGCAAAACCTTGCGCAAGATCATGATGTGGTGATCTTTGTTGCCTGACAGTGATGCCGGGACAGGCGGGAACCATAGGCTCTGGACCCATTAATCTTACACGCTCAGTTTGACAGATTTTTCGCAGACAAGAAGCATCTGCGCTCCTTTTCCCCTGCCCCCGGATCGCTTGCGATCCGGTTCGCACCCGACCCCGCCCCCCAGGGCGGGTGCGAAACTCCGACCTCGCAAGATGCTGCGAAGTATGGAAAAATGGAGATGCCCCGCCAAATGGAGGTCCGCCCTCGGGGTCGGGTGCGAACCTGCCGTTGAGCGCTGCATTCAATGAACGGAACTATGATTCCGGGTATCTAGGGAAAGATCGATGACATCCGTTCGCCTCCGCCTTCTCATTCTTGCCCTGACGCCGCTGATCGTGCTGATGCCGCTCCTGCTGCTGCTCGGCATGACCCGCTGGACTGCCGATTACGACAAGGTCTTGAACGCCAATGTCGGAAGCGACCTGAAAATCGCCAGCCAATACCTCGCACGGCTGCTGGCCAAGACCGGAGACGAGCTGGATGCCGTGGTCGCCTCGGTTGAGTTCAACAGCTTGATGCACAGTTCGGCAGCAGACCGGGAAAGCTATTTTGACCAGACCCGGGTCCGGCTGGGCCTCGATTTTCTGTATTACCTGCCCGATGACCGGATCGCAGAGCAGGAAGAGGCCTGGCCGGTCATCGCCCAGGCCGCCGCCGGGCAAAGCGCGACGCAGATTGATGTCTTTGCCCAGGACACCCTGACCCGATTGTCGCCCGACATGGCAAAACGCGCGGTTGTCCCGCTGATCGAAACCCCCGCCGCAGTGCCGACCACCCGCGCGGTCGAGAACCGGGGCATGGTAGTTCATGCCGCCAGCCCCGTGACCATCCCGGGCCACCGCGGCATTCTTGTCGGCGGCACCCTGCTGAACCGGAACCTCGATTTCATAGATACCATAAACGATCTGGTCTATCTCAACGCCACAACAGGCGGGGACCGGCAGGGCACGGCCACGTTGTTTCTCGACGATGTGCGCATTTCGACCAACGTGCGCCTGTTCGAGGACGTGCGCGCCCTTGGCACAAGGGTCTCTGCCGAGGTCCGCGCCGGGGTGCTGACCGAGGGGCGCACCTGGCTGGGCCGCGCCTTTGTCGTGAACGACTGGTATATTTCCGGCTACCTGCCGATCACCGACAGTTTCGGTGACCGCGTCGGCATGCTCTATGTCGGCTTTCTCGAAGCGCCTTTTGAACTGGCCAAGCGGGAGGCCTTTCTGTGGATGATGGCCGCCTTTGTGGCGGTGCTGGCCCTGTCCGTGCCGGTCTTCCTGTGGATGGCGCGCGGAATCTTTTCGCCGCTGGAACGCATGACCCAGATCATGAGCCGGGTCGGCAAAGGCGAGCTTTCCGCCCGCATCGGCCCCGTTGGCGCAAAGGGCGAGATCGGCGAAGTGGCGCATCACCTGGACAGCCTGCTGGAACAGGTACAGGACCGCGACCGCCGGTTGCGCAGCTGGAACGAGGAACTGAACCAGCGGGTCGATCAACGCACCGCCGAACTGCGCGAGGCGAATGAAAAACTGGAACAGACTTTCCGCCAACTGGTGATGAGCGAAAAACTGGCCTCCATCGGTGAAATCACTGCCGGCGTGGCCCATGAGATCAACAATCCCGTGGCGGTGATCCTGGGGAATGTGGACGTGATCCGCCAGACGCTGGGAGATGCGGCAGAGCCCGTGCAGGCCGAACTGGCGCTGATCGACAAACAGGTGTCGCGGATCGAGGTGATCGTCGGCAAGTTGTTGAAATTCGCAGCCCCTTCGGATTTTTCGGATTATCACGAGGGGATAGACCTGCGGCCGATTGTGCAGGATTGCCTTGTTCTGGTCGACCATCAGATTTCGCGCGGCGACATCGAGGTGATCTGCGAGTTCGAGGACATCCCGCTGGTCCGCGCGGATTCAGGCGAGGTGCAGCAGGTGATCGTCAATCTGGTGGTCAATGCCACCCAGGCCATGGGCCAGCAGGGGCAGATTACCCTGCATCTCTACCCGGAAACCCGCGATGGCGTGGCAGGCGCTGCCCTGGCCGTACGGGACACCGGTTCCGGCGTGCCGGAGGATTTGTTGGCATCGGTCTTTGATCCGTTCTTTACGACCAAACGCGGCGAAGGCACCGGGCTGGGCTTGTCGATCTCGCAGACATTGGTGCAGCGCGCAGGGGGGATCATCACTGTGCGCAATCTTGAGCCGAAGGGCGCGGAATTTGTGGTCTGGCTCACTGCCGCCTGATCCCGGTCTGATCTTTCAATCCCTAACGCAGAGGGCCTGCAACCGCCGCTTCCCTGCAGCGCGCGATCGTTCGTGCCGTTCCCTCTGCCAGCGAAACACTCTTCCAACTGCCCAGCAACCGGCGCAGCGGGTTGTTGTCCAACCCGTCGGGCGCGGCCCTCAAGGAGGGCACTGCGCGCACATCTGCTTCCGGCACGCAGGCGCGGATCGCGGCAAGCACATCGTCGATGGAATGCACTTTTGTCGTCAGGTCACTGACAACAGCGGTATCATTCTGCGCCGCAAGGCACCGTTTGAAGATCTCGATCACCTCATCGACGTGCTGAAAGCACATGCGCCCGGTAAAGGGGATTTCGAAACGCTCGCCTCTCGCCGCCGCGCGCATGGCTAGGCTGATGGCCGCCGTTTCACCTTCGACGCGGCCGGGGCCGTAAACCACATTGGGCCGCAACCCGACGGAGGGCAGGCCGTGGTCCATCAGGTAGACCTTCGAGATATCCTCGCAGGCCGCCTTGTAGACACCATAGAGGTTGGCCGGGCTGTCCAGCGGCCCGCGCGGCCGCGCGGCAAGTGAACTGGTATAGACCAGCCGCCTGATCCCGGCGCGGCGGGCGGCTTCCAGCAGGTTGATATGGCCCAGAACATTGACCTCGGCGCCCAGCATCGGGTCCTTCCGGCAGGCCGGAATGACCAGGGCGGCAAGATGGACGATGGCGGCAATGCCCTGCGCCTCGACCAGCGACATCACCGCCGCGCCGTCGCGCACGTCGTTCTGGACATAGGTCGCTCCCGTCACGCGCTGCGCTTCGTCCGGCAGTCGCAAATCGCTGACAACAACCCGATGCCCCTCGGCCACAAGCGCCTGTGTCAGGGCGCGGCCAAGAAATCCGGCGCCGCCCGTCACCAGGATCGGACCAATCGTCAGGGGCAACCGGAATGCTGTCGCACAACTCACGACGACATCCCCTGCCCGCCGTTCACATCCATCAACTGCCCGGTGATAAACCCGGCCTCGTCCGCTGCGAAAAATGCAACGGCGGCGGCCACATCCTCCACCCGGCCCGCGCGGCGCACCGGGATGGTGTCCAGCACCGCCTGCTGTTCCTCATCCGTCATCCGCTCCTTCAGCAGGCCGATGACGCGGGGGGTGTGGATGGCGCCTGGGCAGACCGCGTTGCAGGTGATCCCATAGGGCCCGAATTCCTGCGCCAGTTGCAGCGTCATGGACTGGATGGCACCCTTTGCCGCCACGTAATTGGCCCCGGTGAACAGGCTGCCATAGCGCCCGGCCTTGGACCCCAGGTTGACGATCCGCCCATAACCGCGCCGTTTCATGCCCGGCAAGATCATCCGCAGGGTGCGCACGGCAGCGGTGACATTCAGGCCCATCACCTGATCCCAATGGGCATCCGTCTCCTCAAAGAAGTCGCGCGGCGTGTGCAGGGACCCGCCTGCATTGTTCACCAGAATATCCACGTCAAAGCCGGCGCTTTCGATCTCTGCCAGTGTTGCGGCAAGGGCATCGCCATCCATCATGTCGACCTGGCGGAAGGTGACATCCGCCATATCCGGTTCAACCGAAGCGCGTTTGATTGCCGCTGCGTCCCGGTCGATCACGACCACCCGCGCGCCCTCCTCCGACAAGCGCGCGGCGACAGCCTTGCCCAGCCCCTCCGCCGCGCCGGTGATCAGTGCGGTACGTCCCGACATACGTTTCATGCGATCTTTCTCACTCCCCACAGCCGCTCAAATTGGCTCTTGCATATTTCATTATATCTTACATAATCCCGTTATACAAAACATTCGACCGCAGTAAAGAGGAGAAGGCTGCGGTGAAATGGAAAATGGACGAGTCTGGGAGGGCCGTATGAAACGCAATGCAATTAGAACTCTGGCAGGGGTCGCATCGGCCATCGCCGTGACAATGGCCGCGACCGGCGCATCGGCGCAGTCAAATCGCCCGGTCACCGTTGTCGTGCCCTTCGCCGCAGGTGGCGGGACCGACATCACCACCCGCGCCATGCAATCCGGCCTGACCGACGCGCTGGACGCCAATATCGTCGTCAAGAACACCGCCGGGGCCGGCGGCACTTTGGGTGTCGGCGAAGTCGCCCGCGCCCGCGCGGATGGACGCACGCTCGGCATGGCGCCTGTCGGCCCGCTGACCACGCAGCCGCATCTGCGCGCCCTCCCCTACAACATCGACAGTTTCGATTACATCTGCCTCGCCTATTCCGCCCCGACCGTCATCGCCGTGGCCAAGGATGCACCCTTCTCCACGCTTGAGGAGATGGTGAGTCACGCCAAGGCAAACCCCGGCGAGGTGACCTTCGCGGTACAGGCCATCGGCTCCGTGCCGCATATCGCGGGGCTGGCCCTGGCGGAAGCGGCGGGCATCGAAATGACCTATCTGCCGGTGAACGGCGACGGCCCCGCCCTCAAGGCGCTGCTGGACGGCACCGCCGATGTCTTCATCCCGCATGTCTCCTTCTTCAGCAGCAACGCCGAACAGCTGAAGTCGCTGGCGATGCTGCAATCCGAACGTCTGAAGGAACAACCCGATCTCGCCACGGCGGCCGAACAGGGATATGATCTCGACTTCCCGATCTGGGGCGGTATCGTCGCGCCCAAGGGTCTGACGGAGGAAGACGTCACCCGCCTGGAAGGGGCCTGTGAAGCTGCGGTAAATTCCGCACCGTTCCAGGAACGCATGGAAGCGGTCAAACAGCCCTCGGCCTATATGGGTTCAGTGGAGTTCACCGCTTTCGTGCGGGAGAAATACGAGACAAACCGCGTCCTGCTTGAGAAGGCCGGTCTGCTCTCGAAGTGAACCGGGGGCGCTGCCAGGATCGACCGGCAGCGCCTTGGGCAGGAGGACCCGACCTGATGGAAAAGACGTCTCGCCCGCCCTTCCGGTCCACGATCATCGCGGACCGGGTCGTGGCACTCTGCATCGTGGCGGTCACTGCGGTCTTCCTCATGCTCACCTTCGGCGAGGTCAGCGCCTTTGCCCAAAACAGCGCCGGACGCGGCCCCTACTTTTTCCCGCGCCTTGTGCTGATCTTCCTGCTGATCGCGGAATCTTTCCTGCTGGCAAATGTCTTTTCTCCGCGCGGTGCCGTGCAAAACGGCCCGCGCCCGACCTGGCGGGTGGCGTCGCTGGTGCTGGCCACCGCCGCCTATTGCGCCCTGATCCAGTTCGCCGGATTCCTCATCGCCAGCATCCTCTTCGGGATCGCCGTGCCGCTGCTGCTGGGCCGGCGCACCTGGGTCACGATCGTGGCCGTCGCGCTGGTCTACAGCATCGCCGTCTGGCTCCTGTTCGAGCGGGTGTTCCTGATCATCCTTCCTGCCAGCCCCTTCGACATCGGCTTCTGAACAGCCGGAGATAGGATCACGATGGAGCTTTTGATAACCGCCGCGGCCCAGATCGCCACCCCGCTGACCATGGTCTGCATCATCTGCGGCACCATCGTCGGCGTTGTCGTGGGCGTCCTGCCGGGGCTTGGTTCCGTCATCGGGCTGACCATGGCCCTGCCCTTTACCTTCTCCCTGCCGCAGATCCCCTCCATCGCGCTGATGCTGGGCGTCTATTGCGGCTCGGTCTATGGCGGCTCCATCACCGCAATCATCCTCAACACGCCGGGCACGCCCCAGGCGGCGGCCACCGCGCTCGAAGGATTCCCGATGGCGCGGCGCGGTGATGCCGATCTCGCGCTCGGCTGGGTCACCGTGGCCTCGACCCTTGGTGGTTTGTTCTCCGTCGCGATCTTCATCATCGCGGGCCCGTCGCTCGCGGCCCTGTCCCTGCAATTCACCCCGATCGAATATTTCGCCCTCGGCCTTTTCGCGATGACCTGCATCGCCGGTGTCTCCTCCGGGCAGATGGCCAAGGGGCTGGTCTCGGGCGGCATCGGGCTGATGCTGGCCGCCATCGGCGTCGACCCTGTGACCGGCGACATGCGCTATACCTTCGGCAGCTTCCAACTCAGCGCCGGGATTGCGCTGATCCCTGTCATTGTCGGTATCTTCGCCTATTCAGAGATGTTCCTGAGAGTCCTCAATCTTGACGGCGACAAGCCCGATCCCGCCGAGATGCGCGTCGGCTTCCGCGTGCCGCCCTGGCGGGAATGGCGCATCCGGCTGGGGATGCTGTTGCGCGGCTCGATGATCGGCTCTTTCGTTGGTGCGCTGCCCGGCACCGGGGCCGCCACCGCCGCCTTCATCGCCTATTCCGAAGCGCGGCGCACCTCGAAGCGGCAGGAGAATTTCGGCAAGGGCGAGCCCGACGGGCTGGTCGCCTGCGAATCCGCAAACAACGCGGTGACCGGCAGCGCACTGGTGCCGACCCTCGCCCTCGGCATTCCGGGCGACCCCGTCACCGCTGTGATGCTGGGGGCGCTGGTGGTACAGGGCATCGCCCCCGGCCCGCAGCTTTTCGCCAACCACCTCGATCTGATCTATGCGATCTTCCTCTGCCTGATCCTGGTCAACCTGGTGATGTTCGCCACCGGTGCCCTTGGCGCATCGCTGTTCACCCGCATCCTGCGAATCCCGGAACCGATCCTGATCGGCCTGATCCTGATCATCTCGACGGTCGGCGCCTATGGGGTGAATGGCAGCACTTTCGACATCTGGGTGGCCTTTGCCGCCGGGGTCGGCGGTGCCCTCCTGCGCTACCTCTCCTACCCCTTGGCCCCCATCGTGATCGGCATGGTCCTGGGACCAACCATCGAGATGTCACTGCGGCAGGGGTTGATCCTGACGGACGGTAATGTCCTGGCCTTCCTGGAGCGTCCCATCGCACTGGCGCTCTTTGCGGTGACAGCGGCAATCCTGCTCTGGCCGCTGCTTCGGTCCCGCCTCAGGCGGTCCGGCTGACCCGCCTCAATGCACCCGACCGCCCAGGGTGGAAATCGCCTGTGCGGCGCTCAGCAATTGCGGCAGATGCTGTGCGCGCAGGGTTTCCGGCGGCAGCAGCGCGGCATTGCCACCGACACTGATGGTATAGATGTCGCCGGTCAAAGGCTCGCGCACCGGCACCGCGATGGCGTTGTGCTGGGCGTTCCAGTCGCCAAAACTGTCGGCATAGCCCTGCGTCACAAATCGGTCGAGCGCGGCCTGCAAATCCGGGCGCACCCGCTCCTCCCAGCTGTCGCCATAAAGCTTTGCCAGATCGGCAAAAGCGCGTTCACGCTCCTGCCCCTCCGCAAAGGCCAGATAGGCACGCCCCGGCGCAGACAGCGCCAGCGGAATACGTGACCCCACATTCAGGTTCAGCGCCACCGCCGTCGGCTTGCGGATCAGCTCGACAAACATCATGTCGCGCTCGTCCCGAACGCTCAGCGCCACGGCGCAATCGCCACCGCTGGCGATCTTCTCCATATGGCCCCGCACCATCTCGGCAAAGCCGAACCGCCCGATGGCGGCGAAACCCAGAGTCAGAACCTGGTTTGAAACGGCGTATTTGCCATATTCCGGCAGATACCGCAGGTATCCCAGCTTGGTCAGCGTTCCCAGCAACCGTGACACGGTTGTCTTGTGAAGCCCCGTCCGTTCCGCGATGACCTGGGTGCCAAGCACCATGTCCTCGGCCTGAAAGGCCCGCAGAATCGACAGGCCCCGCGCCAGCGAGGTGACAAAGGGCCGGTCGTCGTTCAGGGCCGCGGCACCCATGTCCTGCCGCGGTCTGCCCCGCCGGTTGGCGGTGAGTTTGGGTTTCTTTGCATCTGTCATGGGGCCTGCATTACCCCATATGAATTCGCGTGTCTTGTGCGAAGGTGCGCGTCATCCCCGGCCAAAGCTCACTTCAGCGTCGCAGGATCCATCAGATCGCCATAGTCCGAACAATCGCGGTGGCTGGCTGCCGGGTCGACCTTGACGTCGATCACGACCGGCCCGGACCGGCCATGCGCATCGCGCAGGGCATCGCCCATCTGGTCGGCTTCCGTCACCGTCAGCCCCGAACCGCCCAGCCCTTCGGCAACCTTGGCAAAGTCATGATCCATGAAATCGACACCGATCCGCTGGTTGCCCAGATTGTCGCGCACCATCCCGAGCCCGGCGTTGTTCGCAACAACATAGACCACGTCGATCCCCTGTTCCGCGGCCGTGGCGACGGCATCCATCGTCATCATAAAACCGCCGTCCCCGATCAGCCCGGTCACCCGCTTTTCCGGGCAGGTGATCTTGGCCCCGGTTGCGGCAGGCGTGCTCCACCCCATGCCGCCGATCCCACCGGGCGCGACCAGCTGATGCGGATGGCGCAGCGGCAGGCGCGAGGTCGCCCAGATCCGGTTTGTCCCGGCGTCCAGCGTCAGCAGGTCCTGCGCCTCCAGGAATCCTCCCAGACCGCGCATGATATCGGCATAATGCACCGTCCCCGGCGCGGTCTTGTACTCCGGCAGCACGCCATAATCGTTCTGTTCCCGGATCGCCGCAATCCGGCGAAGACGCCCGTCAACAACGCCCGCCTCTGGCGCCTCGGCCCCCAGCAGGAAATCCAGCACATCGGCCACATCCGCCGTCACCGCCATATCCACCGGCACGACCCAGCCCGCGTTAAGCGGATCGGTATCCACCTGAATGATCGTCTGATCGCCGGGCCGCATCATCTGCGCATCGCGGAACCGCGTGTATTCCGGCCCCAGGCTGCACCCCAGAACAAGGATCACATCCGCCGCCTGCACCATCCGGTTGGCAGAGGCAGAGGCCCAGTTGCCCATCATCCCGACCGCAATCGGACAGGTCTCGTCGATCACACCCTTGCCATGATAGCTCGACGCGACGGCAACACCTTGCGCTTCCGCAAAGCGCTGCAGCTTCTCGCCCGAACGGCTCATATAGACCCCGTTGCCCGCGATGATCACCGGTGCCTTCGCCCCTGCCAGCGCCTCGGCAATGGCCTGCAACGCCTTGCGGTCGGGCACCATCGGCGTGCGCCGCAGGTAGCCTTCGGTCGGATAAAGCCGTGCACGGGCGTCTTCCGGCACCTCCGCGCGGATGATGTTGGTCCGCATGATCATCGCCGCCGGTCCCTGCCGGGGCGTCATCGCATGTTTGATTGCAAGCTGGGTGCCATAGACCGCCTCGGTCGGCGTGGTCGCGTAAGTGGCGTATTTCGTCATGGTCTTGAGCACGGCAAAGGCATCACCGGCGCCGTAATCACCCGTCATGGTCTGATAAACACCATGCTGCGCGAAACCGTCGTAGCAGGAGGTATCCGTGATCACGACCATCGGCGAGGATGAGAAATACCCCTCCAGTATCCCGAAGGCCCCCGTGCTGGTGGCAAAGGGCCCCTGCGCCATCAGCACCCCCGGCTTTCCCGTCAGCTTGCCCGCCACCTGGGCCATGACCGAGGCACTTTGCTCCGAGCGCGCAAGCACAAGCTCGAACTCCTCCTGGCGGTCGTAAAAGGCCGGCAGCGACCAGGTGATGCCAAGGCCGGGCAGCGTGAATCCGCGCGTGATCCCGGCCTCGATGAATGTGTTGATAACGCCTTCGTTGGTTTTCATGGGGTCTCCTCTCCCCCGCACCCTAGTCGCATCAATTAATTCCGACAAGAGCAATTATTAACCGCATAGTGGTTTTTATGCGGTGAGTGCCGAAGCCCCCGCCGACAGGCCATAGGCTGCGGTCAGGCGGGGCTTCCCTGCTGCCGCCGGTAATCCGGCACCGGCAACCCGCCGATCCCCCAGTCATCCAGCGCGACCTCGTCGATCACGACAAATGTCGTCGCGGGGTCCTTGCCTAGGACCTCCTGCAACAGATCGGTGACGCCCTTGATGAGGCGGCTTTTCTCCTCAGCCGAAGGGCCGGTTCCTTCAGGACCGCCTTCGCGGGTGATCTTGATGTTGACATAGGGCATGGGTCAGTCCTCTCGCGGCAGGTAAGTGAAGGCCTTGGTCACGATGCGCCATGCACCGTCATGCGGAACAAGTGTCAGGTAGTCGAGATAGCTGCGCCCCATCATGCTCATGCGCGCGGTAACGCGGGCCAGGCGGGGGCTGCCAAAGGCAATCTCAAGGATCGCCTCGTCGCGCGGATCACCGCGCCGGGCGGGCGGCTCGCGCCCGTCGATGCGGGTCATGTAGGTTTCAAGGTCGAGATACAGCTCGTCGCCCTCGGTGGCGCAGACATAGGCCAGTTGCGGATGAAAGACCCGGCGCAACATTCTGCTGTCCGCCTGATGCAGACCTTCGAAATAGACTTCCATCAGCTCTGCAATGCGGTGGTGTTCTGCGGGATTCACTGGATCAATCCTTCGGCTTTCATCGCCTTTTGGGCGGAAGGCCGGGCAGCCACGCGATCGACCAGCGCGGCAAGGTTCGGCCAGTTCGACAGTTCAATCCCGGTGAAGTTTGCCCAGTTCGCCACAGCAAAGAGGTAGGCGTCAGCGACCGAGAATTGGTTGGCCACGAGCCAGATGCGGCCATCCGAGAGCTGGGCCTCTACCCGATCAAATTTCGTTCCGACCGCGATGCGAGCGGCGGCCTGTTCGTCCTCGGTGGTGCCTGCGCGGAACAACGGGCCAAAGGCCTTGTGCAGTTCGGCGGAAATCCAGTTCAGCGCCTCGTGCAGACGGGCGCGGTCGAAACTCCCCGGTGCCGGTGCCAGCCCGGCCTCCGGATGGCGATCAGCGATCAGCTGCAGAACTGCAGCACCTTCGGTCAGAACGGCCCCGTCAGGAAGCCGGAGGGCCGGCACGTAACCATTGGGGTTGATCGCCCGAAAATCCGCGCCGGATTCCGTGCGACCGGTATCGGTATCGACCGCCTCGATTTCAAAGGCCGCACCGGTCTCGTAAAGCGCGATGTGGCTGGCAAGGGGGCAGGCACCGGGTTTGTAGTAGAGTTTCATCATGGGGTCTCCTGGTCTGGGAATACCCTGTCTCTAGCGCGCATGATGATTTATAGATAATATCGAGTTTTCACATAAATAATCAATATACCTAATCATCATGAAACATCATCAACTGCTCGCCCTGGACGCCGTCGTCGCCACCGGCACCTTTCGCGGGGCCGCAGAACGGCTGAACAAATCCCAAAGCGCCATCAGCCACACGATCCGCCAGCTTGAAGACGAACTGGAGTTGAAGCTTCTTTCGCGCGACACCTATCGCCCGACCCTGACCGCCGAGGGGCGGGTGTTCTACCGCGAAGCCATTCGCGTCCTGACCGAGATGCGGGAACTGAATGCGACCGCTGCCCGGCTCCGCGCACATGAAGAGCCGGAGCTGCGCCTCGCCGTCAGCGCAACCTTGCCGCTGGACCTGCTTTTGCCGGTGCTGGCCGACCTCGGCAAAAGCTTCCCGGCGACGCATCTGCGGCTGTCCACGGAAATGATGGGCGGTCCGATTGCGCGCCTGATGGAAGGCCGGGCCGATGTCGCGATAGCGACCCTGGACGGTGTGCCGCTGGAGGAGGTCGAGACACGCCCCTTGGCCGTGGTCCATATCCGGCCCGTGGCCTGCCGCGCGATGGCCGAACGGCTCGGGCCCGGCACCCTGCCTTTGTCGGTGTTGCAGGCGATCCCGCAGATCGTTGTCTCGGGCACCGCGGGACCCGACGACAGCCAGAGCCGCGACCTTCTGCCCGGTGCCCGCCGATGGACGGTTTCGGACTTTGCCGCCAAGAAACAGGTCATCCTCTCCGGGCTCGGCTGGGGCGGCATGCCGGATCACCTGATCCGTCAGGAAATCGCAGATGGCTCATTACGTCCAATAGCGGTCGATGGTTTCTCTCCGCGGCGTTCTGAAATCTTTGCCATGCGCCGCCGGGAGTCTTCTCCGGGTCCGGTTGCAAATGCCCTTTGGAAATGGGTCTCGGACCGTAACGCGACCCTTTGAATGCGCGGCGCACCGGCCCGCGCCGGCTTACCTATGCCGCTGCCCTGAGGGATGGGGTTTTGGCCTGCCGGTCACGGACCAGCTCGCAGGACACCAACAGCCCCTCGTGATAGGCTTTCGCATGAACGATATGGCCACCATTGCCCATGATCGGCTCGACCATGATCGCCGCAACGCCCTCGTTGAGACCCTTGGTGATCGCCTCCTCCATCAAATAGAGGCAAAGCACAACCTCTTGCGCCGCCGAAAGGCCGAGGCGCGGAGGGTATTCATCGGGGTCGAACACCAGCGAAATGGCGTGAAACGGATTCTTCAGATGCGGCCATCGTGGCGATCGACCACCCGCCGTTGCGCTTCCTATCAGATGTGGGTCACCCTGGGGTCAAAAACCGGCATCGGCCCGCCGAAAACCAGTTCAACGCAGCGGGCGGCCGCCAGCAGGTCCGCCTCGCCCCTCGGCTTGCCGATCAATTGCAGCCCGACCGGCACGCCCTGCGCATTGAGCCCGACCGGCACCGACATGGCGGGCAGGCCGACAGCCGTCGCGAGAAAGCCGCAATCCAGCCAGTCCATGTAGAAATCCAGGTCCCGGCCACCGACCCGGCGCACCCATTCCTCTTCGACCGGATGGGGCATACATCCGACGACCGGTGCCGCGAGCACATCGACCTGCACAAAGACCGCACGGGTTTCATCGTAGAGGCGGGAGCGGATGAGTTGCGAGTCGATGATATCATCCATCTGCAGGTTCAGGCCGAACTGCAGGTTGTCCTCAAGCGTCTGCTTGAACCCGCTGCGGATCGCCGGGTCGATGTCGCGCATCAGACTGGCCCAGAGCAGGCCGCGCTGTATGTAGTAGGCCCGCCGCATACCTGTCAGATCCGGCGCAACCTCCGCGACCGAAGCGCCCGCCCGCGCCATCTTTTGCATCGCCGCGTCGATATGGCTGCGCATGTCGGTGTCGACCGCGCTTTCACCGGACAGGTCCGGCAGGTAGCCGATGCGCAATTTGGTGACCTCGGCACGGTCTGTCGCCGCAAGATAGGGCGCGGACGCGCGGGGGTAGGACAGCGGGTAGCGCGCATCGAATCCGGTCATCGTGTCGAGGAAGAGTGCGCAATCCGCGACGGAGCGCGCCATCGGCCCCTGCACGCCTTCGGTGATATAACCCGCCTGGGCCGGTCCGCCCGCGACAAGCCCGGGACTGGGCCGCAGGCCCACCACACCGCAATAGGCCGCGGGGGTTCGCAGACTGCCGCCATGATCCGAACCCTGGCTGAGCCATGCCTGCCCGACAGCCAGTTGTGCCGCCGCCCCGCCCGAGGACCCGGCGGGGTTCAGGCGGGTGTCCCAGGGGTTCCGCGTGGCGCCGAAGATGGCGTTGAACGTATTGGCCCCGGCCCCGAATTCAGGCGTGTTCGTCTTGCCCAGCACAACGCCGCCCCGGGTCTCGATCAGGTCGACCAGCGGATCGGAGGCTTCGGGCACGTAATCGGCCAGACCCGGCGTGCCGAAAGTGGTCCGCACCCCGGCCACCGCAGTCAGATCCTTGATCCCGACAGGCAGGCCATACAAAGCGCCCCGGTCCTCGCCGGGTGTTTGAAGCGCCCCTGCCGCCGCCCGCGCCCGGTCGAAACAGGGTGTCGGCATGGCGTTGATCGCCGGATCCGTCTGGGCGTGCCGGGTCTGGGCCGCGTCGATCAGCTCAAGGGCCGACACGTCGCCCCGGCGCAGAAGACCGACCGCTTCGACCGCGCTGAGCGCGCAGAGCTCGGGACCAGTATAGATGGGGGTTTCGCGGGTCATAGGGTATCTCTTTGTGACGGTTGGGGTGGCCTGGCGCCGGTTCAAAACCGGATCACCCTGAACAACCCGCCGCCGATCCCATGGGCACCATCAGGAACCCGATCAGCGGCGGGAAGATCGCCCGGCGCTTCAAAGGATGAAGTTCTGCCGTGCCTGCAGGAAGCCCGTGTCATAGAAGCGCTTGTACTGCGTCGCCTGACCGACATAGGCATAATAGGCGTCGACGAAACGGCGGTGGAAATCACTCGTCTCCTTCACCTCTTCGATCACCTCGCGGGAGGCGTCCTGGATCGCGGTCCAGACCTCATCGGGGAATGTGTCGATGGTCAGGTCCGGCATGGCGCTCAGCTTTTCATAGGCCTGCAAATGCGCATGCAGCGTATCGGCGGAGGACCGGTTGGCCTCGGCCTCGGTCACCGCTTCGACCATGACGCGCTGGCCGTCGGTCAGCGCATTCCAGGCGTCCATGCCGATGCCGAACTCGATGCCGCCGTAAATCTCGACCGGCGAGGGCGCATACATGTACTTTGCGACGTTCTGCAGGCCGAAGGCCAGGTCGTTCGACGGACCGACCCATTCGGCGCCGTCCAGCGCGCCGGATTGAAGCGCGGCAAAGATGTCGCCCGGTGGAATCGAGGTCGGATTGACGCCGAGCTTGCGCAGCACCTCGCCATAAAGGCCGGCAGCGCGGAAGTTCAGCCCCTGCAGGTCGTCGAGCGAGGTGATCGGTTTCTTGAACCAGCCGGCGGTCTGCAGGCCGGAGCCGCCACCGATGAACACTTTGAGGTTCCGCGGATTGGTGAATTCGTCCAGCAGCTCCTGGCCGCCGCCGTAATACATCCAGGCATGCATCTCATCGAAGGTCAGCCCGTAAGGGGCGGCCGTGAAGAAGGCATGCGCGATGTCCCGGCCGGAAAACCAGGTGCCGGAGCCGTGGTAGACCTCGGCGGTCCCGCTTTCGACGGCTTCCTGGGTGGCAAAGGGCGCCACCAGCTCGCCGGCGCCGAACACCTGCACGTTGATCGCGCCCTCGGTGATCGCGGTGACACGCTCCGCCCAGCGAAGGGCCGAGACGCCGGGCCCGGGCAGGCCGCGCGGCACGGAGGTGACGAGTTTCCAGTTATGCTGCGCCTGGGCGCTGGCGATCCGGGGGGCCGCGAGGGTCACCGAGGCGACGGATGCGGCGGTGATGAAGGCTCTTCTTTTCATTTCTTTATCATCCCTGTTGGTTGGGCCGCTCATTTGTAGATCGTGTCGGGGAGCCAGGTCGCCAGGTCCGGGACCAGGAAGACGATGGCCAGCGCGACGATCTGCAAGAGGATGAACGGCAGGATCCCCTTGTAGATGTCCAGTGTCTTCACGCTCTCGGGTGCGACGCGGCGGAAGTAGAACAGCGCATAGCCGAAGGGAGGCGTGAGGAAGCTGATTTGAAGGTTCATGCTGATCAGGATGGCGAACCAGACCGGATCGACACCCGCCGCCATCAGCGGCGGCCCGGCGATCGGCACGACGATAAAGATGATCTCGACATATTCGATGACAAAGCCGAGCACGAAGATGATCGCCATCACGACCAGCACCGCCGTCAGCTCTCCGCCCGGCAGGCCGTGCAGGAAACTCTCGACCATTTGCTCGCCGTGCAGGCCACGGAAGACCAGCGACAGCATCGTCGCCCCCAGCACGATCAGCGTCAGCATGGCGACCATACTGGCGGTGTCGACAGCGGCGTCCCACATGCCACCGCGCCGCAATTCCTGCAGCAGGGCGCTGAGGGTGCCAAGGCACATCACGACCAGCGCCACCAGCCCGATGCCCCCCGCCAGCGGCGAGGCCTGCGCACCGCCGGACAGTTTGACGGCAACCAGCGCAAAGGCGGCGGGCAGTACCGCCATCAACAACAGCATGCGCCAGAGCGGCACGCCGTCGCGGTTCATCGCTGTCATCACCAGCGCCCCCGCCGCGCCAAGCGCCGCGCTTTCTGTCGCCGTGGCCACGCCACCAAGGATCGAACCGAGCACGATCACGATCAGCAGCAAGGGCATGAGCAGGGAATAGGTGACCTCGCGCAGGTCCGGCCGGGTCCGGTTGCCCGCGGCATCACGTGTCACCACCGGCGGGCAGTTGGCCGGGGTCCGGATCGAAGTGAACAGAATGTAGAGGATATAGAGGACCACCAGCAGGAGGCCGGGAATGAACGCCCCGGCAAAGAGATCCCCGACGGAGACAGGTTCGACCGCCCATTCCCCGGCTGAGCGCCGCCCGGCCTGATAGGCCGCCGAGATCTGGTCGGTCAAAAGGATCAGCAGGATGGAGGGCGGGATGATCTGACCCAGCGACCCGGCCGCACAGATGACCCCCGACGCCAGGGATTTCGAATAGCCCGCCTCAAGCATCGCCGGCATCGCGATCATGCCCAGCATGAAGATCGTCGCCCCGATCACCCCGGTGGACGCCGCCAGAAGCGCCCCGACGATGACCACCGCATAGGCCATGCCGCCTTCGCGGTTCCCGAAAAGCGCGCCCGCCGTCAGCATCATCCGCTTGGCGATGCTCGACCGCTCCAGAAGTCCGCCCATCAGGACAAAGAGCGGCACCGACAGAAACACGTCGTTGGTCAGGATGCCAAAGGCCCGCGACGGGAAGGCCGCGAGAAAGCCAAGATCGAACACGCCCAGCACCGCGCCGAGGAAGGCGACCACCGTCGGCACCCCGATCAGCACAAAGGACACCGGCGCACCGGAGAGGATACCGCATAAAAGCGTGACCCCGAGAAGGACAAGCAGGGCACCGCTCATGTCGCATCGCTTTCTTCGCTCGGATTGCGCCGGTAGAGGCGGGGCCGGAGCCCGAGGATCAGGGCGACAACGGCAAGCGTGACAAAAAGCAGCGCCGTGATCGTCTTGAGGATGAAGAAACCCGGCAGGCCGCCCAGGGTCGGAGAGCTTTCCAGTACCCGCCAGGAGGTCTGCACCATCGGCACCGATTTCCACGCCGCCCAGGCCATAGCCGGGAACAGCAGCCCCAGAAGGGCGAAGCGGTCTATCCAGTCGCGCAGAGCGGGCGGGAAGCGCTGGTTCATCACGTCCACGCGCACGCTTTCATTACGCAGCAGCACCCCGGCGAGCGGCAGCGAAACGATGAAGAAAAAGAGGTAGGTCAGCAGATCGGTGGCCCATGGCGCGCCAATCGAGAAGACATAGCGCAGGGCCACGACGACGATCTGCAACATCAGCAGCGAGATCACGGCGACGGCCGCCAGACCGCGCAGCGCGCCCGCAAAACTGAAACGGGGTCGGGTCCGGGAACTGCGTGGCGTCGGACCGTTCATCCTACACCCCCAGGGCCATGCCGTCTTTGCGCGGGTCGCTGCCACCGGTCAGAAGGCCACCGGCCACATCGCGGCGGATCGCCTGCGCCCCGCCCATGCCGACCGGCGGGCGTTGCACCTTGTACCCCATCTCTGCAAGGCGTGCCGCAACACTGTCGTCAAAGCCCTGTTCCAGATCAAGCATGCCGGAGGTGATGTCGAGGAAACTGCGCGGCGCGTCGATGGCAGCCTGGATGTCCATGCCATAATCGACAAGGTTGGAGACAAAATGGCCGTGGCCCGTCGCCTGATAGGCCCCGCCCATCACCCCGAAGGGCATGGCATATTCGCCGGGTTTTTCCAGCAGACCGGGGATCAGCGTGTGCAGCGGACGCTTGCCGCCGCGCAGCTCGTTCACATGGCCCTCTTCCAGCGTGAAGCCCGCGCCCCGGTTCTGCAGCCCGATCCCAAAACGCTCCGACGCGAAACCGGAGCCATAGGGCCAGAAGATCGAATAGATCAGCGACACGCAAAGCCCGTCGCCATCCACCACGGTGATATAGACCGTGTCCTTGTGCAAAGCCTCTGTTCGCGGCTGGATCAGGGTGCCGGCCCGTTTCGGGTCGATCTCGGCGGCCAGCGCATTGATTGCCGCCTCGGACAACATGCCGTCGAGGGAAAGCGTCGCGTTGCCCGGATCGCCGACAAAAAGGTTGCGGGCACCGTAAGCCAGGCGAGTGGCCTCGGCTTCCAGGTGAACCCGCTCTGCCCCATTGGGGTCAAGTGCGCCGATATCGAACTTTTCAAGCAGTGCCGCGATCAGAAGGGCGGTGGCCCCCTGCCCGTTCGGCGGCAATTCAACCAGATCATGCCCGCGATAGGCGCGCCGGATCGGGGTCACCGCATCGGCGCGGGTCTTGGCAAAGTCTTCGGCCGTGTGCCTGCCGCCCGCTGCGCGCAGGCTCGACAGGATGTCCTCCATGATCGGGCCTTCATAGAATGCGCCCACACCGTCCCTTGCGATCAGCCTGAGTGCTTCGGCCTGGCCGGGTGCCACAAAGATATCGCCCTCGCGGTAGGGTTTGCCGTGGTTCAGGAAGTGCTGCCGCCCCGCCCCCTGAAGCCGGTGGCTGAAATGGTCGGCGTCGATGGCAGTGCGGCGATGCACCGGCACCCCGGTTTCGGCATAGCGGATCGCCGGGGCCAGCACCGTGGCCAGGTCCAGCCGCCCCTCTTCCGCGATCAATCGCCCAAAGGCATCGACGGCCCCGGGCACGGTGACGGAATGAACCGAATCGAGCCCGATGGCCTGCATCCCCTGCGCCCGCAGATCCGCCGCGTCCAGCGCCGCAGGCGCACGGCCGGACCCGTTCAGGCCGCGGCTTTCACCGGTCCTGGCATCATGGATCAACGCAAAGACATCGCCACCCAGCCCGGTCATCGCAGGTTCGCAAAACCCCAGAACGACCGCCCCGGCCACCGCCGCATCCACCGCATTGCCGCCCTGCCCCAGAACCTCGATTGCCGCGCGGGCGCCGAAGGGGTGTGACGTGGCGCACATCGCGCCGGTGGCGAACATCTGCGCGCGGCCGGGGCCGAGATATGCATGGCTCATCAGGTTCTGCCTTTTGCCTTGGGCGCATCCGGCTGCGCCGCCGTCTCTTCAAAGAATTGCTGGAGGGCGATCAGGGCCTGGGCGATATGTTCGCGCATCAGCGCCCCGGCGCGGTCCCCATCACCGACCAGCACCGCCTCGGCGATTTCGGCGTGTTGATTATGCGGTCGCCCCAGATCGGCATCATAGCTTTCCATGGTGAACAGCGCGGCGCTGTAGGGGGTGATCTTCAACCGGGTCTCTTCGGCCACGGTCTTGAGCATCCAGTTGCGCGCGCCGTCATGCAGCAATCCGTGAAATTCGAAATCCATCTCCAGCGCAGCGGAGCGATCCTTGCGCGCGGTGATATCCTCGGACGTGGCGATCAGGGCACGCAGGCGCAACCGTTCGGATTCGTTGAACCGCACGGCGGCGCGGGCGGCACAAAGCGCCTCGATCTCTCCCATGGCCTCGAAAGCCTCGCTCAGCTCGGTCCGGTCAAAGCTGCGCACGACCGCCGACCGGCGGGGCCGGATTTCGATCAGGCCGGAGGCGCCAAGCTGTCGGATCGCCTCGCGGATGGGCGTGCGTGACACGCCAAAACGCTCGGCAAGCTTGTGTTCATCAAGGCGGTCTCCGGGTTTCAGTTCCCCGAGAAGAACGAGGTCGGCGAGTTGTTGTCGAAGCGTATGGGGCATGGGGTCTCCTGTCCTCTCTACGCTAGGTCCTGTTTCTGCATTCTGTAAAGCAAAATTGCATACAAAAATGATGTTTCGCATACCTATAGAGATATATTATTGTTTTTATTATGTATTTGGCAGCCTCTGCCCGGCATCAAAGGCATTTCACCGGTGACAACAGGGGAAAAGGGGCGCCCACCGCCCCTGCGCGCGGTCTCCGGGCCAGAATCCGGTGCTCTGCGATGGCAGGGCTTCACTACAGACTTCGACCATGAGCTGATCTGCTTTGAACCGCCTTGCGAGCCAGATCAGGGCGCACTTCGAGATGAATATGCGACTTCGAACCTCTTCACGGCGGAAACACCCGTGAGCCGTCGCCCGATCAAGATGCGTCAATTGGAATTTTCCGCAGGTCGCGGATTGCAAGTCGGTTACAAAAGCCACCGAAGCGCTTCATACCGCGCACCCAAACGTATCGCGGATCATTCGCGGGTTGGACTAATTGGTCGGAAACCGGCTGTTCAAGCGCAGCAGCGTAGGCGTGAGCCTGACCCCCGCCGGGCAGGCCCTGCCGACCTATGTGCGACCGGGCATGACCCAGATCGAACAGGCGCACAACCTGTTCGACCTCACATCTCGGTTTCTGGTGTCGAAAGCCGTGAACTTCCCATTCAAACCGGTCTTGCGCAACGAAGCGCATCGCCGGGCTGTGGAGCGGCGATACGGGACTTTGCTGCCGTCGATCACTGGCACCCAGGCCCGGAACACGCCGTATGCGCCGGGGTACAGACGTTCTCCTTCCGACCCTCCGCTTGGGCCGACGACTGACAACTTTACGGTGCCTTACAGACCTTTCGGATGCGTCAGGAATTCCTCGATCACTTCCGGCGGAGCCTTTACGTAATCTCCGGTGCGGCTGACGGATTGGCCCGTCAATTGCTTCAGACTGACAGCCATCTCCGCCATCTTGATCGCTATGGGGATGCCATTGATGACCGGCGCACCGCCGACATTGTGGTTCTGGAACTGCGCGAAAAGGACCATCGGAATGCCGCCACCCGGGATCACCACGTCGATGCCCTGTTCCACCAGGGGCGCCGCCTGTTTGTCGAAGAGATCCTTGACCTCAAGCGCCTTGTCCGCGTCGCCATAGGCCCCAAGGATCTGACCCGGCTCAAACTTCAGGGAATGAACGCCCGCAACCCTGTCACGCAGGCCGTATTTGCCGATCTGCTGGTGGAACCAGGGGATGAACCGGGGGTTGATCGTCACGATGCCAAGGCGTTGCCCCAACTGGCAGCACCAGAGCATCGTCGCCTCGCCCAGGCCGATCACAGGGATGTCGACAACGCTGCGCGCTTCGTACAATCCCGCATCCTGAAAATGCCCGACCACAACGGCATCGTAACCTTCGCGTTCTGCCCGGATCACATTGGCAATCATCTCGCGGGCGCAGCGGAACTCGACCAGCGGATGGGCATAGCTGTCGTAAGGTGTGATGCCGTGAATATCCACGGTTGTCCCCGGAGACATGGCCGCGTTCAGGTTCTCGCGCAGGTGCTCCCAATAGGTGGCACCGTTTTCGTAATCAACATAGCTCTGATACCAAATCTTCATTTTTCTCTCCGTTTCTTACAACCTTGTTGGCGGTCTTTTGGATGTCGCTCAGGATGACATCGCGCTGTTCCGGATTGCATTCAATCACATCGCATCGGCCTGTGCCGCAGTCGCCGCGCTGACAGTCATAAACCGGTCCATACCATCTGGGTCGAAGGGGCCACTTCGATCCGCGTCACCTTTTCAGTCTCACTCGAAACGATGCGTAGTTCATAGCTTATGGATGGCACGACGATGCCCTGTTCCGCTCTATGTATATGCATAGTTTTATGTATGAAATAAAATACCGTCAAGGGATTGTTTACCGTCGAGGGGTCGCCAACAGCTTTGACACGCACGCTCAGGTCACCTGGCCGGAACTGTCAAGAAACTGGCCGCAAGTGCCGTTCCCGGCTGTCCCGCGACCCGGTAACAATCAGTCACGTTTTGCCGCGGCTCCGCAGGTGGCCGGGTATTAAGACCATCGCGTCTTGCTGTCCGGGCAAGGGCCCGCGGCCTGCCCTGCAGGCGGGCGAACGGCACGAAAGACCAGGAGGAAGAAGCCATGAGTGTTTCCACCAAGATCGATTTCATCTACCTGTCCGAACCGGACATGGTCCGCGCGGGTGTGACCGATATGCCCGCCTGCGTGGATGCAATGGAAGAGATGTTCGCCCTCCTGTCCAGGGGCGATTACCGCATGGCAGGCACGAACAACAGCTCGCATGGATCGCTGATCCTCTTTCCCGAAAACTCACCATTTCCGAACATGCCAAAGCCCACGGTGGACCGACGGTTCATGGCCATGCCCGCCTATCTGGGCGGCAACTTCGGCACCGCCGGTGTGAAATGGTACGGCTCGAACATCGAAAACCGCGAACGTGGCCTGCCGCGGTCAATCCTGATGTTCATCCTGACAGACACCGACACCGGCGCGCCCCTTGCGCTGATGTCGGCGAACCTGCTTTCGGCCTACCGGACAGGCGCCATTCCGGGCGTCGGCGCGCGCCATCTCGCACGGCAAGATTCACGGGTGGCAGGCATTCTCGGTCCTGGCGTCATGGGCAAGACCTCTCTCAGTGCCTTCATTGCGGCCTGCCCCGGGATCGACACGGTGAAGGTGAAAGGGCGCGGCCGCAAGAACCTGGAAAACTTCCTCGAATGGGTCAGGGAAACCTATCCCCAGGTCACGACGATCCGCGAAGTTGAAAACAATGAAGAACTGGTGCGGGGCTCCGATGTCGTGGCCTATTGTTCTTCCGGCGCGACAGGCGATCCGTCGGCCTATCCGCATGTTGAACGGGACTGGATCAGCCCCGGCACGTTTCTGGCCATGCCCGCACTGGGGAATTTCGACAAGGGCGTCGAAGGGCCGGAGGTGCGCAAGGTGCTGGATTATACCGGCCTGTACGAGGCCTGGTTTGATGAGGTGCCCAAACCGACCCACAATTCGATCCCCGTAGTCGGGATGCGTTTCATGGACCTTGTCGACGAAGGACGTCTGACAATGGACGATCTGGAGGATCTGAGCGACATCGTCGCAGGCGTCGCACCGGGGCGCAGGAACGATGAAGAGATCATCATGCTTTCCGTCGGCGGCATGCCGGTCGAGGACGTGGCATGGGGGACGGTCCTTTATCGCAATGCGATCGAGAAGGGGATCGGCGTGAAGCTCAATCTCTGGGATACGCCGGTTCTGCGCTGATGCGTCGGTAACCGGGGCCCGACACGCAGATACTGCCCGATGGTGTCCCGAGTTACGCCTGTCCGATGCCTGTTTAAGGCGGTCCTTAAAGAACCGGCCTTCAGAACGGCCCGTTCTGCCCCCAAACACCAAAAACTAACGTTTTTTCTGCGCTGACCAATAGGCATGGCTCTCTGCGCGGATGGCTTCGTAAGAGACGATTCGCTGCCGCGCCGCATCGCCCCTGGCCGCCACCAGCTGAGTGATGAGCGCCTCGATAAGAGCCATGGCGCCGGCGTAACAGCTGAAGTAATGCGGCGACAGGACAGAGGCGATCATAGTTTCGTCGGCACTGAAGTCCGGTGCGACGATCTCGCTGTCTGAAATCATGATGAGTTTCACACCCTTGCGCCGCGCCAGCTTGCAGGCCTCGATGGTCTCGCGGGAATAGGGGGTAAAGGTCAGGGCGATCATGACATCCCCCGGCTGCGCGTCGTGCAGCTCGTCCACCGGGCTGTTCATATGTCGCGGGATCAGTTGCAGCGAGGGCAGCGCCATCCGGCCGACATAATGCAGGTAATAGGCCAGCGCATAGGTCGCCCGCACCGCGGTAAGGTAGACCGTCGGCGCCGCCATCAGCATGTCCACCACCCGTTCCATCTGCGCGGCGTCCTGCTGCTCAAGCGTGCGCTGCACGATGCTCATGCTGTTGAGCGCGGCCTCCGCCTGTATGCGCCCCACCTCATCCGCTTCGCGCAGCCGGTCGATCCACGCGGGCTTTTCCATCACACCCGCCGCCGAAACCAGCGCCTGACGGAAGGGTTCGCGCATCTCGTCGTAGCCGCCAAAGCCGAGACGTTCGGCAAGCCGGACAAGGGTATATGTGCTCACGCCCGCCTTCTTCGCCGTCTGCCGGATCGGATCCAGCCCGAAGTCGGACGGGTGATCGACGACATATTTGGCCACGGTGCGCAGCCCTTTCGGCAGATCCGGGATCTGGTCCTTGAGGGTTGCGAGGATGCGGCTGCGCAGCGTGGGATCCATGTGAAACGGTTCCTCCGGACATAACATTCGTTATTTTGCGACGATATTGACGGAATTCGTTTTCGCCGCAAGGGTGAAGACATACACAGGAACCCCGAACCGCCGCAAGACAAGGCAGGAACAGATGGCCGACACGCTCCCCCCGCACGCTTCCGTTGTCGTCAACGGCGGCAGCGCGGGAACGAACCGCGCCCATGACCCGACAGCAACCGCAGGAGGGTCTGAGCCATGACACGCCCCTTCATCATGGTCGCCCCGAACGGGGCCCGGCGCAGCAGGGCGGATCACCCCGCCCTGCCCGTCACCACCGATCAGATCGCCGCCACCGCCCTGGCCTGTGCCAACGCCGGGGCCGATGCCCTGCACCTGCATGTGCGGGACGACGACGGGCGGCATTCGCTCGACGCCGGACGCTACCGCGAGGCGCTGGCCGAAATCGCGGCGCGGGCGCCTGCCCTGCGGCTTCAGATCACGACAGAGGCGGGCGGCATCTTAGACGTGGCTGACCAGCTTGCCTGCCTGAAGGCGGTGAAACCCGGCTGGGCCTCGATCTCGGTGCGCGAAATCGCCCGCGACCCGGCGCTGGCGGCACTGGTCTATGGCACCTGCGCCGACCTGGGGACCGAGGTGCAACACATCCTTTATGACACCGACGACATCGCGCTGCTGAACCGCTGGCAGGCCGAGGGCAAGGTGCAGCCGGATCAAACCGAAGTGATCTTCGTGCTGGGCCGCTACACGCCGGGCCAGGCGTCTTCCCCCGACGATCTGCAACCTTTCCGTGACGCCATGCCAAAGTCTGCGGGCTGGATGGTCTGCGCCTTTGGCCGCCAGGAACATGCCTGCCTGCTGGCCGCAGCCCGCGCAGGCGGCGCGCTGCGCGTGGGGTTCGAAAACAGCCTGACCGATCACTGCAACCACCCCCACCCTGACAACGCCGCCTCCGTCGCGGCGCTGCGTTCCTTATTGGAGAACCATCTGTCATGACCCGGAGCCACGTCTTCCCCCGCCATTGCCACGCCACGCTGCCGACCGCCATCGGCGGTGAAGGCTGCTATCTGATCGACGCCGACGGCAAGCGTTACTTCGACGGCTCCGGCGGCGCCGCGGTCTCCTGCCTCGGCCATTCCAACGCGCGGGTGCGCGAAGCGATCAAGGCGCAGGTCGACCAGCTGGCCTTTGCCCATACCGGCTTTTTCACCTCGGACCCCGCCGAGAAACTTGCCGATCTGCTGATTGCCAATGCGCCGGGTGACCTTGACCGGGTCTATTTCGTCTCCGGCGGCTCCGAAGCCGTGGAAAGCGCCATCAAACTGGCCCGCCAGTACCATGTCGAAAATGGCGAACCTCAGCGCCGCCATCTGATCGCCCGCCGCCAAAGCTATCACGGCAATACCATCGGCGCGCTTTCGGCTGGCGGCAACGCCTGGCGCCGCAAGCAATTCGGCCCTCTGCTGGTCGAGATGAGCCATATCGCCCCCTGCTACGAATACGCCGACCGCCCGGAGGACGAGACTCCGGAGGCTTACGGCCAGCGCGTCGCCAATGAGCTTGAGGCCGAGATCCTGCGCCTAGGCGAGGACAGCGTCATGGCCTTCATCGCCGAACCGGTGGTCGGCGCAACGCTGGGCGCCGTGCCCGCCGTGCCGGGATACTTCAAGCGCCTTCGCGAAATCTGCGACCGCTACGGCGTGTTGCTGATCCTCGACGAGGTGATGTGCGGCATGGGCCGGACGGGCCACCTCTTTGCCTGCGACGGTGACGGCATCGCGCCCGACATCCTGTGCATCGCCAAGGGTCTTGGCGCGGGGTACCAGCCCATCGGGGCCATGCTCTGCACGCGGCAGATCTACGACACCATCGCGGCGGGCACCGGGTTCTTCCAGCACGGGCACACCTATATCGGCCACCCGGTCGCGGCCGCCGCCGGGCTCGCCGTTGTCTCCGAACTGCTGGAAAGGGACCTGCCCGCGCAGGTCCGCACGCGGGGGCAGCACCTGCAGGCGGCGCTGGAACAGCGCTTCGGCCAGCACGCCCATGTCGGGGACATCCGCGGTCGCGGGCTTTTCCGGGGGATCGAATTCGTGGCTGACCGCAGCACGAAAGCACCGTTCGACCCGGCACTGGGCATTGCGGGTAAGGTAAAGAAAGCCGCCTTTGCCGAGGGGCTGATCTGCTACCCGATGCCCGGCACCCGCGATGGACGCCACGGCGACCATGTGCTGCTGGCCCCGCCCTTCATCGCCACCGAAGCCGAACTTGACGAGATGGTCGACCGCCTGTCGCGCGCCGTCGATACCGTGATCCTGGGTCTCTGACCCGTCACACCATCTGCATCGGCGCAACATGGCTGCACCGGTTTATCCGGTCATGACGCTGCAGTCAGGAACGACAATCGCTCGTCGGTACGTGCCGGGGCGATTTCCTGAATTTCGGGGATGGCGATACCTTCCTGTACAAAGGGGTCATCCGCGATGCGCTGCTCCAGCGCCGCCCGATCACTGCCTGCGGCAAGAATGGCGCCGCCTCCCTGGGGTTTCAGGCTGCCCACAAGAAGAAAGGCACCCTCATCAAAACCACGGGCGATCCAGGCATTATGGGCCGCCATGAACTCCGATGCCCTTGATTTCTGTGCCGTGAGGGAAAGCGTGACGATATACATGATCTGTCCTCGTATCAGTGGTGGTTGTTGTGCTGATCTGCCACGGCATCAAGCCACGCCAGCATCTGCGCGACTTCCCTCTCCAGGAAATCCTCGTCCGGATAGGCATTGGCCAGGGTCGCCACACCCTGGCTGCGGGCCAGAATATGCAAGGCAAGCGCATCAGCCTCTTTTCCGCAGCCCATGTCCTGAAAGCGGTGGCGCAGCCACACGCGGAACAGGTCGAACAGGCCGCGCGCACCGCTTTCCCCGGGATGGTCAAGCTTGGCCAGTTCCGAAAACAATGTGCCGACAGGGCAGCCGAAGGACCGGATTTTCCTGTTGTTCTTCAGCAGGATGCCAATGAAATTCGCAATACAGTCCCGGGGCGGCTGGCCATCATCGACCCAACCGCAAAGCATCTCGTGCCGGTCCCTGATACGGCGTTCAATCACCGCATCCAGAATCTGATCCTTGGTTTTGAAGTGATAATAGAAATTGCCGCGCGAAATGCCGACCAGTTCCGCGACATCCGCAAAGGACGTGGCTTCGAACCCCCGTTCGTAAAACAGCCTGTCCGCCGCCGATACGATTTTCTCCCGCGTCGCTGTTGGTTCCGCTGTCATGCTTGCGCCCCGGATAATGCCTAGGTCAAACGTCCTAGGCATTATCATTAGGTCGCTTGTCCTAACCTGTCAATGGTGTGTTCACTGGCAGGCAAAGCAGCCGCGATCAGCCCGGGAAGAACCCCAGGATGGCCTTGGTCTCCAGACATTCCTCCATGCCAAAGACACCGTATTCGCGGCCATTGCCCGATTGCTTGTAGCCGCCAAAGGCCGCATGGGCATCCCAGGCCGGATGGTTGATATGGACCTGACCGGAGCGGATCTGGCGCGCGACGCGCCGCGCGCTTTCCAGATCGGCAGATTGCACGTGGCCGCCCAGACCAAAGACCGTGTCATTGGCGATGGCCACGGCCTCCTCCTCACTCTCATAGGGCAGGATGCACAGCACCGGGCCAAAGATCTCTTCCTGCGCGATACGCATGGCGCTCTGCACACCCGAAAAGACCGTCGGCCGCGCATAAAGCCCCTGGGTGATTCCTTCGGGCCGGCCCGGCCCGCCGCAGATCAACCGCGCGCCTTCCTCAATCCCGACGCGGATCATCTGCTGCACGCGGTCATATTGCGCCCGGTTGGCCACCGGCCCCATGGTTGTCTCCGGATCCTTCGGGTCACCGACAACCATGGTGGCGACATGTTCCCGCGCGAGCGCCTCGACCTCCTCCAGGCGCGCGGCCGGCACGATCATCCGTGTCGGCGCACTGCAGGACTGGCCCACATTGCGCATGCCCGAAGCGATACCAAGCGGCACGACGCGGGTAAAATCGGCATCAGGCAAGAGGATATTGGGCGATTTGCCCCCCAGCTCCTGCACCACCCGCTTGACCGTCACCGCAGCCGCCTGCGCCACCTGCACACCGGCGCGCACCGAGCCGGTGATCGAAACCATATCCACACCCGGATGCGAGGCGATGGCGGCACCCACCTCCGGCCCGGTGCCGGTCACCATGTTGAACACACCCGCAGGCGTGCCCGCATCATGCATGACCTGCGCAAAAAGGATCGCACTCAGCGGTGACAGCTCACTGGGTTTCAGAACCACCGTGCAACCGGCGGCGATGGCGGGCCCGACCTTGGCGGTGATCTGATACAACGGCCAGTTCCACGGGGTGATCAACCCGCAAACGCCGATCGGCTCGCGCAGAATTGCGGTTGTGCCCTGCCGGACAAGAAAGTCGTAATCGCCCAGCACTTCGATGGCGGCACGGATATGGGCAATCCCGAAGGGCACCTGGGTGCTGCGGGAAAAGCTGATGGCCGCGCCCATTTCCCGGGTCATCGCCTGCGCAAGGTCTTCGGCCCGCGCTTCCAGCTGCGCCTGTATGCGCCCCAGCAGGGCGCGGCGCTCTGCCACCGTGGTCTGCGAAAAACTGTCGAACGCCCGGCGCGCGGCAATGACGGCGCGGTCCACTTCCGCAGCGGTGCCTGCCGCAATACTGCCTGTCTGCTGCTCCGTCGCGGGATCGGCAAAGGCGATACCGGCATCGGACGATGCATCGACCCATGCGCCGTCAATGTAGAATTGCCTGGTTCTGGTCATATCCATCGGGCTCACCTCTTTCATCATCAGTGCAGGTAATCCTGCAATTTGTAATAGGCCCCCACGAAGGGCAGGAACCATGTCGGGCCAAAATGCCCCGGGATCGCGGGCCAGTCGAAATCGCCCCAGGGATTGGCAGTGGTATTGCCGTCCATCACCTCTGCCATGATCTGACCCATGTAGGTCGCCATCTGCGTCCCGTGCCCGGAATAGCCCATGGAATAGAACAGCCCCTCGCGTTCACCCGCACGCGGCAGCCGGTCGGCGGTCATATCGACCATCCCGCCCCAGCAATAATCGATCCTGGTATCGGCAAGGTCCGGGAAGATCTCGACCATGGAGCGCCGCAGGATGGCGCCGCTTTTGACATCCGACCTGGCGTTGGACCCGGCAAACCGGGCGCGCCCCCCGAACAGCAGGCGGTTGTCGGGGGTGACGCGGAAATAGCTGACAAAGTTGCGGGTGTCCGTGGCATTGCGGCGGCCCGGCACCAGAGCGTCAAGCTGCTCTCTGGACAGGGGCTCGGTGACAATCAGGAACGCCCCCACCGGCACGATGCGGCGGCGGAACCACGACAGCGGCCCGACAGCCGAGGTGCCCGTGGCCAGCAACACCTGCCTGGCATTGACCGAACCGCGTGGCGTGGTCAGCCTATGCGCCTGACCGTTCAGCCGCCTGATGCCGGTGACCGGGCTGCCCTCATGCAGATGCGCGCCATGGCGGGCCGCAGCACTGGCGAGCCCATGGACATATTTGCCCATATGCATCTGCGCCGAATGTGGAAAGATCAGCCCCCCGAAATAGCGGTCCGTGCCCACTTCCGCGCCCAGCTCCGCGCGCGAGACCAGCCGCGCATCGGGGTCTGCCCCCTGCACCATCAGCTCATGCGAACGGGCCAGCTTGTCATAATGGGCAGGCTTGGCCGCCATCTTCAGCTTGCCGACGCGCTGAAAGTCGCAATCGATGTTCTCCGCGCGGATCAGGGCTTCAACCGTATCCACGGCGGTGTTGAAGCTTTGGTAAAGCCGCAGGCTGGTTTCGGCCCCCAGCTTGCCGACCATACCGGCATAATCCTGGGCAAAGCCGTTGTTGCACATGCCGCCGTTCCGCCCCGAGGCGCAGCCGCCAAGCCGGTCGGCCTCCAGCAGGACCACGCTTGCGCCCTTGCGCGCCAGGGCAATGGCAGCGGACAACCCGGTAAAGCCGCCGCCGACCACGGCCACGTCATAATCGCCTTCCACAGGCCCCGTTTCGCAACCCTGGAACCTGGGGGCGGTGTCGTGCCAGTAAGGAACAAGTTTCATTTCTTTGCCTCAACCAAAGGATTGACTGGCCAGAGCGAACAGCCGCTCCGGCCCGGGAATTGCAGGGCGCTTGCCCCGCATCATGGTAGTGACCTGATCCACTTCGGGCAGGCCCAGCTCCGTCAGCCAGGCGCCCAGCCCGCTGTCGCCGCCGATGTCGATGCGCCGGACCTGACCGGCCCTGGACCGCAGGAAATACCGGATCAGCGCCTTGGCATCCGCCGCCCCGCCCGCCACCACCGGCCCGATCACCTGGCCAAGCCCGAAGGGGCGGCAGATGGCATAGGCCTGCGGCCCCGCGTCACCAGCGATCACCACGACGGAACCGGTCTGGAAGAATTCCGCGATCATCCGCTGACGGTCGGCCCCAAAGGCGCGCCGGTCCATCTGCAGGATCGCCTGCATGTCCTCGGCGCGGGCGGCACGCACCTGCGGATCTGCCGCATCCGGTGCCACGTTCAGGCTGGCCGGTGCCAGATGCTGATGAACCGTGCCCTGTGTCTCAAAACCGAAACTCTGATACAACCGCATCCCCTCGGTCGTGGAATTCAGCATCACGGCGCGCCTGCCGGTAAGTTCCAGCAAACGGGTCAGCAAGACCCGCCCCAGCCCGCGCCCCTGCATGGCCGGTGACACAATGATGCTGCCGCAGGTGGCAAAACCATCCCCATAGGGCCAGCACAGGGCAGAGCCGATGACCGCGCCGTTTTCTTCGGCCAGAACCCCCTGCCCCAGGGTCTGCGCGATGCGCCAGTCCTCCAGGCGATAGGCCCAGCCGACCGCTTGTGACAGGTGCAGCGCGCTTTCCAGATCAGGCTGCGCTGCGGTCATCGGGCGCAGGGTTACGGGCAATGTCTTCAGATCCATGTCTTCTCCTCACGCATGGCAGGCGGCGATAGCGTCGATTTCAACGAGATAGCCGTAGTGCAGTTCAGGCACCGGCACGACAGAACGGGCCGGGCGCAGATCGCCCAGCATCTGCGCATAGATCGCGTTGAAACGTGGCCAGTTGGCGACGTCCACAAGGTATACCGTCACCTTCAGCAGGGTCTCGGCCGAGGCCCCGGCGGCCCTGGTGACAGCCAGCAGGTTGGCGATGGCCTGCCGCGCCTGGGTCTCGAAATCCGCCTGCGGGTGGTGGCTGCCATCCGGGGCGACGGGCAGCTGCCCCGAGACATAGACCAGCCCGCCATGCCGCAGTGCCTGCACGTAGTGGCCTGCAGCAGCGGGGGCATCCTTGGTCGAAACCGGGGTGATCTCTGCCGCGCGCATCACCAGCCTCCGAACCGCGGCCAGACCGCTTCGACATCGCGGCTGTCACTGCGCAGCACATGATAGCGGTCATGCTGCGCACCGGTGGCGCAGGCGTGATTGGGCAGGATCCTCAGGCGGGTGCCGATCGGCAGATCCGGCAGCACAGCGCCTGATCCGGGCCGCAGGGCAAGAATGCCATGTTCCTGATTGGCATCCACCATGATCAGATCCGCCAGCGGCGCACCATCAATGTCGCAGACCAGCCCATAGCCCTGATCAAGCGCCTGTTTCGATGTGCCCCGGTCGCGCGACATCGCCATCCAGCCGGCATCGACCAGGATCCAGCCCTTTTCCTGCTGATGTCCGATCACCGTGGCCAGCACCGATACCGCGATGTCGTCCACCGCGCAGACGCCGATCCCGGCCATCACCAGATCGAAGAAGACAAAGACACCGGCCCGCACTTCGGTCACACCGTCAAGGTTCTCGGCAAAATGCGCCGTCGGGGTGGACCCGACACTGACCACCGGACATTCATAGCCGGCCTCGCGCAGAATGGTGGCCGCCGCGACCGCGCTGGCCCGCTCGCCCTCGGCACAGGCGCGCAGCGCCGCGTCGCCGCGCGCGCCATAGCTGTCTCCGGCATGGGTCAGCACCCCGCGCAGGCTGCCCGCCTCTGTCAGCGCCCCCGCAATGGCCAGCAACCTCTCGCGATCATGCGGCAGCACGCCGGAGCGATGGCCGTCACAGTCAATCTCGATCAGCGCCGGAATCGCAGCACCCGCCCTTAGCGAAGCCTCGGCCACGGCCTGCGCCTGAACCACCGTGTCCAGGGTCACCGCCAGATCCACCCCTGCCCCGCGCAGCGCCAGCACGCGGGCCAGCTTGTCCGGGGTGATGCCCACGGCATAGGTGATGTCGGTGACACCGGCGGCGGCAAATTCCTCGGCCTCTTTCAACGTCGATACCGTCGCCGGGCCTGCTGCCGTGGTCATCACCCGCCGCGCGGCCTCGGGCGATTTGCAGGTTTTCAGATGCGGGCGCAGATCGGGCCCAAGCTGCGCCAGCCGCCCCCGCAACCGCGTCACATTGCGGTCCATACGGTCACGGTCAAGAACCAGACAGGGGGTGGCAAGGGTTTCCAGGCACTGACCGGCCTCAGATGGTGGATTTGCTGGGATTGAGGACATCTTCAGGCTCCGTAACTTGGGGTAATCGGCAGTGCCCGGCTCCGGCCCGGTCGCAACGCCGGTGATCCGGCCGGTGCGGCTTCCCACCAGTGGGGCGTGTTCTTTCCGGCGGTTCTGTTGGCTGGCATCTGCATATCTTCTCTTTCGGGCGAACCGGACGGCCCTGGTGCCCTTGGGATCAGAATGACCATTCGCGCGCCGCAGGATTCTCCGTTTCCGCAGCCGGTCGCGACATCTTCTTTCGTACTTCCATGAAAAACCGCAGGGTTCACACTTGCCGCAGAACTGCGGAAGACTGCCTTGGATGGGAGGGTCAGCCCGGGGTGAGGGTCCCCGCGGGGAGTACAATCCGGCCGGAGGATGGCGTGGCTCAGCCCCGCCCGATCAACTCAGGGCGTGGCCCGCCAGAGCAAAGACCCAGGGTGCGGTCGCAGAGCGGTTCAGGAACCTGCGGCCCTTCGACATCGTGATCGTCGTCTCGACCGGGGCGAGCCCGCATTGGGTCAGGAACTCGGCAAACGGGCCGGATTCTTCGCGGGTGTCGATCCGCACCTGACACCCCTTCATCGTTTTCAGATGCCAGGCGGCAAGCTGGATCGCGTCTTCATCGCTGCTGGCGACAATCGGGCCAATCACCTCAAGCCCCCCGAAGGGACGGCGCATCGAATAACCAACCACTTTTCCATCCCGGCGCAGAACGCAGATGGAAGACGTTTCCGCCAGTTTTTCCAGCACCGACGCACGGTTCACGCCAAAGCCCTGGCTGTCGCAATCCATGATCTCATCGATCTGGGAGACAGGCAATTTGCCCAGACTTCCCTGCGCGGCGCCCAGTTCCGGCACAGCGGACACTTTGCCCGCATTCAGGAAAACCGTCGCCTCATGTTCAAAGCCCAGAGAAAGATAAAGCGGATAGGCGGCCTTTGTCGCATTCAGGGCCAGGTTGCTGACTTTGCAACGCTCCAGCACCTGCGCCATCAGCCAGCGGCCCGCCCCCTGCGCCTGCGAGCGGGTCGTCGTGATCACCAGCCCGATTGTCGCAAAGTCTTCGCTTTGCTGAAACCACATCGCACTGCCAAAGACGCGACCAATCTCGTCTACCGCGACGATCCCCTCGCCAACCTGCCGCAGGAATTCCCAGTCGGCGGGCCGGTGCGGCCAGCCCACCCCGGCCGAAAGGGCATGCAACAGGTGAACATCGACATCGGAAATATCCTGCGCGACCAGCTCGAAGGACTTAATGCGAACGGATTTTCCCATCGAGACTCCTCCTCCAGCGATCTGATCCGCTATTTTCCCGGTCACATCCCACCGGTGAGTTTAGCGCGGGAACAATAGTTGTTGTCCTGATAATGGCTTCAATGCATCGGTAGAATTCACTTCATTTGGCCTGGCCAGCCAATTATTCTGCTAAACTGGTTTGATATTACGCACAACCAACATTGCCATCGGCTGTGAGCGATAGCTGAACCGCGACCCCTGTTCCAACCGACGGGCATTTCCGGTGCAAGCCGGGCCACTGACAGTACAATTCAGGTTTCAAGCCTGCGGAGCAGCCCGATGGCCTCGTCCAACCCGGTCTTGTCACGCTCTGCGATCAGGACAAGCCGGCAGACGGGATCCACCCCTTCTTCTGCGCGGGCCAGCGTGGCGCGGTTGCCTGAAAGCTGGAACAGCATCATGTCAGCCTGGCCCTTGAACCGAATGAACCCTTTTGCCCGCAACAACCCCGGCGCGAGCTGGCCCATCACTTTCTGAAATGCGCCAAGATCAATGGCACCTTCATGGATCCATTCCGCGTGGGCAAAACGATTGTCCGGCACCGGGTTTGTCCTGGGGAAGTTGCGGTTTGTCTCCTGCAGCTCAAGCAAGGCGGAAATCGAGGGCGCCTCCGAAAGGTCGAGGATGGTCTTTCTGAAGGCGACGGACAGGCGGCTGCGCAATGCGCTCAGCGCTTCAGTGGTCGTGCAATCGCCCTTGGCCAGAAGCAGCACATCCGACCCGCGGACCTGCGTCTGCCACAAGGGGTCTTCCATACGGTGCGGGGCATCTGTGGCGTCGACGACGCCGATGACCGTCTGCAGGCGCGCGGACTGCCAGATCACCGGGTCCATGAGGGACTGGATGATGCCGGTGGGATCTGCCACACCGCTGGCTTCGACCACGATCAGTTCCGGCACCGGTGTCTGGCGCATGACCGTGCGCAGCGTGCGCAGCAGGTCGCCCTGAAGCGAGCAGCAGATGCAGCCGTTCTTCAGCCCGATCACGCCATCTGCCGATGCGCCGATCAATGTGGCGTCGATGTTGATCGACCCGAAGTCATTGACAATGGCCGCGATCCGCAGGCCATGACCGCTTTGCAACAATGTGTTGATGAAAGTGGTCTTCCCGGCGCCGAGAACCCCGGTGACAACCAGGATCGGTACGCTCATGAGGTCTCGCGTCTGATCGGCCTGCCCGGCGCGGCATCGGGGTTGAGCATAGCATCCGTGATGACAGCCACCCCGTTGACCAGCAGATGGCACACACCCACCGACGGGCGGTTCATCGCGGTGAAATCGGCCCGATCCTCAAGGGTTTCGAGGTTGAAAACGACGATATCGGCATCGCACCCTTCCTGCAGCCGGGCCTTGCGCGTCATCTGCGCTGCACATCCTTCGATGACCCTGGTGGGCAGGATCGTGCATTTTGCCAGACCTTCCATCAGGGACATGGTCTGGCGGTCCCGCACATAGCGGCTGATAAACCGTGTGAACGTGCCGGATGAACGCGGATGCGCGGAAAGGGTATCGGGCAACGGCCATTCCAACCCTTCATAGATGCTGCCGTCCTCGTTGATCCAGGGCATCGCGTCCGAGGCGATCGAGCCGCCCGCATAGGTCACCGACAGGTCCAGCAGGCGGCGGTGCTCATCGTTCACCTCCACATCAAGGAAATGCCACATCACCAGGTCGGAAGGGGCGTTTTCGCGGGCTTTTTCAATATCCTCGCGTCCGGTGAACCGGTGGTGGTTCCGGATCAGCTCGACATTGGAATAATCGCTGCCGGTGCGCCGGGTAAAGTCCGGGTCACTGAAAAAACCGGCGCTGACAACAGTGGCCCCCGTGCCGTAGGGGTAGGCCTCGGTCGTGACCGGCAGGCCCTGGGCCTGCGCCTTGGCGACCAGTTCCGTCACCCGCTCGATGTCCATCAGCGAAGTCGAATTCAGGTGGCAGATATGCATATGCGCACCGGTTGCCCCTGCCAGTCCAATCAGCCGCACATAGCTGTCGACCGAGCTTTGCGGGTCGATGTTGCTGAGATAGGCGATATGGGTGAAGGTCGGTGTGCCGTATTCAAAAGCCAGATCGCAGATTTCGGTCATTTCCTTGACCCCCGCGCCAGGGGCATAGCCGTTGGGGATACCGATGCCTATGGCACCTTCATCCAGCGCCTGCCGCACATGGGCGACGATGGCTTTCGTTTGATCCGCATCCGCGGCCTCTGTCGACCAGCGCATATCTTCCGCACCGGCGCCCATCTGGTCGATCGGATGCACGCCGGCGTCCAGTGTGATGGCACCCATCACCGCCTTGCGCCCGAACAGCCAGGCCGCTGCGGTGCCATAGTTCAGCGCTCGTGGAATACCCGCCTGCCTGTCGTACCATCCCGCCACGGGAAGCGCGCCGACCTCCAGTTCCAGCGTTGTGGTAACACCGTCAAAAGCCTGCATCCGGTCCGCCGCAACCGACTGGCCATGTGCGTGAATGTCCACGAAACCGGGAGAGACGATCAGCCCGGTTGCGTCGATCTCTGTCTTGCCCTTGTCAGATACCGCGCCGATCCGGGTGATCTTCCCGCCCGAGATGGCGATGTCGCAGACCTGATCGAAGCCGCTGTCCGGGTCCATCACCCGTCCATTGCGGATTAAGATGTCGGGGAAATCTGTCATGGATTATTCCATTCTATGAGAAAGGGTTATCGACCCTTGGCCAATAGTTCCCGTCGCGTTTGGTCAGCGGAAGCCTGGTGAAATCCGGGGTGATGGCACCGGGGGTGCCGAGGTGGATAACCTCTGCCGCCATCGGGGCGAAGCCATCGTAGAAATGCTGTGAGGATTTCACGACCACGTATTGCATTGCGGCAAGGTTGATGCCAAGGTTCTCGAAGGCTTCAGGGTGGAAGGTCTGGGTGCGGCGCGTGTTCAGGACAAGATGCACACCATCCGCTTCGAGCCAGACGCAATCGCCCATGTTCATTTCCGCCTTGCCCAGATGCTGCACGGCATCATGGGCGATGCCGCGCACCGTCACGGTCAGATCGACCGGATCGCCTGACATGGGTCCGATCTTGCCCCCCACGCGCACGGCCATTGTGGCCCCGATGCCCGCGTCGATGCACATGCCGACAAGCACAGGATCCCAGAAGGTGCCGATGGCGACATCTTTCAGCCCGCGCTCCAGCACGGCCTGGAGGACATAGGTGGAATCCGAAGGCGCCCCGCCCCCCGCATTATCCGCGAAATCCGCCAGCACGACGGGTGCGGCGTTGGATGCGACGGCACGGTCGATCCCTTCGTCCATGCCGGGGAAGCGGCGCAGGTCGCCGCGCATGTCCCAAAGCTCCCGGCCCAGGGCTTCGGCCCGTTCTGCGGCAAGATCCGCGTCGCCATCGGTGATGACCAGCGTCCTTGTCCCGCAGCGCGGATTGTTCCCCCATGGAAAGCCATGCACCAGAGAGACAGAGAGGATACCGCCCGTCCCTTCCATCGCGCTCATCCGGTCCACGTAGCTGCGCACCGGTTCGAACGGCGTATGATACATGGCCATCATCCGGCAGTCATAGTCGCGCATGACCGGCGTGACCCGGCCCGCCGCTGCATCGGCGCAGATGGTGAACAGTTCTTCGGCGCGTTCGGTCACGTCGATATGGGGGTATTCCTTGTAGCAGATGATCGCGGTGGCATTGTCCAGCATCGCTTCGGTAAGGTGGCAATGAGGGTCAACCTCCAGCCCCACTTTTGCATCGGGCCCGACGATGCCGCGCACCCGGTCGAGCAGGTCACCTTCGCAATCGTCGTAGCCTTGTGCGATCATCGCGCCATGCATCGACAAGAGCACCACGTCGACCGGCATGGCAGATCTGAGATCGCTCAGGATGTCATCGCGCATCGCCTCGTAGACATGGCCGACGGTCGGGCCCGCCGGTTGCGCATAGGTCGACAGGCTTTCGGCCACTTCCCATCCCAGCGCTTCGGCGCGGTGTCGCCAGACCGTGACGGCAGCGGCGTAAAGCCCCGCTTCGCCCCGCGATGCCTGCTTGGTGTAAAGATGTTCCTTGAACCCGCTCCACCCCGTCGGGATCGGGGAGAACGAGTTGGTTTCAGTTGCCAGCGAAGCCATGAAGAGTTTCATCGGGTGTCTTTCAGTTCGGCGATGGCCCGCGCGATATCGGCCAGCACGTGCAGGAGAATGAGCGAAAAGGCGAGCGGGATTGCTATCCCGAAGACCACCATCGGCAGGTCCATCGTTTCGGTCTGCCGGCCCGCCAGCCGCGCGAGGTAGCCGCGCGCCGGATCGGCGCCGGGCCCGAGGAAGCTGAACCAGAGGATCGGCAGGATAAAGCACAATACGCCGAAGGCGCGGACCAGAGTGGCCGCAAACCCGCGGGTTCCGGTGGCTTTCAGGGCGTCGGGGAAAAGGGTCGGGTCGCTGCGGAACCGAAAGGCGCAGGTCGCGCCCAGCAATCCGCCCCAGACCATGGAGAAGCGCGCAAGCTCTTCAGTCCAGATCGGAGGTTGGTTCAGAAGGTAGCGGGCGATGACCTGCCAGCCGGCCGCGAAGAGCATCAGCGCGACCGCCAGGACAGCTCCCAGCAGCGCCACGCGGTTCAGCCCGCCCGACAGCCGGTCCAGCAGATTTGCCAACGCCCGCATGGGATCAGCGCCCGACCGCTGCGTTCCAGGCGGCAAGCGCGCCATCGGGCATTTCGGTGGATTCATAAAGCGGCTGGCTGGCGTCACGGAATTTCTGACGCTCCTCCGGTGTCAGTTCGATCACCTCGATTCCCGCCTCACCCAGTTGCTTGAGCACTTCGGTATCGTCGGAAACCAGCTTGCGGTTCGCCGCATGGGCCGCTGCGACGGCCGCCTGCACGGTCGCGCGCTCTTCGTCCGTCAGACCTTGATACCAGTCCTCGGAAGCAATCGCGACGCGGACAGAGGGGCTCATCCGGGCATTGGTGAAATAGTTGATGAAGGAGGTGTGCCCGTAGGTCAGCGGCACAAAGGCCGGGTTGATATAACCGCCCGCGACGCCGGTTTGCAGCGCATTGGGCACTTCGGACCAGGATACGATGGTCCCTTTCGCGCCCCATTGTTCGAATGTGTTGATCTGCACCTCGTCCAGGGCACGCATCCGCACGCCGCTCATGTCCTCAAACGTGCGGATCGGCACTTCTGTGGTGAAGATACCCGTGGGGGTGCCGGTATAGACGATGTCCAGCACGCGCACGCCCTTGGGGGTGGTGCCCGCGTTGATCTGCGCCAGCATGCCGCCTGCGTCCAGCGCCATGTCCAGTTGCGCCATGTCGTCGAAGAAGTAGGGCATCATTGACCCGTTGATCGTGGTGTCGAGCGCCCCTGCCGATTTCGCGTCGGACATGGAAACTTCAAGCAACCCCTGGCTGACCTGGTCCAGACGCTCTGCCTCTTCGCCCAGCGAGTTGCGTTCAAACTCCGTGGCTTCGATGCCATTGGCGTTGAGGTATTCGCCAAAGGTATGGGCCCACATGTAGGTGCCTGATTTCTCCAGATCAGGCGGGCTGTCGAGCGCGATCTTGACTTCCGCCGTTGCGGGCAGCGTCAGGGCGACGGTGATGGCTGAAGCGGTCAGAATGGTTGTCATTCTCATTTTCTTGTTCCTTCCCTTGTTGGTGTGGTCTTGAGCTATTTCCAAAGCCCCAGCGCGCGGGGCAGCCAGAGGCTGATCTCGGGCGTGAAAACCAGCACGCCCAGGACAATGATTTCGGCAAAGACAAAGGGCATGACCGCGCGGGCAAGCCGCCAGTAATCCACGCCCGTCACGGTGGAGACGATCAGCAGGCAGCCGCCCAGCGGGGGCGATACCAACCCGATGCAGAGGTTGAAGCAGATGACGATGCCCAGGTGTACGGGGTCGGCCCCGTTGGCCAGTGCGACAGGTGCCAGCAGCGGCACCAGCAAGGCCAGTGCAACGGGCACGTCCATCACCATCCCGGCAAAGATAAACAGGATGTTCATCACGATCAGGAAACCGACGGGGCCAAGGCCCATCTGATCGACCAGCCCGGCAATCGCCTGCGGAATTCTTTCGAGTGCGGCGAGATGGCCAAAGGCGGCCACGGCGCAGAGGATCATGAAGATCGACCCGGTCAGGACGGCGGTGCGCGAGAAACTCTCCCAGACATCGGAGGCCGTCAGCGGCGAATAGAAGAATGATGCGACGATCGCGGCGCCTACCGCGACAGAGGCCGCTTCGGTCGGGGTCATCCAGCCCAGAACGATGCCGCCCACAATGACCAGCGGCAGGCACAATGCCGGGAGGGCGGCAAAGACTGCGGACAGCAGGTTCGGCGCTTCGCCTTTTTCGACGCGCGGGTGATCGTCGCGCCAGGCAAAGAAACCATTGACCGCGAAAAGCGCCACAGCCAGCAGCAGGCCCGGCAGAATGCCCGCAACGAACAGCGCCGCAACCGAGGTCTGCATCAATGCGCCGTAGAAAATCAGGATGATGGAGGGCGGCACAATCGGGCCGATGATCGACGAGGCCGCAGTGATCGCACCGGCATATTCCGCCGTATAGCCCCGTTCCCGCATCGCCGGGACCAGGGTGTTTGACAGCGCCGCCGCATCGGCCACGGCCGACCCTGAAATGCCCGCGAAAAAGACAGAAGTCATGATATTCACATGCCCCAGCCCACCGCGCAGCCGTCCAATCAGTGCCATCGAAAGGTCGATCAGCGACTTGGTCACGCCCCCCCGGTTCATCAATTCGCCTGCAAGGATGAACAGCGGCATCGCCAGCAGGGAAAACACGCTGATCTGGGAAAACACCTTTTGCGGCAGGACTGCCAGGTAGCGGGTGTTGTCGGAAATGACAAAGCTGAGCACTGCCGCGCCGCCGATGACATAGGCAAGCGCAAGGCCAGAGGCCAGAAAGGCCGCCGCGATGAAGGGCACGATCCAGATCATGCCGGCACCGCCAGCCGGTTGGGCGAGACCTGCGAAGGGTCAAAGCCGGTGTCGGTCACCACCGCGGGCATCTCCGCGCCCAGGATCAGGGCCGCCGCAACCTCGGCGGCGGCGGGGGCGGACTGGATACCATATCCACCCTGCCCGGCCATCCAGAAGAAACCGTCAACCCTCCGGGAGAACCCGATGACCGGCTCCTTGTCGGAGACGAAACTGCGCAGTCCCGCCCATTTGTTTTCGATCCGTCTGATATCCAGATCGAAGGCTGTCATGATCCGGTCCGCGCAGATGGCGACATCCATTTCTTCGGGCTGGGCATCACAGGGATCGGTTGGTGTTTCATCGGCAGGCGAGATCAGCAACCGGCCCGCGTCGGGCTTCAGGTAGAATTCTTCGTCAATGTCGATTGTGATGGGGGCATCGCGCCGGGTGAAACCCGCCGGTTCCGCCACAACCATCGCCGTACGCCGCTTGGGCACCAGTCCGATGTTTTCGGCACCTGCCAGCTGCCCGATCTGATCGGCCCAGGCCCCCGCCGCGTTGACGATCACCGGCGCGGTCATGTGGTCTTGGCCAGAGGTGCGGACAACCCAGGTGTTGCCTTCCCTCTTCAGCCCCTCAACAGCGGCTTTTGTACGGGTCACACCGCCCCGCGCCCTGAACAGCCGCAGATAACCTTGATGGAGCGCGGCAACATCGATGTCCTGCCCGCCACAATCCAGCATCCCCGCAGTTGCATAGCCTTCGCGCAGCAAGGGTTGATGGGCGCGCAGACCGCTCGCATCAAGCCGCTGCACGCTGGTCCCGGTTGCCACCGCAGCAATCGAGCTTTCCAGCGCGGCAAGCTGATCCGCACGGGCGATCATCAGGATCTGGCGGGGCGTCAGCAGCGCTTCCGATGCAAAACCTTGGGGCGGCTGATCGTAAAACCCGCGAGAGGCACGGGTCAGCGCGCGCACGGCTTCGGGCCCATAGCTGGGGGCAAAGACGGCGGCGGAACGCCCGGTGGTGTGATAGCCCGGCTGGCTTTCCATCTCGACCAGCACAACCCGCAGTGTGGCGGCCAAATGCGCCGCGACCGATGCCCCGGCAATGCCTGCGCCGATGATGATCACGTCCGCCGAGTGGGTCTGTCCAGCCATTGCAGCACTTTCTATGGGGTCGATTCCATTGCCGTCAGGCTAGGCAGGTTTTCGCAGGATGCAACAAAAATTTCTCACATACGAAAATAATTTCCTTCCAGGAGAATCCGGCTTAAAAGTATTCCGAAGCCTATCGGAGACCCGGAATCCATGACCACTGCCCAAGCTCTTGGCGCGCGCCTCAGGCATTTGCGCAAGTCGAAACAGATGACACTGACGGACCTGGGATCGCTTTCGGGTGTCTCCGTTTCAACCATTTCCAAGATCGAAAACGGCGCGTTGTCACCAACGCTCGACAAGGTTCTGCGTCTGGCCGAGGGGCTGGAACTGTCTATCGGCCAATTGATCGGGGATGAACAAAGCGCCTATGACAAGCGCCCTCCCAACAGCCGGATGCTGCCCTCCAGGATCGACGACGGCATCGTCATCGACACCGACAACTACGAATATAAATACCTCTGTGCCGAGCTGACGAACAAGCGCATGGTGCCGATCCTTGCCCGCATCAAATCCTCGACCCTTCACGATTTCGGCAGGCTGGAACAACACGAAGGCGAAGAATTCCTCATCGTGCTGAAAGGAACCGTCGAAGTACGCAGCGAATTCTATGCCCCGGTGACCTTGCAGCAGGGGGAAAGCGTTTACCTCGACAGCACCATGGGACATGCCTATCTCAGCACCGGTGCGCAGGAGGCCGAAGTCCTGTGCGTCTGCACCGACTCCCAACGCCTCAGGCCCGGCGAGGCCGATCAGCCCGGTTGAAAGCCGGTCCGGTCCCGTCAGTCACCGGATGTGGGTGCGGCAGTGATCGAGGCCAGCAGCATCGAAACCTGCGCTTCGAACCTGGCAGGCATTGATTGATCGCCTGCAAGATATTTCTGCAGGTGAAACCGAAACGCGGCATCCAGCACGAGGTAGACCGGCGTTGCCTCCGAATGGGTGTTGCCTGTCCGGGTCAGAAACTCTCCGACGATGTCGATCAACCCGTTTTCGATGTCCTGCACGACCTCGTGAAAGGCGGGGTCGAACATCGCCTGGGACCGGATGTCATACCAAAGCCGGTGAGTCTCCGCATCGCGCCGGATTGACCGCGACAACCCCTTGATGAAGCGCTCGGCCAGTTGGGTGGCCTCCACATCATCCGACAGGATCGACTGCATTTCCTTCATGAAGCTGATCTTGTAGCGCCGGACGCAATAGGTAATCAGATCGACCTTGTCCTCGAAATAATAATGCAGCGTGCCCACGGCCACGCCCGACAGTTCGGCGATGTCGCGCAGGCTGGTGCGGGCATAGCCAAGCTGCTTGAGCGCCGCGATGGCGCTGTCGGCAAGATCGTCCTTCTTGCGCGCGCGCTTTGCGGATTTGGCGTCTGCCTTTTCCACGAGGCGGGACATTTTGTCGATTTTGGTCACGTCGTCATGGCCTCCAGGATCACCCCCTCAGTGCATTGACGAAAATCCGCGGCAACTTCAACCATCCCGGACTGTGCTGGAACCGCGTCAGCAACCGGCCAAGGACATGCTGGCGTCGGTTGGTGACGAACCAGGGCGGGCGTGGCAGCAGGGTTGCCTTGCCAGACAGAATGTTGCGCGGAAAGGGCCGCCAGGGGGCCTGCACCACGACCCGTTGCGGGCGATCAAACATGAAGGTGTTATGGGCAAAGCCGATCCCGCTGCCGACGTCATCCAGCGTATGGCCGGGGAAGGCGCCCCAGGGGCAGGCCGTGGCAAGAAAGGCCAGACCTGTCCAGGCATTGATGGCAATGGTGCCATAACGCAGCTCGCTGACGATCTCTTCGAACCGTCTTTTGCCGATTTCACGAATTGTTTTCGGATGGATCAGGATATTGGCGCCAAGCGTGCCGTGCAGGGTGTCGTTGGCATAACGGATTGCCTCGATCAGGTAGGCCTCTGGGTTGGCCTCACTGATTTCATGCGTGGACATGGCCGGGGCGAAAACTTCGTTCCGGGTGAACCAGCTTTCGCCATCGCCCACCGGGGCAACGACGCAGGCGGGGGCTGCCCCCCGGTCGAACCGCTCGGCGTCCGGCGCGTGGCTGGCAAAATGCGCCATCCGGTCGGCGGCACCGGGATAATAGGCCTGGCGCGCCTCGACCTGCTGCATGACGTCGCGCAGGTGCCCCATCAGCGCCGCCTTTTGCGGCCATTGGCCGGGCAGGATCAACATCTGGCAGGCAACACAGTTGAAGCCGGAATTATGCAGCTTCTGTGTGGCGATATGTTCGGCCTGGTACCGCAGGTCGGCGGCAGACCAATCCCCCGGTACCACGATGGTCGGACAGACCGCGCCAAGCTCTGAGGTGATCGGTTTGGTCAGCTTCGGCGTGCCTGCTTTCTTGTTCTTTGCGCCCTCCGCCCCCGGCCCCCAGACAATCACGTCATGAGATGCGGCGGCACCGGTGATGTGGATTTCGTCCACCGATTTGTGAGTGCAAAGATATCCGCCGACATCGGCACCACCCCGGACAATGCGCAGAGCGTCACGTTCGATAAGCGGCTGGAGCGCCGCCTCAAGATAGGGTGTCAGGTAGTCGTTCACCGGGTTCATCTTCAGAATGACGACCTTGTGTTCCGAGAATGCCTTTTGGAACACGTCGAGCGGGGCGATAGAGGCGATGTTGCCCGCCCCCAGCACCAAGGAAACCCCGCTTTCGCGCGCCTCAGCCGGTCCATCGTAGGCAGTGGCCGCGTTGGCGGCGAGCGTGCCTTCGGTGACCTCGGGCTCCATCCAGACCTCCGCGTTGATGCCCGACAGCAGCAGATGGTCCCAGATTGTGTGCGGCACGACGCGCACGGCAAGCTGACCGTTCGCAGTCTGGCGTTTCTTCAGATGATCGAGGAAGGTCTTTCCCTCAACCCCGGCAATCGTCTGCATCAGCCCGTTGCACGCCGCCATGACGGCATAGGGCCCCGATATCCATTCTTCGCCGGCAAGCGGTGAGCCCGGCGCGATCAGCTTGTGCCGCGCCGCCGTTTCGGCCCAGCCCTCGGCGACTGCCAACAACCGGTCCTTGATCTCTTCCAGCACCGCGATCCGCTCCGCATTCGTTGTGCGCGCCCAGGTGTCCTTGGCGGCGACCAGCGCATCGAGGTCACGGTCGAGAGCCGAATGATCCGGAATGAGGTCTGTGGTGATCTGATTCATCTCATGCCTCCTTTACCAGCACGTCGCCATAGGCTTCGCGCAGTTTGTTTTTCAGGACCTTTCCCGTTGCCCCAAGTGGCAGTTCACCAACAAAAATCACCCGGTCGGGCACCTGCCAGCTTGCAACCTTGCCGTCATAGGCTTCGAGGATCTCCGCTTCGGTCGGGGATGCGCCCTCGGCGGGGACAGCCAAAACAACGGGCCGTTCGTCCCATTTGGGATGGCGCGCGGCGATGGCGGCGGCATTTGCCACCTTCGGATGGGCGATGGCGATGTTTTCCAGTTCCACCGTCGAGATCCATTCACCACCCGATTTGATGATGTCCTTGGACCGGTCGCGGATCACCATGTAGCCGTCCCCGTCCAGCGTCGCCACATCGCCGGTGTCAAACCAGCCGTCCTGCGTCAGGGCCGTGGCGTCCTGACCGAAATAGCTGTCCACGATCCAATGGCCGCGGATGTGCAGCGCGCCCTGGGTCTTGCCATCACGGGGCAGCTCCTTGCCCGCGTCGTCCACAATCCGCAGGTCGACACCCCAGGGCGGACGCCCCTGCCCTTCGCGCAGCCTGGCCTGCGCGTCGGCGCTCAACCCGGCGTGTTTCTGAAGAAGCTGGTTCAACGTGCCCAGCGGCGAGGTTTCTGTCATGCCCCAGGCATGGATCAGCTCGACACCATAGGTGTCGCGAAATTCGCGGATCATCGACGGCGGCAGGGCCGACCCGCCGACCACCGTGCGTTTCATCGAGGTCGGCTTGATGCCGGTGGATTTCAGCCCTGCCAGCAGCCCCATCCAGATCGTCGGCACCCCCAAAGACAGCGTCACCTGCTCCTGATCGATCAGCCGTGCCAGGCTTTCACCATCAAGTTTCGGGCCGGGCATCACCAGTTTTGCCCCGACCGATGCGGCGACATAGGGCACGCCCCAGGCGTTGACATGGAACATCGGCACCACCGGCATCACCACGTCGCGGGCCGCCATGTTCAGGCCGTCGGGCTGGTTGCCACCGATGGAATGCAACACGAGAGAGCGGTGAGAATATTGCACGCCCTTGGGATTGCCGGTGGTGCCGGATGTATAGCACAGCGCGGCGGGCGCGTTCTCGTCCAGGTCCGGCCATTCGGCAGCGGGATCCCCCGCCTGCAACAGATCGTCATGGAACAGAAGACCCTCGACCATGCCCGCCGCCTCTTCGTCGCGGGGGCCCATCAGGACGTAATGCTTAACCGATTTCAGCAGCGGACCGAGCTTGGCTGCAACGGGCAGGAAGGTCCGGTCGAGAAACAGCACCTCGTCCCGGGCATCGTTCAGGATATAGACCATCTGTTCCGGCGTCAGTCGCGGGTTGATCGTATGCGTGACCCGTCCGCCGCTGCCGATGCCAAAGTAAAGCTCAAGGTGCCGCCTGTTGTTCCAGGCAATGGTCGCGCAGCGGGCGTTCGCGGGAACACCGAGGATGTCGAGCGCCGACTTGATCCGCCGGGCATTCGCGCCAATCTCACCCCAGCTGGAGCGCGCGATGCTGCCATCCGTCTCGACCGAGACAACCTCCGTACCGGCGTGATACTTCTCTGCATGTTCTATCAGTGAGCCCGTCGTCAGAGCTTGCCACATCATCGTTCCAGACATCCTGGTCTCCTTCATTCTGCCGCGATTGCAGCGGGTTTGATGCCGCGGATCATATCCGCCGCGCGCTCTGCGATCATGATTGTCGGGGCGTTGGTATTCCCGCCGATCAGTGTCGGCATGACAGAGGCGTCCACGACGCGCAGCCCCTCCATCCCATGCACCCGCAGTTCGGGATCGACCACCGCCATATCGTCCACGCCCATCTTGCAGGTGCCAACCGGGTGATAGACCGTGTCCGCGCGGGCGCGGATGTGGCTTTCCCACTCCTGGTCCGTCATCCCGTCTTTCACATTGAACAATTCCTTGTGCCGAAAGCGTTTCATGGCCGGCGCTTCCAGGATTTCGCGGGTCATCTTCGCCCCCTTGATCAAGGTCTCAAGGTCACGCGGGTCGGACAGAAATTGCGGGTCGATACCCGGTGCCTTCATCGGGTCGCTGCTGGCCAGAAATACCTCGCCCCGGCTGTGAGGCCGCAAGGTACAGACATGACAGGAAAAGCCATGGCCCAGGTGCAGCTTGCGCGCGTGATCGTCTACGATCGAGATCACGAAATGCAACTGGATATCCGGCCGGTCGAGGCTCGGCTCGGTCTTGAGAAACGCCGCCCCCTCGGCAAAAGGCGTGGCAATCATCGAATTGCCGTCCTTGCGCCATTTGAAAATATGTTTCGTCAGGTCGACGGTTGCCGTCAGGCCGATGCCGAAATTGTCGGTATCCTTTGATTTGTAGGCCAGGACAAAGTCGAGGTGATCCTGAAGGTTCTTGCCGACGCCGGGCAGGTCATGCACGACCTCGATGCCATGGCGCTGGAGCTCCGTTGCCGCGCCGATGCCGGACAACTGCAGAAGCTGGGGTGAATTGAAGGCGCCACCGCACAGGATCACCTCGCGTCTGGCTGTCACGCGCGCCTCCTTGCGGCCCTTGCGGTAACTGACACCGGTGGCGCGTTTGCCTTCGGTCAGGATCTTTGTCGCATGCGCCCCGGTGATGATTGTCAGGTTCTTGCGGGTTTTCTGGATCGGGTGAAGATAGGCCGCCGCTGCCGAGCATCTTTCGCCGTTCCTGTCCTTGTCGTGAAACTGGGTGACCTGGTAAAGCCCGACACCCTCATTGTCGCCGGTATTGAAATCCGCCGTCTCGCGGTGCTGGCATTCCGTGGCCGCCTGGACAAAGGCGCGCGAAATCGGACGCGGCGCTTTCTGATTGGAAACGTGGAGAGGCCCGCGGTTGCCGTGAAAGTCACCCGCGCCCGCTTCGTTGTTTTCGGACCGCCGGAAATAGGGCAGGCAGTCATCCCAGGACCAGCCGTCGCAACCCGCATCGGCCCAATCGTCATAGTCAGACTTGTGGCCCCGGACATAGAGCATCGCGTTGATCGCGCTCGATCCGCCCAATCCCTTGCCGCGCGGCTGATAGCCCTTGCGGCCATTCAGGCCGGGTTGCGGCACGGTGTTGAAAGCCCAGTTCGAGATCTTTCCGTGTCCCGGCAGCATGGCGACAACACCGGCGGGCGCGCGGATCAGGATGTGATCGCCGTTACCTCCCGCTTCCAGCAGACAGACGGACAGTGAAGAATCCTCGGAAAGCCGTGCCGCGAGCGTAGATCCCGCAGAACCACCGCCCACGATCACGTAGTCGAATGAAGTCTTGAATGGCATGATCTTCCTCCCTGAACAGAGTCTCCCCACTCTGCCCAATAAGATGAACACATATTCTGAACATGTGTCCAGAAAAAATGTCAGAGTGCAGAAATCCGCCGGTTCACGCCAATGGCGCACCCGGGTTTGGCGCAGGAATTTGCGCCGCGTTCAAAGGGGGTGCTCAACGCCCAAGAGACCTGTGGGAAAACAATCTGAATGAGGCTCTAACCGCAGTTTAGTCACGAAACGAGGCGCTGAATGCGTATCGAAAGGCGCCTCATTTTCTCAGCGCCGCTCACCGGGGCATTGCGATCTCAGCAGGTGGCGTGGCCGGTTGCAGTCGTTTCTATTGCTGGTCGTGCTACGCGCCGGCCTTGCCAAGCTCTTCGATCATCCGGTCGCGCATGATGAATTTCTGCGGCTTGCCGGTGATCGTCATGGGCAGTTCATCCACGATGCGGACATGGCGCGGGATCTTGAAATGGGCAATCTGGCCCTGGCAATGGGCCAATACGGCATCTTCGGTCAGGGTGCTGCCCTGTCTTGGAATGACCCAGGCGCAGACTTCTTCGCCCAGCCTTTTGTCGGGAATGCCGAAGACCTGGACATCGCTGATGTCGGGATGTCCGAACAGGAACTCCTCGATCTCGCGGGGATAGATGTTCTCTCCCCCACGGATGATCATGTCTTTGACACGCCCGGTGATCGAACAGAAGCCTTCCGCGTCGAGAACGGCGAGGTCGCCGGTATGCATCCAGCCGTCCCTGATCGCTTCGCTCGTGCGGTCGGGGTCTTCCCAATAGCCTTTCATGACCGAATATCCCCGCGTGCACAGCTCCCCCTGGGTGCCGACCGGCACGATCTGCCCGTCCTCGTCGACAATCTTGACCTCAAGATGCGGATGTACCCGGCCCACGGTCTCGCAGCGCTGCCTTGTCGTGTCATCGACAAAGCTCTGGAAGGACACCGGCGAGGTCTCCGTCATGCCGTAGCAGATCGTCACCTCTTTCATGTTCATCCGGTCATTGACCTTTTTCATCACGTCCACGGGACAGGGCGCGCCGGCCATGATCCCGGTGCGCAGCGAGGACATGTCGCGCGGTGTCTCATCAAGGTTCTGGAGCATCGCCACGAACATGGTCGGGACGCCGTAAAGAACGCTGCAACTCTCGGTGGCCAGCACGTCCAACGTCCGCGCCGGGTCAAATGCTTCCCCCGGAAAGATCATTGCAGCACCTTTGCTGACGGCGCCAAGGACCCCCATCACCATCCCGAAACAATGATAAAGCGGGACCGGGATCGCCAGCCGGTCATTTTCGGTCAGCCTGATCCTGTCGGTCACGAAACGCGCATTGTTGACGATGTTGTAATGCGACAGCGTGGCCCCCTTGGGCTGTCCTGTCGTGCCTGACGTGAACTGGATGTTGATCGCATCGTCGGGTTGAAGCGTGCGGTCAATTTCCGGCAGGCGGAGTTGTTGGGCGGGGCCGCCCAGATTTGAAACCTCGTCGAAACTCCAGGCACCCGCCGCCTGACCCGCCTCTCCCATCACGACGACATGACGCAGTTGTGGCAGCCGGGCAGCCTGCAACCGGCCCTTTTCGCAACTGGCCAGTTCCGGGGCCAGGCTGCGCAGCATCTCGATATAGTTCGAGGTCTTGAAGGATTGCGCCAGGACCAGCGCCTTGCAGCCCACCTTGTTCAGCGCATATTCCAGTTCCGACAGGCGGTAGGCCGGGTTGATGTTGACCAGAATGACGCCGATCCGCGCTGTTGCGAATTGCGTCAGGATCCACTCCAGCCGATTGGGCGACCAGATGCCCAGCCTGTCGCCCTTTTGCAGACCCAGTGCCAGGAAACCCGAGGCAAGCGCATCCACCGCGCGGTCCATGTCGTAATAGCTCAGCCGTGCCTGGGGAAAGACCAGCGCGTCGCGCGGGCCATACCGGGACACGGCATCGCGCAGCAGTTGCGGGATCGTGGCAAAGGCAAGTTCAGGCTGCTTGCCGCCCTGAACATAGGATTTACCGTCGCGCGGGGCGAGGGAGCCATCCGTCTCTGACCGGGAGTCCAGGCCGAAATTCTGAATCCGGTTTGCAATGCTTTCATTCAGGATCGTCATCAAAGGCCTCCTTACATGTTGCGCCAGTCGCCCGATTGTTCAAAAGCATGGGCCGCCTGGTAGATCTTCATCTCGCCGTAGTTCGGGCCGACCAGCATCATCCCGATCGGAAGCCCTTCGCTGAAACCGCAGGGCACGTTCATCGCGGGCAAGCCCCCGTTGAAGGGGGCGGTATTCGCGACCATCTCAAAAGCCCGTTGCACATACAAGCTGAGAGAACTGTCGGCAGGCGGATGCGGCTGCGGCTTGATCGGCAGGGTCGGCATCAGAAGCAGGTCATGTTGTTTCAACGCGGCATGATAGCTTTCGTTGCAGCGGCGCATGATGTTTTGCGCCTTGCCGTAAAAGCGTCCTCGATACTGGCGCTGGAAATGTTCGCCGACGAACATGCAGGTCTTCAGCGAATGGCTCAGTTCGTCCGCGCGTCCGCGCCATTGCGCCATATGGTCCGTCATCGACGGCAGGAACAGCCCGCGATAGTTGGTGCCGGTGGAATTGCCCCACATCATGCCATCCTGAAGCCCCTCCAGAGTGATCGCGGTCCAGGCATCCATCGCGACATGGTGGTCCGGCACCGAGACCTCTTCGACCCGCGCGCCCAGATCGCGGAACCGTTCGGCGGCCATCATGACCTTATGGTCCACATCCGATTCCGAGTTCGGGTGCCCGAAGCCTTCCTTCAGGACGCCGATCCGCATCCCCGCCACACCGCGCCCCAGCGCCTCGGTATAGCTGTAGACCTTGGGCTTGTACTGGCGCGGGTCCAGCCCGTCTTCGCCCGCCAGGACCTCCAGCAGCAGCGCATTGTCTGCGACGGTATTGGTCACCGGCCCCAGGTGGTCGATGGTCTGTTCGATCGGCATGGCCCCGGTATAGGGCACCAGCCCATGCGTCGGCTTCATCCCGTAGCAGCCGCAATTCGAGGCCGGGATGCGGATCGACCCGCCCTGATCGCCCGCGATGGCCATGTCCACCTCGCCCGCCGCCACCAGTGCCGCCGAACCCGAAGAAGACCCCCCGGCCATATAGCCGCGCTTGTAAGGGTTATGCACCGGCCCCTTGGCATTGGTGTGCGATCCGCCCGACAGGCAGAAGTTCTCGCAATGGGCCTTGCCGACGATCACCGCGCCCGCGTCCAGCATGCGGGTCACGATGGTGGCGTCGATCTCGGGCGTATAGCCTTCCATGATCGACGATCCGTTCATCATCGGCACCCCGGCCAGACAGATCGTATCCTTCAGCGCGATCCGCTTGCCCCGCAGCTTGCCGTCCGGCGCGCCGCGCACCTCGGTCTTGACATACCAGGCATTGAGCGGGTTTTCCGACGGGTCCGGAAAGCGGCCCGGGCTGCGCGGATACCGCACTTCGGGCAGGTTGTCGGGCATGGCGTCCAGCCGGTCATAGGCCTGCATATAGGGCTCGATGATCTCGGTGTATTCCAGCAGATCCTCGTCAGAGAGTGACATGCCGAAGCGATCGGCCATGCTGCGCATTTGGGCCAGTGTGGGGCGTTTGATCGTCATTATGTTCACCGTTGAAGGGTTGGAATGTCGGGTATCAGAGACGGCTGGCGGGGTATTCCCTGGGAAGCTCTGCCCGCGCACGGGTCGGTCCTTTGCCAGGGCCCGTGTGGGACCCGGCGCGGCAGTCTCCTGCCGCGTGCCCCGCGCGGTGCCAAAGCCGAGGAACTGGTCGACCTTGGCCTGATCCGACAGGTCGGTCCGGCTGAGCGTTCCGGTGATCCGGCCACGCTCCAGCACCAGCACCCGGTCGGACAGGTCCGCGATGAAATCGAAATTCTGCTCAACCAGCAGGATCGACAGCCCGCGTTTTTCGCGCAGCTTCAGCAGGGTCTCGGCCATCTCCTCGATGATCGAGGGCTGAATGCCCTCGGTCGGCTCGTCCAGCAGCAGGAAGTCGGGATCGCCCATCAGGCAGCGCGCCAGTGACAAAAGCTGCTGTTCGCCCCCGGAGAGTGCACCGCCTTCGCGGTCCAGCAACCGGGTGAGGCGCGGAAAATCGGCCAGCACATTCTCCATCACTTCTGCCTCGGTGCCTGCGCCAAAGTCGTGCCAGGCAAAGCGCAGATTGTCGCGAACGGACAGCTGCGGGAAAATCCCCCGCCCCTGCGGCACATAGCCCAGCCCCAGCTGGCTGCGCTCGTTCGGCGGAAGGCGGGTGAGATCGGTCTGGCGAAACCTGATCTGCCCGGAGGCCGCCGGCAGGAAACCCATCAATGTCTTGAGCAAGGTGGTCTTGCCCATGCCATTGTGCCCCAGCACCCCGACAACCTCGTTTTCCGCCACCTCCAGGTCGATCCCGTGCAGGATCGGCACGCGGCCATAGCCGCCGGAAAGCCCCTTGGTCGACAGTAAAATCTCGTTCTCTTCGCGCATCAGGTCTTTTTCCCCAGGTAAACGGCCCGCACCTGGGCGTCTGACATCACCCGGTCCACGTGGTCTTCCATCAGCACGGCACCCTGGTGAAATACCGTCACCGTATCTGCGATGGACCGGATGAATTGCATGTCATGTTCGACAATCACCACGGCTGCCGTTTTGGTCAGGTCGTGGATGATGGCGGTCATGCGCTCCACATCCTGTGCGCTCATACCCGCCGCAGGCTCGTCCAGTAGCACCAGCCAGGGGTCGGCCACGGCGACAAGCCCAAGCTCCACCCGCTGCCGTTCGCCATGTGCCAGCTGGCCCAGCGAACTGCGCGCAATGGATCCCAGCGCCAGCCGGTCGATCATTTCGTCACTGCGGGCGCGCGCCTCTTTCACGGGGTGAAAGCGCCGCGCCGCAAGCCAGATGTTTTCCCGCACGCTCAAGGCATCCAGGACATTCGGTGTCTGGGTCTTGATCCCGACCCCAAGTGACGCGATCTGATGCGGGTGCCATCCCGTCACCTCCTGCCCCCGCATGAAGACATGCCCCTCGGTCGGGGTCAGCAGCCCGGTGACACATTTGAAAAAGGTCGATTTGCCCGCGCCGTTGGGGCCGATCAGGCAGCGCAGCTCCCGCGCTTTCAGCTTGAAATTGACGTTGTCGCTGGCGGTCACGCCGCCAAAGCGCATGGTCAGCCCCTGGGTTTCCAGTACCGTCTCAGCCATGCCGCATCCTCCGCATCCGGCGGGCGTCCGGCTTGCGCCTTGCGCGGCCAAAAACAGCCCGGAAAAGTGCAGCGATGGCCGGAGCCAGCCCTTTTGGCAGGAACAGGACGAAGAGCACCAGGATCAGCCCGGTGATCAGCGTGTTGTCGATCAGGCTTTGCTGGCCCAGCAGGAACTTCAGATAGGCCAGCCCTGCCGCCCCGATGATCGGTCCGATCCGGGTGCCAAGGCCCCCGACGATGCACCAGATGATGATCTCGGCGGATTGACCCAGCGAAAACAGGCTGGGTGTGACGATCTCGCCCCAATTGGCAAACAGCGCCCCGGCCAGCCCTGCAATGGCGGCACCGATGGCGAACATCACGGTCTTGCGCGCTGCCACGTCATAACCCATCAGCCCCATCCGGACCTCGTTTTCGCGAATGCCCAATGCGATGCGGCCGAAAGAGGACCGCAACAGCCAGGTGACCAGCAGGAACACGATCACCAGTGCCACCGCGCAGACGTAGTAATAGGGATCACCCCAGATGTAGGCCCCCGGATCGCCCGGCACATTGAGGGTCTGGAAACCCGGAATCCCGTTGAAACCACCCAGCCGGGCCTTGCCGATCACATAGTGCGGGCCGGCGGTGGAATTGACGAACTTGAACAGGATCAGCGTGACCACCAGGGTGATCACCCCCAGGTAGACATCCGTCAGCCGACCATAGAACATCATCGCGCCGAGCAATGCCGCAAAGATGGCGGGCACCAGAACGGCCAGCAGCATCGGCAGGGTGCTTTCCCCGATGTTGATCGCCGCAATGGCATAGGTATAGGCACCCAGGCCAAAGAACGCCGCCTGCCCGAAGCACAGGATGCCGCCAAACCCCCAGATCAGCCCGAGGCTGAGGCCCAGCATCCCGTAGATGACCAACACCGTCAGCGTGTAGGTTCCGATCAGCATCGGCATGATCCAGATCAGCAGTGCCGACGCGACAAGCGTCAGCAGCACGTCCTGCAGGGCTGTCCGCGCCATCACAGTTTCCCCTTGAAGAGCCGACCGGTGATCCCCTGCGGCATCGCGCGCAACAGGATGACCGCCAGAACCAGAAGGGCGACTTCACCGATCACTGGCGAGATCGCAAAGGTAAAGACCTGGCTGACGACCCCGAAACTGGTGGCCGAACTGACCAGCCCCGCAATCAGCGCCGGGCCCCCGGCGATCACGGTGATAAAGGCCTTGGCGATATAGGCCCCCCCGGAGGTCGGCACCAGACCGACCAGCGGTGCCAGGACCGCGCCTGCCAGCCCGGACAGGGCCGAGCCGCAAAAGAAAGTCGCCATATAGATACGGTCGGGGCTGTAACCCAGTGCGGCGGCCATGTCGGAACGCTGCATCGCGCCGCGTGCGATCAGCCCGGCACGGGTGCCCCGCAAAACCGCGTATATCCCGATGACCAGCGCGATGGACACAAGGATGATAAAGAAATTATAGCCGTTGATCTGGTAATTGCCGACAGTAAAACCCGCGATCGGGGTCGAGATACCCGTGGTGGTATTGCCAAAGATCATCGTGGCAAGCCCGATAAAGACAAGGCTCAGCCCCCAGGTGGCAAGCATCGTATCCACCAGCCGTCCGTAAAGATGGCGGATCACCAGACGCTCAACAACAAGACCGATGAACCCGACGACAAGGGGCGCGATGACAAGCATGGCGACAAAGACATTCACCCCCAGACCCACGGCGGTGATGGTCACATATCCGCCCATCATCATGAATTCGCCATGGGCAAGGTTGATGACCTTCATCATCCCGAAGACAACGGCAAGCCCCGCGCTGATCAGCACCAGCGATGCCACCGCGTAGAGCGTTTCGACTATGATTACGAATGTGAGGTCCATGATACCTGCCGTTCAGTGAGTTGGGTCAGGGCCGCCAAAGCCGCCCCGACCCCGGGGAGAACCGGATCAGATCTCGATCTCATATTGCGTGTTGTCATCGGGGTTCGCGCTCAGATCACAGACCGCCTGGGTGTCAATCGGCTGGCGCTGGGGCAGCGTTTCGATGACCTCCATCTTCTGGTCCCGCATCTCCATCAGATGCACGTCCAGCACCGCGTGATGGGTCTTGGGGTCGACGGTGACCTTGCCCCCCGGTCCGGTGATGGAGATGCCGGTTTCCAGCGCCTCGATCACGGCATCGCGGTCGATTGTGCCCGCTTTCCGCACCCCCTCTGCCCAGGTATGCAACCCATGGTAGTGGGAAACCGCAATTTCATGCATCGACTGGTCGCCGTCGAACATCGCCGCCCACCGCTCCTTGAAGGCCGCGTTTTCGGGGGTGTCCAGCTCCTGGCTGTAGTTGTAGGCGCACATGATGCCGTTGCCCTCTTCGGGTGTCAGCACCTTGTGCTCATTGCCGACACCAAGGGTGGTGGAGGCCAAAGCGATCTTGTCCTTCATGCCGGCCGCCGCCCATTGGCGGAAGAATGACAGATGCGCACCGCCAACCAGAGGCGCGATCACCAGATCCGGCGCCGCTGTCTGGACCTTGGCGATGGTCGAGCCGAAGTCGCTCACGTCGAGCGGGAAGAAATCGGTGCCCACGACCTCGCCGCCATTGTCGCGCACGAACTTCTCGATCCAGCGCGCGGTGATCTGGCCATAGTTGTAATCGGCCGCGAGGATATAGACCTTCTTGCCCGAGTTGTTCATCGCATAAGGCACCAGCGCCTCGACCTGCTGGGCCGGGGTGACCCCGTTGATAAAGATGTTCCGGTCACAGACGCCGCCCTCGTAGAGCACGTTATAGAAATAGAGCGTCTTGCTCTTGCGCATGGTCTGACGGATCGCCTCGCGGGAGGCCGACAGGATGCCGCCATGCACCACATCTACCTTGTCTTGCCGGGTCAGCTGCTGTCCGTATTGCGAATACAGCGCCATGTCGGATTGGGTGTCATAGGCAATGATCTCGACTTCGCGACCCAGAAGGCCACCGGCCTCGTTGATCTCTGCGACGGCCAGCCGCGTCGCCATGTCCATCGGTTTGCCATAGGCATCGAAAGGCCCGGACTTGTCGAGGATTGAGCCCAGCTTGATGGCGTCAGCGGCAAAAGCCACCCGTGGCAGCAGGCCCGCCGTGGTCAGGGCGGCCGCACCGCCAAGCAATTCTCTTCTGTTCAGAGACATATATTGTCCTCCGTTGGTGAGTTTCATTGAAGGTGACTGCGGGTCACTCTTTTGAATTTTGTGGGTCGTCTTTCGCCTTGATGCGGTTTGCGTAATCTGCGGTCCGCCCCGCATTGGGCACGTCGAAATCAAACCCGATCTCTTCGCCCATCTGTTTCATCGCGGGCAGGCGCACGGCCATTCCCAGGATCTGGTCCATCGCGGCACCAAAGGCGCTGTCTGCCCCGTCGCCGCCCGGCCCCGCACCACCGCCAAACCCGCTGATCTGGTTGATGCGGATGGAATCGATCTTTTCGACCGGCTTCATCATCTGGGTCATGATCTCCGGCATCTTGTCGAGCTTGCGCTCTTCAAGACGCATGCGGATGACGGCATCGCTCAGGGTATTCTCCGCCTTGTTCAAGGCGACACGCCCGGCTGCTTCGGCTTCCATCGCGATCTTTTCGGCATTGGCCGTTGCCGTGCGCGCCGATGCATCTGCCTGGGCCCTTGCCAGCAGCGTGCTGACATCACTTTTCACCCGCGCGTCCTCAAGCTCGATGTCGCGTGCCTGCTTCAGTTTCGCAATCTCACGCTCGCGTTCCGTCACGGCGCGGTCTTTCTGAGCCTGAACACTCTCGGCAGCCAGAATTACCTGCGCCCGCGCTGCTTCTTCCTCGGCTTTCACCTTGGCTTCCTTGGTGCGCGATTGTGCCAGGCTGATACCATGCGCGATCTTCGCTTCTTCCAGCTCAAGCAGCGCCTTCATCTCGGCCTTGCGCAGGGCCTCGTCGGCTGACACCTGGGCTGTCTTTGCTTCCTGTTCTTCCCGGATGCGGATGGTCTCGGAGGCGCGATGTTGCTCTGCGCGGGACTGGGCAGAGCGGCTTTCCGATTCCGCCTCCAGCCTTGCGAGGTGCTCACGCTGCGCAATTTCGGCCTCACGCTCGGCGCGCTGCAATTCGATCTGCCGCTGATGCTGGGCCAGGCGATGCTCGCGCACGGCGATCTCGGTGCTTGTCTCTACCGCGATGCGGGCCTTGCGTTCTTCGGCAACCATCTCGGCCAGCCGCCGCATGCCCCGCGCGTTGAAGCTGTTGTTCTCGTCCCGCTGAGCGAAGTCGCTTTGATCGACGGAAACCAGCGCCGCCGTGACCAGCTCAAGGCCCAGCCGTGCGGCGTGCTCCGAAACCATCGTTGCAACCTGCGCCGTGAACGCGGCCCGTTCCAAATGAATCTCGTTGATGCCGCGGGCGGCAGCAGCGGTCTGGATGGCATTCGCGAGGGGGCCCGCCAGCACGGTCTCGAATGCTTCGCCGCCGCGTGCAATCCTGTGACCGAAAGCCTGTGCCGCGGTTGCGATGCTCTGCACATCGGAGGCCACGCGCAATTCGAACTCCATCACCAGATCGGCGCGCATCGCGTCAGCCGTCAGGACGGCATCGCGGCCGGTGCGCACCATCGTGACGGCAGCAGTCTGCATCGACACCCGTTGCAGCTGATGCACGATCGGCAGGGCCATACAGCCGCCATCGGTCAGCACCCGACGCCCGCCCATGCCCGTGCGCACCACGGCAGTCTCTAGCGTTGCCTTGGCGTAGAACCGCTGCAGGAACCATATTCCGCCCAGCAGGACGACGATGAAAACGACAAATGCCAACAGCCAATACAATGTGATCTCTCCTGCCGCGCCCTGCCCCCCCGTGCGGGGTCATGGCCTGTAACGGCAACGGTGAGCGATTTTAATTTCCATTTCAAGTAATTTATTTGAATTGGAAATTAATAAGGTAAATATGTTTTATTTACAGTATCTTGAAGTCACAAAAGTTGATGCCATCGGCCCGGGCGAGGTAAACATCGGGCCGCTGCGCGGCATCGTTCCGGGCAAAGGAACGGCCGCTGGAATGAATCACCGGCAGCAGGTCCTGGCTGGTCCGCATCCGCCAGACAGCGCCGAAATCCCGCAACAGAGAAGCCAGATAATGTATCCCTTCGTAGGTCGATTGACCGATGGAATTCAACGCAGGCGCCGCATCACCGTGCAGCGCATAATAGCGTTCCTTGAAACTGGCATTCGCCTCTGTCGATATCGACCCGAAATAGGAGGAGACCGAGAACATTCTCTCCAGATTGGACCGGCCGCAGGCCATCAGACCGTTCTCTTCCAGGGCACAGGACAATCTGACCGCCTTGCGGTGCAACCCACGCTTTCCGAACAGCCGGTTGAAGTTCACGGCGTCCTGCCCGACCAGCGAGACCAGGACAGCATCGGCCCCCGAGGCCTCGACCCGGTCAACCAGATCGGACATGTTTGGCAGCCCGAAAGGCACGTAACATTCCATCGCCAGCTCAACCCCCGCTGTCCTGAGAACGCTCTTGGCCAGGGAATGGGAACTGCGCGGCCAGACATAATCATTGCCGATCAGCGCCCAGCTTTTCGGGTGATATCTGGCCTGGATCTCGGCCAGGGCCGGGGCAAGCTGTTCCTGCGGCGTCTCGCCAATGGCAAACAAGCCCGGTGTCGTTTCGCCCCCCTCGTAGAGCGGCGTATAGATGTAGGGGATGCGCTGGCGGACAACCTTGGACAGGCGTTGGCGCACGGCACTCAGATGCATCCCCACGATTGCGTCAATCGCATTCAGCTCGATCAGGTCGTTTACGGTTTCCTCGATCGGCTCATCGGCTTCCACCGCTGCATCTATCATGATCAGCTGAACCCGCCGCCCGCCGATACCATTGGCGCGGTTCAGCTCTGCGGCAGCGACCTGTGCGCTGGAAATGCAGGAGGGTGCCCAGATACCCGCCGGGCCACACATCGGGATCAGCAGCGCCACACGAAAACTGCCCGAGGCGGCCAGCAGCCCGCTCTCGCGGAAATCCGCAAGTTCGATCGGCAGCGCAACGTCGTCCGTGCTATATCCCAGCGCCCTGTCTCCCCGGATCAGGATGGCAATTCGCACATTGCAATTGAAATTAATTTCCAAGTCAACTAATTTCAAAGACCTAACAAGCGGATACGATCATGACGACTGAGCCGATCTCATTTGAACGCCATCTTTCCTATGCACTGGAAGCCGCGCATCGTTCGGTCAGCAATTCGCTGAGTGCCCGGCTGAAGGCACATGGCATCCAGATCACCGCATGGCGCGTGATGGAATGCCTCGACATCGATCAGCGGCTGACAATGGGGGAACTGGCCAAACGCGCGCTGATCAATCCCCCGGCGCTGAGCAAACTGGTGGATCGCATGGTGTCGGATGGCCTGGTTCACCGTCAGATTTCCGCCGCCGATCAGCGCCAGATCAACCTGCTGCTGACCAACCTCGGCCGCAGGCGCATGCTCCAGATCCGCAAGGACGCAGAGGAACAGGACCGCGCGCTCAGCGCGCTTCTGGACTCGGACAATGGCGAAATGCTCAAGCAGCTGTTGTTGAAGCTGGCATGACACAATCTGGGCAGGCATCCCGCCCATGAGAATCCTGTTCCCACCTTCGGCGGATGCGTTCTTCTGGAAGCGTCAGAATGCCTCCTGCAGGATCGCTTCATAGGCCTGCACCGGGAGCGGCACCGCATTTTTCTGACTGGAAGAGGCTTTGCTGCCCAGTTCCGCCAAAGCTGCGATGCGATCCCGGGACAGCCCCATCTCTGACAATCTTGGCAACCCCTTCGCATTCACCCAGGCCTCAAAACCCGACAGCGCGTCGGCGGCGCGTGTTGGGGCAAACGCATCTGAAACGGCCTGCAGGCAATAGGTGATCCTTTCCTGTATTTCCGGCGTTTCGCGGCTGTATTCAAGGTTCACGCGCAGCGTCGGGATCAGCAATCTGCCACAAAGCGCGCCATGCGGTGCGCCGAGTTGCGCACCCAGCACAGAGGCAAGCCCATGCGCCGCACCCAATCCAGAGTTGGCCAGCGCAAGCCCGCTGGACAGGCTGGTCCAGCACATGTTTTCCCAGGCCCCGATGTCGGGGGTTTCGATAACCTGCCGCAGCGCGGCGAGGCCCAGTGGTATTGCAGGGCGGCACAATGCCATCGAAAAAGGCGTCGCGGCACAGGAGGTATAGCTTTCGATCACCTGTGTCACTGCGTCCAGCCCGGAGGCGAGCACGACACCCGCAGGGGCCGTTTGCGCCAGCAAAGGGTCGATCACCGCGATATCGGGGATCAATGCGGCCCCCCTGATGCTGATCTTCGCGCCTTTGGCAGGCACGTCGATCACCGCATTGGCGGTCACTTCCGCCCCGGTGCCCGCTGTTGTTGGCAGGGCCAACAGGCGGATGTTCCGCCGGGCGGTCAAGGGCGGCAATGTTGCAAAATCCAATGGCAAGGTCAGGCCATGCTCAGCCATTGCCGCCAGCGCCTTGCCCATGTCGATCACCGCGCCGCCGCCGCAGGCGATCACATGCGTCGGACCGTCCAGCTGTGCCAATGCAGCGTTGACCGCTTCAACAGAGGGTTCGCCGGGGCAACTGACAAGGGTGATATCGTGACCGGCCGCGCGCAGCGCCTTGAGGACACCTGCCGCGGCATGACCGCTTGCCCCCTGGACAAAGAGGATACGCGCGGGCGCGTCAGGCAGCAGGCCGGGCAGATCTGTGGCCTTTCCCGCGCCAAAATGCACCGACGTCGGACATGAAATGCCGAAATGCTGACGGGCCTCTGGCAAGGTCAATACGCCAGCGTAGAGTCCACGGCACGCTTCCAGCCGGCATATTTCCGGTCGCGGGTCACCGCGTCCATAGCCGGTTGGAATTGCCGGTCCAGCGCCCATCCCCTGGCAAAGGCTTCCTGGTCCGGCAGCGCGCCCGCCCTCATCCCGGCCAGCCAGGCAACACCAAGGGCGGTGGTTTCCAGCACCTTGGGCCGGTCAACCGGGGCGTCGATGATGTCGGACAGGAACTGCATGGCCCAATCCGATGCGCTCATCCCGCCATCGACGCGCAACACCGGGTCGGCCCCCTGCCCGGTCCAGTCGGCATGCATCGCTTCCAGCAGGTCGCGGGTCTGGTAGCCGACGCTTTCCAAGGCGGCCTTGGCCAGTTCCTGCGGGCCGGAGTTGCGTGACAGCCCAAAGATTGCACCCCGGCAGTCGGGGTTCCAATAAGGTGCGCCCAGCCCGGTAAAGGCGGGCACGAGCACGACTTCCTGTGTGGGGTCGGCGGCCTCGGCCAGCGGTTGGGTCTCTGACGCTTCGCGGATGATTTTCAGCCCGTCGCGCAGCCATTGCACCACGGCCCCTGCCACAAAAATCGACCCTTCCAGCGCATAGGTCGGCTTGCCATCCAGTTGATAGGCGATGGTGGTCAGCAGACGGTTTTGCGACCTTACCGGGGTATCGCCGGTGTTCAGCAAGGCAAAACATCCGGTCCCGTATGTGGATTTCAGCATGCCCGGTTCAAAGCAGGCCTGCCCGATGGTCGCGGCCTGCTGGTCGCCTGCGACACCCAGAATGGGAATCGGGCGGCCAAAAAGATCGGCGCGGGTGGTGCCGAAATCGGCGGCACTGTCGCGCACATCCGGCAGCATCGACATGGGAATGTCGAACAGGTCGCAGATGGTCTGGCTCCAGCGTCCCTTGCGAATGTCATAGAGCATGGTGCGCGCGGCGTTGGTGGCGTCGGTGGCATGCACCTCGCCGCCTGTCAGCTTCCAGATCAGATAGCAATCGACGGTGCCGAACAGCAGATCGCCCGCCTGTGCGGCGTCACGTGCGCCGTCGACATTGTCCAGGATCCACTTGACCTTGGTGGCGGAAAAATACGGGTCCAGCAGCAGGCCGGTGCGGTCGGCCACCATGTCGGCGTGCCCCGCATCGCGCAAAGATCTGCAGAATTCGGCGGTGCGGCGGTCTTGCCAGACGATGGCATTATGGACCGGCTTGCCGGTATTCTTGTCCCAGACGACGGTGGTTTCGCGCTGGTTGGTGATGCCGATGGAAATGATATCGCGGGCGTCGATGCCCGCGCGTTCGATCACGGCGCGGCAGGTGCCTGCGGTCGTGCTCCACAAATCGGAAGGATCATGTTCGACCCAGCCGGAGTTGGGAAATATCTGGCGAAACTCCTCTTGCGACATCGCCGTGAGGTTCAGGGTTTCGTCAAAAAGGATGGCACGGCTCGATGTGGTGCCTTGGTCGATCGACAGGATATATTTCATGGGGCGCACGCTCTGGATCAAAGGGCAAAACGGGGGGCCGTTCAAGGCCCCCCGCAGTTTCTTGCAAACCGGATGTTATTCCCAGGATTTGATCAGCTCGTCATAAGCGACGGTTTTCGGCTCTTCGTCCTCGTTCGCGAGCTTGGGATAGGGCGCGCCGGGCTGTTCGAACCAGTATTCGGCACTTTCCTCCGGGTTCAGCTTCGGACCAAGGTCACCTTGCACACCCGCGCGCTCCAGACGCTCAAGCACTTTTTCCTGATCTGCGCAGAGCGCATCCAGAGCCTGCTGCGGTGTTTTCGCACCGGACATGGCGTCGCCGATGTTCTGCCACCACAATTGGGCCAGCTTGGGGTAATCCGGCACGTTTGTACCAGTGGGCGACCACGCCACGCGGGCGGGTGAGCGGTAGAATTCCACCAGACCACCCAGACGCGGTGCGCGTTCGGTGAAATGGTCGCTGTCGATGGTCGATTCACGGATAAAGGTCAGACCCACATCCGATTTCTTCAAATCAACCGTTTTCGACACCACGAACTGTGCATAAAGCCATGCGGCCTGTGCGCGGTCCACGGGGGTCGATTTCATCAGCGTCCAGCTGCCTGCGTCCTGATAGCCGATCTTCTGGCCCTCTTTCCAATAGGCACCGTGGGGCGAAGGGGCCATGCGCCACTTGGGCGTGCCGTCTTCGTTCATCACCGGCAGGTCGGGTTTCACCGTGTCGGCGGTGAAGGCCGTGTACCAGAACATCTGCTGAGCGACGTTACCCTGAGCGGGGATCGGGCCCGCTTCGGAGAATGTCATACCGGCCGCAGCGGGAGGCGAGTATTTCTGCAGCCATTCGATCGCCTTGGTCACCGCATAGACGGCAGCAGGCGAGTTGGTGGCACCGCCACGGGTCACGCAGGAGCCAGTCGGTTGCGACTGGTCGTTCACGCGAATGCCCCATTCGTCGACCGGCAGGCCATTGGGTTCACCCACGTCGCCCATACCGGCCATGGACATCCAGGCATCGGTGTAACGCCAGCCCAGGCTGGGGTCTTTCTTGCCATAGTCCATGTTGCCGTAAACTTCGCCGTTCACATCCATGTGCGACAGATCACGACCGGTGAAGAACTCGGCGATGTCCTCATAGGCCGACCAGTTGACCGGAACGCCCAGATCATAGCCGTATTTCTCTTTGAAGTCGGCCTTGTTCTTTTCGTCGTTGAACCAGTCATAGCGGAACCAATAGAGGTTCGCGAATTGCTGGGTCGGAAGCTGGTACAGCTTGCCATCGGGACCGGTGGTGAAGGAGGTGCCGATGAAATCGTCCAGATCCAGCGTCGGCAGGGTGACGTCCGCGCCCTCACCTGCCATCCAGTCGGTCAGGTTGCGCACCTGCTGATAGCGCCAGTGGGTGCCGATCAGGTCAGAGTCGTTGATATAGGCATCATAGATGTTCTCGCCCGACTGCATCTGTGTTTGCAGCTTTTCGACAACATCGCCTTCGCCGATCAGGTCATGAGTGACCTTGATGCCGGTGATCGCAGTGAACGCGGGGGCCAGTACCTGGCTTTCATATTCATGCGTGGTGATGGTTTCGGAGACGACCTTGATCTCCATGCCTTGATAGGGTGCTGCAGCATCGACGAAGAACTGCATTTCAGCTTCCTGATCGGCGCGGCTGAGCACCGATGTATCGCCGATTTCGGCATCCAGAAACGCCTTGGCGGCATCCATGTCGGCAAATGCCGGGCCGCTGAGCATTCCAAGTGCCAGCACAACGGCTGTACTTGATTTCAGATTAAGTTTCATCGTTTCCTCCCTAATTTTCGAAACGTTATGTAATCGTATGCAGCCGGATGACACCCGACCGCGGTGGAACCACATTGCCTAGACCCAGCGAAACACCGCCACGGCATAGACAAGGCAGACAATCAGGGCATACGGCTGGTTCGCCCCGACAATTCCAAGCCACGCCAGATTGATGAAGGCGCTGCCCAGAAGTGTGATGAAAAGACGATCGCCGCGCGTCGTCTCCATGCCCAGAACGCCACGGCGTGGCGTTTCGGGAAATTTGATCGCCAGAAAGGTGAAAGTGATCAGGGTGCAGGCAATGACGATAAAGAAGATCGCCGTCGGCCAGGTCCATGCCATCCAGTCCATGTCAGCGTGCTCCTGTCTTTGCGGTTGTATCTGTGGGTGTGATGCAGGCACTGATGCACGAGGTCCACGGGTCAGACCCGAAGATCACGGGGTATTTGTTAACCATTGGTTGCATCACACCCTCCCGAGGGCAAAGCCCTTGGCGATGTAGTTGCGCACGAAATAGATGACCAGCGCACCGGGCACGACAGTCAGGATACCGGCCGCCGCCAGCACGCCCCAGTCGATGCCGCTGGCGCCCTGGGTCCGGGTCATGATCGCGGCAATGGGTTTCGCGTCCACCGTGGTCAGCGTGCGGCTCAGCAGCAGTTCGACCCAGGAGAACATGAAGCAGAAGAAGGCCGCCACCCCGATGCCACTGGCGATCAGGGGCATGAAAATCTTGATGAAGAACCGTCCAAAGCCGTAGCCGTCGATATAGGCGGTTTCGTCAATCTCCTTGGGCACGCCGCGCATGAAGCCTTCCAGGATCCAGACCGCCAGCGGCACGTTGAACAGGCAATGCGCAAGTGCCACGGCGATATGGGTGTCGAACAGGCCAACGGATGAATAAAGCTGAAAGAACGGCAGCGCAAAAACGGCGGGCGGTGCCATGCGGTTGGTCAGCAGCCAGAAGAACAGGTGCTTGTCGCCCATGAAACTGTAGCGGCTGAAGGCATAGGCCGCAGGCAGCGCCACGGTCAGGCTGATCACGGTGTTCATCACCACGTAGATCAGCGAATTGACGTAGCCCATGTACCATGCGGGATCGGTCAGGATCGTCGCATAATTGTCAAACGTCAGGTTGCGCGGCCACAGGGTAAAGCTGTTCAGAATCTCCGTGTTCGTCTTCAGGCTCATGTTCAGCAGCCAGTAGATCGGCAACAGCAGGAACAGCAGATAAAGCGCCATGACCATGGCCGAACCGTTGATGCGCAGCCGACGGCGTTTTACAGATGCGCGGACGGTGGTGTCAGCGGGGATGGTTGCGGTATCGGTCATCTTATCCCTCCTTCGCGTCGATGGTGGTCATCACTGTGTAGAACACCCAGGAGATCAGCAGGATCACCAGGAAATACATCAGCGAGAATGCCGCGGCGGGGCCAAGGTCGAACTGTCCCAGCGCCATCTTGACCAGGTCGATTGACAGCAGCGTCGTGGCGTTGCCGGGTCCGCCGCCGGTGACCACGAACGGTTCGGTGTAGATCATGAAACTGTCCATGAACCGCAGCAGGATGGCGATCATCAGAACGCCTGCCATCTTGGGCAGTTCGATGAACCGGAAGACGGCCCAACGGCTGGCCTGGTCGATCTTGGCGGCCTGATAATAGGCATCGGGGATCGATTTCAGCCCGGCAAAGGCCAGCAGCGCCACCAGAGAGGTCCAGTGCCAGACATCCATCACAACGATGGTTGCCCAGGCCGCGAAGGTATCCTGCGTATAGTTGTAGGAAATCCCCAGCGCGTCGAGCGTATGGCCCAGCAGACCAATGTCCACCCGCCCGAAGATCTGCCAGATGGTGCCGACCACGTTCCACGGGATCAGCAGCGGCAGTGACATCAGCACAAGGCAGAAGCTGGACCAGAATCCGCTTTTCGGCATGTTCAGCGCCACGAAGATGCCCAGCGGCACCTCGATGGCCAGAATGATGCCTGAGAACATCAATTGCCGTCCCAATGCCGTCCACATGCGGTCGGAATCGAGCATCTCCTCGAACCATTCGAGACCCGCCCAGAAGAACTGGTTCTGCCCGAAGGTGTCCTGCACCGAATAGTTCACCACCGTCATCAGCGGGATCACGGCGGAAAAGGCGACCAGCAGCAACACCGGCAGCACCAGGAACCATGCTTTTTGGTTGACTGTCTTGTTCATCAGGCGGCCCTCTCATCTATTTTCTGCCCTTGGCAGGCGCGTCCGGCCCGGCATGCTGTGTGGCGGATGTGCTTTGTCATGCCGCCGCCCCCTGTTGACGCCAGTCGTTCACATAGACGTTCACATGATCCGGGGCGAAGGTGATGTGGTTCATGTCAGGCGAAATCTCTTGTCCTTCCGGGGACACGATATTGATTTCCTTGCCAAAAAGATCGGCGCGCACGATTTTGTGGCGGCCCACGTCTTCGACCCGGCGCACCTTTACCGGCAGGCCATCGCCTTTTGTCAGGCTGACGAACTCGGGCCGCACACCCAGGGCGACATTGCCTGTCGGCGCGCCATAGTTCTGCTGCAGGGTCAGCGCGGTGCCATTCACCACCGCCTGCGTGCCGGAAATTTCGGCAGGGATCACGTTCATCCCCGGCGAACCGATGAAATAGCCGACAAAGGTATGCTCGGGCCGCTCAAACAGCTCTTGCGGGGTGCCGATCTGCACCACGCGGCCGTCGTACATGACCACCACCTTGTCGGCAAAGGTCAGCGCCTCGGTCTGGTCGTGGGTCACATAGATCATCGTGTGGCCGAATTCATGGTGCAGGGATTTCAGCTGCGTGCGCAATTCCCATTTCATATGCGGGTCGATGACGGTCAGCGGCTCGTCGAACAGCAGCGCGTTCACATCCTCACGCACCATGCCGCGGCCCAGTGAAATCTTTTGCTTGGCGTCAGCGGTCAACCCCCGCGCGCGGCGGTTCAGCACGTCTTCCATGCCGATCATCTGGGCGATCTTCTGGACCCGTTCCGCGATATAGCCGGGTTCCTCGCCCCGGTTGCGCAATGGAAAGGCCAGATTGTCGCGCACCGTCATCGTGTCGTAGACCACCGGAAACTGGAACACCTGCGCGATGTTGCGCGCGGCGGTGGTGGCCTGTGTGACGTCCTTGTCATCAAACAGGATGCGCCCCTGACTGGGGTGCAGCAGGCCGGAGATGATGTTGAGCAGCGTGGATTTGCCACAGCCCGAAGACCCCAGCAGGGCATAGGCCTCGCCGTCAGTCCAGACGTGATTCAGCTCCTTCAGGGCAAAGTCATCTTCACCCGTCGGATTGGACAGATAGGAATGTGCGAGGTTGTCGAGGGTGATCTTGGCCATGTCCCGCTCCTCAGGCTGCCAGCGCGTAGGACGCTGGTGCCACCAGGTCGCCCGTTACGCTGAAGATGTAGATGTGACGTGGGTCCAGATAGACGGGCAGCGCGCTGCCCAGCTTCAGATCATGCACGCCGTGAATAAGGCCGACCCATTTGCGGTCAGCATAATCGAGGTGGACGAAGGTTTCGGACCCGGTCAGTTCGGTGACGGAAAGGCGGGTGTCGAACGTAACGGCGCCTTCTGCAGGCTGCGCGATTTCGACGTGGTTGGGCCGGAAACCTGCAATGTAGATGCCATCGGGAAGGTCTGCCAAGGGACCCGTCGCCGGGGCAGTGTGCCCCTGCCCGAAGGTCAGCGTGCCACCCTGTTTGGTGATATCGAGGAAATTCATCGGAGGATCGCTGAACACCCGCGCAGTCGTGGCATCGACCGGCTGGCGATAGACCGTGGGGGTCGGGCCGAACTGGGTCACGCGCCCCTCCCACATGGTGGCGGTATTGCCGCCCAGCAGCAGCGCCTCTTCCGGTTCGGTGGTGGCATAGACGAAGACTGCGCCGGATTCCTCGAAGATCTTGGGGATCTCCACGCGCAGTTCCTCGCGCAGCTTGTAGTCGAGATTGGCCAGCGGCTCGTCCAGCAGGACAAGGCCCGCGTTCTTGACCAGCGCCCGCGCCAGGGCGCAGCGCTGCTGTTGCCCGCCGGAAAGTTCCAGCGGCTTGCGGTCCAGCATCGGTTCCAGCTGCATCAGCGCGGCAGCCTGTTTCACGGCCACGTCAATCTCTGCCTTTGACTTGCCCATCAGCCGCAGGGGCGAGGCGATATTGTCATAGACGGTCATCGACGGGTAATTGATGAACTGCTGATAAACCATGGCGACCTTTCGGTCCTGTACCCGCATCCCGGTCACATCGGTGCCCTCCCAGAACACCTGGCCGCCGGTTGGCACGTCCAGCCCCGCCATCAACCGCATCAGCGACGTCTTGCCCGACGAGGTCGGGCCAAGAAGCACGTTCATCGTGCCCGCCTCAAGTGTCAGGTTGGTCGGGTGAATATGTGTCTCACCATTGACCACCTTGGACACGTTTTTGAATTCCAGCGCCATCTTTCCCCCAGTTACTCCGCGGCCTTTGAAACGGGATGATCCGACGCCTTGGCGATCCACCCGTCAAGTGCCTTGATTTCCGCTGCTGTCATCCGCAGACCCAGCTTGCTGCGCCGCCAGACCACGTCTTCGGCACGCTGCACGTATTCATTGTCCATCAGCCAGCGCACTTCGCGCTCGGTCAATCCCGCCCCGAACTGCTGCCCCAGATCGGCGGCGACAGTGGCATCGCCAAGGACCAAACGGGCCTGGGTGCCATAGGCGCGCACCAGACGGCGGGCCCATTTCGGGTCAAGAAAGCTGTAGTCGCGCATCAGCCCGTCCATCAGCGGCAACACCCCGTCGACCGGGAAATCGCCGCCCGGCAGGGCCACACCGGCGGTCCATGGCCCCTTGACGTGCAGAACCTCGCCGACCTTTTCCAGCGCGCTTTCGGCCAGCCGCCGATAGGTGGTGATCTTGCCGCCAAAGACGTTTACCGCAGGGGCACCCCGGCTTTGATCCAGATGGATGGTATAATCGCGGGTCGCCGCCGTCGCGCTGCTGGCCCCGTCGTCATAGAGCGGGCGCACACCGGAATAGGTCCAGACGATGTCATCGGTCGAAATCGGGTCGGCCAGATATTCGTTCACGAAATCAACCAGATAGCGCTGTTCTTCCGGGGTGCATTCCGGCTTCACGTCCGGGTCGTGATGTTCCTGATCCGTGGTGCCGATCAGGGTAAAGTCGGTCTCATAGGGAATGGCAAAGATGATCCGCCCGTCCATCCCCTGAAAGAAATAGCATTTGTCGTGATCGAACAGCCGCTTGGTCACGATATGACTGCCGCGCACCAGCCGCACCCCACCTGTCTGGTTGCTTTTGATCGTGCCCCGCAACACCTCGCCAACCCAGGGGCCTGCCGCGTTCACGATCATCCGCGCGGTGACAGTGATGTCCTGCCCGGTGTTGGTGTCCTGTATCGTCACGGTCCAGCCGTCACCGGAAGGGTCCGCGCTGACGACCTTGTGACGCGGCAGGATACGTGCGCCGCGCATCTCCGCATCGCGGGCATTCAGCACCACAAGGCGCGAATCCTCGACCCAGCAATCCGAATACTCATAGGCATGTTCGAATTTGGCATTCAGCGGCGCGCCTTCGGGACTGTTGCGCAGATCGACGCTGCTGGTCCCCGGCAGGATCTTACGACCGCCAAGGTTGTCATACATGAACAGCCCCAGCCGGATAAGCCAGGCGGGCCTGCGCCCTTTCATCCAGGGCATGAAGGTGTTCAGCAGTTTCGACGTCGGTGTGGTCGTGTCGAACCGCATGGAATCGTGGTAGGGCAGCACAAACCGCATGGGCCAGGAAATATGCGGCATCGCGCGCAACAGCGTTTCCCGCTCCACCAGCGCCTCGCGCACAAGGCGCACCTCGAAATATTCCAGATACCGCAAGCCGCCGTGAAACAGCTTGGTGGAGGAGGCCGAAGTGGCCGACCCGATGTCGTTCATCTCGGCCAGACAAACGGACAGCCCCCTGCCCGCCGCATCGCGCGCAATGCCGCAACCGTTGATGCCCCCGCCGATAACCAGCAGGTCGAAATCGGGCGTCATGGTGTCCTCCCCCAGCGATTGGATGCTCGCTTTCGGGGAAGGTGACAAAAAACGCATCAAAAAGGAAGAGAAAAATGTTCGTTATTGCGCGTTTTCGATAGTAAATTGAAAAATATCAACTATTTTCGCTGACATGACGGATGAGACCCCTTTGACCGAAGGCGGACAGGCGCGAATATCCCCGTGAAAAGCGTGACTGAGCCGGATCAAACGGTGTAGCAAGGTCGTATTCTTTCGATTCGAGGGGTAGAATGAGTCAAACCTTGCGCAAACCGGAGATCATCCAGATCGCCCGCCGTGAGGGGAAGGTCACGGTCGACGGGCTGGCGGAACATTTCAGTGTAACGCCGCAGACCATACGCCGCGATCTGACCGAACTTGCCGACGATGGCAGGCTTGAGCGTGTCCATGGCGGCGCGGTCCTTCCCTCGACCACCACCAACATCGGCTACAGCGAGCGGCGCGAGCTGAATCAGGCCGCCAAGGTCGACATCGGCAGTGCCTGCGCAAAGTTCATTCCCAATGATTGCTCCGTCTTCCTGAACATCGGCACAACCACAGAGGCTGTTGCGGCAGAACTGCTGCACCATGAGGGGCTGCTGGTCGTGACCAACAACATCAACATCGCGATGATCCTGTCGCAGAACCACAACGTCGAAGTGATCGTCACCGGCGGCCACCTGCGCCGGTCGGACGGCGGGCTGGTCGGTGACCTTGCCACCCAGACGATCCGGCAATTCCGGTTCGATTACGCGGTGATCGGCTGTTCCGCGCTGCGCCACGACGGCGAAATCCTGGACTTCGACGTGCAGGAGGTCGGCGTCAGCAAAACCATCATCCAACAGTCGCAAGAGGTCTTCCTGGCCGCCGACAGTTCAAAGTTCGGGCGCAAGGCACCGGCGCGTATTGCCTCCATGGCCGATGTGGACCGGTTTATCACCGACCGGCCCCTCTCTGAACAATGCCGGTTGTTCTGCGAAAAAGCAGGCACCAAGGTTCATTATGCCTGACCGCCACCGTGGCACCTCATGAGCGGCTTTATCGGAATCCTGATGCTGGACACGGCCTTTCCCCGCGTTGTCGGGGACGCAGGCAATGCTGACAGTTATCCTTTCCCGGTGCGGCTGCATGTGGTTCCCGGCGCCGGATCACCCGACATCGTGCGGGGCCGCGCACCAGACCCGGCGCTGATCGCTGCCTTTGTTGCCGCCGCCCGCGCGCTGGAAGCCGAAGGCGCCCTTGGCATCATTTCGACCTGCGGATTCCTGGTGCATATCCAGGACGCACTGGCAGCGGCGGTGGAGATTCCGGTGATGGTCTCGGCGCTGTCACTTTATCCTGCCCTGCGGCTGTCCTTTGGCACGAAGCCCATCGGCATCCTGACCGCCTCGCGGGACAGTTTGCTGGGCGGCGCGCTGCAATCGGCGGGGATTGATCCCGGCGCGGTACATGTTGCGGGCATGCAGGACTGCGCTGCCTTTGCCGGTGCCATCCTGAGCCACAAATCCGATCAGCCGGATGTGCTGGACAGCCGTGCAATCGCGCGCCATTGCACCGATCTGGCCCGGGGCATGGTGGCGCAGCACCCCGGGCTGGGCTGCTTTCTGCTGGAATGCGGAAACCTGCCGCCCTATGCTGCCGCGATCCGGCGGGCCACGGGGCGGCCGGTCTATGGTATTCTGGATGCCGCCGCGCTGTTGTGGCGCGGTGCGCAAGATTGAAAGCCGCAGCGCCGAAAGGTAGCCTTGCAAGGCACCCCTTGTTCGGCAACCAAAGGAATTCGCAATGCGCGACACCACTTTGTCCCGCAGACGTCTGCGCACCTGGATCAGGTTGCTGCGTCTGACCCGGCAGACCGAAAACAGCCTGCGCGAATATATGCGGGTCAGCCATGGCACCACCCTGCCCCGGTTTGACGTGATGGCCGCACTCTACCGCGCCGATGCACCCATCAAGATGAGCGCGCTCAGCCAGATGTTGCTGGTCTCCAACGGCAATGCCTCTACCGTGGTGGACCGGCTGGAAAAGGACGGTCTGGTAGTCCGCATCGCCGCTGCAAGCGACAGGCGTGTGGTCAATGTCAGCCTGTCCGACAAGGGCCGCAAGCAGTTCGAGGTTCTGGCCGCAGGACATGAGGCGCTTGTCGACCGGATCTTTGCCAGACTGGGGCATGACGACCTGGACCTGATCCGCGACCTTTTGCACCGCGCCGATGCCGATGCCGCTGCCGCACCGAAAAGCTGATTTACCCCAGACATGAACAACGGCCCCTGGCCGAAAGGACTGACATGAAACTTGTAACCTACCGCGCCCACGTTGAATCCGCCCCGCGCCTGGGCGTTCTGCAGGACAATACCGTTGTCGATGTGGCCGAATTCGGCGCTGGCGTCGGGCTGGCGCTGCCGCATCGGATGCTTGATTTCATCGACCTCGGGCCCGGTGCCGTGACCCGTCTGCAATCTGCGCTGCAGGCCGCGCGCGGCGATTGGGGCAATGCAACCGCTTTGCCGGTGCAGAACGTCAAGCTGCTGGCCCCGATCCCACGCCCCCGCAAGAACATCTTCGGGATCGGGCTGAACTATCTTGACCACGTCACCGAAAGCGCCAGGGCGCTGGACACCAAGCCCGACCTGCCCCGGGAGCCTGTTGTCTTTTCCAAGCCCCCGACCACTGTGATCGGTCCGGACGATCCGGTCCGGCACAATGCGGACATGACCCAACAACTGGATTGGGAGGTGGAACTGGCTGTCATCATCGGCACCCGCGCCCAGCACACCCCGCGCGCCGAGGCGCTGTCCCATGTATTCGGCTATTCCGTCATCATCGACATTTCCGCCCGCGACAACCGCCGGGCGGGCCAGTGGATATTCTCCAAGGGGATGGACAGTTACGCCCCCTTCGGCCCCTGTATCGTGACGGCAGATGAAATCCCCGATCCGCAGGTCCTGGACCTCTGGCTGACCGTGAATGGCGTTGAAAAGCAGAACTCGAACACCGCCAAGATGTTGTTCAAGGTCGACGAATTGATCGCCGACCTGAGCCGCGGCATCACGCTTGAGCCGGGCGACATCATCGCCTCCGGCACTCCCGAAGGCGTCGGCGCGGGCCGCAATCCGCAGGAGTGGCTCTGGCCCGGTGACGTGATCGAGGCGCATGTGCAGGGCATCGGCACCATCCGCCATCCGGTGATCAACAGCACCCCGCCGAAATAGGGCGCGGTGCCTTGGGGCAGTTGCGGATCGGGGCGAAATCCTGCGCCAAGGTCGCTTGTTCCGCTGCGGTGCGGGAAATGGCGGCGATGTGCGGCTTTGCGCAGGCCAGCCTTGTCCTGCTCACCTGACCTTCACCGGACCGCCGTCGTGATGACCCGCGGTCGGGATCAGCGATGTGACAGGGAAGAGGTCGTGCCTGACAACCGAAACTACGGCAGCACCGCCGTTGCTTCGATCTCAACCAGCGCCTCATCCTCGATCAATCCGGCGACAACGACCATCGCCATGGCCGGAAAGTTGCGGCCCAGGACCCTGCGATAGGCTTCGCCCATCTCGCGTTGCTTCGCCAGGTATTCGCGCTTGTCGGTGATGTACCAGGTCAGGCGCACCAGATCCTCCGGCTTGCCGCCTGCGGCCTCAAGCACCGCCCGGATGTTAAGCAGGGCCTGTTCGGTCTGCCCGATGAAATCGTGACTTTCGAACTTCTGCTCGGCGGTCCAGCCGATCTGGCCACCGATATAGATCTGCTGTCCTGCCGCTTTCACACCATTGGCATAGCCTTTGGCGGGGGCCCATCCTTCCGGCTGAATAACCTCATTTGCCATCTGGCGTCTCCTTCTTGATAAATCTGTCCAGCCGGGTGCGGATTGCATCCGTCCATGGGGCGGGCCGGCCTTTGTCGTCGATGAAGACAACTGTCGAACCCGCCGTGAAACGTGGCGCGCCTTCGCAGCGCGCGTCGTAAGCCAAACCGAGGCTGCTCCGCCCCAGTCGCGTGATGGTCAAAGCGATCTCCAGCTGATCGCCCAATCGGCTGGGGGCCTGAAACTGTGCTTCTATCCCTGCCGTGGGAATACCGCATTTCTGCTGCATCCCGGAAAAGGGCAGCAAGGCGACCTTTTCAAAGAAATCTTCGACCGTGTCGTTCATCATCTCGAAATAGCGGGGGTAAAAGACGATCCCCGCCGGATCGCAATGCCTGAACTTGACCTTCTGGTGATACACAAACGGCATGGCTCAGACCCCCAGGTACTGATCTTTGACGGGGCCGGACAGATCGTCCATGCCACCGGTCCAGACAGATTTGCCGCGTTCCAGGATCACCACCCGATCGGCGATCCGGCGCAATTCGCTGATTGTCTTGTCCACCACGAGGATCGACAGGCCCGCGTCGCCCTTGAGCGTGGCGATGGCGGCCCAGATCTCCTGCCGCACCACGGGGGCCAGCCCCTCGGTCGCCTCGTCCAGGATCAGCAGCCGGGGGTTGGTCATCAACGCGCGGCCAATCGCGAGCATCTGCTGTTCGCCCCCCGAAAGCGATCCCGCCAACTGGTCGCCGCGTTCTTCCAGCCGGGGAAACAACCCATGCACACGGGCAAAATCCCAGGCGCCGGGCCGGGCCGAGGCATGAAGGTTCTCGCGCACGGTCAGATTGGTGAAACACCGGCGCCCTTCGGGAACCAGACCCAGGCCCAGCTTGGCCGCACGATGCGCGGGCATTCCGGCCAGGTTCTGGCCTGCGAACTGCACCTCGCCATGGGTGTTTTGCAACAGGCGGCAGATCACCTTGATCGTGGTCGACTTGCCCATGCCGTTGCGGCCCATCAGCGCCACGACCTCGCCCTCGGCCACACTCAGGTCCACCCCGAACAGGGCCTGCGACGCACCATAGCTGGCGGTGATCCCGTTGAGCGAAAGCAGGCTCATGCCGCGTCCTCCTCGCCCAGATAGGCGGTTTTGACATCCGCGTTGCTGCGGATTTCGTCGACGCTGCCGGTCGCGATGATCTTGCCATAGACCAGCACGCTGATCCGGTCGGCGAGGGCAAAGACCGCGTCCATGTCATGTTCTACCAGCAGGATCGGGGCCTGATGTTTCAGGTCCTGCAGAAACCCGGTCAGCTCGCGCGAGCCTTCGGCCCCCATGCCGGCCATCGGTTCATCCATCAAAAAGGCCTTTGGGACCAGTGTCAGGGCAACCGCGACTTCAAGCTGCCGTCGCTGGCCGTGGGACAATTCCGACGTGATCGTGCTGGCATGTTCGGTCAGTCCGACCCGCTCCAGCGCCGCTGCGGCACTGTCCAGCAATGCGCGGTCCTTCATCGCCGGGCGGAAGAAACCAAAGGTGCGCCCGCTTTGCCCGATCGCCCCCAGCACAGCGTTTTCCATGACGGTATATTCCATCGCCAGGGCCGAAATCTGGAACGTCCGCGCCAGACCCGCATGGGCCCGTTGCGCCACCGACAGCGCGCTTACATCGCGGCCCATGAAATGCACCGCCCCCCGGTCGGGCTTCAGCCCGCCCGCAATCTGCTTGATCAGGGTCGATTTTCCCGCCCCGTTCGGCCCGATCAGCGCATGAATCTCGCCCGCCCGCAGGTCCAGCGAAATGCCGTCGCTGGCCTTGAGCGCGCCAAAGCTCTTGTGCAGGTCACGCACATCCAGGATCACCTCACCCGGCATGGCGCACCTCCCGGCGGGACAATCCGCCAACCAGCCCGCCCTTGGCAAAGAGCACCACAAACAGCAGGATCGCACCCAGATAGATGTGCCAGTATTCCGACAGCCCCCCCAACACATGTTCCAGCAGGATATAGACCGCCGCACCCGCCACCGGGCCGCACAGCCGCGCAACACCGCCAAGGATGATGAAGACCATGATTTCGCCTGACGTCTGCCAGCTGAACATGGTCGGGCTGACGAACCGGTTCAGATCGGCAAAGAGCGCCCCGGCCAGCCCGGTGATCGCACCGGAGATGACAAAGGCGGTCAGCCGCAACCGGTAGACATTGATGCCCACGGTGCGCGCGCGTTCCTCATTCTGGTGGGCACCGTTCAGGGCCAGACCAAAGGGCGATTTGTTCAGCAGGTTGACGGCAAAAAGCACGATCAGCAGAACGGCGAAACACAGGCCGAAGAACTGGATCGGGTCCAGCGTGTTCAAGCCGGGAAATCCGTTGCGCACATGGATCGACAGCCCGTCCTCACCGCCGTAGGCCGGCCAGGAGATTGCGAAGTAATAGAGCATCTGGCCAAAGGCGAGCGTGACCATGATGAAATAGACCCCCGAGGTCCGCAGCGACAATGCGCCGACCAGCAGGGCCACCAATGCGCTGGCGACTATCGCCACCAGCCAGATCACCAGCATGGATTTGGTTCCTTCGATCAGGAACGGTGCCTCCATCAGCGGTGTATAGCTTTGCGCGTGGCTGGCGAGGATGCCCATGGCATAGCCGCCCACCCCGAAATAGGCGGCATGGCCAAAGCTGACCAGCCCGCCCTGTCCCAGGGCAAGGTTCAGCCCCACGCCCGCCACCGCAAGCACGGCGGCCTTGGTTGCCAATGTGATGATAAAGGGCTCATCCATCGCCAGCGCCACCAGTGGCACTGCCAGCAACAGGCCAAGGATCAGCAGGTTGATCATACGTTCCGGCAACATGTCAGGCGCTCCCGAATAGGCCGGTGGGTTTAAACAGCAAGACCCCCGCCATGAGAATGTAAATCAGCATCGACGCCAGCGCCGAGCCGACCGTGGTCGCGGCAGAAGGATCCATGAAACTGGCGAAAAGGACGGGCAGCAGCGTGCGCCCCAGCGTATCGGTCAGCCCGACCAGAATTGCACCGGCCAGCGCCCCCTTGATCGACCCGATGCCGCCAATCACGATGACCACGAAGGCCAGGATCAACACCGGCTCGCCCATGCCGACCTCGACCGACTGGATCGCGCCGACCAGCGCACCGGACAGACCGGCCAGCGCCGCCCCCAGGGCAAAGACCATTGTATAGAGAACCGAAATATCGACTCCCAGCGCACCGATCATCTCGCGGTCGTTTTCACCGGCGCGGATGCGCATGCCGACACGGGTCCTGGAGATCAGCAGGAACAGGCCCACAGCCACCGCCAGCCCGATCAGGATGATCGCGAGGCGATACTTGGAATACAGGATGCCTCCCGGCAGGGTCACGGTGCCGGACAGGAAAGCAGGCGTGTCCAGAAACAGCGGGAAAGAGCCGAAAACCCAGCGCGTCGCCTCTGAAAAGATCAGGATCAGGGCAAAGGTTGCCAGCACCTGATCCAGGTGGTCGCGGGCGTAAAGCCTGCGGATCACGGTAAGTTCGATCAACGCGCCAAACAGCGCCGCCGAGGTCAGGGCGGCAATCAGACCCAGCACAAAGGATCCTGTCGCGGCGGCCCCGGCCGCGGCGGCAAAGGCACCGATCATGTAAAGCGATCCATGCGCCAGGTTGATCAGCCCCATGACGCCAAAGATCAGCGTCAGGCCGGCAGCCATCAGGAACAGCATCACACCGAACTGCAGGCCGTTCAGGATTTGCTCTATCAGCAGAATTATCGACATGCTTGCCCCGGAACCAATGTGGCGGCCCGATGCGGGCCGCCGGTAATTGCCTTAGTCGCTCAGGCCGCAATCGGCCGCATAAACATCCTGGTGATCGGTCAGGATAGTCGAGATGATCTTGTTGGTGTAAACGTCACCTTCCTTGATCACTTCGCGCACATAGATGTCCTGGATCGGATGCTGGTTGTTGCCGAACCTGAACTTGCCACGCACCGAATTGAAATCAGCCGCCTTCAGCGCTGCCCGGAACGCATCACGGTCCGCGATGTCCGCCTGCCCCGCCGCCGCAAGGATCAGGTTTGCGGTGTCAAAGGCCTGCGCCGCATAAAGCGTCGGCAAACGGTCGTAGGTTTCCTGAAACGTCTCTACAAAGGCCTTGTTGGTGGGATTGTCGATGTCCTTGTTCCACTGCGAGGTGTTGTGGATGCCAAGGGCCGCATCGCCGACCGCCTGCAGGATTCCCTGATCAAAGCTGAAGGATGGCCCGATCACCGGCAGTTCGATCCCGCTGTCGGCATATTGCTTGAGGAACGAAATCCCCATGCCGCCCGGCAGGAAGAAAAAGATGCTGTCGGCACCCGAGGCACGGATCTGCGCAATCTCGGCGGCATAGTCTGTCTGGCCAAGCTTGGTGTAAAGCTCACCTGCCAATTCGCCTTCATAGAGACGCTTGAAGCCTGTCAGTGAATCCTGCCCGGCCGGATAGTTCGGGGCAAGGATGAAGGCGTTTGTGTACCCGGAGGCAGTGGCATGCGCGCCTGCCGCCTCGTGCATGTTGTCGTTCTGGTAGGACACGGCAAAATAGTCCTTGTTGCAGCCCTTGCCCGCCAGCTGCGCCGGGGCGGCATTGGTCGAGATATAGAACTTGCCCTGCGCGTTCGCGGCGGGTGCCACGGCCAGCGCCAGGTTGGACCATACGATACCGGTCAGGATGTCCACCTTGTCGGACTGGATCATCTTGTCGGCAACCTGCACGGCCACATCCGGCTTGCGCTGGTCGTCTTCCACCACAACTTCGACGGCGTCATTGGCTGCCTGGTCGAGGGCCAGCATGAACCCGTCGCGGGTATCGACACCCAAAGCGGCGCCGCCGCCGGTCAGGGTGGTGATCAGTCCGATCTTTACTTTTCCTGAATGCGCATCTGCCAGCGCGGCGTTGCCAAAGGTCATCGCCAGTGCAGCAGCGGCAAGGGCTGTGAATTTCATTGTCATCATAATCTCCCAATTGGACCGGCGCATTTTTGCGCTCGACTGAGCTTGTAAAAGTTCTGCGCCACACGCAAGCGACCGCATGACTCCCTTTTGGCTCAGACTCCAAGTTAGCGGTCGGGCAAATTTACTTCAAGCAGAAATATTTTGAGCTTGAAATTAATTACCGTAAAACAGCCGCCCCACCCCATGGTCAGGGTCATGCGTTGAAACCGTCTCTAATCGGGATCGCCATCCGTCAAACGTGAATTGGCGGCACTGCCCTTGCAGCACCGCCAATTTTCAGCCTCCTGCGGCAGATCAGTTCGACGCTTCAACCTCGGGTCCGACAGACACCAGATAGGCCCAGAGATTGCGCGCGTCATCTTCCTTGCGCAGTTTGAACGACATCTTGGTCCGCGCCTTGCGGTCATCAAGATAGTTTTGCAGGAACGCGCGCGGGTCCTGCACATAGGCAATGAAATCCTGCTCGTTCCACGCCAGCCCGGCCTCACCGGCTTCGATCATCGAACTGCCGTATTTGCTGGCAAAATCTTCATCTGTCCCGGCAACGCGGGTGTAGATCCCATAAAGGTTCGGTCCCGTCCGGCCCCCTTTGACAATCGTGTCGCCACCGGCATCGACAATCGAATGACATGCCTTGCACTTGGCAAAGACTTTCTCGCCCGCCGCGGCATCACCCGTTGCGTGACTGTCAGCAAAAGCAGGACCAGCGGCCAGCGCAACACCAAGCACGGCTGTCTTTACAATATTCATGACGAACTCCTGTTCATATGCTTCACCCGCTACCCTAGTGCATCTTCCAAGGCAGCGAATGCAACCTTGCAAAGCCAGGGCATCGGCCGAACGCAGACGCAGTTTACCCTCAACCATATGAATAACATGACATTTCATGAGGCTGACGATGATCCACTGCGTTCATATGTCGCCCTCCAAGGGGCCCGGAATCGACAGGATAAAAGGGTGCCTCGGGGTCTAGATCGAAGACCTTGCACAGCCGACAGGTTTGGTGGCAGGAAGGGCCGCATGACGCCTACCGATATCATGATCCCCGCCTGGATCGACGGCACGCTGACGCCCGTCGAAAAACTGGCAGCGCACCAGCGCGGGCTGCGCCACCTGGCGGTTTCGGTCTTTGTCATGCAGGCCGGAAAGATCCTGATCCAGCAGCGGGCGCTTGGCAAATACCATACGCCGGGGCTCTGGGCGAACACCTGTTGCACACATCCCGAATGGGGCGAGGCGGCGCAGGCCTGCGCCAACCGCCGCCTGGATGAGGAACTGGGCATCACGGGGCTCGACCTGGACCATCGCGGGCAGGTCGAATACCGCGCCGAGGTGGGCAACGGATTGATCGAACATGAACTGGTCGAGGTCTTCCTTGCCGAGGCCCCCGCCGATCTGCCCCTTGCCCCGAACCCAGCCGAGGTGATGGCGACCCGCTGGATCACCCCCGCCGCGCTGGCGGCAGAGATCGCGGCAACGCCCGCCCTCTTCACGCCCTGGCTGCGCATCTACCTGGAACAGCACAGCAGCATGATCTTCGACTGAGGCTATCCCGAGCCAATCTGCCCAGCCGGTGCCCAGGCGGGCGCGTCGGAGGTGAATTCATGATAGCTGATCCGCAGACCCGGATCACCGTCCAGACATTGCGCGTTGATCGGAAAAGCCTCGTCCGGTGACAAGGGCTCGCCCAGTGACGTGCCGCAACCCTTGCAGAAGGACCGCATATAGGTGCTGCCCGGTTGGGGTGCGATGGTCTCGATCATCTCCCGGCCCCGCGTCAGCCTGAACTGGTCCCGCCCGACAAAAACCACCGTCGATGTGCCCAGCTTGCGGCAGCGCGAGCAGTGACAGCTGCCCATGCTCTTTGGCGTTCCCGCGATGACAAATGCCACTGCACCACAAAGGCAGCTTCCCTTGATTTCCATGATCCGTTCCATTTCCTGGTTGAGTATGGGGCGGATATATCTGCACCATGCTGACAGCGTGGTGGCAGCATCATGTCACCATGATACCGGCAGTCCGAAGGAGACCCAGATGCGACGCGGCGACCGATTGTTCGAGATCATCGAAATCCTGCGCCGCGCCCGTGGCCCGATCCCTGCAAGCCGCATCGCCGCCGAGCTGGAGGTCTCACAGCGCACGGTCTACCGCGACATTGCCGCCCTGATGGCGCAGCGCGTTCCGATCCTGGGTGAGGCAGGCGTGGGTTATATCCTTGAAAGCGGATTCCACATGCCGCCACTGATGCTGAAAGCGGAAGAGGTCGAAGCCGCCGTTCTGGGCGCACAATGGGTGAAAACCCGCGGAGAGCCGGAACTGGCCCGCGCCGCCGAGGCCCTGCTCGCCCGGTTGGAAGCGGTTGCGCCCCCTGCCACGCAGTCCCTGTTCTATCAGCCAGCAACCAGCGTGGCACCCGTGACCTCACCGTCAGAGAGGTTGGAGGCCTCTGCAATCCGTCGGGCCATCCGCGAGCGATCAAAGATCAGGCTGACCTATGTGGATGAAAGCGGCATCAGGACCGACCGCATCATCTGGCCGATTTTGCTGGGCTACCGCGATGCAGGCCGGATCATCGCAGCCTGGTGCGAGCTTCGGCAATCCTTTCGCTACTTCCGTACCGAACGGATCGAAAGCGCCGAGGTGCTGGAGGACAGGATTCCGCGCCGCATGGACCATCTGCGCGGCGACTGGAAAACCGCGATGGACACGGAACGCGCCCGCTTCGATGCTCTGTAAGGCCCTTTAGACACGAATTCAGGCGCCGAGATTGGTCTTTCGGCAGGGCCCCGGCATCCGTTTGTTCGATTACTTGCCAGCCGGAATATTGCGCCGGACATGGGCCAGGAAGGCTGACGCTGTGGGTGACAGCGACCTTCCGGGCTGGTGCACAAGTCCGATCCGCCGTCTGGCCCCGAAATCGGAAATCCCTCGCCGCACCAGCCGCTCCATCGGCAGGACCGGCAGCGTCAGGGTGGGCAGCAATATGATACCGAGGTTCACCGCCACCAACGCCCCCGCAGTGGCAAGGTGGGCCACTTCGAACCGTGGCGACACCACCTTGTCGATGCGCTGGCAGGCACCGTCGAACAATTCGCGCACGCTGGTGCCGCGTTCCATGGCGATCAGCGGCATTTCAACCAATTCCGCCATGTCATATATGCGATCCTGTTCCAGCGGCCCGCCCGGTGCGCCGACAGCCACAAATGTATCGTCCATCAGGGGATGAAACGTCAGCCGCATCCGCGCCGACACGGTGCCCGCCGTGAACCCGATGTCCGCGCGCCCGGTCTCTATCGCCTCAACCACGCTGCCGGAGAGCGCGTCAATGATACGCAGGTCGATGTCCGGATGCGCCCGGGAGAAACTGGCAAGCAGATCCGGCAAGAGGCCCGCAGTCACCGATGGCAACCCCGCGATGGTCAGCCGCCCGTTGCTGGCGGACAGATGCGCATCGAATTCGGCCATCACATCCGTTGATGTGTTGACCATCCGCTCTGCCAGTTTGGCAAAGGCAAGCCCGGAGGTGGTGGGCGTGACATTGCGTGTGTCGCGGTCAAACAGACGCGCGCCCAGCCGGGCCTCCAGCGCGGCGATCTGCCGGGACAGCGCCGAGGCCGACATGCCCAGAACTTCGGAGGCCGCGCGAAACGTCCCGCTTTCACTGACGACAAGGGCGGCCTGGAAATCCGCGAGAGAGGGAGTGTTGCGTTTCATGCATCAATTATCAACAATATCTCACTTTTCACAATAGATGACTTGAGGCACCTTTCAGCAGCGCGCCATGCGGTGCAAAATGGGAGGAAACCATGAAACATTTCGTTCACGCCCTTTTGGGTGCAACCATGCTTGCCGGACCATTGTCCGCACAAAACACCGACCTGCTGATCGGATCGACCTCGGCCTCGTCCAGCCACTATGGCTATTTTGTTGCCGTGGGCCAGCTGATCAATGAAAACGCCGAGGGCCTGCGTGCATCGGTGGTCGAGACGGGTGCCACGATGGACAACATCCGGCGGATGGAGCGGGGGCAGGTCGATCTTGGGCTGGTCACCACAAACGTCGCCCAGCACGCAGTTGCAGGCAGCAATGAATTCGAAGGCAAGCAGCAGGACCTGATGCTGCTCTGGGTCTATACCGGCGCGCCGCAGAACGTGGTCATGCGGGCGGATGCAGGTGTTGCGGATCTGTCCGGCCTTGCCGGTGTCCGCTTCAATCCGGGCATCAAGGGGTCGGCAACTGAATCCACCACCGAAGCTGTTTTCAACACCCTGGGGCTGACGGCGGATTACGTGCGCGGTTCGACAACGGATGTGGTCGACATGATCAAGGACAACCGGGTTGCGGGATATGTGAAATCCGGGTCGGGCAACAAGCTGGACGGATCGACAATGGACATCGCTACATCGACCGAGATTGCCATTCTGGGCCTGACGCCGGAGCAGTCGGACAAGCTCAAGGCCGAGATGCCCGATATCTCCGTCGTCGATATCCCCGAGGGTGCGGCAGATGGCGTGCCCGCCTATACGACCTGGAGCTTTGGCGTCGGCGTTGCAGCGCCTTCCTCGATGGACGAGGAAACCGCCTATCAGATCGTCAAATCCGTGATGGAGGATACCGAAGCGCAGGCCAATGCGATGGCCAGCCTGAAGGGCGAGAGCCTGGCCGACATCACGCTGCAGTTCGGAACGATCCCGCTGCATCCCGGTGCCGCGCGCTGGTTCAAAGAGCAGGGCATCGACCTGCCCGCCAAGCTGAAACCGGCAGAGTAAGGCGTATCCATGACACTCCAGCGTGTGCAGCGGGGTCTGGCGATCTTTGTCGGTCTCTTCGTCCTCTACACAGCGGCAACCGGCCCTTTCGAGGGACTGATCCAGAGGGCCATGTTCCTCGCGCTGGTGACCTGTCTGGGCTTTGCGCTGTTTCCGCTGGGTGCCGGGAAATCCTGGCGTCCGGCGGGGCTTGCCGTCGATCTCGCGCTTTGTGCGGTATCGGTGGCGGCCTGTGCCTATGTCGTGGTGAACTACGACACGATCATGACGACCCTTCCCTGGGCCACGGCCCTGGACAAGGCGCTGACCGTCGGTCTGGTGCTGGCCGTGCTGGAGCTGGGCCGACGCACCGTCGGGATCATCTTTCCGATCCTGGTGCTGCTAGGGCTGGGCTATGCCCTGTTCGGGAACCTCCTGCCGGGGCCGCTGCGCCATCGCGGTTTCGATACGGCCTTTGTGACAGAGACGATATTCCTGGGTGATCTGGGCATCTGGGGCATGCTGACGGGTGTCGCCGCGACGGTGATCGCGGCCTTCGTCCTTTTTGGCGCGCTGCTGCTGCACACGGGCGGCGGGCAGGCATTCATGGATCTGGCCATGCGGTTGGGCGGTCGCCAGCCCGGCGGTGCCGCCAAGATTGCGACCATCGCCAGCGGCTTGTTCGGGATGATCTCCGGCTCTGCCGTGGCCAATGTGGCGACCACCGGCAACTTCACCATTCCGATGATGATCCGCCTCGGCTATCCACGCCCCTTCGCGGCAGCGGTCGAGGCTGTTGCCTCCACCGGCGGACAGATCGCACCGCCGATCATGGGCGCCGCGGCCTTTGTCATGGCCGAAATCCTCGGCGTGCCCTATTTGACCATCATCGTCGCCGCGATCCTGCCCGCAGTGCTGTTCTATCTGTCGGTCTTCATGACCGTGCATTTCGTGGCGCTGCGGCGCGGGCTGGCCATCGTGCCGGAGGATGAAATGCCCGCATGGGGGAGCATCCTTGCCCCGCGCCGCGTGCTGCCGATCCTCTGTGCGCTTGGCGGGCTTGGCATCGGCATCTGGATGGGGCGTTCGATCTCGACCTCAGCCTTTTACGGCATCATCGGATTGCTGATCGCCTTTTTCGGGACGGAAACCGGGCGGCTCAGCCTGCGCGAGATGGCGGGCAAACTGCTGAACGGGCTGGAGGACGCAGGCAAGGGTCTTGTCATCATCGGCGTCTTGCTGGCCGGTGCGCAGGTACTGGTGTCGATGATCAACCTGACCGGGATCGGGGTCACCCTGTCGTCACTGATTGTCAGCATGGCCGGAGATTCCATGGTGCTGGTCGCGCTGATCGTGGGCGCGGTCTGCCTGGTCATGGGTATGGGGCTGCCCACGACCGCCGCTTACGTCCTGGTCGCCGCAGTGCTGGCACCGGCGATGACGGCGGTGGGGGTGGACCCGCTGGCGGCACATCTCTTTGTGTTCTATTTCGCGACCATATCCGTCATTACACCGCCCGTTTGTGTCGCGGTCTTTGTCGGCGCGGGGATCGCCGGGACCAACTGGCTGCCCGCAGCGGGAGAGGCTGTCAGGCTGGGTGCCGTCACCTATATCGTGCCCTTCCTGCTGCTGCTTTATCCCGGGATGCTGCTGGGTGGCAGCGCGCTGGACATCCTCGAAGCCGTGGCTGCCGGGCTGGTATTGGTGCTTGCGGTCCCGGCCCTGCTGTCAGGGGCCAGGCTGTACGGCCGCAAGCCGGTCGATGTCGCGATCTACACCGTGGTCATCGCACTGGCGATCTATCCGCAGCCGGTGACTCCATTCCTGGCGCTTGCGATCCTTGTCGCGGCACATTTCACGGGCCGCGTTCAACGGAGGGCGCTGGCATGAGTGTCTTGCGCATCGGGGCGGGTGCCGGTTTTCAGGGTGACCGCATCGCGCCTGCCATCGCGCTGGCCGAACGGGGACAGCTGGATTACCTGGTGTTCGAATGTCTGGGGGAACGTACCATCGCCCTTGCCCAACAGGCCCGCAGCCTCGATCCGTCACAGGGCTACGATCCCTTGCTTGAGCGGCGGATGCGGGCGGTGCTGCCCGCCTGTGTGCGGAGCGGCACGCGGATTGTCACGAACATGGGGGCTGCAAACCCGCGCGCTGCCGCCGAAAAAACCCGGGCCGTCGCGCGGGAGCTTGGGTTGACCGGGCTCAAGGTCGCAGCCGTGACAGGCGACGACGTGGTGGACCGGATCGGGGATTTCATTCTGGATGAAACCGGCACAACCGCGTCAGCGCTTGGCGACCGGCTGGTCTCGGCCAATGCCTATATCGGTATCGACGGCCTTGTCGCCGCGTTGAACGCGGGCGCCGATGTGGTCATTTGCGGGCGTGCCTCGGACCCTTCTCTGTTTCTGGCCCCCCTGGTCCACGAATTCGGCTGGGCCCGCGACGACTGGACCCGCCTGGGCCGTGGCATCCTTGTCGGGCATCTGCTGGAATGCGCGGCACAGATCACCGGCGGCTATTTTGCCGACCCCGGTGTGAAAGACGTGCCTGATCTGGCAAATATCGGGCATCCGCTGGCCGAGGTGGACCGTGACGGCAATGCCATCATCACCAAGCTGGACGGCAGCGGAGGCTGCGTCAGCCGGGCCACCTGCATCGAACAGATGCTTTACGAAATCCACGATCCCGCGCGCTATCTGCAACCCGATGTAGTTGCGGATTTCTCAGGCGTGCAGTTCAGGGAGATCGGCGCGGACCGTGTCGCCGTGACCGGCGCATCCGGCACCCCCGCCACCGGGTTGCTGAAAGTTTCCGTCGGATACCGCGATGGCTGGCTCGGCGAAGGCCAGATCAGCTATGCCGGGGCAAATTGCCTGGCACGGGGACAACTTGCCATCGACCTGGTGCGGGACCGGTTGGCGCAAATCTCCGGCGCACTGCTGGAACAGCGTGGCGAACTGATCGGCGTGAATTCAGTCCTCCCAACAACTTCTGCCAGCGCCTGCCCCGCCGAAGTACGCATGCGCTATGCCGCACGCTGCCCTGATGCACAGACCGCCCGCGCCGTCGGGGAGGAAGTGGAAGGGCTCTACCTTGCCGGTCCGGCGGGCGGAGGTGGTGTCACCAAGGGCATACGCGAGGTGCTTGCCATCGCCTCGACCCTGATGCCTGCAGACCGTGTTGCCGTGACCTTTGAAATGCAAGAGGTACAGCATGAGACTGCATGACATCGCCCACGCCCGGACCGGCGATAAGGGCGACATCTCCAACATATCGGTCATTGCCTATGACGCGGCGCATTGGCCCCTGATCCGGGATGCCGTGACGCCGGAACGGGTTGCGGCGCATTTCGGGACGTTCGATGCGGGGGATGTCACCCGTTACGACCTGCCACAGCTGCAGGCCCTCAACTTCGTGATCCGGGGCGCCCTGACCGGCGGTGTCACACGCTCGCTCGCGCTTGACGCCCATGGCAAATGCCTGGCCTCCGTCCTGCTGGAGATGCCGGTTTGAAAGACAGTCTTCGCTGAGAGGCGTCATAGTCGGCGACCTCCCGCAGCAGCTGCTCAGGGGTGGCCCGCCGGTTGCTGCTCCAGCACAAAATCATGTTCCACCCGCCAGAACCAGCCATCGCCTTGCGCTGCTGCGATTTCCGATGGGCTGTCGATTTTCTCGAACCTGGCCATCAGGCTCTCCTTGACGCCAAAAACCGCATCCGACCGGATATAGGGATCGTCGGGGTCAAAGATATGTGTCGTCAGAGTCTCGAACCCCTGGGCGGTCAGGATGTAGTGCAGATGCGCGGGGCGATAGGGGTGGCGGCCCAGCTGGGCAAGCAGTTGACCCACCGGACCGTCATCGGGAATGGCATAGTATTTCGGGCGCACAGCCCAGAACCTGTAGCTGCCGTCGGCCCCCGTCCGGAACCGCCCCCGCAGGTTGAAGTCGGGCTGAAGGCCCTTTTGCTGAACGTCATAGAACCCCTCGTCATTGGCCTGCCAGACATCCAGCTCGGCCCCGGCGATCGGCGCGCCTGTCAGGTCGCGCACCGTGCCCCTGACCTCCATCGGCTCGCCCTTGCCATCCAGGCAGATGTTCGCGCCCATTTCCATGACCGGCGCATCATCGACGTGAAACGGGCCTAACACGGTGGATTCGCTGGCCCCGCTGGCCTTGCGGTTGTTGATGGCATCCACCAGCATCGACACGCCGAGAACGTCGGACAACAGGATGTATTCCTGCCGCCAATCGCTGCACATCTGGCCCGTTTTGGTCAGGAACTGGATGGCCTGAAACCATTCCTCCTCGCTTGGCTCGATCTCCTTGACGGCGGCGTGCAGATGGCGGGTCAGTACCGCCATCACTTCGGCCAGTCTGGCGTCTTTGGCCTTGGCATTACGGGCAATCACGACCTCTGCCGATTGGTCTTCGGAAAAATAGCCGCTTTCTGTCACTGTCTCTGTCATGTTTCCACTTTCGTTCAGATGGGCCGAGGGCGGGTTCCGTTCACCGCCGCCCGCAGCAATGCGGTAATATCCCCGGCGTCAAACGCGCGTGGATTCGAATATGTGTTGCGTGTGGCGATATCCGCCGCGCGGGGCAGATCCTTTTCCGTGAATCCCAGGTCGGACAGAGCCAGCGGCGCGCCTGCCGCCTTGGCAAAATCCCAAAGGCCGCCGCCCAGATCCTCGCCAAAAAGCGCTGTCGCCGGGGCAAGCTGCGCACGGGCCGCCGCTGCGTTGAACCCCGCCATGTGGGGCAGCAGGATTGCATGGGTCTGCGCATGGGGCAGGTCAAAGGAACCGCCCAGAACATGGCAAAGCTTGTGATGCAGGCCCATCTCGGCCTGACCCAGAACCGTCGAGCAGAGCCAGGCACCATACAGCACATCGCTGCGCCCCGCCGCATCTGTCGGATCGGCCACCACCTGCGGCACACCTTTGAAAAGGGCGGCAAGGCCCGCGCCTGCCATCTGGCTGATCACCGGGTTGCCGTCGGCGGCATAAAGCGCCTCGACCGCGTGGGCGGCGGCGTTCAGCGCAGAGGTGACCGTCATGTCGGTCGGCAGGCCAAGCGTCAGGGCGACATCATAGATCACTGTCGCGGGCCGGATGGCGGGATCGCGGCGGGTGGTCTTTTCGCCGTCTTTTGTCTCGCCCAGGATATCGGTCATCTCGGACCCTGCGTAGGTTGTGGGCACCGCCAGATGCGGCAGACCGGTGCGGATGGAAATCGCCTTGCCCAGCCCCACGGTGGACCCGCCACCAAGCGAGACAAGACAATCCGCGCCAAGGGATTTTGCCGCCTCCAGCGCCTTTTCGGTGATGGCAACAGGCGTGTGCATGGCCGCTTCGGAAAAGACCCCGACGCAACGCCCGCCAAGATCGGAGGCCAGCCGCCCGGCGTCTTCTGCCTGATGGGACGTGGACAGGACAAGCGCCGCCTTGCCGCCCAGCCGCGCCACTTCTTCGTCCACCGCCGCCAGCGTGCCGGAGCCAAAGATCACCCGCGTCGGGATGCCTTTGAATACGAAATCGTCCATGTCCGTCATTCCTTGTCCATCTTACTGAGCCGATACGCCCTGCACCGCCGCGACGTTGCGCACGCGCAGCAGGTCGTCGATGCGCCGCTGCGCACGCTCAAGCGCCTCACGGTCGGTGGCATCACCGCGCAGGGCGGCATGAATTTCCTCGCCCAGGATTGTCTCGATCCCGTGAAACTCCGGCACGGCGGGTCGCGACCAGGTGCAGACCGAGTTGGAGCGCAGCAAGCGGTCCACCACGCCCATGACCGGAGAACTTGCCGCCGCTTCCGGGTCAGCCGCGACAGAGAAACGCGGGGCCACCGGGAAACCCTCCGACACATGTTCCTTCATCACTTCCGGCGAACACATCCAGCTGATCGCATCAAAGGCGAGCTGCACCCGGTCTTCGGCAAGGTTGCTGGGGATCATCAGGTGGAAACCACCGACAGGATTGGCATGCATCCCGGCCTTGCCTTTGGGCTGCTCCAGATAGCGCATCCGCCGCGAAACGACCGATTTGACGTGGTATTCCATCAGCGCAGCATGCATCGACCAGCAATATCCCATGACCGCCTTTCCGGTCAGCAGCGCATCAACCCTGCGATCCCAGTCCATTGCCAGGACATCGGGGTGTGACACCTCCTTCAGACGATGCATGTAATCGAGCACCTCGAACGCCTGATCGGTCAGCAGTTGCGCCCGCAGCTTGTCGGACACGAGATCATGCATCGGTGTGTGAATGCGGCGGCGCGGCAGGTTCAGACAGGCAGAGTTGCACGACCCCAGCAACACCATAAAGGTATTCGCCACCGGCATCCCCCGGGCACCGTTCCATGCGACGCCGTACAACCCTTCTTCAGGCCGTTGCAGCGCCCGCCCGGCCTCGATCACCTGGTCAAAGGTGCGGGGATAGGCAATGCCGCTGCGCTCGAACACATCCTGTCGCGCCAGGAACAGTTCAACCGTGGTATAGATCGGCACGCCATATTGCGCCCCTTGCCAGGAGGCGGACTCCCAGACCATCGGCGAGAAATCGAGCGGCTGAACATGGCTTTGCCCGATCAGATCGTCCAGCGGGCGGACCAGCCCGCGGTTCACCAGGTCACCGACCCAGGGCTTGTTCACACAGATCACGTCAAACTCCGACGTGGCCCGCCCGCCATTTTCGATGATCCGGTCGTAAAGATGGGGCAGCGGCAAAAGGTCGACATTCTGGATCGACCCGACATTCGACCGCAGGTCGGCCCAGGTGTTGCGCAACGCCTCGAAGTAATTGTCCTTGCGAAACAGGAAACGCAGCTCCTTTCCGCCGGACGCCCGATGGGTTTGCAACCGGGGCGGCGGAATGACAACCCGGGAGAAGTTGGAGCCGCCAAAGTAGAACCCGTCGACATCGTCGATTGAATCAATGGTGCCGAAGGTCCGGCCGATGGTGGCTTTCACGCCCCGGCAATAGGTGGTGAACCGTTCCATCAGTTCCGCGCTGGGGCGCACATAGAAACTGCGCCCGGTCGAGGTGCGCGGGTCCAGCATGATATGCCCGTCGTCGATCATCTGGCTGATGTGGCGCATTGCCGTGACGAAGGGCACGCCGCCTGATTCTGCCAGCGCGCTTTTGGTTATGTCACGCCCGGTCAGATGCGCTTGCATCAGCGACAGGGTGAGCGCGAATATCGGATCGCCCCGGCTGTCCGGCACAACTGTTCCGAACGGCCCGTTCAGGTCGTTCAGAAAGTCGATGATGCGCAGCATTTCGTATTCGGTCATCCGGCAGCTTCCTCCTCAAGCGCGGACGCGGCCAGTTAGCCCGCGCTGTCCTGCCTTGGGTGGGCAGCATCCCCGATCCAATCGACAAGCGCAAAGAAATCCTGCGCGGCGCGACCGGCCTGTGCGGCGGTCTGGTATTGCTCAAGAACAAGCTCCGCGACTTCCATTTCGATATTCTCTTTCCTGGCGGCAGCGATGATCAGCGAATAGTCCTTTACCATCTGATCAAGCTGAAAGGCCGGGTCCGTGTCGAGACCGACAACCGTGTCTTTCTTGTATTTCAGCAGGGGCGAGGTCACGGCGCTTTCCAGGATCACATCCATCATGTCGGCCCGCGACAGCCCGCCCCGTTCGCCCAGCAGCAGCGCTTCACCCAGCACGGAGGCGGTTGCCCCGACCAGGGTGTTCAGGACCAGCTTCATGTAACGTGCCGCATCCCCTTCCCCCAGCCAGAACCGCCGCGCGGAATACTGCGCCAGAAGGGTCTCGACCTCGTCCCAGGCGGATTTGTCGCCCGATGCGAGCACCGTCAGACCGCCGGCCTGTGCGATGCTGGTACTGCCGGAAACGGGCGCGCGGACATAGCGGATGCCAGCCGCCTGCAAGGCCCGCGCGGCCTGCTGCGAAGCCTCCGGGCTGACAGTGCTGGTTTCGACAAGGATCGAACCTGCGGCCATGGACCGGGCCAGCCCGCCACTGCCCCCCTGACCTTCAACAATGGCAATCAGGGCGGAATCATCGGGGATGGACGTAAAGACGACACCGCAGTTCTGCCCGATTGCCTCAATGCCTGGCGCTGCTGTGACGGTCTCTGTCAGCAGGGCAGCGTAGGAAGCGGGCCGCGCGTCGAACACCTGCAAGGCTTGGCCCGACCCTGCCAGGTGGGCAACCATCGGTGCGCCCATCTTTCCGGTGCCAATCCACCCTACCGGCCCTGCTTTCGTTGCGGACATACCGATCCTCCCTGTGTCTTTCGACCCGACACTACGACCGCGCAGCAAAGCTGAAGCCGGCTGTTTCGACCAATATGGAAAAAATTCGCTGCGGCATGGCCCTTGCGTTCTGCAGAAATCGAACATGACAAGAGTTTTTGACGTCTTATGATAATACGGTATTACTATATTGCAGAAATTCGAAAACCGCGCAGATGCGCGTCAAGGGAGGAAGTAAATGAGACTGGATGGAAAAGTTGTCCTGGTGACCGGGGCATCCCGCGGAATCGGGCTGGGCATCGTCGAACGTTTTCACGAGGAAGGTGCAATCGTATATGCTGGCAGCACCAGCAACCCCTCAGGTGTCTACCCGGACGGGGTGACCGGCATCACGCTCGACGTGGCGGATGAGGCCCAGTGGAAAACCGCGATCAAGCAGATCGTCGACGCACAGGGTCGAATCGACTGCCTCGTGAACAACGCGGGGATTGCCGTCTATGACGGTGTGGCCGACGGTTCGACAGAGAACTGGCGCAAGGTGATCGGGGTGAACCAGGACGGCGTGTTCTTCGGAATGCGTGAAGTGATCCCGCATATGCAAAAGGAAAAGTCCGGCTCCATCATCAACATTTCCTCGATCTGGGGAAAGGCCGCCGTCGCGGGCGCCCATGCCTATCATGCGTCCAAGGGCGCGCTGGTGATGATGACCAAGAACGCGGCAATCACCTATGTGAAAGAGGGGATTCGCGTGAATTCGGTTCATCCGGGGTTTATTGACACACCCCTGACCCAGGCACAGGACCCCGCCATCAACGAATTCGTCATCGGCATGACGCCAATGGGCCGGGCCGGGACGCCACGGGAAATTGCCAATGGTTGCCTGTACTTGGCGTCGGATGAGGCGAGCTTTGTCACCGGCGCCGAGCTTGTCATCGACGGCGGTTACCTCGCGCAGTAACGGCACAGGGAAATCAAATAATCCCAAAATGGAAATCTTGCGTCGCCCCCGATCGGGGCGACGTTGGCACATTCAGGCATCCGGCAAGCATCCGGACGATCACGGAATGCTGCCAGAATTCACAAGTTGACGTATGACCGTATTATGGTATTATAGTAAGTCAAAGAGACAGACCCCGCCTGCTGTACAAGCCGGCGACACATACGACCCGGCGGAGCATCACCAAATGTCGGCCGGACGCGATCATGGGCCAGGGAGGAGACCTCCGGCCCGTTTACCAGGGAGAGGAATCTAAAATGACCCAACACAACCGCCTGACGTGGCCCATCCGCCTGACGGCGCTCACCGTGATGACCCTCGGCTTGCCGATGGCTGCTGCAGCACAATCCGCCGAAGAAATGATGTCTTCGCGGCTTGGCACCACCGATGTCGGCCCGGTTTTCCAGGAAGCCTTTGAGCACGCTGCAATGCCGGTCAGCGAAGAAATCCGCGCCAAGGCGATCCAGTGCTGGAACGACAACCAATGCGACACCGGCACCGGCGGAGAGCTGACCGTTGCCTATGCCGACGGCTTTGGCGAGAACGTCTGGCGCCAGGTGACGAAAATGGAATTCATCATGCAGGCGCTGACCTATCCGGAGGTGGGCAAGATCGTCTATACTTCGGCGCGCGGTGACGCCGCCAAGGCGCTGTCGGATTTCCGCGCCTATATCGCCCAGGGCGTCGATGTGATCGTGACCTTTGCCGACCACGGCGAGGCACTGGCCCCCTCGATCCGCGAAGCGACCGAATCCGGGATCACGGTCATTCTGCATAACGGCACCGTCGCAGGCACGCCGGGCGAAGATTATGTCACCAACATTTCGGAAAACATCTGCGAGCTGGGCAAGGAATTCATCCGCGCGGTCCGCACCGGCAACCCCGAAGCAAAAGCCATCGCGGCATTGGGTGGCACACCCGGCAACCCGCTGTCGGCCACATGGCAGGGCTGCGCAGCGGAAGAGGTCGCAACCCTCGACGGTGTCGAAATCATTGCCACCGAAGACACCAACTGGACCCAGGAAGGCACCTTTTCCGCGGTCTCCGCGATCCTGTCCCGTTTCGACAAGATCGACGGGTATATCTATGACTACGCAGACGGGTTCCGGGGCGGCGTGCGCGCCTATGAATCCGCCAACAAGCCGCTCGACTTCACCGTTGCCCTGCGCACCGATGAGCAGGGGCTGTTCTGCGACATGAAGGCGGCGGGCAACCCCAACTTCAAGGTCTTCTACTCCTCCGGCCAGAACTATCAGGCGCGTCTGGCGCTGACGGCCGGCATGATGGCACACGGTGGTGCTGAGATTCCTGCCAACCTGGATGTGCCCTTCTCGATGAAACAGGCAACGGTCGACCAGTGCGATCCCAGCCTGCCCGACGAAGTCTCGGTTTCGACCCTCGTCGATCCGGACACGCTTCGCGCGATGTTCAAGTAAGCACACATCGGCCATGGCGGCAGCTGTCTGCCATGGCCGGACGTTCGAGTGGGGGAGAACGCCGCATGGCTGATATCGTTTTGAAGATGGAGAGCGTCTCCAAATCCTATCCGGGCGTGAAAGCGCTCGACAATTTCAGTTTTGATGTTCACGCGGGCGAAGTGCACGCGATCCTCGGCGAAAACGGCTCCGGCAAGTCGACGCTGATGAAGATCGCATCCGGCGCGATCACACCCAATGCCGGCCGGATCGAAATCGGCGGCAAGCACCTCGCCCATGCCGACCCGCGAGAGGCGATATCATATGGCCTGGCCACCGTTTATCAGGACGACAGCCTGGTGCGCGAATTGTCCGTGGCGCAGAACCTCTTTCTCGCCACGCCGAAAGGCAGCGTGCCTTATGGCAGCATGGTCCGCTGGGCCGAAGAACAGCTGGCCCCCTTCAACCTGGGCATTTCACCAACCAGCGCTGTCGGAAATCTGACACCCGCACATCGCCAGTTCGTCGAGGTGGTCAAGGCGCTCCTTTCCAATCCGCGTGTGCTGCTGCTGGATGAGCCGACATCCACGCTGGATTACGATGGCGTGGCACATCTGACATCGCTGGTGCGCGACCTGACGGCAAAGGGCACCGGCGTCGTCTATGTCAGCCACCGCCTGCCCGAAATTCTGGACCTCGCCAATCGGGTCACGATCCTGCGCGACGGGGTGCACGAGGGCACATTTGACGTCACCGATGACACTTCGGAACAGGAGCTTGTTTCCCGCATGATCGGTCGGGACGTCGAAAGCGAATACCCCGCCAAGGCGGGACAGATCGAACCCGATCCCGTCCTTGTGGTCGATGGCCTGTCTGGGGATGCATTCGAAGACATCAGTTTTGTCGCCAACCGGGGTGAGATAGTGGGTTTTGCCGGCGCCGAAGGCAACGGCCAACGCGAGGCATTGCGCGCCATTGCGGGGCTTGAAGCCAGCCACAGCGGCACTGTCACCTGCAAGGGAAAGGCCGTCGATGTAACGGAACCGCGCCATGCGATCCGTTCGGGCGTGCTCTGCCTGTCTGCCGACCGTGCCGGGGAATCCATTTTCCCGGACCTTGGCGTACGCAAGAACATGACCCTGCCCCGCCTGCGCGACTTCGCCCGGCGCGGCCTCCTGTCCAACCGGCAGGAACAGGACCACGCCGCCACGATGCGCGATGAATTCGGCGTCGTTACGGCAACGCTGGAAACACCGATCAGCGGATTGTCGGGCGGCAACCAGCAAAAGGTCGTTCTGGCCCGGTCGTTCCGGACCGATGCCAAGGCCGTGCTGATCGACGAACCGACCCAGGGCGTTGATGCAGGCGCGCGCCACGACATCTATCAGGCGATCCGCACCAACCTGCGCGAGGATGGCGCCCTGGTGATCAATTCCTCGGATGCGCAGGAGCTTGCGGGCATCTGCGACCGGGTGCTGGTGTTTTCGCGCGGGCGTATCGTGGCGGAACTGACCGGCCAGGACGTCAACGAAGAACAGATCGTATCCAGCTTCCTGCGGGCACGAGATGCAAAACAGGCCGGAGATACGGCGGCGGGCATGATGTCCCGCGTTTTCCGCACGCTGATTTCGGGGGCGAACATCTGGTGGGTGCCGCTTGTGTTCCTGGCGGCATTGACGCTGATCGTCGGCGGCTATGCGGCGCTACAGACTGATGTATTCCTGCGCCATGTCAACATCCGCTACATCCTGCTGGCAACCGCGCCCGCCGCGATGGTGGCCATGGCCCAGTTGCATGTGCTTCTGGTGCGCGGCCTCGACGTCTCCGTGGGCTCCATGATGAGCCTCACGGTGGTTGCCGCATCCTTCATGATCGCCTTTCAGATGCCCATCGGGATGCAGATCCTCGGGGTGCTGGGATGCCTTGCCATTGGCGCGGTGGTTGGTCTGATCAACGGCACCCTGGTCCGCTTTGCCAATATCAACGCGGTGATCACGACCATCGCCATGCTGTCCGTCCTTCAGGGTGCCGCCCTGCTGGGCCGACCCACACCTGCCGGGATGATCTCGCAGGAATTCACGGGTCTCCTGCGCGAACGCATTGGCTTCCTGCCGATCTCGATCTTCGTGCTGCTTGGCGTCGCCATTGCCTTCGACTTCTGGCTGCATCGCACGCGCTCGGGACTGGAGGCAAAGGCCGTCGGATTTCGCGAGGTTGCAGCACAGCGTAACGGCGTGCGCGTGGACCGTGTCCATGTCAGGGCCTATGTGCTTGCCGCCCTCATGGCGACGGTTGCCGGATTCTTTCTCGGCTCGGAGGTTGGGGTGGGTGCGCCGACAGTCGGCGCAAACTATGCGCTTACCTCGATCGCCGCTGCCGTCCTTGGCGGTGCGGCGCTCTCTGGCGGGCGCGGCTCTTTCGTGGGTGCCCTGTTTGGTGCGCTGTTCTTTGCGCTGATGGTCAATGTCATCACGCTTCTGGGCCTTTCCACCTCTTTCGGGATCATCGCCAGCGGTGCCATGACGCTCTTTGCGATCTTCCTCTACTCCGGGCTGGGTGAAGTCGAAACACTGATGCAATCGGCCCTGCGCCGCCGCAAGGTCATCCGGGCCACCAAGAGATCGACCGCCTGATGCCCGCCCCGGACCCAGAAACCGACGAGGGAAAAATGACAGATTCAACAACGCCTGCCCTGTCACAATACACACGGACGTCACGCAGCGGACGCGGCGGCAAAGGCCGCGTGCCGGCGATCCAGATGCAATTCGCTGCCATCTGGATTGCCCTGGCGATACTGCTGCTGATCGGCGCGGTCTTTCTGCCGCGCAGTGTCTCGGCAACCTCGATCATCAGCATCCTGCCCTTCGCGGGTTTTCTTGCCATTGCGGCGATGGGCCAATCCCTGGTTCTCATGGCGCGCGGCATCGACCTGTCGGTGCCTGCCATCGTGACGCTGTCCAGCACGGTCCTGCTGGGAACATCGGGCGGCGCGGAAGGCTCCGTGGTCATCGGAACATTCATGGCCATCCTGGTAGCGATATGCGTCGGTCTGATCAACGGCCTGCTGGTGGCCTGGCTCAAGCTCAATGCCCTGATTGTCACCCTGTCGACCGGCGCAATCGTCTCGGGGATCACGCTTTGGTACCGGACCGGGCTGCCCGCCGAATCCGGCGTCCCCACCGCCCTTGCAGGCTTTGGCGGCACCCGCTGGCTGGGACTGAATACAACGGTCTGGATCACCATTGCCCTGACGCTGGTCCTGACGATCCTGCTGCGCCGGACCCAGCTTGGACGCCGTTTCGAGGCGGTGGGTGCCAACCCGCGTGCGGCCTATGCGACGGGGGTCGAGATCCGGCGATACCAGGCTGGTGCCTTTGTCGCGGCCTCCTTCCTCTATGGCATCGTCGGCGTGTTGCTTTCGGCCTTTATCCGCAATCCGACACTGGACGTCGGCAACCCCTATCTGCTGGCACCGATTGCCGCTGCCGTCCTGGGTGGCACGGCCATCAGTGGCGGGATCGGGTCTATGATCGCGGTCACCGGTGCCGCCCTGTTCCTGATCCAGCTTGGCCAGACATTGAAAGTCCTGGGGTTGGAAACGTCCTGGCAGATGATCTTTCAGGGTGTCGCCATTGCCCTGGGCATGTTCCTGTCCGAAATGCAGGGCCGCAAACGGCGTGGCGGCTGAAACCGCGCTTTCCTTCACTGCAGACAAAACAAAACTGGCGCCGGTTTCCCGGCGCCAACTGCAACAGCCTTGTGGCTGATTAAAGAGTAACCAGCTCCCCCGACTTCGAACTGCTTACAATCGCCTCAAGCAGGGCCGCGGTCTCGATCATCTGGCCGGTGGTGATGGGATAGGCGGCCTGCCCACGGATCGCCCGCGCGAAAGCCACGACATTGTCGCGCACGGGCTCTGCCGGGCCGACCTCTTCCACCTCGATCTTTCCGCCCTTGCGCGCGCTGGTGACAACCCAGCCATCGGGGGCCTCCACATGGGCGCGGTCCCTGACGTCGATCCAGGCTTCGGATCCGAACAGCGAACAGCGCGAGACAAAGGGCATCGCGAGATTGGCGGCAATTGTCGCTGTGCCACCCCCCTTGAACATCACGAAGGCAGCGATCGTGTCACCCTGCGGCAGTTCCGATGCAAGCGTCTCGCAGGAACAGATGACGCTCTTTGCCGGACCCATCAGCCGCACCGCAAGATCCAGCAGGTGGATGCCCGTCGCCGTCATCCCGGCGGCGGGCGCATCCCCGGCACCAAGACGCCAGTTCGTTGGGTCCAGCGACAGGAATTTGTCATGGCTGAAAGTGGCGTCAAACTGCATCAGCCGGCCCATCTCGCCCCTGTCCGCCGCCGCAATCATCCGGGCGATGGGCGGCTCATAGCGGCGCTCGTGCCCGGTCGCCAGGATCAGCCCCGCCGCTTCGACGGCATCCACCGCCGCGACTGCACCGGCCCGTGTCATCGCCAGGGGCTTTTCGCAAAAGACATGTTTGCCCGCCGCCACACAGGCCGCAATTTGCGCCGCATGAAGGCTATGCGGCGTGACCAGCAGCACCGCCTCGACATCCGGGTCGACCAATGCTGCATCAAGTTCGGCGGTCACCGGAATGCCATGCGCCTTTTCAAAGGCCATCGCGACCTCGGCGTTTGGCTCGATTGCCCTGACAATTGTCACCTCGTCCGGGGCCGCCTGCAAAACGGCGGTGATCTTCTGCCCCCACCAGCCAAGGCCGGCAAGCGCCACACGTACCGGCCCGCTCATGTGCGATTGTCCACGCGCTTGCTGAACGGACGGATGGACACCTTTTCCCAGATCCCCGCCGCATAGAAGGGATCATTCCGGTGAAAGGTCATGACCTCCTCCATACTCTGCGCTTCGACCAGAAAGCACGAGCCGATCATCGTCTCCTCATCATCCGCCAGCAACGGACCCGAGATCAGTGTCCTGATCGGATTCGTCGCAAGATAGGCCTTGTGGCTGTCGTAGTGGTCCAGACGTTTCTGAACCTGCCCGACATAATCAAGGCAATGAACGATGTAGTGCATCATGTCTCTCCTGTTATGGAACTTCGATGGCGACCTCGGCCGCGCTCAGCCGCGTGGCCAGCGCCTCGACCGCCGGGGCCGCGGTGGCGCGTGCGATCACGACAATCCGGCTGCGGCCATCGCCCGCCTCACGGGTCAGCCGCACCGGCCGGTAGATCTGGTCGCGCACCATTTGCAGTGCCAGCGGGCGGGCATCATCCCTGTCCGCGACAATGCCCTTGAGCCGCAACAGGGCCGGACCGGCCGCGCGGCTCATCCGGGCGATATGTTGTGACAATTGCGTCCAGTTCTGAGGCCCGGTCTCGATCAGCCACGAACGGATGCTGTCGGCATCCTCGCCATGATGGTGGACATGAACGCTGCCCTGCGCGCGCAGCCATGCATCTGCCTGCACTTCGCCGCTGCGCCCGTCGATCAGGCCGGCATTGAACAGGACGTCCGGGTCGGGCTGCGCCTGCCCGTCAAGGATGGGCACCGTCGGGTTCATCGCGGCAATACGCCGCCGTATTGCCGCGGCAGCGATTGGCACCACCAGGTCGGTCTTCGTCACCACGATCCGGTCGGCGCAGGCGATATGCTCGGCCCGCGTCTCATCCGGGGCGGTGGCATCTACAACGGCGATGGCAGCATCCAGACGCACCATCCCGCGCAGCACGTGATCCGCGCCGATCTTGGCCAGCACCGCAGACAATTCCGCAACGCCGGAGGTTTCCACCAGGATCCGCACCAAGGGTTCGGGTGCCGCCGCGATCATCTTGCGCACGGCTTCGGACAGGTCATTGCCCGGACGGCAGCAGATGCAACCATTGCGCAGAAGCGCCAGCTGCGCATCCGGGGCGGATGACCCCAGCATCAGGTCATCGACGCCGAATTCACCGAATTCATTCACCACGACCCCGGTCCGCCCCATGCCTGGCTGCTCAAGCAACCGCGCGATCAGAGAGGTTTTTCCCGCGCCCAACCCGCCGCCCACAACGGAAAGCGCAGGCCGCTGGTGGACCCCGGTCATCGCTCAGAACTCGCTGTCGGTGGCGGCCTCGAAGGGGCGCGGCAACCATGAGCCGTCCGAGGGCACACCGGCCTTTTCAAAAAGTCCGTCCCGCGCGGCTTCGACCCTTGTCTTGAAGGAGGCATGATCGAAGTCGACCAGCTTGAAATCGCGCTTGCGTATGTTACCGGCGACAATCACCGTTTCGACATTGCCCGCATGGGCCGCCTCGACAACGATCCCATAGGCGTTGTTCATCGGCATCGTGTTCAGCGAATTGCAGTTCACCAGCACGATGTCCGCTTCCTTGCCGACGGTTAGCGATCCGGTCTTGTCACCCAACCCGCAGGCAATCGCGCCCTGCAGCGTGGCGAATTCCAGAACATCTGTTGCCATCAGCGGCAGAGGGTCGACAATCACCTTGTCGAGCAGCGCCTGATTGTTCACCACCGCCCGCGTGCCTGACAGCAGCGCACGCATGGCCGAGAACATGTCATCGGGCACCGTGGTCACCACGTCGATGGAGATCGACGGGCGCACCCCGACCTTCATCAGCGACAGCGTGGGCGGAAAACCATGCCCCATGTGCAGCTCAAGCTCCGGCGCAATAGAGGCGGTGCCGCCGGTGTCACCGATGATCTGGAAATCCTCTGACTGCAGTGAATTGCAGTGGACATAGGTCACGTCCGGCCCTGTCAGCCCTTCGGCATGCAGATCGACCACCGGCTTGTTCATGCCCCATAGCCCGTCACCCATGTGAACGCTGATCCGCAAGCCAAGGTCACGGGCCTTGACGAAGTCTTCTTTTGTGACGCGCATCGTGGCGAACTGGTTGCCGCGCGCGGCGAAACCCATCGTGACAAGCTGATCGTCGGAGGAGAAATATTCGCGCTTCACCCGCGCCACGTCCTCGAAATCGGATGGCGCGTCGCTGACCGGGACCCATTCCGCATCCGAGTTGCCATAGCCGAAGACAGCCCGCATCCCGGCGGCCATCAGCCCTTCGACCGCAGCCGAGGAATGGTCGGGCGAATTGTTGTTGTGGGACCAGTCGTACAGCGTGGTGATCCCGGCATCGAGGGCGGCAATCGCGCCCAGATGGTTGCCGATCTTCATGTCATCGGGGGTGTAGAGCGTGCCCATGACACCCCGCACGCCCGCAAAATATTGCGCCAGCGTCCAGTCGGCCCCGCTGGCGCGCAGCAGCGCCTGCCAGGTGTGGCGATGGGTGTCGATGAATCCCGGGATGGCAATGCGGCCCTCGCCGTCGATGATCTCTGCATCAGAAACGGAAAGGTCTGTGCCGATTGCCGCGATCTTGCTGCCTTCAATCAGGATGTCGCCGCGCGGGATGACCCCCACCTCGGGATCGATCGAGATGATATGCGCATTGCGAATGAGTTTGCGTGCCATTTCTGTGCTCCTCCACAGCCTGAATTCCCGGCCACGAGCGGTATCGTCCACAGACGCATTCCGGCCGCTGGCCCTCCCGCCACCATTGATGCCCTGCATACCCGGAACGGAAGGTTGGAAAAATTACCGAAATGAAAACTCTGCCCCGCAGGTCCCACAGGGCAGTGAAAATGAACGCGATGGGCCCACCCGATACGGGCAGGCCGACCGCTCGTCAAAGCGTGATTTACCGGATCTCGAAACCGCGATAATTGTCGTCGCGGATGGCGTTCATCTCTGTCACATAGTTCCCCATGCCGCCCATATACCACATCGAGGTGCGCGGCTTGCCGGGGATGTTTGCACCGTTGATCCAGCTGTCCGTCACCTCGAACAGCGTGCCTGCCATGCCTTCCTGACAGACCCTGACCCAACTGTCCTGCGCCTGCCTGGTGGTTTCGATCACGCCGCTGCCCTCTTCGGCATGTTTGATCATGTCGGTCAGGAAGTTGACCTGCCATTCATGGACAAGCGGCTGGCTGGTAAAGGGGCTGAACGGGCCAAAGACCATCAGCAGGTTGGGGAAATCGGCAATCGACATCCCGGCATAGGCATGGGGGCCATCGCTCCAGGCGTCCTGCAGCTTTGTGCCATCGCGCCCGATGGTTTCGATCTTGAGGTAATTGCCGGTCATGGCGTCGAACCCCGTCGCCATGATGACCACATCCAGCGCCAGCTCCTCGCCGTCGATGATCAACCCGTTTTCGCTGAAGCTTTCGATGGGGTGCGCCTTGACGTCGTGCAGGGTGACGTTGTCGCGGTTGTAGACCTCGTAATAGCCATCCGCTGCCAGCGGGCGCCGCGCGTAATAGTCGCTGGGCGTCAGCTTTGCGGCCACCTCCGGGTCTGTCACGATTGCGTCGATCTTGCCCTTGATGAAATCGGTCGCGGTCTTGTTGGCTGCTGCCGTCACCGGGATGTCGGAGAATGTCTCAAGCATGAAGGCAAAGCCGTTCCCTTTTTCCCAGGCGGTCTGATAAACCTTCTGGCGTTCAGCCTCGGACACCTCAAGCGCCGATGTTGTCGCCTCGTCGAAACCGAATACCGCACCAGTGCTGAGCGCCCAGTCGCGGAACCCCCGGGGATCGGCCTTGATCTTTTCGCGGGTTTCCTGCGGGAACGGGCCGACGCCCAGGGGCACCACCCATTGCGCGGTCCGTTGCAGAACATGGAGGTGGCCCACCTTGTCGGCCAGCGCCGTGACGATCTGGATGCCGGTCGACCCCGTACCCAGCACTGCGACACGTTTGTTTTTCAGGTCCGGCTCCTGCTCCGGCCAGCGCGAGGCGACCAATACGTCACCCTTGAACTTGTCCTGCCCGGGGAACTGCGGCGCATAGGAAGACGACAGCAGGCCAACCGCCTCGATGACATATTTTGCCTTGACCACATCGCCTTTGGCCGTGGTCAGGGTCCAGCGGCCCTCATCTTCGTTCCACACCATCCTGGTGATCCGGGTGTTGAAGTTGATGGACCGCTTGAGGTCATGCTTGTCAGCCACCGCATTGAGATAGCCCAGAACTTCGGGCTGTTTTGCGTAGCGTTCCGACCATTCCCAGTTCTGGAACATGTCGAGGTCGAAAGAATAGGTGTAAACGGTGGATTCCGTATCGACCCGGCAGCCCGGATAGCGGTTCCAGTACCAGGTGCCGCCAACGCCCCCGGCGTCATCGAACGCCTGAACGTTCATGCCCATTTCGTTGCGTGTCCGGTGCAGTGCGTACAGGCCGCCCACCCCCGTCCCGATGACCGCCACGTCAAGCTCAAGGCCATTCAATGTCGTCTCGTTCATGCCAGTTCTCCCTTTTTCATCTCACCTGCGGCAGTGCCGCGCTCAATCTTCTGTCAGCCAAGGGCCACGCCGTGCCGGGTGGGCGTTGCCCCCTGAGGGCTGCGCGCCCGATGGGCGCCTGAACCCCCTGCAATTGACTGAAATCCTCCCTTGATTCTCCGCCGACAGCTATCGGCGCAGAAGCCGAAACCCGCTTCTTCCAAAGCCGGAAATCAACTCTCTTGCCTCATGCTTACTGTAATACCGTAATACCGTCAACAAGCTGAATTCTGCTTTGGAAATTCTGGCCGGACAGCGCCCCGCCAGCAAAATGCGCTTGTCAGGAACATAATCCGATAATACAGTATTACGCAATATCTATTCACGCCATCAGCGCGGAACAGCCGCCAAGTCCACAAGGAAAATACCATGACAAATCACCCCAAGGACCTCGTATCAAAGCCGGAAGGCGGCCTTCTGCCCGACACGCGGCTTTACATTGACGGGGCCTGGACAGATGCCGCGACTCAGTTTGACGTGATCAATCCGGCCACCGGAAAAACCATTGCCGAAGTCTCTGACGCGGGCAGTGAAGACGCGCTGCGGGCGCTTGACAGTGCGCATGCCGCGCAGGCCGCCTGGGCGCGCGTGGCCCCGCGTGCTCGTGCCAACCTCATGCACCGTGCCCATGCCCTGATGCTGGAGCGCGAACAGGCCTTCGTACATACGATGACATTGGAAAGCGGCAAGCCGCTGACCGAATCCCGCGCCGAATTCCTTCTCTCGGCAGACTTCCTGCTGTGGTTCGCGGAACAGACCGCGCATCTGCATGGCACCTATTCCGAGAGTTCGAACGGCGGCTTCCGGGTGATGGTGACGCACCAGCCCGTCGGTCCCTGCCTGCTGATCACACCGTGGAATTTTCCGCTTCTGATGATCGTGCGCAAGGGGGGCGCAGCGCTGGCGGCCGGCTGCACGACAATCACCAAGACCGCGCAGGAAACGCCGATGACCGGCGCGCTTTTCATGCAGGTGCTGCATGACGCGGGCTTCCCGCCGGGCGTAGCGAACCTGCTGCATACAACCAATTCCTCCGGCGTGTCGAAACCGCTGATGCAGGACAAGCGCCTGCGCAAGGTGTCTTTCACAGGGTCCACCGGGGTCGGCGGCCTGCTGATGGAACAGGGTGCCCGCAACATCATGAACGCATCGATGGAGCTGGGTGGCGACGGGCCTTTCATCGTCCTTGATGACGCCGACATCGACCTTGCCGTCGATCAGGCGATCATTTGCAAGTTCCGCAACGCGGGTCAGGCCTGTGTGGCGGCAAACCGCATCATCGTGGATGCCCGCGTCGAAGCGGAATTCACCGAGAAATTCGTGGCCAAGGTCAAGGCCCTGACGGTCGGTGACGGCATGAACCCGGTCGATGTAGGGCCGATGATCTCGGCCAGGCAGCGAGACCGTCTATCCGATACCGTTGCGCAGCTCACCCAGGCGGGCGGCACGCTGCTTGCCGGCGGCAAGCCGATTGCCGGTGACGGTTTCTTTTTCGAGCCGACCGTGCTGCGCTATGTCGGGCGCAATGACGTGATGTGTTCCAACGAGCTTTTCGCGCCCATCGCCACGATCTTTTCTGTTGAGGGCCCGGAAGAAGCGCTGTCCTTTGCAAATGACAGCGACTTCGGGTTAGCCTCCTATGTGTTCACCAGGGACCTGTCCCGCGCGATCAACTTCGGTGAGCGGCTGGAATTCGGGATGGTTGGCATCAACAGAGGTATCATGGCAGATCCAAAGGCCCCCTTTGGCGGCACCAAGACATCCGGCATCGGCCGCGAGGCGGGCAACGATGGCATCTACGAATTCACGGAACAGAAATACATGGCCGTCACGGTGAATGAGGCCTTTGCCTGATGTCGATGGAAAACACGCTCGGCCTTGGTCTTGTCCGTCAACCCAAGACCGTCCTTTTCGGCCCCGGACAACGCAGGCAACTTGGCCTTTATGCGCGCGGCTTTGGCACGCGGGTCCTGATGGTGACCGACGAACGCATGGCAACCACGCCCGAATTCAAGGCGATGCATGACGATCTTTCGGTGGCGGGCATGAAGATTTCGATCTACGATCAGGCGCTGCCCGACCTGCCCCGCCAGAACGTCATCGACGCCACCGCGCCATTCGCCAGGGGCAGTATCGACGTGATTGTGGGCATCGGCGGCGGCTCCTGCATGGATCTGGCCAAGGCGGTTTCCGTGATCCTTGCCCATGGCGGCGATGTCAGGGACTATTTCGGCGAATTTGCGGTCCCCGGCCCGGGCATTCCCATCATCACGATCCCGACCACCGGCGGCACCGGTGCCGAGGTCACCAGCCTTGCCATTGTCTATGACGACGAGAACCAGATGAAGATGGCCATCGCCGACGCCCATATCGCCCCGGCCATCGCGATCATCGACCCGGAACTGACGCTGAGCTGCCCGCCGGGCCTGACGGCGGCCACGGCGGCAGACGCGCTGTCCCACCTGGTCGAAGCCTATACAGCCAGGCCCAAGAACCCGACACCGCAGCAGATCGCCACGCAGATCTACGTGGGCAAGAACCGCATCACCGACATGTTCTGCACCCAGGGCCTGACGTTGATGAACAAGTCGCTTGGCGCAGTCGTGGACGATCCTTCCGATCTCGCGGCGCGTTCTGATGTCATGTTTGCCGCCTATTGCGCGGGTATGGCGATCAACACGACCGGCACGGCGGCCGCCCATGCGATCCAAAGCCCGATGGCCGCCATCGGTCACACGCCGCATGGCTTCGGGGTGGGGGCGCTGCTGCCCTATGTCATGCGGTTCAACCTGCCCTATTGCACCTCCGAATTTGCCCAGATCGGTCAAACTCTCGGGGTGGCCCGGCCCGGCCAGTCGGAGCGCGATCAGGGCCGCGCCGCGATCACCCGGATAGAGGAACTGCTGGAAAAGACCGGCACCCCGATGGAACTGGCCTCACTCGGCGTCGAAGAGACACATTTCGACCAGATCGCCGCATCCTCGGTCAAGGCGACGCGGCTTGTTCTCAACAACCCGGCCCCGATGACGGAGCAGGCCATCAAGGCGCTTCTGGCCCGCGGTGTCGCCGGTGACCGAAGCTGGTGGGAAAAACCCTGACATTGACCTGGCGGCGTGTTGCGCGCCGCCCGCCTTCTCAGCCGTCAGGCAGGATGTCCTTGTTCCGCTTTACATATTCCTCAATCGCCAGCTCGCCCGCGAGAAGAATGTGATGTTCGCAGGCCGCCCATGCGGCCTCGCCATTCCGGGCAATTGCGGCGGCATCAATGATCGTCTCCAGCTCGGCGATGGATGGCTCGATCCGGGCCTCGTCCACAAATGCAAACCGCCTGAACATCGCGATCCGGGCATGCATGCTCCTCAGGCTTTCCGCCAGAATCTCGTTCCCGCCACCTTCGGTCAGCTGCCGATAGAAATCGGCCTTGATCAGCTCGCGGCTTTCAATGTCGCCCTTGCGGTATTCGCGATCCAGCCGGTCCCGCAGTTTCACCAGGTTTTTCGCCTGGGTGGCATCTGCATTCTCGGCAAAGAGCTTGCCGGCCAACCCCTCAAGGGCCGCCCGCACCACATAGATCGACCTGATTTCCTTTTCCGTCAGGACAGCCACAATCGGCCCGAGGTTCGGAACCACTTCGATCAGATGTTCCGATTCAAGCTGGCGCAGCGCCTCTCGGATCACGGTGCGGGACACCCCGTAAGCATCGCAAAGCGTGCTTTCGACCAGACGTTGCCCGGGAACAAGTTTACCCTCAAGGATGTCCTCTCGGACCAGTCGGACGACTTGCTGCCGAAGAGGGGCCGCAGTTCTTGCAATCACGGTCGACTTCGCCATGCATTTCTCCGTTTTACTTCACAATAGACCGGCATCCCTGCAACAGGCGGACCGGCAACAACACTCAGTCGGTAAGGGGCGAGTGCACAGCAAGACCATCCTACGATATTACAGTATTACAGTCAACGTGCTTCGCCCGCACTACTGAGGCGAGAATACACTAAAGACGCCAAAAACACTCGTAAAGTGGCCGATACGCGCAGTTGGTTGAATTTTCGCCAGTTTTCAGGCCAATTGGCCGCGTCAGACACCCCCGGTCAGATCAGTTTCGGCAGGCTTGCGCCATCTGCCCCGTTTGGATTGAAATAGCGGGTGGACGCGTTTGCGCTATTACCGTATTACGGTAGGACAGGATACGGAATCTGGCCCGCAACCGCGCCGCTCAGAGGACATTTCAAGGGGGGATTACAATCATGACAGCAAAACAGCTCAAGACGCAGAACGCCGGATGGTATCGTTTCAACGTCGGCGCCCTGGAATGCACGGCGATATGGGATGGATATATTCATCACGGGTACGAAGGCCTGTTCCCCAACGCCGATCCTGCCGAGCTTGCGCGGCTGAAAGAAGCCTACCGCCTGCCCCAGGGCGAATTCTTTCCCATGGATCTGATCCCGGTGGTCGTGAACACCGGCGAAAAGCTGATCCTGATCGACGCGGGCATGGGCCGGACCTCTCAGCTTTTCGGCGACACGATGGGCCATACCCTCGACAACATGAAGGCGAGCGGTATCAACCCCGACGATATCGACGTCATTCTGATGACCCACCTGCACCCCGATCATTCCTACGGGCTGATCCACCCGGACGGAACGCCGGTCTACAAGAATGCCGATCTCTATGTCTCCGATACCGATTGGGAGGAATGGACAGACGAGGCAAGCCTGTCCCGCACCGATTTCCGAAAACCCTGGACCGAGGGGACGCTGGCCGCTGTCGCGCCCTACCGCGAGCGGGTCAGGCTTTTCAAACTGGGCGATGATATCCTGCCCGGTATCACGACGCTCTCTGTTGCCGGGCACAGCATGGGGCAATGCGCCTTCATCTTTGAAAGCCAGGGCGAGAAGGTCGTGTTCACCGGCGACGTCGCGCATCACCACATCTTTGACCCGATCCACCCGGAATGGTTCTTTCACATGGATTACGACAGCGATCCGCAGATGGGGGCGGATGCAAAATCGGTGATATTTGCCCATGTCGTGGACAACAACATCCGCTATCACGGCTATCATTTCCCCTACCCCGGTCTCGGTGACCTGGAAAGGGCCGAGGATGGCACCTACCGCTTTCACGGCGAGGCGGTGACGCCGCGGCTCGGCTACTCCCCGGTCACCGGTTAGGCATCGGGCAAGATCATGACCCAGAAATCAGCAATCGTCACCGGCGGTGGGCGCAACATCGGCCAGGCCATTTCGCTGCGTCTGCAACAGGACGGTTACCGCGTCTTCGCGCTTGATGTCGCAAAGCCGGAGGCCGAAAGCCTGCAGGCGGATGCCGTCATGGTCGACCTGACCGATGCGGAAGCCACCCGGCAGGCGCTGCGCGGCATTCTTGCCAGCCACAAGGTCACCTGCCTGGTCAATAATGTCGGGCTGGTCGCCCCTGCCCCATTGGAGGCCGTGCAGCTTGAGGATTTTGACAGGCTCATGCATCTCAATCTGCGGACATCCATCATCTGCGCCCAGCTTGTCGTGCCGGAGATGCGCGGACACGGTGGCGGGCGGATCGTCTTCAACACCAGCCGCGTGACAAAGGGCAAACTGGACCGGACGCTATACAGCGCCACCAAGGGTGCCGCGCAATCCATGGCACGCACCTGGGCGCTTGAACTGGGCAAAGACTCCATCACCGTCAATTGCGTGGCCCCCGGCCCCATCGCAACAACCGCGTTCTGGGAAAACAACCCGCCAGACGCCCCAAAGACCAAGGCGATCGTGGATGCCGTGCCTCTGGGCCGCATGGGCACAGCCGAAGATGTCGCCAATGCCGTGAGCTTTTTCTGCGATGATCGCGCCGGTTTTGTCACCGGGCAGACGCTCTTTGTCTGTGGCGGTGTGACCGTCGGCTGACCTGCACGGCGGATGAAGCGCTGGCAGCGCTCGGGCTTTGACGGGTTTCCAGGCAGGACGACCCTCAGGCCTGTGGCAGACCGATTTCCAGATGCGCCGCCACCTGCCGTGCGATATCGGCGGCCAGTTCGGCGGCGTAATCCTCGGTGATCGCGGCGACATGGGGCGTCAGGGTGACGTTCGACAGTTTAGCGAACCGTGGGTCGGGACGCGGCTCGTTTTCGAATACGTCCAGTGCGGCACCGGCAATCGTGCCCTCCGTCAGGGCCGAAATCAGCGCCTCCTCGTCAACAACCGTCCCGCGCGAGATGTTGACGAAATAGCCACGCGGCCCCAGAGCGCGCAGAACGCCCGCATCGAACATGTTCCGCGTGGCCGCGCCACCGGGCACAGCCGCCACCAGGAAATCGGACCGCGCTGCAAGTTCTTCCAGGTCGCCCACATGGGGCCAGGGTGCATCCGGCCTGGGCGCGCGGGTGTGATAGGCAACGTCAAGGCCAAGTCCGGTCAGCCGCTCGGCGATCAGCCGCCCGATCCGGCCCAGGCCAACAATCCCCGCCGTCTTGCCCGCCACCCGGATGCGATAGCCGAAATGCCCGTCGGCCCAGCGGCCACTGCGCACATGATCATCCGCCCGGACAACATCCCGCGCCATCGCCAAAAGCAACATCACCGCCATTTCCGCGGTGTCCGAACTGACCAGATGCCCGGTATCGTTCAGCGTGATCCCCCGCGCCCGCAGGTCGTCAAAATCGAACCGGTCCAGCCCGGCACCGGCGGATACGATGTGAGAGAGGTTGGGCAACAGATCCAGCAGCTCGCCCGATGCACCGTTGACCGCCGATGTGACCGCACAGGTGATCGCGGCACGCCGTTCCGGCGACAGCGCGGCAATATCATCCGCCAGCACGGGGGTGGCGAATGCAGCGACCTGCGTGACCACGGTATCCATCTTGAACCCCAGGAAGGCGACGTCGGGTCTGTTCATGTCTTTGTACTTTCGGAAGTGCTCAGAAAAAGATCTCGGGTGGTCTGCCATGCGGAGCGGATCAGCCGGTCGGTCATCTCGGCGGCCCGCTGGCCCTGGCCATTGCGGATTTCGGCGATCAGCGCCCTGTTGCCCTCGATCATGTCATCCAGCATCCCCGCCGTGCTCAGATAGGCCCGGAACCGATAGCGCAGGGCGGATGTGTCGAGCTGATCCAGCAGACGCATCAGCACCGAATTGCCGCATTGCTTGTGCATCAGCGCTGTCAGGCGCACGTTGGCCTCGAACCCCGATCTGAAGTCGCGCTGCGCCCTGGCCTTGCGCATCTCGGCCAGGACCTGATCCAGCGCGTCGGCGATCTCGGCGTGATCCTCGCGTTCTGCCAGCAACCGGCTGCAGGTGCATTCCAGCGCCAGACGGCAGGTTGTGATCTCGTCCAGCACCTCGACGGTCATCTCGGTCACGCGCGTGCCCAGCCGCGGCCGCCGCTCTACCAGACCACGCGCTTCGAGGATCTGGAATGCCTCGCGCAGGGGCGACCGCGACACGCCGAACCGTGTGCAAATGTCCACTTCGCGCAGCTTTTCGCCCGGTGCGAACGTCTCCCGCACGATGGCGGCTTCCAGACGGTCCGCGACCTCGACCCCGATGGGCCGCAGCCCCAGTGATGTATCCACAGTGTCGTCCATTCCGGTCAATCGCGCCCGAACAACATGTTGGAGAGGGTGACAAGGACGAGGGTCAGCAGGATGGAAACAGTGGACACGGCAGCAGCCTCGGGTGTGAAATTGAAACGCAGATAGTCATAAAGCTGGATCGGCAGCGGTGCTGATCCGGTTCCCTTCAGGATGAAGGAAACTCCGAAGGTATCAAAGCTGATAATGAATGCAAACACGCCACCGGTCGCCATGCCCGGCGCGATCAGCGGCAGGGTGATGCGCCGGAACGCCGTCATCCGCGAAGCGCCAAGGGTGCGCGCAGCCAGTTCGACCGCATCGTCGCGCCCTTGCAGGGAGGTGGTCACGTTGAGAAATACAAACGGCAATGTCATCAGCACGTGGCCGGTGAACAGCGCAATCTTGTACTGCGTACCGATGCCGATCTCGTAGAAAAAGAACAGCAAGGCGATGGCGGTCAGGATCTCGGGCAGGATCAGCGGCAGCAGCACTCCGATGCGCACCACTTCGGCCTCGCGGCGGGCATGACGAACAAAGTAGAGCGCGGCCATCGTGCCCAGCACCAGCGATACCGCCGTGGCCAGCGCCGCAAGGATCAGTGAATAGACAATGGCGTCGATGAAGACATCGTTGTTAAGGAAGGTCCAGAACCAACGCAAGCTCAGGCCCTGCGGCGGAAAGGTGAGGAAATTGCCCGCGTTCAGCGAAGCCAGCACGACCACGACGATCGGGGCCAGCAGAAAGACATAGACAAGCGCGCGCAGCAGCGACAGCAGCGGTGTGACAAGACCCATGGCTCAGCTCCACCTGATGCGGGTCAGGCGGGCAAAGATCAGCACCACGACCCCCGCGCTGATGGCCAGCGTCAATGCCATTGCCGACCCGAAGGGCCACTGGAACTGGTCGATCAGCGCATCCACCACCAGCAATGTCGTGGTCTTGACCCGCATGCCGCCCACCAGTGCGGGCGTCACATAGGACGAAATCGCGAGCACGAAGACCAGGATGCAGCCTGACTGTATGCCCGGCATCGACATCGGCAGGGTCACCCGGCGAAACACCGTGAACCGCCCGGCTCCAAGCGACCGCGCCGCCTGCCGCACCGCCGGATCCGCCGTCTGCAACGACGCCAGAAGCGGCAGCACCATGAAGGGCAGAAAGACATGCGCCAGCGCCAGCACAACGCCGAATTCATTATACATCAGCGGCAGCGGCCGCTCGATCAGCCCGAGATTGCGCAGCGTCGTGTTGATCACGCCGGCATTGCCCAGCAGGATGGTCCAGCCATAGCTGCGCACCACGATCCCCACCAGCAGCGGCGACAACACGATGCCATATAGCAGCCCGCGCCAGCGTTTCGGTGCCGTGGCGATATGCAGGGCCACGGGATAGCCCAGCAGCAGGCACACCAGCGAGGTCACGATGCCCAGCCCCATCGTTTGCGGCAAGGACAGCGCGTAGTAGCTCTGGCTGAAGAACTGGCGATACCCCTCCACGCTGAACCCCGCGCCATAGGGTTGGCCGTCGGCGGGGGCGCGAAAGCTCATCAGCAGCACGGTGACATAGGGCAGCACGATGAACAGAAAGATCAGCACCGCAACCGGGGCGATCAGCATCAGGATGCGCGCGCGCTTCATGCGGCAGGCTCCGCCGCGCGGGCAGAATCGGGCAGTGGCCACAGGCGTTGGGTATCGAAAGTCAGGCCGACATTGGCCCCTTCGGCCATGTTCTGTGTCGTCGGGGACAGAACGTTCAGTGTCCCGCATTCGGTTTCCACGTGGTACTCCACATGGCCGCCGCTGAAATACCGCTTGGTGATCCGCCCGTCGAGATGCCCCTCACCGGGCCCGGTCAGCGCGATCTGTTCGGGCCGCGCCATCACCCGCAGCCGGGTCGCAGGCGTATCGCCGCCGCCAGTTACGGCCAGCCTGCCGCCGCCCGGCACGCTCAGCGAGGTGCGCCCATGCATCTGGCCCGCCACGGCGAGGTCGAGGATATTCGCATTGCCCACGAACCGTGCAACCCGTTCCGATGCAGGCCGGTCATAGACATCCTCGGGCGGTGCCGCCTGTGCGATCTTGCCGTCGAACATGACAACGACCCGGTCCGACATGGTCATCGCCTCGTTCTGGTCATGGGTGACATAGATCGTGGTGATCCCGACCCGCTTTTGCAGATCGCGGATAAACCCGCGCATCTCGTCGCGCAACTTGGCATCCAGGTTGGCCAGTGGTTCGTCCAGCAGCAGGATCGCCGGTTCGATCACCAGCGCGCGGGCCAGAGCGACACGTTGCTGCTGCCCGCCCGACAAGGCCTTGGGATAGCGGTCTGCATAGGGCGTCAGCTGTACCATATCCATCGCGCGGGCCACACGTTCGGCGATTTCAGACCGCGCCATGCGGCGCATTTCCAGCCCGAAGGCCAGGTTGCGCTCTACCGTCATATGCGGGAACAGCGCATAGGACTGGAACACCATCCCGATATCACGATCCTCGGGCAATTTGCGCGAGATGTCCTTGCTGTCGAACAGGATCTTGCCATCGGTCACATCCTCGAAACCGGCGATGCATTTCAGCGTCGTCGACTTGCCGCATCCCGACGGCCCAAGTAGCGACACAAACTCGCCATGGCCCACGTCAAGCGATATCCCCTTGAGCGCGGTCGACTTGCCATAGGATTTGACAAGCGACAGCAGCGAAACTTCGGTCATGCAGGGAGCCCTCTTTCCGGCATCGCCTGCCCCCTGTGGGGCAGGCATTTGTTGTTTTTCACGCGCCGAAAATCTCGTTCCAGCGGCGCGCGATTTCCTCGGCGTTGGCGTTCATCAGCTTCCAGTCCCAGTCGATGAACTGCGCCATCGCCTCGCCATGGACCGGCACGTCGCGCTGAAGATCTGCAGGCACCTCGACGTTACGGTTGACCGGTGACACAAAGAATTCACGCATCAATAGATCCTGCCCCACCGGGCCCAGAACAAAGTTGAGGTACTTATAGGCATCTTCGCGCGCGGCACCGTTCACGCAGATGTTGAAGGTCTGGTCCCACATCATCAACCCTTCTTCGGGAATGATGCAATCCACCGGCAGGCCCTGCGCCCGCAGGCGCGCGATCTCGCCGAAATCGAAGGGGGCAATCGCCACTTCGCCGGTGGCCAGCGCGGTGCTCATGTTGAAATCGGTCTGATACACCTGCCCCAGTTCCGCCAGCTTGGCAAAGCCTGTCTCAAGGTCATCAATCCCCGATCCATAGATCATCGAGGTCAGCATCAGGAACATTTTCCCGGCCGAGTTCTGGATATTGTAAAGCCCCAGTTGCCCGGCAACCTCCGGGTTCTCCCAAAGCTCTTTCCACGATGTCGGCGGCGTCTGGATCAGGTCGGTGCGATAGCCGATCCCGATGGGCGAGATCAGCCCGACCGCCGCATAGCCATCAGATGCCTTGGTCGCCACCGGGTAGAGATCGGCATAATTTGGCAGCATCGACAGGTCCAGCTTCTCGAAATACCCCTCGTCCCGCAGGACGGTGGAATAGATCTCGTTCGTCATCAGACAACTGTAGGGCGGGTTGTCCTTCCCGGCGGCGCGCAGGTTGGTGGTATAGACGCGCCCCAGCCCGATATCCAGCTGCGGGTCGATGCCCGTCTCCGAGGCAAAGCCGGGGATCAGCGTATCGCGCCAGAATTTCTCCCAGGACCCGCCATAGGTGGTGATCACCAGCTTCTCTGCCTGAGCGCGCACGCCCGGCACCTGCAGCACGCTTGCGCCGCCAAGCGCAAGCAATGCCGTCAACATTGTACGTCGGTTCATCTGTGTCATTTCAGTTTCCCTGTGGTTTTATGATGCATGATGCAACCCGCGCCCTTCACGAGGCTTTTTTGCGGTAGTCGTAGTTCTTGTTGAGCCGCTCAAGCAGGTAATCGCCATAAAGTACCGGCTCCATTTTCGCAGTCTCTCCCCTGTCCAGCATCTCCTCCGGGCAGGCGACCAATGCGCTCATCGACGGGTCATAGAAGAAGGGCTGCGAATACCTGTCGCGGCGGCTGAGGTTGCGCACGCGGTGCGGGGTGGAGACAAGCCGCCCGTTCGACCATTTCGCCAGAATGTCGCCGACATTCATCACGAATGTACCCTTGATCGGCGGTGCCGGGATCCATTCGTTGCGTTTGTTGCGCACTTCAAGGCCGCCGACATCATCCTGCTTGAGCAGCGTGACAAAGCCGTAATCGGTATGCGGCGCCGATCCGAACAATTCCTCCTCGTCGGGCTGTTCAGGATAATGCAGCAGGCGCAGGAACAACGTGGGATTGTCGAAATGCTCTTTGAACCAGTCGCGCGGCAGCCCCAGCGCCTCGGCAATGCCACCGGCCAGCCGTGCGCCAAGCGCGGTCATCTGGGTCATGTACTCCAGCGCGGTGCTGCGCACCTCCGGCAGGTTTTCCGGAAACTGGTTCGGCCCCTGCAAGGGTTCGCCCGCATAAGGTGCGTCTTCGGGAACCTCATGCATGAACATCAGGCTTTCAGACCGGTTCGGCTTGGTCACCTTGGCGACGGACGAGGTCACAATCGTCGAGGTGGACATGGGCATGTACCCACGGTGAAACGCATTGATCTTCAGCTTGAGCTTTTCTTCCATCGGCTGATCGTGAAAGGCCACATTCTGCTGCCGCATCCGCTCCACCAGATCCTCGGACACGCCGTGATCCGACAGATAGGCAAAGCCGGAAACCTCAAGCGCCTCTTTCAGGGCCGCAACGGTTTTGGACCTGTCGCCTGAATTTGCATCATCAGCCAGACCGGCAAGGCTGACGATCGGGATATTGTCGAAATCGCCTTTCATGGACTCTCTCCTTATGCCAATTCTGTATACAATGTACATAAATGAGGACAGGGCAACCCTTTCCATTCCCAAATCCGGCCCTTCAAGGGCAAAAACCCCGCAACGCCTAAAATTCGATCTTCTCCTCCGCTCTCAATCAAAAGGACTTCCGCCATGACGCCCAAACCCGTCATCATCGACACCGACCCCGGACAGGATGACGCCTTTGCGATTCTGCTGGCACTTGCCGCCCCTGAACTTGACGTGCTCGGCTTGACCACGGTCGCCGGGAACATGGGGCTGGCGCAGACAACCGATAATGCCCGTCGCATCGTCGAACTGGCCGGGCGGGGCGACACACCGGTTCACGCGGGCGCGCCGCGTCCGCTGTTGCGCGCGCCCCGCCCGGTGCCGGAGATCCACGGCGACACCGGGATCGACGGCTGGGACTGGGCCCCGGCCGCGCATCCCCCTGCACCGGGTCATGCGGTGGATTTCATCATCAACACCATCAGCAACCATCCGGACCCCGTGACGCTGATCGCGCTTGGCCCGCAGACCAACATCGCGCTGGCACTGCGCCGCGCGCCCGAGATTGCCACGCAAATCGACCGGATCGTATTCATGGGGGGTGGGTTTTTCGAAGGCGGCAACATGACGCCCGCGGCAGAGTACAATATCCTCGTCGACCCCGAAGCCGCGCGCATCGTGCTGGGGTCCGGGGTTCCGATCACTGCCGTACCGCTGGATTGCACCCACAAGGCACCTGCCCCGCTTGGCTGGTCACAGACCCTGGCCGATCACGGCACCCCTGTCATGCGCGCCTGCGCCGGCATGATGGAATTCTTCGAACGCTACGGCAACGCCAAATACGGCACTGCAACCCGCCCGTTGCATGACGCAATCGCCGTATCCGCGCTCCTTTGGCCCGAGCTCTTTGACGGCAGGTTATGCCCTGTCGATATCGAATGCGCCGGAGAGCTGACAACAGGCATGACCGTCGTGGACTGGTTGCGCCAGACCGGCAAGACCGACAATTGCCTCTGGCTCAATGCCTGCCACGATCCGGCAGAAGTATACGCAAGGATGGAAAAAGCGCTCGCAAAGCTCTGAACCCTGTCGGATGGGGCAGGGTCAGATCCCTGCCAAAGCCTGCGCCAAGGTGTCGACGGACACCGGCTTGTCCACACGGGCAAAGCGGCCCCGGTCGGCCTCCCCGATCCGGTCGGCGACGGGCAACTGAGTCGACATGGCAATGGCGCGGGTCTGCGGGTGACCATCCAGCGCCTTGCGGATCAGATCCCAGCCGCTGTGCTGCGCATCCAGCTTCAGGTCGCTCAGCACCAGATCGGGCCGGGGCGCCCTTTCCAGCGCCGCATGGCCGCCCGCGAAATCGGCGGCGGTGCTCACCTCGAAGCCCAGCGTTTCCAGTGCCGTGGCGGCAGCTGCCAACGCGCGGGGATCGTCATCAATCACCAGCGCACGCCCCCGATGCTGCATCACGGCGGTTTCTTCAGCCGCCGGCGGGAACAGCAGGGCGACACGCGTCCCCTCCTCCGGCACCGAGGCGATGTGCAGACTGCCGCCCGATTGGTGCACAAATCCATCCACCATCGACAGGCCCAGCCCGGTGCCGCTGCCATCGCGGCGCGCGGTAAAGAACGGCTCGGTCGCATAGCGCAAGGCCTCGGCACTCATGCCGTGACCATCATCCGCTACTACCAGCGCGATATGGCCATCCTCCCGCTCAGTGACCGAAATCTCGATATGCCCGCTGCTGCTGATCGCCTGACCCGCGTTGACACAAAGGTTCAGGATCGCGCTTTCCAGCTGGCCGGGGTCGATTGTCGCCCAGATCGGCCCGTCCGGCGCAGTGACCGTGAGCGTAACCGTCTCGGGCAGGGCAATCTCCAGCAGATCATGCATTGCATGAAGCAAATCAACAATATCGGTGCGCTGCGGCTCCAGATGCTGTTTGCGGGCAAAGGCCAGCAACCGTTCGGTCAGGGTCACGCCCAGATCCACTGCATCCTCTATCCGCGCCCGCAGGCGCCTGGCCGCATCACCTTCGGCGCTTTCCAGCAGATGCAGATTGCCCGAGATCGTGGAGAGGATGTTGCCAAAGTCATGGGCCACCTCGCCCGTCACCTTGCCCAGGGTCTCGACCCGCTGGATTTCCGCCAGCCGCGCATCGACCAGCCGCCGTTCGGTGACTTCTGAAAACAACCAGACCGCGCCGCCTTCGGGAAAGGGCGAGCGGCGCAGTTCCATCACGTGACCCGCCGCACTTTCATATTCCTGATAACCCGCCGCCGTGACCGCCGTCTCGCGCAACTCAAAAGGCGATTGCGCCAGCAGATCCTCCACCGTTTCCACTGCCCCCGCCCCCTCGGGCAGACGCAATAGCGCGCGAATGCGCTGGTTCTGCGCCAGGATGCGCCCCGAAGCAGCCGTGATCACCACCCCGTCGGTGATGTTCTCGAACACCCGCGAAAACAGCGTGTTCTGCCGCCGGATCAGCCGTGAATTGCGGTCCAGCCGCAGCGCATTGGCACGAAAGATGCGAAAAGCCGAGAACAGCTGCCCGATTTCGTCCTCGCTTTCCAGCCTGCGTTCCAGCCGCGTCGCACGATCCCCGGCCGCCAGCCTGCGCATGGCCTGAGCGATCCGGTGCAGGTTCATCACCACATAGCGCGAGACAAACACGGCCGAGACCACCGCCACCCCCACGCTGACCGCCATCAGCACCAGCATCACCCATTGCGCCAGCGCCAGACGGGCGCGGGTGTCGGCCTGTGACAACTCAAGCCGTTCACGCGCAGCGGTCACCTTTTGCGCGGCCAACAGGTTGATCCGCTCCGCCTCGGTCCGAATCCGGAACAGGGCGTTTTCCGCGTCCAGCGAAATCGCCAGACTGCGATAGACCAGATTGAACAGCGTATCATCGCGGCTGATGGTACGGTCGATCTCCTGCACATTGTCGGCTATCTGCGGCGTGGCGACCGCCAGAATGTCGGCACGGATGTTCCTGTACCCCAGTCGGAATTCCCAGATCGAGGTCAGCGTATTGGCGCGTGCGGTCCCTACCGCCTCTATCGCAAGCTGTTGCAACGCGGCCCAGGCCTGCCGCTGATAGGTCGTGGCCTCGCGCGTGGTGATCCACTGCCGATAGCGGCGCAGCAGCACCTCAAGCGCCGCATCTATCCCGGCAATATCCTGACGGATCTGGTTGCGCTGCGGAATGATCTCGACCAGATCATCCACCGCCGCCCGCATCCGTGTCACCGACAGCGACAATTCCGCATCGCCCTCGGCCATGGCTTCCAGCCGGGTGATCGCCGCATAGATTTCATCGGTTTCGGTGGCGATCCCGAAGGGTGGATTCAGCGACAACAGAAAGGGCGCGGACTTCGACAGGGTCGCGGCATTCTGTGACAATTCCTGCGCCCGCGACACTTCGCTCAGGGTCACGCTGTGCAGCAATTCGATCTGCCGGTCGGCCCGCTCCAATGTGTAAAAGGCGATGATCCCGATCGCCGCCGCCACCACCGACAACAGCCCGATGGCCCCCAGCAGCCGCGTGCGGATGCTCAGCCGCGACAGGCCCGCGCCTGTCATGCCCTGCCCCCGTCCAGCACAAAGATATAGCCCTGCGCACGACGCGTTTGCAGATGCACCGGCTTGGAGGGGATCGGCTCGATCTTGCGGCGCAGGCGCAGGATCAGCACGTCGATGGTACGGTCCAGATAGCGTTCGGTGTCGCTGCCCAGTTCCTCCAGCAGTTCCGGGCGCGGGATGATCCGGCCCGGATTGCGCACAAAGTAATCCAGCAGCCGGTATTCCGCATTGGTCAGCGGAATCTCGTTGCCCGCCGCGTCCTGCAACTCGCGTTTCTGCAAATCCACCCGCTTGTCGCCAAAGCCGATCTCGTGACCCGTCGCGGGCGGCGTTACCGCGCCATGACCATAGCGGCGCAGCACCGCACGAATGCGCGCCACCAGTTCGCGCGGGTTGAAGGGTTTGATCAGGTAATCATCCGCGCCGGTTTCCAGCCCGATGATCTTGTCGATCTCATCCCCGACGCCGGTCAGCATGACAATCGGCAGGTTGTATTTCTCGCGGATGTGGATCGCCAGCATCAACCCGCTTTCGCCCCGAAGCCGCAGGTCGATCAGCGCAAGCTCAATCGCGGGCGGATCACCCAGCGCATGAAATGCAGCACTGTCGGCGCAGGCAATCGCCCGGTAGCCGCTTTGCTCAAGCAAGGCGGACAGCGTCTGCCGGACCTGGGCATCGTCATCGACAATGGCAATCCGGGGCTGTGGGGCGGTACGTGTCATGACCAAGCTATGTCACGGCACGGGCACAGCCGCCAAGCGTCCTGAAAGGGTGACGTGGTGAAAAACCAACCAAACGCCCCCGTATTGTAACTCTGTTAACATTGCGCCGCGCCCCGGTAACTCTGTTAGTCACTTGTGCAGTGGCTCGCGCAGGTCATTGCCGACTAGCATCGGCCCGGATCGACCACCCAGGGGCTGCGGAGGAATGGGCGCCCCTGACTGCCGGTCGACACATGTATTTACGGGAGGAACAAAATGAATATCACCAAAACCCTGCTTGGTACCGCCATTGCCGCAACCCTTGGCAGCACGGCCGCCTTTGCCCAGGACGACTGCGCCGAACGTGGTGTGCTGGACGTCATCTATTGCGACGCCAACGGCGATCTGGTTGCCGACACCCCCACCGACCCGGCCAAGCTGAACGACCCGTCAACGCTGGTCTTCGCCTATACCCCGGTCGAAGACCCCGCCGTCTACGCCGACATCTGGGAGCCGTTCATCGCGCATCTGGAAGAGGCCACAGGCCGCGACGTGCAGTTCTTTGCCGTTCAGTCCAACTCGGCCGAGGTCGAGGCCATGCGCTCGGGCCGTCTGCACATCGCGGGCTTTTCGACCGGCCCCACACCTTTCGCGGTGAACCTTGCCGGTGCGGTGCCCTTTGCGATCATGGGCGCGGATGACGGGCAGTTCGGTTACAAGCTCCAAGTCTTCACCCAGGCCGATTCCGACATCAAGGAAATGGCCGACCTCAAGGGCAAGCGCGTCGCCCATACCTCGCCTACCTCGAACTCGGGCAACCAGGCACCGCGCGCGTTGTTCCCCGGTCTGGGTGTGACACCCGACACCGATTACGAGGTCACCTATTCCGGTTCCCATGACCAATCCATGCTGGGCGTGGTTGCAGGCGATTATGATGCCGCCCCGGTGGCCTCGGAAGTGGTCGAGCGCATGGCCGAACGTGGTCTTTACGACCCCGCCGACGTGCGCCTGATCTGGGAAAGCGCGCCATTCCCGACGACCTCCTTCACCGTGGCCCATGATCTGGACCCGGAGCTGGCTGAAAAGATCAAGCAAGCCTTCTTCAGCTTCCAGTTCGAAGGCACCAAGCTGGGTGAAGAATTCCAGGGCGTGAGCAAGTTCATCCCGATCACCTACAAGGACCAATGGGCGGTGATCCGCGAAATCCAGGCCAGCAACGGCGTGGAATATACACCGCAAGGCCTCGCTGCCAACTAAGCGTCAAACATGGCACGGGACGACCATCGCGGTTGCCCCGTGCCCCTTTGCGCGCGCCCATCTGTCCGTAAGAGGTCACCATGCTGAAAATCGAAAAACTGGTCAAACGCTACAACGGCGGCGATCCCGTGTTGAAAGACCTCGACCTAGAGGTCGGCGGCCAAGAGGTCGTCTCGATCATCGGATCATCCGGTGCTGGCAAAAGCACGCTGTTGCGCTGCATCAACCGTCTGGTCGAACCCACATCGGGCACGATCACACTGAACGGCACCGATCTGACCCAGCTGAAGAAATCGGAACTGCGCCTGGCCCGTCGCCGCATCGGCATGGTGTTTCAAAGTTTCAATCTGGTTGACCGCCTGACAGTCATGGAAAACGTCCAGTCGGGGCGTCTGGGCTATATCTCGACCTGGGCCGCGCTGACGCGCCGCTATCCCAAAGAGGACATCCGCCGCGCCTATGAGCTGATGGAACGCGTGGGCATCGCCCATTACGCCAACAAACGCGCCGACGAGTTGTCGGGTGGCGAACGCCAGCGGGTCGGCGTGGTGCGCGCGCTGATGCAGCAGCCCGAAATTCTGCTGGCGGATGAGCCCACGGCCTCGCTCGATCCGAAGACATCGGAACAGATCATGGCGCTGCTGCGCGATCTGGCGAACGAACTGGAATTGCCCGTCATCATCAACATCCACAACGTCACCGAGGCCAAGCAATACACCGACCGCATTGTCGGCATGCGCTATGGCCGGATCATCTTTGACGATGTGCCGGATGCACTGGACGCCGCTGCGATGGACGAAATCTATGCCGGTGTGCCCGCCGAGGACCGCGCGGCCCAAGGGGCAGCGGCATGAGCGATTTTCCCGACACATGGCGCAAGCCGCCGTTCATCCGCAACACGCTGCTGCGGCGCGGGCTGTGGATTGCCATTCTGGCCTATGTGGTGTTCACCATGGCCACCCTGCCAATCGACTGGGAACGCGTTTCGGCAGGCATGGGCCGCGCCGCGCGGATCTTCAGCGGGGCCTTTCCGCCCAGCTTTGCCCGCGCCGACCTGTTGATCGACGGCTTCATGGAAAGCCTGAAGATCGCACTGCTGGCCACCGTCGCCGGTGTGGCCCTGTCGATCCCCATCGCCTTTTGCGCCGCGCGCAACATCGCACCCCGGCCCGTCTATTATCTGGGCCGCGCCACCATCATCATCGCGCGCAGCTTTCACCCCGTCATCGTCGCCATCATCTTTGTCAAAGCCGTGGGCTTTGGCCCCTTTGCCGGTGTGCTGACGCTGACGGTCTATTCCATCGGCTTTGTCGCCAAACTGCTGGCCGAACGCATCGAAGAGATCGACTTTGGTCAGGTCGAGGCGATGCGCTCTGCCGGGGCACCGTTTTTCAGCACGCTGATCTACGCCATCGCGCCGCAGATTCTGGCCCGTCAGGTCGGCCTGTCGATCTATCAGCTCGACAGCAACCTGCGCGCCTCCGCGGTGGTTGGTCTGGTGGGCGCGGGCGGCATCGGGGCAACGCTGGCCAATGCCTTTGGCCGTTATGATTACGACTTTGCGCTGGCCATCACCATGGTGATCGTCGGGGTTATCCTGGTGTCCGAAGCCGTCAGCGGCATCATTCGGGAGAAACTGGCATGAACAACCCCGCCGCATTGGACCATTGGTCCCGCTTCACCCCGAAACAGCGAATCAAACGCTACGCCGTGCTGCTGGCCACCCTGCTGGTGGTCGCCTGGGCGCTGCAAAGCATCGACGTGATCTGGGAATGGGTCTGGGATTCACCCGCACAGATGGCCGACCTGTTCAGCCGCATGGTGCCGCCTGACCCGCAGAACCTGCCAACGATCATGCAGGCCATGTGGGAAACCGTGAACATCGCCACGATTGCCACGCTCTTCGCCGTGATACTGTCCTTGCCCGTCGCCTATATCGCCGCGCGCAACACCACGCCCAATGTCGTGACCCTGTGGATTGGCCGGTTCATCCTTGTCTCGTCACGGTCGGTCAACACGATCATCTGGGCGCTGCTCTTCGTGGCCATCTTCGGCCCCGGCATCATCGCGGGGATCGTTGCGATCATGTTCCGGTCCATCGGCTTCATGGGCAAACTGCTGGGCGAAGCCATCGAGGAGATCGACACGCGTCCCGTCGAGGCCCTGCAAGCCAGCGGTGCCACGCGCTTCAAGGTGGTGCTTTATGCCATCGTGCCGCAGGTCATGCCCACATTCTTTGCAATCTCGATCCTGCGCTGGGACATCAACCTGCGCGAATCCACCGTGCTTGGGCTGGTCGGCGCGGGTGGCATCGGGATCATCCTTCAGGGCGCCATCGACACCTTCAACTGGCCCGAAGTCTCGACCATACTGCTGGCGATCCTTGCCTTCGTCATCCTGGGTGAAGTGGTGTCGATGTACCTGCGCAAACGCATCCTGTGACCTTGCAGGGGCAAGCCGTGCATCGCCTCAGGGTTTGATCCCCTGCCGGTTCATCTTGGCGTTCAGGGTCCGCCGCGGAATGCCCAGTTGTGCGGCGGCCCGCGCGGTGTTGCCCCGGCATTGATCGAGGACACGCATGATCTCCAATGCCTCGAAACGTGCCACGCGGTCCTTCAAGGTGCCTTTCACCGCCAGATCCCGGGTGTCGGCAACCCCGTCCAGCCCCAGTATCCGCCGCTGCGCCGCCTGCCGCAACTGATGGGCATTGCCGGGCCAGTCATGGCTCTGCAGCGCCTTTCGCTCCGCAAAGGTGATCTCGGGCACCGGCACACCGTGGCGCACGGCCGCCTGGGTCATGAAATGCACAAACAGCACCGGAATATCCGGCGCGATCTGGCGCAGCGGCGGCAGTTGAATTTCGACCCCTGCCAGCCGATAATACAGGTCCTGCCGAAAAGCCCCCTTTGCAATCAGCTCTTTCAGGTCCTCGCTGGCCGAGGCCACAACCCGCAGGTCGACATCAATCGGGGCCTGCCCGCCCACCGGTTCGATCTGCCGCGATTGCAGCAGGCGCAACAAGAGCGGCTGCAACTCAAGCGGCATCACATCAATCTGGTCGAGGAACAATGTCCCCCCCTCGGCAAGACCCACGCGCCCCGGCTGCAAGGTGCCCGTGGCATCAATGCGCCCGAACAGGTCCACCCCGAAGCCGCTGTTCGGCAAGGCCGCGCAATTGATCGTGATAAACGGGCCGCTGCGCCCCGACTGGTCGTGCAGACTGCGCGCCGCCAGTTCCTTGCCGGTCCCGGTTTCGCCCTGCAGGATGACATCGACGGGCAGGCCCGCAATTTCCGTCAGCCGCGCACGCACGGCGGCGATGGCGGTGGTCTCCCCGATCAGATGCACGCCCTCGACCTTCAGACGCTCGCGCAGCATCCGGATCTCTGCGTGCAGACGCCCGGCAGCAAGGCTGCGCTCGACCACCGTCAAAAGATGATCGGCATCATAGGGCTTTTCCAGAAAATCCTGTGCCCCGCGCTGCATCGCACGTACGGCATGCGCAACATCGCCGTGTCCGGTCAGCAGAACCACCGGCAGATCGGCCGCCACTTCCCGGACCGCATCCAATACCCCGATGCCGTCAAGGCCGGGCATCCGCAGGTCCGTCAGGACAAGGTCAGGCAGCGGCCCTTCCAGCGCATCGCGCGCGGCAATGCCCCCCGACAGGCCGACCGGATGATGCCCCGCCGCCGAGATCAGATCACACAGACCCTCGCGATGATCGTCATCGTCATCGACCACCCAGATTTCGGCCCGGCTCATGCGGCGGTCTTTCGGTTGCGTTGCTCAGCGCGGGGCAGCGTCACGGTCGCACAGGTGCCCTCCCCCGGAGCGGCGTCGTAATGCAGTGTTCCGTGGAAATCCTGCACGATGGACTGGCTGATCGCAACGCCCAGCCCCAGCCCCTCGCCTTCCTGCTTGCGGCTGAAGAAAGGCTCTCCGATCTTGGCAATCGCCTCGGCGTCCAGGCCCACACCATTGTCCTTCACCGTCACGATCACCGCCTCGGGGGTCACCCTCCGCGTGACCACGACCTGCCCCGCCGCAGTGGCAACCACCGCGTCCAGTGCGTTCAGCAGCAGGTTCACCAACACCTGCTCCAGCCGCACCATGCCACCCATCACCGGCGGCGCATCACCGGGGCAATCACAGGTCAGCCTGGCCCCGATGTCATCGGCGCGGTGGCGGACAAGTTCGATGGCGTTGTCGATCACCCGGTCCATGTTCACCGGGGTCAATGTCCCGGTATCCTTGCGGCTGAAACTCTTGAGGTGCTTGATGGTCCGCAGCATCCGCCGGATATGGCCGCGTGTGGTTTCGATCCGTTTCGCCGTGCCGCCGGCATCCCGCGTCCCGCCAATGGCAGCGGCGGCCAGGGTCGCCTCCATCGCGGCAAGCGGCTGGCTGATTTCATGGACGATGGCGGCGGACATCCGGCCCAGTGCGGCCATCTTCTCGGAATGGATCAGCGCGTCCTGGGCACGGTTCAGCTCCGATTCCGCCGCGATGCGCGTTTCGATCTCGGCGGCCAGCTCGCGGGTCCGCCGCTCCACCTGCTGCTCCAGCAACCGGCTTTGCTGCAACCGCATGCGGATCATCCGCCGGCGCTGCAGCAGGGTCTGCACCAGCAGCGCCGCCGCCAGCGTTGTCAGCCCGAGGATCGCCGCCGTTGCCAGCGCGGTCAGCCGTGCGGTGGCAACCGGGCTGGCCTGGATCACCTGCCAGTCCTCCTGTTCCATCGCCAGACGGCGCAGCAGCAGCGACCGCCCCGACAGGTCCACAGGTTGCACATCGGCCAGCGACGACGGCGCCGCCGCCAAAAGTGCCTCGGCCGTGTCGAAATTGACCCCCTCATAGCGCCTTGTCACCGCAATATGGTCGCGTGCCTGCGCCCCGAGGGCAAACAGCGGCCGGTAAAGCCAGTCAGGCTGACCCGACAGAAAGATAATCCCGTCCGCATCGGCAATCGCCGTGTCGACGGCGGCCAGCCGCCAGGTTGCCTGCAGGGGCGTCAGGTCAATCTTGACCACCAGCACGGCAAGATCCCCGCCCCCCAGATCCAGACGTGACGACAGGAAATACCCCGGTCGGCCCGTGGTGACCCCGATCCCATAGAAACGCCCGGCACCCGTATCCATCGCATCACGGAAATAGGGTCGGAAGCTGTAGTCGATCCCCACGAAACTATCCGGCGTGTTCCAGTTGCTGGCCGCGATGGCGATGCCCGATTGATCCAGCAGATACAGCTGGTTGGCACCCGATACGGCGGCAATCGTCTCAAGATACCGGTTTGCGGCAGCAACCGCCCCGGCATCCTGCGGTGCCGTGACCGCCCGGCTGATCCGCACGTCCTGTTCCGCCACTTCCGGCAGATACCGGAACCGGTCGATCTCCGTCTCGATGGACCGCCGCGTCAGGGTCAGCGATTGGTCCAGCGTCTCGGCAAGGCGCAGAATCTCCACCCGATAGGCCACCACCCCGCCCATGCCCGCAACCAGCAGCGCAAGGCACAGCATGAACAGGAAAGTGCGTATATGGCCGGTACGGATCATGGCCCTCAGTCTGGCACGGGTTCGGTACGTTTTACAGCCTCCGTTTTACAAGGCGCGACCATGATCGGCGCGGCACGATCAGCGCCGATGACCTGACAGCGCCCGTCCGCGCAGAGCGTCCAGCCTGCGCCCGTCGCACCGGAGGCCGCCAGCATCAGCGCCGGAACCTGAAGATGGCCGGCAGAGACCCACCAGCCATCCTTCAGAACCGCATCCGGCCCCGGCTCCATCCCCGCGCCAGAGCCCTTGAGGCGCGAGCCTTCCAGCGTCAGCACGTCACCATCGACGCGCCAGTCTTCCTGCCAGGCGACATGTTCGACCGAATGGATCCATTGCAGCGTGAAGGACCCCAGCGCCAGATGCAGTACTGCGGCCCCCACGCTCAGACACCCGGTCACGCAACCGCCCTGCGCCGCATGATGACGACCCCGCCGACAAAGAGCGCCGCCAGGGCAAAGCCGATTTCATCGGTGGCAGGCAAGGCCGCAATCAGCGTGACCGCCGCGACGATGCCCAGGATGCGCAGGGGCCAGCCCAGCGGACGGCCCAGCCAGCCGATCACCGCAGCGCCCCACATCCCGATGCACAGGACCGTCTTGAACACGATATAGGCGACGGCCGGCCAATACCCGATCGTCTCAGCCAAAGGTCCGCCCGCCTGCAACATCAGCGCAGGCGTATAGACCGCCATGAAGGGAATGACGAAGCCGGCGGCCGCCACCTTGATCGCCTCCAGGCTGATCTTGAGCCCGCTTTCCTTGGCAATGGGTGCCGCCGCAAAACAGGCCAGCGCCACGGGTGGTGTCAGATCCGCAAGGATGCCGAAGTAGAAGACGAACATGTGGCTGACAATCAGCGGCACACCAAGCTCAAGCAGGGCAGGCCCCGCAATCGACGAGGTGATGATGTAATTGGGGATCGTGGGGATCCCCATGCCCAGCAGGATGCAGGTGAACATCGTCAGGATCAGGCTCAGCAACAGACTGCTCTGCCCCACTGCCACAATGAACTGACCAAATGTATTGGCCGCCCCGGTCAGGGTCATCGTCCCGATGATGATGCCGACCAGCGCACAGGCAACCCCAACCGGCAGCGCGGTCTTGGCCCCCTCGGCCAGGGAATCCCGGCACAGGATCAGGGTTTCACGCCCGCCGCGTGACAGGGCACACCAGACAAGAAGCACTGCCAGTGCCGCGATCAGCACGTCGATGCCAAATTGCAGGAACCCGGCGGCGACAAGACCCAGACACAGCCAGAATACGGTACGCATGGCCCCCGCAGGGAGGTTCAGCACGGCGGACCCGCCCAGGATCAAGAGCACGGTCAGCCCCAGACCGATGGTGCCCGCAAACAGCGGCGTGTAGCCACCGAACAACAGGTAAACCAGCACACCCAAAGGCACGAGCAGCATCCAGTTTTCCCGGATTGCCTTGCGGGCAGAGGGCAGATCTTCCTTGCTCAGCCCGCGCAACCCGTGACGCCCGGCTTCAAGGTGAACCATCCAGAAGGCCGAGGAAAAATAGAGCATCGCGGGGATCAGCGCGGCTTTGACAACTTCGACATAAGCCACGTCCAGCGTCTCGGCCATGATGAAGGCAACAGCCCCCATCACCGGCGGCATGATCTGCCCGCCCATCGAGGCCGTCGCTTCGACTCCCCCGGCAAAGGCGGGCCGGTAGCCGAATTTCTTCATCAGGGGGATCGTGAACTGACCTGTGGTCACCACGTTGGCAACGCCCGAGCCCGAAATCGTCCCCATCAGCCCCGAGGACACCACCGCAACCTTGGCCGCTCCGCCCTGCCGCTGACCGAACAGACCCAGCGCCACATCGGTAAACAGGCGGATCATCCCGGCCCGTTCAAGGAACGAGCCGAACAGAATGAAAAGAAAGATATAGGTCGAGGATACATAGGTCGGGATGCCATAAATCCCCTCGGTCCCATAGGCCATGTGGTCGATCACCTGAGAGAAATCGTAACCACGGTGATTCAGCGGCGCGGGAAGATATTCACCAAACAGGCAATAGGCCAGAAACAACCCCGCGATCAGCGGCAGGGCAAAGCCCATCATCGTCCAGGCGGCTGCAAAAACCACAACCAGCGCCACCACGCCAACGACAATATCCTGCGTCAGCGGACGCCCGGCACGCAGGATCAGCGGCTGGTACTGCCACCACTGGTAGAGCGCCACCGCAACGCCCGCCAGGGCAAAACCCCAGGCCAGAGCCTTCAGCGACACCGACATGCGGCGGCCATAGGCGATCAGGGGAAAGGCCAGCAACGTGAGAAAGCCGACATGCACAGCGCGTGTGATCTGGCTGGACAGATCGACAAGATGCGCGGCGGTGACGATCTGAAAGACCGAAAACACAACCGCGATCCAGAACAGCAGACGGCCAACGGGACCAGCGCCGAACGACACCTCGTGTCCCTCTTGCGGGTCGGGGGGTGAAACGGGATTGGACATGAGAACACCTTGGACAGATCAGAGAGACCGGATGGGATGCGCCACACGGCGCACCCCAACCATATGCGAAACACGGGCGTGCTTACTTGAGGATGCCCATCTCGCGGTAATACCGCTCTGCGCCGGGATGCAGCGGAATCGGCATGCCCTCCAGCGCTTTCGCCATGTCGATCTGCGCCGCCGCCTGATGGGCCGCGACCAGCGTATCCAGGTTCTCGAACAGCTGCTTGGTCATCTGATAGGCGATCTCGTCGCTGACGCCCTCGTGGCTGACCAGGAAGTTTGACACGGCAACGGTCGACACGTCAGCCTCCTGACCGTCATAGGTGCCTGCGGGGATGGTGGCCGCAACATAGGGCGCGCCCAGCTTTTCAGCTACATCGCCGGGGATCGCTACAACGGTAATCGGCACCGAAGACGCCAGATCGCGGATCGAGGCAACGCCAAGCCCCGCAGATTGCAATGTACCGTCCAGCTGGCGGTTCTTGATCAGCTCAACCGATTCAGCAAAGGGCAGATACTCGATCTTGCCCAGATCCTCATAGGACATGTCCATCGCGCCAAAAATGGCCCGTGCGTTCAGCTCGGTGCCCGATGCCGGTGCGCCCACCGACAGGCTCTTGCCTGCCAGATCGCCGAACTCGGTGATGCCGCTGTCGGTGCTGGCAACAATCTGGATGTAGTTCGGATAGATCGCCGCGATGCCCCGCAACTTGTCCAGTTTCTGCGCAAAGCCCGCATCCGCGTTCCCTTCCCAGGCCATCGCGACGGAGTCACCCAGCGCAAAGCCCAGCTCGCCACGTCCATCCTGCAACAGGTTCAGGTTCTCGACGCTGGCCTTGGTCGATTGCACCTGCGTGCGCACGCCGTCGATCTTCTCGCCATAGATATTGGCCAGCCCCGCGCCCAGCGGATAGTAGACGCCGGATGTGCCACCGGTCAGCACGTTGATGAACTCCTGCGCCTGTACGGCAAACGGAGCTGCCGCCAGTGACGTCGCCAGTGCACAACCGCGCAGAGCGGATTTGAAATTGATCATGGTTTTCCTCCCAGAAATGATCGAAGGCCCGAGGGCCCGACGCTGGCTACAGTCGGTTGCGACAGGCGGCAGAGACAAGCAAATGCCACCGGAGGACCCATAATACCTGGCAAGAAATGACCACGGTTCTGGCCAGAAACAGCCAGGGCACAGGCCTGGTGGCTTTTCCGCCAGCATCCCGCGCTCCGCCCAGATCGGGCATGATCGGGCATGATCGGTTTGAAACAAAACCTATCATCGGATTGCGCTGCAAACTTTGGCCGAAGTTTTTGGCGGATACAGGCAGGGAGAATCTATCAAGGATTTCCAAAGGTGTGGTCTGTGGATAAACATCATTGCGTAAACGTCTCCGATATAAGCGTTTCTTGGAGATTGGTTTTCGCCGACCATCGAGCCTTGTCCTAAACAGGAGGTATTGCATGCAAGCGCCATCTGTCGAAGAGTTCCAGACCGCGCATGCTGCATTGCGCAACCAGGTCATCCGCACACCTACGCTGACTTTAGCGCATGCGCCCTTCCGGGAGCGTTTTCCGGCTGATGTTCAAGTGCGTGCAAAGCTTGAACTGTTTCAGCATGCCGGCTCATTCAAAGCCAGGGGCGCGATTTTAGGAATAAGACAGCTGACCCCGGAACAACGTTCCGCGGGAGTCGTCGCCGCAAGTGGCGGCAATCACGCCATCGCCGTTTCATGGGCCGCAAGGGCTGTCGGCGTGAACGCCTCGATTTTCATGCCAGAGACGGCCGATCGGTTAAGGATCGATGCGTGCCGCAAGCTGGGCGCAAAAGTCACGCTTGTCTCCGATATTGCCAAGGCCTTCGACATGATGTCGGAGACGGAACGAAGCGAAGGGCGCACCATCATGCACCCTTTTGAAGCCAGACACATGACACTCGGTGCCGGAAGCTGCGGCATCGAATTGCTTGAGGATGCCGCTGATTCCGATATTTTTGTCATCCCGGTTGGTGGCGGCGGGCTCATCAGTGGTATCTCTGCAGTGGTACGCCAAGCGCGCCCCGACGCAAAGATCTTTGGCGTGGAGCCGGTGGGTGCGGACACGATGTTCCGAAGCCTCGAAGAGGGCAAACCTGTGACGATTGCAAAAGTCGACACAATTGCCGACAGCCTTGGTTCACCCTATGCGCTGCCCTACAGTTTTGAGATTTCCCGACAAAATGTCAGCGCCATTGCGCGCGTTACCGACGACGATATTCGATCCGCCATGCGGCTTTACTTCGACGCTCTGCGCTTGATTGCCGAGCCCGCCTGCGCTGCGGCACTCGCCGCCGTTTGCGGCCCGCTAAAGGAAATCTGCGCAGGGCAAAAAGTGGCAATCATCGCCTGCGGCTCGAACATTTCTCTCGAACGTTACGACAGAATATTGAGACAATAAGACAGCTTGCCGACGATAAGGAGTAACGGTGTCCTGAGACTAAGTCAGGTGCAAACGACGTCTGGAACGCCTTCCAAGACTAGATTTCGACAAACGTAAGCGACGGTCCCAGGTTGAATATCCTGGTTTGATCCAGAACCGCGTTCCGCCCGGCGCAATGGTGGATATGACCGCACAGGTGCAGCCTCGGTTTTTTCTGTGTTAGAGTGTCCAAGAGTGCGTGGCTGCCGTCGTGACGGCCATCAGTCTGATGGTCAACAATTCCGAACGGAGGCGCATGGGAGACCAGGACGGCACCCTCGGGAAAGGCCTGCAGCGCTTCATCTGCCTGCTGCTCGGAGTAGCTTTCGCTCCAAGGCGCGTTCTTTTGAAAGGGGATCTCTCGTCCGATCCCGAAAAATATCACACCGCCAAAGGTCGCCCCGTCCCCGTCGAGATAGCGTAGCATCGAGGCGGCCTCACATGCCTGGCGCAGCTCTTTTGAATTGTCGTGGTTGCCTGAAACCACAATCAAGGGAACCCTCACCCCCTTAAGGATATCCAGTGTATCCGATAGCCCGATCCCCCGCATCGCGAAATCTCCGGCACGCACGAGCACGTCCGCGTCGGCGCTGGCGGCAACGATCCGCTGCGCGATTGCGCGGTCCCTGGTCAGGAAAGTCGCAATTCCGTCGAACGAAATGCCGTCGCTTTCACCGACGAAAATGAGCAGGAACGCCAGCGCAAGACAGGTAAGAAGACCCCAGGGGAAAAACGGTTCAAGTGTCGGCCTCCGGCAGAACAACGTGATAGCTGGTGCGATACCCCTGAAACTGAAGCGAAAGGACACGCCCCGTCAGCTCTCCTTCCACTGCGCTGCCCTCCGGGCGCGCAGCGGGCCGCAACCCGAGGTTCTCGGGCCGCGCCACCATCGGATAGCGACCATCCTCCCCAAGGCGCATGATCCGGCCGGACACCTGCGTGCCCAGCACCCGTCACCGTTGCAAGCCGTCACCGCTTTCGCCAAGATGTTCGGCCGACAGCAGGTTGGCGGCGCCGACAAAACTCGAAACATAGGCTGTCTCGGGGCTGCGATAGACCTCCTCCGGCGCGCCGCATTGGTCGATACGCCCGTTTTTCATCACCGCGATCTCGTCGGACATGGCCAGCGCCTCTTCCTGGTCATGGGTGACAAAGATCGTGGTGGTGCGCGTCTCTTGCTGCAGCGTGCGGATCACATCACGCATCTGCACGCGCAGCGACGCATCCAGGTTGGAGAGCGGCTCATCCATCAGCAACACGCGCGGCTCGATCACCAAGGCGCGCGCAAGGGCCACCCGTTGGCGTTGGCCGCCGCTCATCTCGCTGGGCAGCCGGTCGGCAAACCCGTCCAGCCCCACCCTTTCGAGGTATTCGGGCACCTTGCTCCGAATGGTTTTGGCCGCAACATGGCGCGCCCTCAGACCGTAGGCCACGTTGTCAAAGACGGTCTTGTCCGGGAAAAGGGCGTAATCCTGAAAAACCGTGCCAACGCCACGCCGATGCGGCGGCCCGAAGGTCATATCGTCTTTCCAAACGTCACCCGCCCTGATGTCGGGGCGACGAAACCGGCTACAATCCTCAGCAGTGTGGTCTTGCCGCAACCGCTTGGGCTCAGAAGTGTAAAGAAGGTGCCATCGGCAATCTTTCGTCCCACCCCCTTGAGGACCTCAACATCCCCGTAACACTTGCTGACGTCTATCAAGGAACCCGCTCAGGGGGTGACGAGGAGTTTCGGGATCCCGTATCTGCGACCTATTTGAGGGTGCTGGCCGGACGAGTATCATCAATCTCAACGGCCAGCACAGCAATCTACGCGGGCATCTGAACCACCATTTCAACCTCGATTTTCAGATCCTCATTGGCCAGTGATGCGACACCGATACCAGTCAGACTTGGTTGTTCTCCGCCAAGGAACGCCGTTATCTGGGTCATCACGATGACCATCGTCGCATCGTTCAGCTCCGTCATGTAGACGCGCATCTGGACAATATCACGCGGTGTCGCACCGATGGCGCGCAAGGCTTCCGCAAGATTTGATATGACCTGACTGGTTTGCCCCTCAAGCGTTTCCGGTACGGCAGATCCGTCGGCGCTCCAGGCGACTTGTCCCGAGATAAAAGCCAATCTGCCGGGGTTGGCGATGGATATTTGCGAATAGCCCACCTTACCAGCATCGGGCAGCGTATCCGGATTCATTCGCACGATTGCATTTGACACATCAATTCTCCTTGCTTTGCTTGATGCTCGCTAGGTAAGCCAAACCATAGGCGAACAGAATTCGTGACTGAGGCGAACTGAGTTCTTCAATTGAGGGCAAATGGCTGAATCAAAGGTAAATGACATTCTGGTCTTTCTATCCGTCGTAGAGACGGGAAGTTTCGCTTCTGCGGGACGGGCTTTTGGTCTTTCCCGGTCAACGGCAGGAAAAGCGGTTTCGCGCCTTGAAGACAGATACGGCCTGCGTCTGCTGAACCGCACAACCCGCGCCATCAGCATGACCGAGGAAGGGCAAAGACTGTACAAACAGGGGCTGGCGATCCAGGCGGCGATTGCAGATGCCGATTTGAGCATGGCCGGTGGCGAGGGCATTCCCAGGGGCACCCTTCGCATCGCCGCACCTGACGCGCTTGGGCGGCGGCTCTTGATGCCTGTTGTGCGGCAATTTCAACAAGACTGGCCAGAGGTTCGTTTCGAGATCAGTTTTTCCGACACCCTGCGTCACATCATCAAGGAGGGCTTCGACCTTGCGGTTCGGATCGGGGTGACCTTGCCGGATACCTCGCTGATCTCGCGCACCCTGATGACCGACAGACCCGTGCTGTGCGCATCCCCATCCTATCTGGACGGCCGCGAAACACCCAGCAGAATAGATCATCTGAGCACACATGACCTGCTTCAGTTCTCAAGCGTCGGACAGCGCCAGGTCTGGGTCTTGCAGGACGCCACCGAGTTCTGGAGCAATGCGCCGGGACAGGTCACCTTGCGGCTGGACAATGCCGAGGCTCTGCGCGAGGCCGCATTGGCGGGAATGGGGATCGCCTTGTTGCCAAGCATATTGGTCAAGGATGACCTTGCAGCGGGTGCGCTGGTACGCATTCTGCCAGACGTTGCGACTGGCGAGGTTCCCATCGTCGCGCTCTATCCGCACAAGAGGTTCCTGGAACCCCGCGTTCGGCGGTTTATTGACATGCTGGCGGCCAACATGCCCGGGCATTAAGTCCTGCATTAGGCTCTATGTTTACTGCTTTCGGTGGCGCGCCCCATTCCCCGCCACCCCTGGACGCTTGGTCGGGCCAACATCCGGCTGTGCCATTCATGCAAATGGCCGAGGTGGGGCGGGATCTCCAGCTTGACGAGATCCGCAAAGATGAAAGCGGCGACAACGGTTATGTCCGCCATCGAAAACGTCTCGTCGGCGATATGGGGCCGCGTCGAAAGGACCTCGTCGAAATAGCACGCACCACGCAACGCCTTTTCGCGCATCTTCTCGCCCCATCCCGCGTTCTGGTAGAGTTCGACTTCTGGCCCCAGTCCAGGTGTGGCGTGATGGAAATAGACGCTGATCGGGTCCAGAAACTCGATCTCGGCGCGTTTGTTCATCATGTGGATCATACCCCGTTCGCGTGCCGAGACGCCGGTCAGCCGGGGCTGGTCGCCAAGATGATCCAGATACTCCGTGATAGCGGTGCATTCGGCCAGGAATGTCCCATCCGCAAGTTCGAGAACCGGCAGGGTGCCGGAATAATTCTTCTCCAGAAACTCCGGCCTTTTATGGGCACCCGTTCTCAGATCCACTTCGACAAAGCGTACCTTGTCTTGCAGATCCAACTCTGCCAGCGCAATGCGGACGCGCGCCGGATAAGGCCCGTGGTTGAAATCATGAACAATCATCATTGGTGGTTGCTCCGCTACCTATCAGTTGGTAGGCACATTGACATGAAACGACACAGAGTCAATCTCCCGCAATACCGAGATTTTGGAAGCCAACGCCCATGTCCGAAAACACCAAAGAGAAACTGCTCGCCATCGCCAGAATGCGCGTACAGGCGCATGGCTACGACGGCCTGAATTTTCGGGATCTTGCGGCAATGCTTGGTATCAGGGCACCCAGCCTCTATCATCACTTCCCCAGCAAGGCGGCCCTCGGTGCTGCCGTGGCCTGGCGCTATTGTGACGATGTTCAGGCTGCCCTTGATGCGGTTTCGCAAGCTCACGCTTCACCGCGCGCCTGCCTGCTGGCGTATCCGGGCATATTCCGCAAGGCGCTGGAGGGCGACACGCGCATCTGTCTGGCAAGTTTCCTGTCCGCCCAAAGCGATGATGTTCCCGAGGAAATACGCGAAGCGATCCGGGCGTTTATTGATATCAACGTGACATGGCTTGCCGGGCATCTTTCCACGCTTGTATCCAAAGACATCGCCATGCGCCGCGCCGATGCGATCTATGCAGCGGTGGCCGGGGCGCAACTGACGGCGCGCGGGTCAGGCGGTTTGCGCCGTTATGACGACCTCATTGCGACATTCAGAGAGAGCGGCCTGCTGGGTGCGTGACCCGAACCTGTCGCAGTAACAGTGTATTGGGACCAAATGCGACCTGGCGGCGCGCGCCGATAATTCCGCTCGTTGCATCATCTGGTCCAGCCCTGCGGAGGGCCCTGCCCTGCCCGCGCACGCGAGGCCCGGGCAGGACAGCGCTCAGGCGCCGAAGGCCCCGTCAATCGTGTGCATGGCGCCTGTCACGAAACCGGCTTCCGGTCCGGCGAGCCAGGCGACCATGCCCGCAACCTCGTCGGGCTGACCGTGGCGCTTGAAGGCCATAAAGCTGTGCATCAGATCCTTCATCGGTCCGTCTGCCGGATTGGCATCCGTATCAATCGGCCCCGGCTGCACCACGTTGACCGTGATACCGCGCGGCCCGAAATCCCGGGCAAGCCCCCGCGCCAACCCCTGCATCGCCGACTTGCTCACCGCATAGGAGGCCATACCGGGAACCGGCATCCGGTCGCCGTTGACAGACCCCATGACGATGATCCTGCCGCCTTCGGGCATGTGCCGGGCGGCTTCGACCGCTGCATGGTAGGGCGCGTGGATATTGATCTGGAAAAGCCGGTCAATCGCGTCCGGGTCCTGATCCAGCGCATCGCCGAAAACACCTATCCCGGAATTCACGACCAGCACGTCAAGCGGCCCGCTTTCGCGCACAGAGGCGATGACCGCATCGCGGTCGGCACTGTCGGCGCGGACGGCGGTGCTGTCGGTCTCACTGGCAAGCTGCTCTGCCGCCTCATGCGAACCGGCATAGGTGAAGGTCACCTTGTCGCCCGCCCCGGCAAAGCGTCGCACGATCGCCGCGCCAATGCCCCGGCTGCCGCCCAGGACCAATACGGTTCTTACGTCTGACATGGTTGGATATTCCTTGTTGAAATTCTGTAGTGCTCAATACATATTAACTTTACCGATCCGGTCAAGGAGTTTTATAGTGAATACTACAAAAACTAGGCGTACTGCCGGTCGGCCGAGGGGTTTCGATCCGGATCAGGCAGTCGCGATGGCCCAGGGGCTGTTTCATGCGAAAGGCTATGACAGGGTGAGCCTGGCAGAATTGACCGATGCCCTGCAGATCAAGCCACCCAGCTTTTACGCCGCCTTTGGCAACAAGAACGGGCTCTACACCCGTGTATTGGATCGATACGCTGAAACCGGTGCCATTCCGTTTTCCGAGATCCTGCACGACAATCAGCCGGTGGCCGAGGGCCTGAAGGCGCTGCTGGAAGAAGCGGCGCGCCGTTACGGCGCAGATCCCGAAGCGCCGGGATGTCTGGTACTGGAAGGGACCCGCTGCCATGACGCGCAGGCACGCGCTGCGGCAGGGGTCTTCCATCGCGCGGCCCTGGATCAGATTCACGCCTATGTCGCCGCGCGCGCCCCGGAAGAAGCGGACCGGGTGACCGATTTTGTCGGCACACTCATGGCTGGCCTCTCTGCCATGGCGCGGGAAGGGCATGATGCGGACAGGCTGCTGGCAACGGCGCGTCTGGCGGGACAGGCGCTCACGACGGAATGACCATGTAGTGCCGTCGCCATGCAGGTCTGGCCTGATACCTGCACACGGGACCCTATGAGGTTGAAATTTCTCGCCGTTCTGTCCAGTGCCGCATCCGACACGGCACGCGTGGTGAAGTTCGATAGGGCCCGGCGGTTTCAACGGGTAAGCGCAACACTTTCATCTTTCGGGAAAGATCGAGCGTGAGAAATGAAGTTCCCTACGCGGGCCTATGGCGCGGACAACCAGCTTGACAGCGCGATCGGTGATCTGCGGTAGTGGGGCCGCAAAGATATCGCAGGAAAGGAATATATGCGGGTCGCGAGTTACAACATCCGCAAAGCCGTTGGCCTTGATTGGCGGCGCGACCCGGATCGGATTGTTGATGTCCTGGCTGAAATCAATGCGGATATCATCGTTCTTCAGGAAGCGGACCGGCGGGTCGGCACCCGGGCAGGTGTGCTGCCTCTGGATCGCCTGGAAACCGAGTTTGATTACATCATGACCGATGTTTCCCTGCATCCGCTCAGCCATGGCTGGCACGGGAACGCGATACTGGTGCGATCACGCTTTGCCGATCATGTCCCGGAGAGGATCGAGCTACCGACACTGGAGCCGCGCGGGGCGGTTTCGGTGCGGCTGGAGCAACCGCAGCTTGAGGTGATCGGCGTCCACCTCGGGCTTACGCCGGGTATGCGGCGCAAACAGATGTCGACCTTGCAAGAGGTGATGAAAGATCGCGATCATCCTGTTCTGCTGGCAGGCGATTTCAACGAGTGGAATGTCGGCCGGTTGCCCTTCGATGCGCCGGCAGATGTTGTCTCTCCGGGACCGAGCTTCCACGCAACCCGTCCGACCGCCGCGCTTGACAGATTTGTCCTCGGCAAGGGGTTACGCGCAGTGTCAGCACATGTGCATCATTCCACTTTGGCGAAACGCGCGTCGGATCACCTGCCCGTCGTCATCGACATTGCCTTCACGGAGACCATGACATGACGACAGTTTTGCTCACGGCTCATATTTTGGTCGTGATCGGGTTTACGCTCCGTATCCTGCTGCGCGATGATCTTTCGCCACAGGCACGTCTGGCATGGTTCATCATCCTTACGGTGCTGCCCTATGTCGGAACCGTGATCTATTTCCTGTTTGGCGAAATCGACGTCGGGAACCATGCGAACCAGCGCCACAAGGAGGTTTTCGACCAGATCCGTGCCAGAGCACCCCACCTCATGGGGAACCCGGATGATACGGAGCGGCTGATCGACCCGCTTTACAGGTCGGCCTTTCGATATGCGGCGTCGATCAACGGATTCCACGCGGTTGCCGGGAACCGGGCCGAGGTGATGGCCGACGCCGCTGCCACGAATGCGCATCTCATCGCAGATATCGACGCCGCGCAAAGCCATGTCCACGTGCTTTATTACATCTGGCTCGATGACCGGACCGGCACAGAGGTCGCGCAGGCCCTGATCCGCGCGGCACAGCGGGGTGTCACCTGCCGGGCCATGGCCGATGGTTTGGGGTCGCGGGCCCTGATCAAGTCGCCGCTCTGGCAGCAGATGAAGGATGCGGGCGTGCAGATGGCCGTGGCCCTGCCTTTCGGGAACCTGATCCGCACGCTGCTGACCAGTCGCATAGACCTGCGCAATCACCGCAAGATCACGGTCATCGACAGCAGGATCACCTATTGCGGCAGCCGGAACTCGGCCGATCCGGAATTTCTCGTCAAGGCAAAATATGCCCCCTGGGTCGACATCATGCTGCGGTTCGAAGGCGCCATTGTCGCGCAGAATGAACTGTTGTTCCTCAGTGACTGGATGCAGGCCACCGGAAACACGCCCGACGGCTTCACGCTGACAGCAAGCCCGACCGATGAGGGGTTCCCGGCGCAAGTGATGGGCGATGGCCCGACCGAGCGTCGGGGCGCCACGCCGCAGCTTTTCTCAAACCTCATCACTTGTGCGCAGGACAGCCTGACACTCTCGACCCCGTATTTCGTGCCGGATGCGACCGTTCTGGAAGCCTTGTGTTCCGCCGCTCATCGCGGCGTCAGGGTGACGCTGATCTTTCCCAGGGTAAATGACAGCTGGATCGTCGCCGCGGCAAGCCGGAGTTATTATCGCAGGTTGCTCTCTGCCGGATGCGAGATCCATGAATTCGAGGGCGGCCTGCTGCATGCCAAGACGCTGACGCTGGATGGCAAGGTGACGCTTGTGGGCTCGTCGAACCTCGATCTTCGCAGCTTTGACCTCAATTACGAGAACAACATTCTGCTGCAGGATCAGGACGTGACCCAGGCCGTGCGCGAGCGCCAGGCGGATTATATCGCGCGTTCCGCTCCCGTGACCCTTGATCTGGTGGCTGCATGGCCACGGCACAGGCGCATCTGGAATAACGTGATTGCCACGATCGGCCCCGTACTTTGACCGGCGCAGGTTCGCTTGACGAGGAGCCGGGACCTCAGCATTCCGGCCATTCGCTGAACGCGCAGCATAACTCTGTCCAGAAGTCGGGACATTTGCGACACAACCGGCGACAATACCGGGCCACCACATAGAAGCAGGTGGCGCCGCCGCGCCACCGACTGGTTCATTTCGGTCTTGTTAATACGCCATCACAATTCGCCGGCGGGTCGGAGCAGCAATTTGCCGGTAGTGGAGCGATTTTCCAAGTCAGCTGACCTGCTCCCCTGAAAGGCCCTCGATTTGAGGTTTGCCTGTTCTCCAACTGAGGAGTCAGACGATAAAGAGAAGCCGTTTCAGCGAAGAACAGATCACTGGGATATTGAAAGAGCATCAGGCTGGGCTCGGTGCTAAAGAGTTGAGCCGAAAGCACGGCGTCAGCGATGCAACTTATTACAAATGGCCTTCGAAGCGCCTTGCCGATGCGGAACTGCGGACTAGGATGAAAGACCGAGCCGCCAAGCGGCGGCGGTTTGGCTATTCACTGCCCGACAGAGCATCGCGCGGCAATGTCCCGAAAGGGGCGATTGCACATCCTACTGAAGCGCAGGGGATCGAAACAGCGCACATGATCCGGAAAGGACAACCCGGTGGGGGCTGCCCGTAACTCGTGTCAGTGCGAACTTTGCGACGGAACCGCATCATGCTGCTGTAGCGCGGAAACGCCACCTGTCCCGACTGTTCAGATTTACGGTGCCAACTCTCTCGCAGACAAGGCAAGTTGATGTGACAGCAGCTATCGTCGTCCAAGTTGAAACCGAATTGGCCGGGAAAATGTTGTGTGTGCTGCGGCGCAGATGTGGCCCCAAGTCGTCCGGATTGAACCGAAAACGGCCCCCCGGATCGGGGGGCCGCTGCACAGGATCTTAGAAAAAGCCCAGTTTGTTGGGGTTGTAGCTGACCAGCAGGTTCTTGGTTTGCTGATAATGGTCCAGCATCATCTTGTGGTTTTCACGTCCGATGCCCGACTGTTTGTAGCCGCCAAAGGCCGCGTGGGCGGGGTAGGCGTGGTAGTTGTTCACCCAGACCCGGCCCGCTTCGATCGCGCGGCCGACGCGGTAGCAGGTGTTCATGTCGCGCGACCACACGCCGGCGCCCAGCCCGTACATGGTGTCATTGGCAATCGCGAGGGCTTCGGCCTCGTCCTTGAAGGTGGTGACAGAGACCACGGGGCCAAAGATTTCCTCCTGGAACACGCGCATCTTGTTGTGGCCCTTCAGGATCGTCGGCTGGATGTAGTTGCCGCCCGACAATTCGCCGGTGAACTCTGCCGCCGCACCGCCGATCAGCACTTCGGCGCCCTCTTCGCGGCCGATGGTGAAATAGGACAGGATCTTGTCCTGCTGCGCCTTGCTGGCCTGCGCGCCCACCATGGTTTCGGGGTTGCGCGGGTCGCCGTGTTTGATCGCTTTGACCCGTGCGATGACGCGCTCCATGAAGGCGTCGTAGATGTCCTCCTGGACCAGCGCACGCGACGGGCAGGTGCAGACCTCGCCCTGGTTGAAGGCGAACAGGACGAACCCTTCGACCGCCTTGTCCAGGAACGCGTCATCCTCGCGCATGATGTCGGCGAAGAACAGGTTGGGGCTTTTGCCGCCCAGTTCCAGCGTCACGGGGATCAGGTTTTCGGTGGCGGCCTTCATGATCGTGCGGCCCGTCGCGGTCGAGCCGGTAAAGGCGATCTTGGCGATGCGTTTGGACGTGGCCAGCGCCGCGCCGACCTCGGCCCCGTAGCCGTTGACGATGTTCAGCACACCGGCGGGCAGGATGTCCGCGATGATCTCGGCCAGCACCATGATCGCGGCGGGGGTCTGTTCGGCGGGTTTCATCACGATGCAGTTGCCAGCCGCCAATGCGGGTGCCAGTTTCCACGCCGCCATCAGGATCGAGAAGTTCCACGGGATGATCTGGCCGACCACGCCCAGCGGTTCGTGGTAGTGATAGGCGACGGTGTCGGCGTCGATCTCGCTCATCGAGCCTTCCTGCCCGCGCAGCACGCTTGAGAAATAGCGGAAGTGGTCGGCCGACAGCGGAATGTCGGCGGCCATGGTTTCGCGGATCGGCTTGCCGTTGTCCCATGTTTCGGCCTGCGCCAGCAGCTCAAGGTTGGCGTCGATGGCATCTGCGATTTTCAGCAGCAGGTTGGCGCGTTCGGTGGCCGAGGTCTTGCCCCATGCACCCTTGGCGGCATGGGCGGCGTCCAGCGCCAGTTCCACGTCGGCGGCGTCCGAGCGGGCGCAGTCGTTGATCTTTTCGCCGGTGATCGGCGTGACGTTTTCGAAATAGCGCCCGTTCACCGGGGCGACGAATGTGCCGCCGATGAAGTTGTCATAGCGGGTCTTGAACGGCGATGTGTAGGTGCCGGATTCGGTATGTGCGAGATCTTTCATGTGTGGTTCCTCCTGAGAATACCGGGTCTCCCTCCCGGATTGCGCACAAGGTGACGGGGCGCGGGGCAGCCGTCATCAGGGGGAAAGTGAAAGTTCGGGAAAACTGTCTCGGAAGTGAGACAGGCGGGCCTAGGTTTCGTCGAGGCCCAGCCGCTTCATGCGCCGGTACAGGGTGGCGCGGCCCACGCCAAGCTGTCGCGCGGCCTGCGAGACGTTGCCACCGGCACGGGCCAGCGCGCGCAGCACGGCGGCGCGTTCGGCCCGTTCAAAGCCGGTTACCTCGTCGTCGCGCCCCAGCAGGTCGGCGGCGGGGCGGGCGGTCAGCGGGCCAGTGCCTGCCATGCCGAACAGCGCCCGCGCGGCGCGGGTGGCCCCGACCACCAGATCGTTGCCGTCCACCGCCAGCAGCGTAGCGGCGTCGCTGTCATTGCCTGCGGCGATGATCCGCGCGGGGGTATAGGTGGAGCGAAAGTTGGCCTCTTCGATGGCGCGGGCGGTCTGGGCGACCTGCGCGCTGATCAGCCGGTTGAACGCCTCGGTCTGGTCGGCGCGGGCGGATGACACGTCCAGCGCGCCGATGATCGCGCCATCGGCCCCGTAGATCGGCGCGTCGATACAGCTCATGTCGGTGTTGCGGGACAGGAAATGGTCGCCCTGGTGGATGATGACGCGGCGACGTTCGGTCAGGCAGGTGCCGATGCCGTTGGTGCCCTCGCGTTCCTCGCTCCAGTTCGCCCCGGCGCACAGGCCCCAGCGTTCAAAGGCCGCGGTGTCAGCGTCGGAGATGCGCTGGTCCAGCACCACACCGTCGCTGTCGGTCAGCAGAACGGCAAAGCCGGACAGGCCCACCAGCGCATAAAGCGCGTCCAGACGCGGGGCGGCCACGCTCAGGAATTGTTCCAGCTCGGCGCGGCGCTGGTTCAGGGCGCTTTGCTCCAGCCGCTCGGGCGCGCGGTGTTCGTCGGGGGTAAGCCCGTGTTTTTGCACCGACCGGTGCCAGCTGGCCGCGATCTGCGACCGGGCAGCAGCAGAAGACGACTGTGTCGCTTGCAGGACCTTGTCGGCGTGGGACGGGGCGCGGGGCACGGCTGACCTCTGGCGGTTGCGGGTGTGCAGCAGCCTACAGGCGATTCCCTTGATCGCGCAACAGTCTTGGGTCTGGGGGGCCTTGATGATGTGACCACCCCCGACGGCATCAATGTGCCAAGGTTGTGACGGAGACGTTGATTGAGGGTGAAACAGTCGAAGGGGTGGCTCAGCGCTATGATCTGTTTCCGAGCAGGGTGACGGATCGGCGTCGCATGGCGCGGCAGGGCAAGCTGGTGTTTCCCAATTCGATGTGCATGGGATTTGTGCCGGTTGAAGTGGATCAAGCGGCAGTGCCTGTGGTCGCCCCCGTCGTTGCGGGACGGTTAGACACGCTCGATATTATCAGGGAGGCACATGTTATGCCGGGTGGCGAAACTGCAGGTACGCGCTGATCCGCGCTTCGATCTCGTCAGCGATGCTTTCCGCGTCGCGATCCAGCGCGTCGACAACCCCCTGGACAACCTCCCGATCATCGGCAGCCACACCCAAAGCCAGATTGAACTGTTCGGGATGCGGCGGGTAATCCGACGCCTCTGGCAGGATCAGCACCACTTCATTCATATGTGGATGGCGCGCCGCCCATGTATCCGGTCCGTCCACCTGCAGGCGGTGGCCGCGTTTCTCAAGTTCGGTCACAAGGCGCTTTGTCGTGTCACCCTGTGGCGCAGCGGATTGTTTGATCGCAATGGAAAACCGCAGATCGGCCAGCGTTTCTGCTATCGTGGCAAAGCCGCGCGCGTTCTTGTAGGAAACGACCCGCTCGAAAATATAGGGCTTTGAAGTGGAAATCCGCGACTTGTCCTGCGCGTCGTCGGAATAGAGGCACCCGATGAAAGGGCAATAGACAGGCCGTTCCGCCTGTGTGTAGCGCAGGATGAGATCCCAATCAACCATCCGCCGCAACTGGCCATCGAAGGTGCCGAATTCGCCAGTCATGTCAGCCCGATGGCAGAACACGTTCAGGTCGACGTAGTTGCCGTCGACGCAATGCGCCCAGTCAAAAGGCTCGCCCCGGTAGCCTGCCACCGCGCCATCGCGGTTGAGCAACAGGCTCGCGGCATAGCCGCATCGCGCGCCGGAGGTCTCCAGCGCGATCAGCATCAGACGCAGGAAATCGGCGGTCCAGAGGTTGTCGCTGTCGAGGTAGAAAATCACCTCGCCCGATGCCCGGGCCAGCCCCGCGTTACGGGCGGCGGACACCCCGGCATGTTCGGTGTGACAACAGATCAACCGCGGATCGGCTGAAAGGCCCTTCAGGACGTCAATTGTGAAATCGGTGCTGCCGTCGTCCACCACGATCAGCTCAAGGTTGTGGTGCGACTGGGCCAGCACGGAGCGCACCGCAGCGGTCAGGGTCGCCCCCCGATTGTAGGTCGCCATGATCACGCTGACGAATGTGTTCCGCGCCACCAGATCCGCATCATGCTGCGCGCTCAGCGCATTCACGAAGCGTCTGGCCGCCGCATGGTCGAATGTTGTCATCAGCCGATGGGGCCGCTGATGCAGCCTGGCGGCAAATGTCTTTTGCAGGGTTTCCTGCGCGGCAGCAGGCAAGGGTTCTGCCACGCTGCGATCGATCAGGGATTGCATCACCGGATCGAACGGGGCGCTGTCAGCCAGCAGGCTGGGCGATGCCTCCCTGCCCTCGTGCTTGCCAAAAAGCTCATAGTGCCACAGCGGGTTGTGCCCGACCTCGGCAACCTCAGGATTGCGGGCAAGATAGCCCGTGGAACTGAAATCCGGGCCCGGGTCACGGCCGATCTTCGCGCCGTAGACCGCATAGTGATGTGCCGCCGACCGGTCATACAAGGTGACATCCGGGTAGGTCCGGCGATACCATCCAGCATCGAACAACGCGCTGTCTTCGATGACCTTGATCGGGTCCTGGGGCATTGCCTAGCCCCGCCCCCGGCCGCGTGCCAGCCAGCGCAGTGGCCGGGTCAGACGCCAGGATCTGCTGGCACGCATATCGCAAAGCGATTGTTCGAGGTCTGCGATAACCCCGGCCTGCTGCTGATGCTCAAGGGCGCTTTCGTCTTTCTGCCGGGCCAGCGCTGCTGCACCGGCTTTCAACTCCGCCTCCAGCTTTGCAAGCGCGCTCGCTTGCGCTTCCAACTGACTGGCACGGGCGGTCAGTTCCGCCTCTGCCGCATTGCTGCGCTGATCGGCCAGATTGGCAAGGTCCGCAAGTTCACGTTCGCGCGTCGCCAGTGTGACGCGCAAGGACCGCGCCCGCTCCTCCACCTTGCGCAGCTGAGCGTCAAAGATCTGCTCTGCATCCAGCAACAACCGGTTCACGTCTTCCGCAGAATAGCCACCGGCCTTGTCCTCGGCCACCACCGGCCGATAGGCAGGATTCCGTTCCAAAACCCGATACCGATCGAACTTTGATGCCATTACTTTACTCACCACAGTGACAGGGCTGCCCTTGGGATACCGGCGATGCTTCAAAACGGCAGGAAATGCAATGGCCAACAGCGGCCATCGCAACACCGCCGTCAGGCCTTGCATTCATTCTTCGGGGTCTGACTGCAAGCGATGCTGTTACCATAGCTTCACATAAGGCAATTGCCGCGAAAGTCACAGCATCTGTGTTATTGCAGCCCGGTTGTCGACGGTCGGTTCAGCCGCCGCTCCGGGGTGCGGCGCGCCTGGCACCCTGCCGGATCTCACGCCCGCCAGTCAAAGAACCCCGGACCGGCCTGTGCAAGCAGCCTGCGGGCCATGTCCTGCCCCGCCCTGGCGCCATCCTCCACCGGGCAGGTGATCGCGTCGCTCAGCGCTTCGGACCCATCCGGGCGCAGCACCTCGCCGCGCAGCTGCAGCGTGCCCCCCTCCAGCACAGCCAGCCCGGCGATGGGGGTCTCGCAGGAGCCGTCGAGTTCCTGCAGAAACGCCCGTTCGGCCGTGAGCCGCTGGCCGGTGGTCCGGTCATGGATCGCTTCCAGCAATTCCGCCATGCGGGTGTCATCGCTCCGACGCTCGATCCCGATGGCGCCCTGCGCCACGGCGGGCAGCATCATGTCCACTTCAATCGCGGTCGCAGGCACCTGATCCATCTTCAACCGGTTCAATCCGGCCATGGCCAGAAACGTCGCCTCTGCCACACCCTGATCCAGCTTCATCAGCCGGGTCTGCAGGTTACCGCGAAACTCCACAACCTCCAGATCGGGCCGCCGCAGTTTCAGCTGCGCCCGCCGGCGCAAACTGGAGGTCCCCACCACCGTGCCTGCGGGCAGATCGGCCAGCCCCTTTGCGCGGGGCGAAATGAACGCATCCCGCACATCCTCGCGCGGCAGGTAGGTATCCAGCAGTAGCCCCTGCGGTTGAAGCGTCGGCATGTCCTTCATCGAATGCACCGCGATGTCGATCCTGCCTGCCAGCAGATCATCCTCGATCTCACGCGTGAACAGGCCCTTGCCGCCGATTTCCTTCAGCGGGCGGTCAATGATCTTGTCCCCCGTCGTCTTGATCACGACGATGGTGAAAGCCTCCAACGGCAGATCAAAAGCCTGCGCCAGCCTGTCGCGCGTCTCATGCGCTTGCGCAAGCGCCAGCGGGGACCCTCGGGTGCCGATGTTCAGGGGGTTCTGCGGGTTGGGCAAATCAAAGGTCATGGCCTTTCGTACATTTGCATTAACGGGCTGACAACTCTTGTCTCTCCCCCGCTGAAAAAGCATGATAGATGAAACACTTCCATCAAGAGTACCCCCATGAGCAAGACAAAAACCATCCTGCGCGCGCTGGCGGGCGAAACCCTTCCGGTCCCGCCCATATGGATGATGCGGCAAGCGGGCCGCTATCTGCCGGAATACAAGGCGACGCGTGCCCAGGCGGGGGATTTCCTGTCTCTTTGCTACAATCCCGAACTGGCCGCCGAGGTCACCTTCCAGCCAATCCGCCGCTATGGCTTTGACGCGGCGATCCTTTTTGCCGACATCCTGTTGGTGCCGCAGGCGCTGGGGGCCGACCTGTGGTTCGTCACCGGCGAGGGGCCGCGCCTGTCCACCATCACCACCCAGGCCGAAGTGGAGGCCCTGAAACCCGCCGAGGCCATCCATGACAGGCTGAGCCCGATCTACGAGACGGTTGGTATTCTGTCCAAGGGCCTGCCGGAGGAAACCACGCTGATCGGGTTCGCCGGCGCGCCCTGGACCGTGGCCACCTATATGATTGCCGGTCGTGGCACGCCCGACCAGGGGCCGGCCCATGCGCTGAAATCCGAGAACCGCGCCGTATTCGAGACGCTGATGGACAAGATCACCGACGCGACGGTGCTTTATCTCTCCGAACAGATCAAGGCGGGCGCAGAGGTGGTCAAGATCTTTGACAGCTGGGCCGGGTCGCTGCAGGGGGCGGACTTTGACACCTATTCCCTGAAGCCCATGCAGCGCATCACCAGCGCCCTGCACGAGATGCATCCCGGTGTGCCGGTCATCGCCTTCCCGCGCGGAGCCGATGCGCGCTATGAAGGGGCGCACAAGGCCATCGGCGCGGAATGCATCGCCATTGACGACGGCGTCAGTGCCGAATGGGCGGCCAGCCACGTCCAGACCGCAGGCTGCGTGCAGGGCAACCTGAAATCCTCTCACATGGTCACGGGTGGCGACGCGCTGGTCAGCGAAACCCGCCGCATCGTCAAGGCATTGTCGGGCGGCCCACATATCTTCAACCTTGGCCATGGCATCACACCTGACGCCGACCCCGAGAATGTGCAGCTGATGATCGATACGGTCCGCGAAGGCCGGGGCTGACCCCTGTCAGGGGCGTTGCCGGCCCCGGCCGTCAATCCTGTCGCTTCTCCAACAAGAGGGAGGCGAGCCCCAACAGGGCTGACACCACGATCAGCAGCAGGGACACCGCGTTCAGCACCGGGGTCGAACCCAGCTTGAGCCGGTCGAACATGGTGATCGTCAGCGGGGCGTCTGATCCGACCAGCATCAGGGTGGTGTTGAAATTCTCGAAACTCATCAACACCGCCACGACCCCGGCGGCCCCCATCGCGGGGTAGAGGAACGGTAGCGTGATCGCCCGCACGGCCCCCCAGCGGGTCGCGCCCAGGTTCAGCGCCGCTTCCTCAAGCGCCGGATCGAACTTTTGCAGCCGGGCAGAAATCACCAGCGTGGCAAATGTCGTGATGAAGGAAAATTGCCCCAGCACCACCAGGATCAGACCGGGCCGCAGCCCGTCGAACCACAGGCCCGTCGCGTCCTCCAACGTGTTGGCGACCGAGGATGAAAACACCAGAATCGAAATCCCCAGGATGATGCCGGGAATGATAAGCGGCAGCAGCATCAGGATATAAAGCACGCCCTTGCCCGGAAAATCGTGCCGCACGAACAAAAAGGCGTTGCAGGTGCCCACCGCCACCGACAGCAGCGCCACCCAGAAGGCCACGATGCCCGATGTCACGATGGACCGCAGGATCGGTCGCTCGTGAAAGACACCGATATAGGGTGCCTCATCGCCAAAGAACCAGGCCCAGGTGAACCCCTCCCAGGGCAGCGAGGGAAACACGGAATCGTTGAAGGCAAAGACACAGACAGTGACCAGCGGCAGTGCCAGGAAAACGAAGAACAGGGCGACATAGGCCCGGTAGGTCCATTTGAATGCGCCGCTTTGGGGGATGCCGGTAATCATGTCTGGGCCATCGTCTTTCCCAGCGATTGCCGGGTCAGTTTCAGGCCAACAAAGACGATCAGCGACGACAGCCCCAGCAACAGAAAGCCAAATGCCGAGCCCAGCTCCCAGTTGAAGCGGGTGATGAACTGGCTGTAGATCAGCCCGGTAAACCACAGGCTGTCCTTGCCGCCCAGCAGGATCGGCGTCAGGTAATTGCCAAGGCTCAGCATGAAGACCACGATGCAGCCCGACACGATACCGGGCATGGCATGGGGGATCACGATCTCGCGCAGGATGGCGATGCCGCTGGCCCCCAGGTCATAGCCCGCCTCGATCAGGCTGTCGTCCAGACTGTCCAGCGTCGTGACCAGCGGCACCACCATGAACAGCATGGAGGTATAGACCAGCCCCACCATGATAGCGGCATCGTTGTACAGCATCTCCACCGGCGCATCGGCCAGCCCGACATATTGCAGCAGGTTGGAGAATATCCCGGTCTCGCGCAGCAGGATCATCCAGCCAAAGGTGCGCACCAGTTCGCTGACCCAGAACGGGATCAGGCACATCAGGAACAGCGTGGTCTTGCTGCGCCCGCGCGTCAGCTTGGCAATGTAATAGGCGATCGGAAAGCCGATCAGCAGCGTCAGCACCGTAGAGGCGATCGACATATAGGCCGTGCGCGCGAAGGTGTTCCAGTAGAGCGGTTCGTTGAAGAACACGGCATAATTGGCAAAGCTGGTCTCGTATTCGCGCACGCCCACCTTCTCGCGCAGGGACACGATGAACATGCCCACATGGGGCAGGATGATCAGCGTCACCAGCCACAGCAGCAGCGGGGCCAGCAGCAGATAGAACGTCAGTTTCGATCGGTCAGCCATCAGCATAGACCCGCGTCTGCTCCGCGTCCCAGCGGAAATGAACGGTATCGCCCTGTTGCAGGTCGCGGTATTCGCCGGTCTGCGGCAGGGCCACGCTGATCTCTGCGCCGCTTTGCGCATCGCGCAGCAGCACCTGCGAATTGGCCCCGTTGAACAGCACGCTTTGCACCGTCCCCTCGCCCCCGTTTCCGATGGTGTCTTGCGGTGCGCGCGACAGCCGCACCGCCTCGGGCCGGACAAAGACACGCACCCTGTCGCCCTTGGCCAACCCCTGCCCCGCCGCGACGCCCGTGATCACCCTGCCCGCCTCGCTGCGCAGGGTCAGCAGCCCGCCGCCCATTTCCTCGACCGTGGCGGCAAACTTGTTCGCCTCACCCACGAACCCGGCGACAAAGGCGGTCTGCGGTTCATAATAGAGCTCTTTCGCCGTGCCGACCTGTTCAAAGACACCGTGGTTCATCACCGCGATCTGGTCGGACATCACCAGCGCCTCTGACTGGTCATGGGTGATGTAGACAAAGGTGGTGTTGAATTCCGACTGCAACTGCTTGAGCTCGATCTTCATGTGTTCGCGCAGCTTCAGATCCAGCGCGCCCAGCGGTTCATCCAGCAGCAGCACGTCCGGCTCCAGCACCATGCAGCGGGCGATGGCGACACGCTGTTTCTGCCCGCCGGACAGCGAACTGACAGCCCGGTCCGCAACACCGGCCAGCCCGACACGCTCCAGCACCCGCTCCACCTGTTTCTTGGCATCCGTCTTGTTCACCCCGCGCTGGCGCAACCCAAAGCCCACGTTGGCGCCGATGTTCATCATCGGGAACAGGGCAAGGTGCTGAAACACCATCGACACGGGCCGCTTGTTCGGTGGCACATCCACAACCGACCGCCCCTTGATCAGCAGGTCACCGCTGGTGGGTTTCTGAAACCCCGCGATCATTCGCAGCAGCGTTGTCTTGCCACAGCCCGACGGCCCGAGGATGGAGAAAAACTTGCCCTGCGGGACGGAGAAACTGACGTTGTCCACCGCCCTGAAATCATCAAAGCTCTTGCAGATGTCGCGGCATTCAAGGTCTGGGGTTTCGGACATGGGAGGCCTTCAATAAAAGTGGGAAGCGCGGTTGCCGCGCTCCCCCTGCGTCATTTCATGGCCGATCAGTTGGCCGCGTTGATCCGGTCGAGCGCTGCACCTTCCAGCGCCTCAAGGCCAGCCGGAACCGTCGGATACCACTTGATGTTGTCGATGGCTTCCTGCGGGAAGCTGGCCTGATACTTGGCCTTCAGCGCGTCGTCCACGCCCTCATCGCCGCCCTGCGAAGCGGTGAAGTTTCCGGCTGACGCGGTGATCATCGCCGCGATTTCCGGTTTCATCACGAAATTGATCCAGGCATAGGCCGCATCGTCGGCACGGCCCCGTGCCGGCAGAGCAAAGGTGTCGATCCACCCCAGCGCCCCCGATGTGGGGGCAACAAAGGTGATGTCCTTGTTATCGTCGTTCAGCTGCCAGCCGCCGGTGTCCCATGCCATCGACGCCACGACTTCGCCCGAACGCAGCAGGTTCTTCAGCTCGTCGCCGCCATCCCAATAGGTTTTGACGTTGGGTTTGCACTCCACCAGCTTGGCTTCGACCTGATCAAGGATCGCCTTGTAGGCCGCTTCATCGCCATAGGCCGCAAAGGGGTCGAGACCCATCGCATAGGCGAAGCCGATCAATGTCGGACGCTTCAGACGGTAAGATACTTTCCCGGCGACATCGGCGTTGCAGAGGTCGGTATAGTCCTTCACGTCAGCCGCCATCGCGGTGTTCACCACAAGGCCCGAAGTGCCCCAGACATGCGGCACGGCATAGATCTCACCATCCACCGTGGTGTTTCCCTTGGTCGCTTCCAGCATCGAAGGGATGAACAGGCTGGCGTCGATCTTCGACATGTCCAGCGGCTTGTAGATGCCGAATTCGGCCTGCGGGCCCGCGATGCGGTCCTGGCTGGGCTGGGCAAGGTCAAAACCGCCACCATTGGTCGCGCGCAGTTTGGCGATCATTTCCTCGTTGTTCGACTTGGTCACTTCGACGGTATGGCCGGTCTCGGCCTCGAACATCTCGATCACGTTCTCGGGCGCATAGCCGCCCCAGGTCAAAAGGCGCAGCGTGTCCGCCTGCGCGGCAGAGCAGAGCGCCAGGACGGCAACGGTTGTCAGGATGGTTTTCATGATTTTCTCCAAATTGTGCCGGTGCGGTCAGGCCGCGCCGGGCTTCCTGGGTCGTAGTGTTCACATATGACAGCGGTGTGACACCCGAAGGGTTCTCAATGGCGCCATGATCAGCACCGTCTGCCACCCGTGTCAAAGAATATCCGATCCGCGTCCTGCCATTCGAGGTTCACCGCGGCACCTTCCGGAGGCATCGGAACAGAAGCGTCTTGCCGCACGGTGGCGCGGGTGCCATCCGCCAGATCCACATGCACCAGTGTTTCCGCCCCCAATGCCTCGTTATAGATCGCGGTGGCCCGGGTCCCCTGCCCGGCCAGCGCCAGGTTCTCGGGCCGGATGCCCAGCGTCTTTGCCCCTTCCGGTGCGTCCGTCGCCAGACCGGCAGGCAGGAAGTTCATCGGCGGCGAGCCGATGAAACCGGCGACGAATTCGGTCGCCGGGTTGGCATAGACCTCCAGCGGCGCGCCGATCTGGTCGGCGCGGCCCGCGTTCATCACGATCATCCGGTCGGCCAGGGTCATCGCCTCCACCTGGTCATGCGTCACATAAAGCGACGTGACCCCCAGACGGCGCTGCAACTGCTTGATCTCCAGCCGCATCTGCACCCGCAGCTTTGCATCCAGGTTGGACAGCGGCTCGTCAAACAGAAACACCGAAGGCTTGCGCACGATGGCCCGACCCATGGCCACACGCTGGCGCTGCCCGCCCGACAGTTCGCGCGGCCGCCGTTCAAGGTAATCGCCAAGCTGCAGCAGCGCCGCCGCCTCGTTCACCCGTTCGGCAATCTCGGCCCTGGGAGTGCCTGCGATCTTCAGGCCGTAAGCCATGTTGTCGAAGACCGACATATGCGGATAAAGCGCGTAGTTCTGGAACACCATTGCAATGTCCCGCTCCATCGGTTCACGTTCGTTCACGCGCGCGCCGCCGATCTGCACCTCTCCACCGGTCACGGTTTCCAGCCCGGCCACCATGCGCAGCAGTGTGGACTTGCCACAGCCGGATGGCCCGACGATCACGATGAACTCGCCGTCCTCGATCTCCATGTCGATCCCGTGGATCACCTCGGTCTTGCCGAATGTCTTCTTGATGCCCTTCAGGCTGACTGTCGCCATGTGTTATTTCTCGCTGTCTACCAAACCGCGGATGAACAGCTTTTGCATGCTGATCACCACGATCACCGGCGGGATCATCGCCAGGATGGAAGTTGCCATGATCACCGGCCAGTCGGCGATATCGTCGCCGCTGGGGAACATCTGCTTGATGCCCATGACGATGGTGTTCATCGACGGGTCGGTCGTGATCAGCAGCGGCCAGAGGTACTGGTTCCAGCCATAGATGAACAGGATCACGAAAAGCGCCGCGATGTTGGTCCGGCTCATCGGCAACAGGATGTCCCAGAAGAACCGCATCGGCCTTGCCCCGTCCACACGCGCCGCCTCGGCCAGTTCGTCCGGCACGGTCATGAAGAACTGGCGGAACAGAAAGGTCGCCGTGGCACTGGCGATCAGCGGAAAGATCAGGCCCGAATAGCTGTTGAGCATCCCGAAATTCGCGACAACCTCATAGGTCGGCACGATGCGCACCTCCACCGGCAACATCAGCGTCAGGAAGATCAGCCAGAAGAACAGCCGCCGCCCCGGAAACCTGAAATAGACGATGGCAAAGGCCGACAGCAGCGAGATCACGATCTTGCCGATGGTGATCCCCAGCGCCATCACCAGTGAATTCAGCATCATCAGCGCCACCGGCGCATTGATGCCCGACACCAGCGCCTTGCGGTAGTTTTCAAGGAACTGGTCGCCCGGCAGAAGCGGCATCGGCGGCTTGACGATTTCCGGCTGCGACACGGTCGAGGCAACAAAGGCCAGCCAGATCGGGAAAAAGACAAACAGCAACCCGACGATCAGCCCCAGATGGGTCATCCAGTGCCCAAGACCGCGTTTTTCGACCATGCCTGCCATCAGTAATGCACCCTGCGCTCGATGAACTTGAACTGCACGATGGTCAGCGCCCCCACGATCAGCAGCAGGATCACCGATTGCGCCGCGGAAGAGCCAAGGTCCTGCCCCACAAAGCCATCCTTGTAGACCTTGTAGACAAGGATCGTCGTCGATTGCTGCGGCCCGCCGCTGGTGATGGTGTGGATCACGCCGAAGGTCTCGAAAAAGGCATAGACGATGTTGACCACCAGCAGGAAAAAGGTTGTTGGCGACAGCAGCGGCCAGACGATGGTACGGAACCGGGTCCAGAACCGCGCACCGTCAATCGCCGCCGCCTCGATCACGCTGCGCGGGATGGCCTGCAAACCCGCCAGGAAGAACAGGAAGTTATAGCTGATCCGCCCCCAGGCGGAGGCGACCACGACAAGGCCCATCGCCTCTTCCCCGTTCAGGACATGATTCCAGTCATATCCCAGCATGCCCAGGTACCATGTCACCACGCCGACCCGCGTGTTGAACATGAACAGCCACAGCACACCGGCCACTGCAGGGGCCACCGCATAGGGCCAGATCAGCAGCGTGCGGTAAACGCCCGATCCCTTGATCAGCCGGTCCGCCAGAACCGCGAGGTAGAGCGCCACGCCCATCGACACTACGGTCACCGCGATGGAAAAGATCGCAGTGGTGACAAAACTTGCCCGGTAATAGGCATTGCCCAGCAGATATTCGAAATTGCCCAGCCCCACGTATTGCATCGACAGGCCAAAAGGGTCCGGAATGAACAGCGATTGCCAGATCGCCTGCCCCGCCGGATAGAAGAAAAAGACCGCCGTGACGATCAGCTGCGGCAGAACCAGCAGAAGGGGCAGCCAGATGCCCCTAAAGGTGACGCGCTTTTCCATCACTTGACTCCAGTGCGACTGAGTAGCACTTTATCGGAAAGGAGTTCAGCCATGACCGTCAAGATTTCCGTCTCCATCTCGGATCAACAGGCCGAATATGCCCGCAAACAGGTGGCCGAGGGCCGGTTTTCATCGACTTCCGCGGTAATCCAGCAGGCGCTTGAGGCCAAGCGCAAGGAGGACGAGGAATATGAGGCCTGGAGCGCCGGGTTCTTCGAAATGCTGAATGCCAGAGCGAAGCAGCCGCACATCCCGCTCGACAAGTTTCGCCAAAAGGTCGACGAGATGCTGAAGGAAGAAAGGCAGCGTCTTGGCCTGGAAGGCTGAGCTGACCGAGGCCGGCACCGAAGACCTGCGCCGCATTTACCGGCACCTGCTGAACGCGCAACACGAAGATTTCGGCCATGACCTTGCTGCCGCGGACCGGCTGGCCCGGTCGCGCATCGAGCAGATCGTAGACAACATCGACAGGATCACCTTCGCCCCGTTTCGGGGCACACAGATCGGCCCGGCCGACTTCACTTTCCGGTACTTGACCATCGACCGCGCGATCTACTGGTTCAGGCTCGATGAGGTGACCGAGACCGTATTGATCGAAGCTATATTTCTGGCGGGGCAAGATCATCTGAAACGCATGTTCGCGCGGCTGACCGGGAAGGCGCGCTGAGGCGCCCTCCCGTTCCGTTCAGCGGTTCGCTTGCTCAAAACGGCGCAGCAATTCGTCGCCGCGTGCCTTCGCGCTGTCCAGCGCTGCCTGCGCGTCCTTGTCACCGGCCCAGACCGCTTCCAGCTCCTCGTCGATGATGCCGCGGATCTGGTCGAAGGACCCCAGGCGCAGACCCTTGGAATTCTCCGTCGGCTCCTTGGCTGTCATCTGCGTGACCGCGATGTCGGTGCCGGGGTTCGCCTCATAAAAGCCCTGCTCGCGCGTCAGGTCGGCGGCTGCCTGGGTGATCGGCAGATAGCCGGTGTCCTGGTGCCACTTGGCCTGGATCTCGGGCGAGGACAGGAAGTTCAGGAAGGTCGCAACACCCTTGTATTCCTCGTCCGACTGACCGGCCATCACCCAAAGCGATGCACCCCCGATGATGGTGTTCTGCGGTGCGCCTTCGACATCCGACCAATAGGGCAGCGGTCGCACTTCAAAGTCGAAAGTCGCCTCCGACTTGATCCCGGCATAACCGGCAGAGCTTTCGGTAAAGAGCGCGCATTCACCGCTGCGGAAGTTTGCACCGCCTTCGTTGCGCCGGCCGGTGTAGATGAACTTGCCGTCCTTGGCCCATTGGCCCATCGTGCCGATGTGCTTGGCCTGGACCGGGCCGTTCAGCGACAGCTCGGTATCGAGCCCGGCAAAACCATTGGCCTCGGTGGCAAAGGGCACATTGTGATAGGCGCTGAGGTTCTCAAGATGGATCCAGCTTTGCCATGCGGTGACCAGCGGGCAGTCGTTGCCCGATGCCTTGAGCGTATCCAGCACCTCGCCCACCTGCTCCCAGGTGCTCAGGTCCACATCGGGGTCGATCTGAGCCGCTTCCAGCGCATCGCGGTTGACCCAGAGCACCGGCGTGGAGGAGTTGAAGGGCATCGACAGCATCTGACCGTCGGCAGTGGTGTAATAGCCCTTGACCGATCCGATAAAGCCATCGGGATCAAAATCTGCACCGGCATCCGCCATCACCTCATAGACCGGCTTGATCGCGCCCTTGGCGGCCATCATCGTCGCAGTGCCGACCTCGAAGACCATCAGGATGTCCGGCTGTTCGCCCGCGCGGAACGCGGCGATGCCTGCGTTCAACGTCTCGGAATAATTGCCCTTGTGGGTCGCGGTCACAACATAGTCGGACTGTGCGTTGTTGAAGGTTTCGACCTGCTCCGCCACCAGCTCGCCCAGACGGCCGGTAAAGGCGTGCCAGAACTCGACCTCGGTCTGCGCCATGGCAGGCGCCGCCGCCATCATGGCCGCAACGCTGGCCATCATCGTGTTTCGCATCATCATTACATCTCTCCCCCATTTTCAGTGGCTGCGCCAGCGTAGTGGGTAACTACCTGTGCTGGCAACATATCATTCATCTTTCGCGCGCGGCGTTGTATCCTCCTGTTCTGTAACGAATTTATGACGTTTTCTGCAAAGCAGGGGGATTTTTCCATGACGCCGGGGCCAACCTCGGGGCAGGCTGGAAACGGGCAGAAAAATGCGCCGCGCCGCTTGGGTTACCGCTGCCAATCCGGCAGATCCTGTACCGGCTTTGACGTCGACAGATGACGCGTCTGGCCTATCTTTACAAACCTGTTACAAACCCTCGTCCGGCCCCGTTTTGCGGCCCGCGACCCGCCAGCATTGAAAGTCTTCCGTTGCAAGAACCCGCACTCCTTTCCTTTCTGCTCCATATTGCCGGGGCTGCCGCGCTGCTGATCTGGTCGGTGCGTCTGGTGCGCACCGGGGTCGAGCGTGCTTTCGCCACCCAGCTGCGCCAATCGCTGCGCCGCGCCTCCCGCAACCGGCTGCTGGCAGCGGGCACCGGCACTCTGGCCGCGGTCTTCCTGCAAAGTTCCACCGCAGTGGCGGTGCTGGTTGCCAATTTCGTCGCCAAGGGCAGCCTGATCCCCGCCATCGGGCTGGCGATCCTGCTGGGGGCCGACCTTGGCTCTGCCATCGTGTCACAACTGCTGCTGATCCGGCAGTCCTTTCTCATCCCGCTGCTGCTGCTGGCGGGCGTCGCGCTGTTCCTGCGCGGGCAGTCAGGAACCCTGCGCCAGACCGGGCGCATCCTGATCGGTCTGGCGCTGATCTTCCTGTCGCTGGACATGATCCGGGATGCCACGGCACCCATGGTCCACAGCACCGGCACACAGGCGGTCATGGCCTATCTCGGGCGCGACATCTTCTCCGCCTTCGCGGTTGGCGCGCTCTTTGCCTGGGCGGTGCATTCCAGCGTCGCGGCGGTGCTGCTGTTCGTGACCCTCGCCGCGCAATCGCTGCTGCCGGTCGAAGGGGCCGCCGCCATGGTACTGGGGGCCAACCTGGGCGGCGGGTTCATCGCCTATGTGCTCACCCTCGCCTCCCCCGCCCCGGCGCGGCAGATGATCTGCGCCAACCTGATGCTGCGCGGCGGCGGTGCTGTGCTGTTGCTGCTGGTCCTGTCGGGACAACCTGATCTGCTGCAATATCTTGGGGCGAATGCCAGCCGTCAGGCCATCAACCTGCATCTGGCCTTCAACGCGGTCCTGGCGCTGGCGGCCCTCGGGCTGATCCACCCGCTGTCCGCGCTCAGCGCAAAACTGATCACAAGCGCCTCCGACAAGGAGACCTCAACTCTGGCAGAAATCAGCGCGCTGGACCCGAATGCATTGGACCGCCCCGGTCGCGGCCTCGATTCCACCGCCCGCGAATTGCTGCGCATGGGTCAGAAGATCGAAGGGATGCTGAATGCCACGGGCCCCCTCTATGACCATTGGGACAGCGCCGCCGCCACAGCGATCCGCGAACAGGACAAGACGGTCAAGAAGATCCACTTCGAGATCAAGCTTTACCTTGCCCAGCTTGGCCGCGGCGGTCTGGACGAGGATCTGGGCAAACGGTCGATGGAACTGGCGGGTATCTCCACCGCGCTGGAAGCGGCCTCCGACACCATTGTGCGCAGCCTGCTGACGCTGGCCAAACGCCGCGAGAGCGAAGGCGTCGCCTTTTCCGAGGTCGGCCGCGACGAGATCAACGATTTTCTCGACCGGGTGCAGGGCAACGTGCACCTGGCACTCAACGTGATGATGAACCAGAACCCGGCCGAGGCACGCGACCTTGTCGAAGCCAAGGAAAAGGTCCGCGCGGTGGAACAGAAGCTGCAGCGCAACCACCTAGGCCGGTTGCGTGAGGGGCTTGCCGAAAGCATCGAAACCAGCAGCATCCACCAGGAAACCCTGCGTTCGCTCAAGCAGATCAACACGGCATTTTCCATGGTCGGCTATCCGATCCTGGCCAGAACCGGCGACCTGTTGAAAAGCCGTCTGAGCTGACCCCCAGGCAGGTTTCAGCTTTGCGATGTTTTCGCGATTCCCGTGCATCTGCGTTGACCCGGCCGATCCTGCTGCGCAAACTGCTGTCATGCGGGGTGGCTGCCGCCCCTCACCTCATGCTCAGCAAGGAGTTCTGCACATGCCTGGCTTATCGAAACTTCCCGCCCTGTCCGTTCTGGCCCTGTCCGTCGGCCTGACGGCCGCACCCCTGTCTGCGCTGGCGGATACGCTGGTGGTCGGCCTTCAGCAGGAACCAACCTCGCTTGACCCGACAGCGGATGCCACCGCCTCCATCGACGGCATGCTGACGATGAACGTCTACGAATCCCTGACCATCGTGGCCGAGAACGGCCAGGTCGGGCCGAACCTGGCCACCGAATGGGAGGTCTCCGACGACGGCCTGACCTATACGTTCAAACTCGCCTCGGGGGTGAAGTTCCACGATGGCACCGATTTTGACGCAGAGGATGTGGTGTTCTCCTTCGACCGCGCCATGGCCGAGGACAGTGTGAACCCCTCCAAGGACATCTTCAAACCCATCGCCTCCGTCACCGCGCTGGACCCGCAGACGGTCGAGATCAAGCTGAAGAACAAGGATGCGTTCTTTCTGTTCAACATGGGCCAGGGCGACAGTTCCATCGTCGCCCCTGAATCGGCGGATACCAACAACACCAACCCCGTCGGCACCGGCCCTTTCAAGCTGGACAGCTGGACGCGCGGCGACCGGCTGACACTGGTCAAGAACGCCGAGTACCGCGATGCGGACAGCGTGGCGCTGGACAAGGTCGAATTCCGCTTCATCTCTGACCCTGCTGCCGCAACCGCCGCGATGATGGCCGAGGAGCTGGACGCCTTCCCCGGCTTTCCCGCGCCGGAACTGCTGCCGCAGTTCGAGGCCGATCCCCGCTTTCGCGTGAACATCGGCTCGACCGAGGGTGAGGTGATCCTGGCAATGAACAATGCCAAGCCCCCCTTTGACAACATCGAGGTGCGCCGCGCGGTGGCCACCGCCATCGATCGAGACGAGATCATCGAAGGTGCGATGTACGGCCAGGCCGTGCCCATCGGCAGCTTCTATCCGCCGCATGGCACCGCCTATGTGGACCTGACCGGCGCCTATCCCCATGACACCGAGAAAGCAAAGGCAATGTTTGCCGAGGCCGGTGTCGAAGGCACCACGATGACCCTGCGCGTGCCGCCCTTCCCCTATGCCATGCGCTCTGCCGAGATCATCCAGCAGGAACTGTCCAACGCGGGCATCGACGCAAAGGTCGAGAACGTGGAATGGGGTTTCTGGATCGACGAGGTCTACAAGAAAAAGAACTACGACATGACGATCATCGCCCATACTTCGCCCAACGACATGGGCAACTTTGCGCGTGGGCCGGACTACTTCTATGGCTATGACGACGCGGAATTCACCGCGCTCTGGAACAGCATCGAGACGGAGGCCGACCCGGCGAAGCGGGACGAGCTGCTGAAGCAGGGGCAGCAATATCTGTCAGATCAGTCGGTTCATGCCTTCCTGTTCCAATTGCCGCTGCTGGGCGTGTTCCGCACCGGCGTCGAAGGCTACTGGTCCTCCTCACCCGTGCTTTACATGCCCCTCAAGGGGGTCAGCAACGGCGGCTGACAGGACCGGCTGCGCGGGCTTTTGGCGCGCGCAGCCCCCGGCCCGATTGTAATCTTTCATGTGGTATTTCCTGTTCCGCCGGACCGCCGGTTTCATCCTGACACTGCTCGCGGTGTCCGTGGTGGTATTCGCGGTCATGAATGTCCTGCCGGGTGATCCGGCGCTGACCATCCTGGGGCTGGATGCCACCGATGACGCGCTGGCGGCCCTGCGCGAACAGCTGGGCCTGAACGAGCCGCTGCTGACGCGCTATTTCTCATGGATATGGAACGCGCTGCAGGGCGATTTCGGCATCAGCCATTCCTTCCGCGTGCCGGTTTCCGACCTGATCGGCGAACGGCTTGGCATGACCGTCGCACTGGCGGTCGCCGGGATGATCGCAACGCTTGCCATCGCCCTGACCCTCGGGATCGGCGCCGCGGCGCGGCACCGCAGGATCGGGGACTGGGGCGTGATGTTCCTCAGCCAGCTCGGGATCGCCGTACCCGCCTTCTGGCTGTCCATGCTGCTGGTGCTTTTGTTCGCGGTCAAGCTGCGCTGGCTGCCGCCCGGCGGCTTTGCGGGCTGGTCCGACCCGGTCGCGGCAGCCCGGTCGCTGATCCTGCCCACCATCGCGCTGGCGCTGGTACAATCAGCGGTGCTGGCCCGTGTCACGCGGTCCTCCGCGCTGGAGGTCATGCGGCAGGATTTCGTCCGCACCGCCCGCGCCAGCGGGCTGTCACGCCGCCGCGTGCTGTGGCGGCATGTTCTGCCCAATGCGCTGGTGCCCATCGTCACCATCGTCGGCATGCAGTTCGCCGCCCTTGTCACCGGGACCATCGTCATCGAAAACGTCTTCTACCTGCCCGGCCTCGGGCGGCTGATCTTCCAGTCGATCTCCAACCGTGACCTGCCCACAGTGCAGGCGCTGGTGATGCTCTTTGCTGCCATCGTGGTCACGGCGAATTTCGTCGTCGATCTGCTTTACGTGGTGATCGACCCGCGCCTGAAGGCCCGCGCATGACCCGCCGCCGCCTGCCCGCCAACTTCGTCATCGGCGCGGTGCTGGTCGCGCTGGTCGTCGGCACCGCCGCGCTGTCGCTGGCCTGGACCCCGCATGACGCCACCGCGATGAACATCCGCGACAAGTTCGCAGACCCCTCCGCCGCGCATTGGCTGGGCACCGATCAACTGGGCCGCGACGTGGTCAGCCAGTTGATGGCGGCGGCCCGCAACTCGATGGCGGTGGCGCTGATCGCGGTGCTGCTGGGCGGATCGGTCGGAGTCACACTGGGGCTGCTGGCCTCGGCCATCGGTGGCTGGGTGGAGGACGGCGTGATGCGGCTGGCCGATCTCGGCTTTGCCTTTCCGGCGCTTCTTTTCGCGATCATGCTGGCGGCAGTCTTTGGCCCGTCGCTGACCAACGCGGTGCTGGCCATCGCCTTTATCAACATCCCGGTCTTTGCCCGCGTGGCGCGCGGATCGGCCAACCAGGTCTGGACGCTGGATTACGTCTCGGCGGCGCGGGCGGCGGGGATGAACCGCTTTGCCATCAGCCGCGATCACATCCTGCCCAACATCGCCGCCGCAATCATCGTGCAGGCCACCATCGAATTCGCCGTCGCCATCCTGGCCGAGGCGGCGCTGTCCTATCTCGGTCTTGGCGCGCAGCCCCCGGCGTCAAGCTGGGGCCGCATGCTGTCAGAGGCGCAGACGCTGATGTATCTCGCCCCGCAACTGGCGATCTATCCGGGCCTGTGCATTGTCGTTGCCGTGCTGGGCTTTGGCCTGCTGGGCGACGGGCTGCGCGACATGACCGACCCCCGGCTGGCGCGGGAGCGGTAGATGTTCGAGCTCGACAATCTCTCCGCCGCTTTCGGCTCTGCCACCGCCCTGCGCCATGCCAAGCTGACGATCCGTTCCGGTGACCGGCTGGGCATCGTGGGAGAAAGCGGATCTGGCAAGACCATGCTGGCGCTCTGTCTGATGGGCATGGCCCCCGATGGCGCGCAGCTGAGCGGGGCGCTGCGCATCGACGGGCAGGACATGACCCATGCAGAGGAGAACAGCTGGCAACACCTGCGGGCGCGGCGTGTCGCCATGATCTTTCAGGAACCGATGGCGGCGCTGAACCCCCTGGTGCGGGTGGGCGACACGGTGGCAGAGCCGATCATGGTCCATGAGGGTCTCAGCCGCCAGGCCGCAAAGGCCCGCGTGCTGGCGCTGTTCGAAGAGGTGGGCATTCCCGACCCCGCAGCCCGCATGCGCCAGTTCCCGCATGAGCTCAGCGGCGGTCAGCGCCAGCGGGTGCTGATCGCGCTGGCGCTTGCCTGCAATCCCGCGCTGCTGATCGCGGATGAACCGACCACGGCACTGGATGCCAATATCGCCTTGCGGATCACCGACCTTCTGGTGCGACTGGCCGGCCAGCGCGACATGGCACTGGTCTTTATCACCCATGACCTTGCCGCCGTCGCCCGCGCGACCCGTGACATCGTGGTCATGTACGGTGGCGACATGGTCGAGCGCGGCCCCACCGATCAGGTACTGGCCGACCCGGCCCATCCCTATACCCGCGGCTTGCTGGCGGCACGTCCCGACCCCGTCGCACAGACCCGCGCACCGGGCGGCAAACGCCCGCGCCTGCCGACAATCCCCGGCACCGTGCCAGGGCTGCCGGACCTGCCGCAGGGCTGCCGCTTTTCGGGGCGCTGCCCGGTCGAGATCGCGCGCTGCGCCAGCACCCGCCCCGGCCTGACCGACCTCGGTCAGGGCCGCAGCGCCTGCTGCCATCTGCTGACGGAAGGGACGAGATGACCGCCCCCCTGCTCGACGCCCGCAACCTGACCCGGCGCTACAAGCTGCCGCGCAACACGCTGCTGGGTGCCGCGCCGGTGCTGACGGCGGTGGATGACATCAGCTTTACCATCCGCGCGGGCGAAACGCTGGGGGTCGTGGGGGAAAGCGGATCGGGCAAATCCACACTGGCGCGCATGGTCATGGCGTTTGAACGACCCGACGCGGGCGAAATCTTGTTTCAGGGCGAGGACCTGCACAGCCTGTCTGCCGCGGCACTGCGCCGCCAGCGGCGACACTTCCAGATGGTCTATCAGGACCCGTTCGGATCGCTCGACCCGCGCCGCACCGTCGGCTGGTCCATCGCGGAACCGCTGCGCGCCATCGGCGTGGATGCGGACACTCCGCGTCGCACAGCCGAGGCGCTGGAACAGGTCGGCCTGCACCCGCGCGACGGCGACAAATACCCGCATGAATTTTCGGGCGGACAGCGCCAGCGCATCGCCATCGCCCGCGCCATTGTCACCCGTCCCGCCCTGCTGATCGCGGATGAAGCGGTCTCGGCGCTCGATGTGTCGGTGCAGGCGCAGATCCTCAACCTGTTGATGGATCTTCAGGACGATCTGGGGCTGGGCATCCTTTTCATCAGCCATGATCTGGCGGTTGTCGCCTCGATCTGCGATCATCTGCTGGTCATGCAGCATGGCAAGGCGCTGGAAGCCGGACCCGCCGCCTGCATCCTGCGCCAACCCGCCCACAGCTATACGCAAACCCTGCTCAAGGCCGCCGGAGTATCCATATGACCCGTTTCATCCACCTGACCGATCTGCACATCTCGCACCCCGGATCGCCGGACCCAAGCGACAAATCCGGCGCGGTGGAAACGCTCAGGCGGGTGGTGCAGGTCATCAACGCGATGGAGCGGCAGCCCGCCTTTGTGGTGGCCAGCGGCGATCTGACCAACATGGGCGATGCCGACAGCTACCGCCTGCTGCAAGAGATCCTGGAACCGCTTGCCCCGCCGCTGGTGATGGCCCTGGGAAACCACGACAAACGCGTGCCGTTCCACGAGGTCCTTGGCAATGCGGGGTCGGACGCACCCTATTTCCACGATGTCGTACATGGCGGGATGCATGTGATCACGCTGGACACGATGAAGCCGGGGCATGTGGCCGGTACGATCTGCGAAGCGCAGTTCGACTTTCTGGCACATGCGCTGTCGCGCCACTCTGACCTGCCGCGTCTGATCGTCATGCACCACCCTCCGCGCGTGGATGCAGATGGCCTGCCCTGGGGCAGCATCGACATGCCGGCGACCGAACGGCTGGCAGAGATGCTGCAGGGCCAGAAGGTGGCCGGTATCCTTTCGGGGCATATCCACATCAACCAGGTCAACCACTGGCACGGCATTCCGATTGTCATCTCCAACGGTCAGGATTCCACCATCGACCTGCTGGCAACCGACGGCCTGCGCATTGTCGAAGGCACCGGCATGGGCATCTGCGAATGGCGCCCCTCGGGCCTTTCGGTCAGCTTTGTGCCGCTGTCGCCCGCCGCGCGCGAGTTGCGCATGATCGACCGCAAGAGGCTGCTGGCGTTCACATGAGACCGATGTCGCGCCATCTGCCGGTCCGGGGGGCCTATAACATCCGCGAGCTGGGCGGTTACACCACCGCGGGCGGCGGCGTGATCCCCTGGCGGCGGTTCCTGCGCGCCGACAGCCTGCACCGGCTCGACCCGGCAGATGTTACGCGGCTCTACGATGAGGGTCTGCGTCTGGTCATCGACCTGCGCACACCGGATGAGGTCGAAAGCGCGCCCAATCCCTTTGCCGCCTTTGCGGATGTTCACTTTGCCAACCTGCCGCTGTTTGACGACCTGTCGCCGCAGGCCATGGCCCGCGCCGAAGTGGCAGATGCCCATCCCCTGCTGACCTTCTACCTGGCAGCGCTGGAAACGCGGGCCACGGCGATCTGCAAGGTCCTGTCCACCATGGCCGAACTGCCTGAGGGTGCCGTGCTGTTCAATTGCACCGCGGGCAAGGACCGCACCGGGATCATTGCTGCCCTGCTGCTGGGCATCGCGGATGTGGACCGCGACCAGATCATCGCGGATTATGCCCTGACCGCCGATCTCATCCCCGATCTGGTGGAAGAATTCCTGGACCTGTCCCGCGCGCGCGGCGGTGATGTGGAAAGCTATGCCAGACTGCTGGAAAGCCCCGCAACCGCCATAGCCGCAACACTGGATCACATCGACCGGAACTATGGCGGCGTCAGGGGCTATCTGGAAAAGATCGGATTGCCTCGATCCGACCTGCAAAGGCTCTATCTGCGTCTGACAAAAGCGTGATCCGTCAGATCGCACCTTACCCTAATGATTATGATGCTTACCCCGCAAGAACGGGGTAAGCTTCGCCCGCATTGACCTGAGATAGCAAAACCACCGATGAAAGCCCTGCAACAAACACTCATATTTCTGGCTGTGCTCTGTGCAGGCCTTTATGTCTGGATCATCTATGTTCCGGCGGCCCGCCCCCTGATTGAACGCAGCGGCATTCCCGAACTGCTGGGCATCCAGTTTCCCCAGGCCGAGGCCGCGACACAACAGGAGCGGCCCCGTGGCGGCGGCGGCCCGGCCAATGTCACGATTGCAGCGGTGGGGGAAACCGCGATCGCGGACCGGATCACCGCGATTGGCGACGGGCGCGCAAAACGGTCGGTCACCGTCCGTTCCAATGCGGTGGGGGTCATCACCGAACTGAACCTGTCGCCGGGCATCGCGGTAGAGGCAGGAACCGTGCTTGCCCGCCTGCTGGACGAGGAAGAAGAGATCGCGCTGGAACAGGCGCAGATCAACCTTGACGAGGCGCAGCGCGAAGAGACCAGGATCAAACAGCTGTCATCGACCGGTGCGGTGACCGAAGTGCGCCTGCGGGAAACCGAAGTGGCCCTGCGCAGTGCCGAGCTGGCCGTGCGCAAAGCGCAGTTCGACCTGTCGCAGCGCCAGATCACCGCGCCGATCTCGGGCCGGGTCGGCATCACCGATGTCGAAGTCGGCGACCGCGTGAACGCGCAGGACGTGCTGGCAACAATCACCGACCGCTCCGACATCCTGATAGATTTCCGCGTACCGGAACGGGTCGTGGGCAAGATACGGCCGGGTCAGCAGATCACCGTCATGCCGCTGGGTCTGCGCGATACCGTCCTGACCGGCGAAGTGGCCGCCATCGACACGGTAGTGGACCGGACCAGCCGGACCCTGCTGGTGCAGGGCCGTGTCGCCAACAGCAATGACACGCTGCGCGCGGGCATGGCGTTTTCGGTGGCCATGACCTTCCCCGGCGACAGCTACCTGTCGATTCCCCCGCTGGCGCTGCAATGGTCCAGCGACGGGCCATTTGTCTGGGCCGTGCGCGGCGGCAAGAGCGTACAGGTCCCGGTGACCATCGCACAGCGCAACAGTGATTCCGTCCTGATCCGCGCCGACGCGCTGGCGGCGGGCGAGAATGTCGTGACCGAAGGCGTGCAAACCCTGCGCAACGGGGCAGAGGTCAGCCCGGTCAACGACCCGGCCACAGCAGACGGCCAGACCGGCAAGGAAACCTTGTGAGTACGCCGGAACCACGCGCACCGGGCACCGCGCTGTTTGTGCGCCGGCCGATCCTGGCCTTCGTCCTGAACGCGCTGATCGTGCTGGCCGGTGTTGCGGGTCTTTTCGGTGCCGAGATCAGGGAGCTGCCGAACGTGGACCGCCCGGTGGTCACCGTCACCACGCAGTTCTCCGGTGCCTCGCCCGAGGCAGTAGACCAGGAACTGACGGGCCGCATCGAGGGGGCCGTGGGCCGCGTCTCGGGTGTGCGGTCGATCTCTTCCAACTCTCGCTTTGGCCGCAGCCGCGTGACGCTCGAATTCAACGACTCGGTTGATATCGACGTGGCAGCGACCGATGTACGCGATGCGGTCGCCCGGATCGCAAACCAGCTGCCGGAGGGGGCGGAGCAGCCGCAGATCGTCAAGGCGGACGCAAACGCCCAGCCGGTCATGCGGATCGCCGTCACCTCCACCGGGCGGTCACCGCAGGAACTGACCCAGATCGTTCAGGACCGGATCGAAGACCGGCTGATCTCTGTCGATGGCGTGGCCGACCTGCAAATCTACGGCGACCGGGAACAGATATTTCGGGTCGATATCGATCTGCTGGAACTGGCCAGCCGGGGCCTGACCCTGGGGGACGTGCAGCGCGGGCTGGCCGACGTGGCCTATGACACCCCCGCCGGTGACCTGTCGGGAGACCGCCAGTCCATCAACGTGCGCACCACGGCCAGCGTGGCAACCGCGCAGGCTTTCGAGGCGCTCGAAATCAGGGAAAACGTGACGGTGGGCGATATTGCCCGCGTTTCGCTGGGCCCGGCGCCGGGCGAAACGATCCTGCGCGCGAACGGACAGCAGGGCATGGGCATCGGCGTCATCCGGCAGGCCACGTCGAACACGCTCGAAATCTCCGAAAACGTGCGCGCCGTGGTGGAGGAACTGAACCGGACCCTGCCCGACGACGTGAACATCTTCGTGACTTCCGACGATGCGATCTTCATCTCCGGCTCCATCGAGGAGGTGCTCAAGACACTGGCCTTTGCGGTGGCCATCGTGGTCGCGGTGATCTTTCTGTTCCTGCGGGATTTCCGCGCCACGCTGATCCCCGCACTGACCCTGCCCGTTTCCCTGATCGGCACGCTTGCGGCGATCTACCTGGTGGGCTTCTCTGTCAATATCCTGACCCTGCTGGCACTGGTGCTGGCCACCGGCATGGTGGTGGATGACGCCATTGTCGTGCTGGAAAACATCGTGCGGCAACGGACCCTCGGCATGGGGCCGCGCGCCGCTGCGGTCAACGGTACGACGCAGGTGTTCTTTGCCGTGGTGACCACCACCGCGACGCTGGCCGCCGTCTTTGTTCCGCTGTCCTTCCTGCCGGGTCAGGCAGGCGGGCTGTTCCGGGAATTCGGCTTTACCCTGGCCATGGCGGTGCTGCTGTCCTCCGTGGTGGCGCTCAGCCTTTGTCCGGTGCTGGCCAGCCGCCTGCTGACCGCAGCGCCGCCGGAGAACCCGCGGGGCCCGATGATCTGGCTCGGCAACCGTCTGTTCACCCTTTATGAAAAAACCCTGCGTGGTGCGCTGGCCATGCCCTTTGTCATCGTCCTGATCGCGGTTTTTGTCGCGGCCACCGCGGCCCTGATGGCCGGCGGCATCCGGCAGGAACTGACCCCGCGCGAGGACCGCGCCGTGGCCCTGCTCAGCGTCACCGCTCCGCAGGGGGTGTCGCTGGAATATACCCAGGGCAAGATGCGCGAAATCGAGGATGCGGTGGCACCTCTTCAGGACGCGGGCGAAGTGACCAATGTCTTTTCGATCACCGGCTTTGGGGCCTCCAACCGCGGATTCATGGTCTTCACATTGTCCCAATGGGACGCGCGGACACGCAGCCAGCAGGACATCGTGGATGACATCAACGCCGGTTTGCGGGACATCATCGGCGTCCGCGCCTTTGCCATCCAGCCCAATTCGCTGGGCATTCGCGGTGCCGGGCGCGGGCTGGCCTTTGCCATCACCGGAAACGACTATGACCAGCTGGCCGAAGTCGCGCAGACCATGGTGGACAGGCTCAGCCAGAACCCCGCCATGGGCCAGGTGCGGCTGGAATACGAACGCACCCAGCCGCAGCTTTTCGTGCAGATCGACAGGACGCTGGCCGCTGACCTTGGGGTCGACATCACCGGGCTGGGCCAGGCTTTGCAGGCGGTGCTCGACGGGCGCGAGGTCGCCTCGGTGTTTATCGGAGACACCAATTTCGGGGTGCAGATGCTGTCCACCTCGGACCCGGTGAACGACTCGGGCGATCTGGAAAACATCTTCATGCAGGCGGGCAACGGCCAGATGATCCCGCTGTCCAGTTTTGTCACCTTCGAGGAACGCGCCGTCGCCCCGGAATTGGACCGCGAGGGGCAGAACCGTTCTGTCGAACTGACGGCAGGCCTCACGCCCGAGCTGTCGCTGGGCGACGCCATGGCCGAGGTCGACCGCATCGGCGATGAAATCCTGGCCGAACAGAACCGGATCGTGCCGCTGGCCGAGGCTGCGACACTGGACCAGACCAATGGCGGCCTGTTCATCACCTTCGGCTTTGCCATCCTCGTCGTCTTCCTGGTGCTGTCGGCGCAGTTCGAAAGCTTCATCTCGGCGGTGGTGGTGATGGCCACCGTGCCGCTGGGTCTGGCCTGCGCGGTCTTTGCCCTGCTGCTGACGGGGCAAAGCCTGAATGTCTACAGCCAGATCGGCCTGGTCATGCTGATCGGGATCATGGCCAAGAACGGGATTCTCATTGTCGAATTCGCCAACCAGCTGCGCGACAAGGGGCAGGATGTGCATGCCGCGATCCTCGATGCCTCCACCATCCGGCTGCGCCCGGTGATGATGACAATGACCTCCACCGTGCTGGGGGGCGTGCCCCTGATCCTGTCTGCCGGGGCCGGGGCCGAGGCGCGCGAGGCACTGGGCTGGGTCATCGTTGGCGGATTGGGGCTGGCCACCCTCTCCACGCTTTACCTCACGCCGGTCGCCTATCTGCTGCTGGCCCGGTTCTCTGTGCCCAAGGCGGAATCCGAAAAACGCCTGCGTCAGGAACTGGACGCTGCCGAAGCGGGCTGACGTACAACCCCAGCCCGCCACCCCTGCCCGGCCCAAAGGTGCCTCAGACCTTGCACAACGGTACTTTTGACGCTATATGCTGTCAATATGACCGATATGAGGGCTGTCATGCAGATCACAACCGTTGCCGTTGGCGGGCAATTCGAACCGCGCAAGATCGCCGCTGCGCTCCGCACCTCTGCGGAAGAAATCGCCATGACCGTCGGCCTTGGCAAAGACGCGCTGCAGCGGCGCACCCGCATCAATTCGGACAAGACACAGCGCCGTCTGCGCGAGCTGGTCGAAGTGCTCAACAAGGTCCAGCACCGATTTGGGTCGGAGCTGATGGCCTATGCCTGGTATCGGTCAGAGCCCCTGCCCGGTTTTGATGGCCGGACCGCGATGCAGCTCGTGCAGGAAGGCAAGGCGCAACAGGTTCTCGAATATATCGACGCGGTCGACGCAGGTGTCTTTGCCTGATGCCCCTCAGCGACGGGCGCTACAAGGGGCCGCTCTACCGCGCGCTGAATCCGGTCTATGCCCGCGCGCCGCTGTCTGGCCGTGGCGCAGAGCTTCATGGCGGGCGTCTGAACGCCAAAGGGACGCCGGCGCTTTATACCGCGCTTGATCCAACCACGGCCCTGCGCGAAGCCAATCAGGCCGGCAGCCTGCAGCCTACGGTTCTTGTGTCCTACACCGCCAATCTGGGGCCGATTTTCGACACCCGCGATGCGCAGCAGCTTGCCCGGTGGGGCATGTCCGACGACGCACTCGCCGATCCGGGCTGGCGGATGAAGATGCTCGACGGGCACGCGGTGCCGACACAGGACTTCGCGCGAAATCTAATCGCGGAGGGTTTTGCCGGTATCCTTGTCCCAAGCTATGCAAAGGGCGCGCCACCGAACGCCCTGAACATCGTTCTGTGGAAATGGACAGGCGAAGGCTGCGATCTGAAGGTCGTGGACGATGAGGACCGGCTGTCGCGCATGTAAGCGCAGCTTTGGCCAAATGGGTGGCTGATGCGACGGCTCCTTATGATCAGAAAAGTGATTTTGACCGCAAGAAACGGATTGAATTTTCCCGTTTCCGCGACGCAGCTACCGGCTTCATGCCTTCGAAAGCCAGAGAGTCAGATTGATGACGGATCTATTTGCCAGAACCGACAACGCCCGCAGGAACTTGTTGCCCCGGGATGGAATCGTTGAATACTACGGACCGATTTTTGGCGAAGCCGAAGCAGATTTTTATCTAGGATCCTTGCAGAACGATATCGCATGGCATCACGACGAAGCCGTCATCTTTGGCAAGCGGATCACCACCAAACGCCAGGTGGCATGGTACGCAGACGCCGCCTATGCATACACCTACTCGAAAGTCACCAAAACCGCGCTACACTGGACGCCGCTGCTGCTGGCGCTCAAAAAGCAAGTAGAAATGACCTGCGGCGAGACATTCAATTCCTGCCTGCTGAACCTTTACCAAGATGGAAGCGAGGGTATGGCATGGCACAGCGATGCCGAGAAAGACCTTGTCCGGAACGGGACCATTGGTTCGGTAAGCTTCGGGGCAGCGCGCAAATTCGCGTTTAAGCATAAACAGACAAAAGCGACTGTATCGCAGGTTTTGGAACACGGCAGCCTTCTGACCATGCGTGGAACGACGCAAACGCACTGGTTGCACAGCCTGCCAAAGAGCAAGAAAGTGTCGTCGGCCCGGATCAACCTTACCTTTCGGAAAATTCGCCAGCCAGACGCATAAGAACTTTCGTTTCGGTCCGGGAAAATTGCTTCGACAACAAGAACCGGATATTTTGACGGGCCATCCCGCTGCATTCAGTCCCCGGACATCAGTTCAGGAGACATATGATGCAACTAACAGACAAAATCGTAATCATCACCGGTGCGAGCAGCGGGATTGGTGCCGCCGCTGCTTTCAAGTTTGCGAAAGAAGGAGCCAGGCTTGTACTCGGTGCGCGCCGCGAAAAAGAACTCAACACCATCGCGGGGCAGATCAATCAAAGCAACGGGAACGCCGTCTGCCTGCCGGGCGATGTATGTGACGAGGACTATAACAGGGCGCTCGTCGAGTTGGCCGAGGACACCTGGGGCGGTCTGGATGCAAGTTTCAACAACGCTGGCACGGGGAAATCCGCGACTGTCCCCGAGATGGAAAACGAGGATTGGCAGGGGGTGCTTTCGACAAACCTGACCAGCGCCTTCTTTGCGGCAAAGCACCAGATCCCGGCGATGAAGCGCAATGGATCAGGTTCGATCATCTTCACGTCAAGCGTCATTGGCTACACAACGGCGTTCCCGGGAATGGGTGCCTATGCGGCAAGCAAGGCAGGGGTGATCGGCCTGACGAAGGTCTTGGCCGTTGAGCATGGCGCCGACGGCAAACGGGCAAACTCGATTTTGCCGGGCGCTGCAAATACGCCAATGCTGGGCGACCTGGATTCCGATCCGGATCAGATGGCGTTCTATAGCGCGCTGCATGCGCTGAAGCGCGTGGCCGATCCCGAAGAGATCGCCGAGGCCGCAGTGTTTCTCGCCTCTGACAGTTCCCGGTTCGTTACCGGCACCGCAATGGTTGTCGATGGCGGCGTATCGGTCAACAAAATCTGACGCATTTATGCGCAAGAAGCGGGCTGCCGGGTGGCCCGTTTCGACTTAACTCAAAACAGAAGCAAAGAGAAAACAGCGGAAAGGGCTGTAGGATGGAACACGCACTGAAGGCAACCGATACTCTGTGGCAGGCTGTTCTTGGACGCGAACAGGCACCTGATCCGCAATTTTTTTACGCTGTGAATTCGACGGGTGTTTATTGCCGCCCCGCTTGTCCATCGCGGCGTCCCAAACGCCGGAATGTCGCTTTTTACGCCTCAAGCAAACAGGCCGAGGCAGATGGTTTTCGCGCATGCCTGCGCTGCCATCCGACCCGGCAATCACCGAAGGAACAAACGGCTTCCCTTGTTTCGAAGGCATGCCGCATGATCGAAGAGGCCGGGGAAGAACCCAGTTTGGCCCAGCTAGCGCGGCAAAGCGGCCTGAGCCCGTTTCATTTCCAGCGGACATTCAAAGCGGCAACGGGAGTGACACCCAAAGCCTACGCGCGCGCCCATCGCATGAAACGATTCCGTGACATCGTGGGATCGGGCGACGGGTCAATCACCACGGCGATCTACGATGCCGGATACAGCTCCAGCAGCCGTTTCTACGAAACCGCAACCAAAGCACTTGGCATGACACCAAAGCTTGTACGAAAGGGAGGGCAAGGCGTGAAAATCCTGTTTGCAATTGGAGAGTGTTCTCTTGGCTCCGTTCTTGTCGCCAGCAGCGCCAAAGGCGTCTGCGCGATGTTGTTGGGCGACACAGCAGAGCAGGTGTCAGACGATCTGCAGAAGCGGTTTCCCAAAGCCGATCTGATTGGCGATGACCCTGATTACCGGGCTTTGATTGCCGATGTCGTCCGGTTTGTGGACGATCCGAAATACGGGTTCAACCTGCCGCTCGATATTCAGGGAACCGCCTTTCAGCAACGCGTCTGGGAAGCAATACGCGACATCCCGGTCGGGACCACAGCAAGTTACAGCGAAATTGCCGAAAGAATAGGAGCACCAAAATCATCCCGGGCCGTGGCACAGGCATGTGGCGCAAACAATATCGCTGTCGCCATTCCCTGCCATCGCGTCGTCCGCTCTGACGGCGGTCTGTCCGGGTATCGCTGGGGCGTGGAAAGAAAAAGCGCAATCCTGCAGGCAGAGCGGAAAGCGGAGTGACCTGAGCATGACCGTGAATCAACCGCTCCTGAACCGCATTGCCGGGATATCGGACACGCGCCTTGCGGCTGAGCTGAACACCTTCGGCTGCGCTACGCTCAAAGGGCTGCTGTTACCTGAGCAATGCGAAGAGCTGGCCGGGCTGTATCCCAAGGATGAACCCTTCCGCAGTCATATTCACATGGCACGCCATGGCTTTGGCAGGGGAGAGTACAAGTATTTTTCCTATCCGCTGCCCGGACTGATCGTGACGCTGCGCGAAAAAGTCTACCAAAAGCTTGTGCCTGTCGCCAATGAATGGAACGAACGCATGGGAATGAACCCCCGGCTTCCTTCGGAGCATGCAGATTACATCGCGCAATGCCACGGCGCCGGTCAAACACGCCCGACGCCGCTCCTTCTTCAATATGTGGAAAACGACTTCAACTGCCTTCATCAGGACGTATACGGAGATCTGCTGTTTCCGTTGCAAATGGCGATCCTTCTGTCCCGCCCCGAACAGGACTTCACCGGCGGAGAGTTCGTTTTGACAGAGCAAAGGCCGCGCATGCAGAGCCGTGCAGAAGTCGTTTCACTGGCGCAGGGGGATGCAGTTGTCTTTGCGGTGCGCAATCGCCCTGTCGCGGGTTCGAAACGCGACTACCGGGTAAACATGCGGCATGGGGTGAGCCGACTCAGAAGCGGAACAAGGCATACGCTTGGGGTGATTTTTCACGACGCTAAGTAGATCGTGCAGAAACGAACGGCGGATCGGCGAGCCCCCGCACATGTTAGCGTATGTCATTGAAATATTGCGCCACCGCCAGCTTGCCCTTACGTCAACCTGCCCGTAGACAGCCCTTAGCCCACGCCCAATAGGGCGACACCCAATAACCTGAGGACCCCCGCTCTTGCTCGATCAATTCGCGCTGCGCGCCGAACTCGCCGATCACTACGATCTCACCCCCTCCCCCGACCTCGCCGCCGAGATGTCAGGGATCTATGCCCGCATGGATCGCGTCGTGGCACCGCCCGACTGGGCTGTCTTTGCGCCCTATGTCGCAGCCATCAACAAACTGAAAGCCGAACGCAACGCGGTGATCCTGGCGCATAACTACATGACGCCCGAAATTTATCACGGGATCGCCGACGTGGTGGGCGACAGTCTGCAGCTGGCGATCGAGGCCACGAAGGTCGAGGCTGATGTGATCGTGCAATGCGGCGTGCATTTCATGGCCGAGACCTCAAAGATCCTGAACCCGTCCAAGACGGTGCTGATCCCCGACATGGAAGCGGGCTGTTCGCTGGCCGAAAGCATCACCGCCGAGGGGATCGCCGAAATGCGCGCGAAATACCCCGGCGCGCCTGTCGTCACCTATGTGAACACCACCGCCGAGGTGAAGGCGGCGTCGGACATCTGCTGCACCTCGTCGAACGCGGCGCAGATTGTGCGCGCGCAGGAAAGCGATACGGTCATCATGACCCCGGACAAGTACCTGGCGCAGAACATCGCGCAGCAGGTGCCGGAAAAGCGCATCGTCTGGTGGGACGGGTCCTGCATAGTGCATGAACGATTCACCGCCCAGGACCTGCGCGATTTCCGCGAATGGCACCCCGGCACCCGCATCATCGCGCATCCCGAATGCCCGCCCGATGTGGTGGCCGAGGCGGATTTCTCGGGGTCGACCAGCGGCATCATCGATTATGTCACCGCCCAGCGGCCCGAGAAGGCGATGCTGGTCACGGAATGCTCGATGGCTTCCAACATCTCGGACGCGCTGCCGGATGTGGATTTTGTCGGCCCCTGCAACATGTGCCCCTACATGAAGAAGATCACGCTGGAAAAGGTGCTCTGGTCGCTGCACAGCATGCAGGGCGCGGTCGAGGTCGAGGCTGCTGTCGCCGACAAGGCCCGTGTCGCCGTGCAGCGCATGATCGACCTGTCGCGGAAGCTGTCCGGCTGATCCGATGACCCCAATCGACACTCCCCGCGTCCTGATCGTCGGGGCCGGCCTGGCGGCGCAATATGCGGCGCTACGCTTTGCCCCGCATCCCGTCCTGATGATCTCGCCCGAGCCTCTGGGCTCCGGGGCATCGTCGGCCTGGGCGCAGGGCGGCGTGGCGGCGGCGATGGACCCTGCAGACAGCGCCGCGGCGCATGCGCGTGACACGGTACTGGCCGGGGCGGGGACCGTGGATGCCAAGGTGGCGCAGGCGGTCACGGCCGAGGCGCGGGCGCATGTCCTCGACCTGACCGGGCTGGGCACGCCCTTCGACCGGGCTGCAGACGGCGCTTACATCCTGTCGCGCGAAGCGGCGCACAGCTTTGCCCGTGTCGTGCGGGTGCGGGGCGATCAGGCCGGGGCCGAGATCATGCAGGCCCTGACCGCGCAGGTCCGCGCAGCACCCCATGTGCAGGTGCTGGAAGGCGTGATGGCCACCGGGCTGGTGGTTGAGAATGGCCGCGTGCGCGGCGTCAAGGTCGCGCGTTGCTCGGGCGGGCTGTCGCGCTCGGTTGCGCTGCGCGGCGCGGCGGTGCTGCTGGCCGGGGGCGGATCGGGCGGGCTCTATGCGCTGACAACCAACCCGCCGCGCATCCGTGGGCAGGTGCTGGGCATGGCGGCGCGGGCGGGGGCAGTTATCGCCGATGCGGAGTTCGTGCAGTTCCACCCCACCGCCATTGCCGGAGGTCCCGACCCTGCGCCGCTGGCGACCGAGGCGCTGCGCGGCGAAGGCGCAACGCTGATCAACAGGCACGGCGAACGCTTCATGCGGGCGGCACATCCGGACGCCGAACTGGCACCGCGCGACATCGTGGCACGCGCCGTCTTTGCCCAGACGCAGGCCGGGCTGGCCCCGGCGCTGGACACGCGGGCGGCCCTTGGCGCTCGCATTCTGACCGACTTCCCGGCGGTTGCCGCCGCCTGCCGCGCATCGGGCCTCGACCCGGTGACGCGGCCGATCCCGGTGGCCGCTGCCGCGCATTACCACATGGGCGGGATCGCGACGGATGCCGAGGGGGCGAGCACCCTGCCCGGTCTTTGGGCCTGTGGCGAGGTCGCCTCGACCGGGTTGCATGGCGCGAACCGGCTGGCGTCGAACGGGTTGCTTGAGGCACTGGTCTACGGACGACGTTGCGCGGATGCGATAGCAAAAGGGCTGGACGCGGGTGATGCCGCACCGGTTCTGCTGCCCGACCTCGCCCCGGCCGGGGAACCTGATCCGGCGCTTGTCGCCCGGTTGCGGCAGGCGATGACCGAGGGCGCCGGCGTGATCCGCAACGGTGCCGGCCTGCGCCGAACACTTGACACGATTGCCGCGATCGAGACCGCGCAGCCCGGCTGCGACGCCCTGCTGAACATGACCGCAACCGCCACGCTGATCGCCGCCGCCGCCCTCGCCCGCAAAGAAAGCCGGGGGGCGCATTTCCGCTCGGACCATCCCGAGGTCCAGGGCGAAACCGGCGAGAGATCCTTCTTTACGCTTGCACAGGCGCGACAGATCCGCGCCCAGGCCCGAAAGGAGCCCGCATGAATACCACCCCCCTGCCCGACCTGATCCTGGAACCGCTGGTCCGCGCCGCGTTGCTGGAGGATCTGGGAACCTATGGCGACATCACCACCCGCACGGTGATCCCGGCAACGACACGCTACACGGCAAGGCTGAATGCGCGCGAGGCGGGCGTCGTCTCGGGCCTGCAGGTGGCGGCGCTGGCCTTCCGGCTGGTCGATCCGTCGCTTGTGGTTACGGCACACAAGACCGACGGCGACGCGATCCGGCCGGGCGATCTGCTGATGGAGATCGCGGGCGCCGCGGCCTCGATCCTGTCGGCTGAACGGGTCGCGCTGAACTTTGCCGGGCGGCTGTCGGGGATCGCGACGATGACGGCATCCTTTGTGGCGGAAACGAAAGGCACCGCGACCCGCGTGACCTGCACCCGCAAGACCACCCCCGGCCTGCGGCTGGTCGAGAAACAGGCGGTGCTGCATGGCGGCGGGTTCAACCACCGTTTCTCGCTGTCGGACGCGATCCTGATCAAGGACAACCATATCGCGGCGGCGGGCGGCATTCGCCCGGTGCTGCAGGCGGTGAAGGCGCAGGCCTCACATATGGTGCGCTGCGAGATCGAGGTCGACCGTCTGGACCAGCTGGCAGAGGTGCTGGACGAGGGTGGTGCCGATGTCGTTCTGCTGGACAACATGGACACCCTGACCCTGCGCGAGGCGGTGGCGATGACAGCCGGGCGTCTGGTGCTGGAGGCCTCGGGCAACATGCGGCTGGACCGGATCGCCGAAGTCGCGGCGACGGGCGTCGACTACATTTCCTCCGGGGCGCTGACGCATTCGGCGCAGACCCTGGACCTGGGGTTGGATTTCTGAATTGAAAAGAAAACGCCTTTCTTTGCGCAACAATATTACGCTGCGGTTGCACAATGGACCGTGACGCCGTATGTCCCAGCCCGAGCGCCCAGAGAAAGGACTCAGATGAGCCAATCCGCCCCCCAGAAGGCCCTGACCGCCAGTGACATCCGCGCCCGAAAGGGCGGCACGCCGCTGGTCTGTCTGACCGCCTACACCACGCCCGTCGCCCGGATCGCCGATGCGGAATGCGATGTGGTCCTTGTCGGAGACAGCGTCGGCATGGTGCTGCATGGCCTGCCCTCCACCCTGCCGGTCACGCTCGAAATGATGATCCTGCACGGCCAGGCGGTGGCCCGCGGCCTCGAACGCGCGCTCATGGTGGTCGACATGCCGTTCGGGAGCTACGAGGAAGGGCCCGCCCAGGCCCTGCGCAGCGCCGCCCGGATCATGGCCGAGACCGGCGCCGGGGCGGTCAAGCTCGAAGGCGGTCGTCACATGGCCGAGACCATCCGGTTCCTCACGGACCGGGGCATTCCGGTGATGGCCCATATCGGTCTGACCCCGCAGGCGGTGAATGCCCTCGGTGGTTACCGGGTACAGGGCAAGGGCGAGGACGCGGCGCGCATCCTGCAAGACGCAGCCGCAGTGACAGAGGCCGGCGCTTTCTCCATCGTGCTGGAGAAGGTCCCCGCCGCCCTCGCCGACCGGATCACCGCCGACCTGCCGATTCCGACCATCGGCATCGGTGCCTCGGCCGGATGCGACGGGCAGATCCTCGTGATCGACGACATGCTTGGGCTCTTCGACGACTTCAAGCCGAAGTTCGTGAAACGCTACGCCCAGCTTGCCACCGATGCCCGTGCCGCAGTCCGCGACTATGCCGCCGAGGTCCGCGCCCGCGAATTCCCCGCCGCCTGTCATATCTTCACCGATGAAGGAGCCGAATGAATGCAGATCATCCGCCACAAGGCCGCGCTCCGCGCCCTGACCGAGACCTGGCGCCGCGCCGGCGAGACCATCGGCGTTGTCCCCACCATGGGCGCGCTGCACGCCGGGCATCTGAGCCTCGTCGCGGCGGCGCGGGCGGGAACCGATCACGTCATCGTCACACTTTTCGTGAACCCCCGCCAGTTCAACAACCCCGAGGATCTTGCAAAATATCCCCGCACCGAAGAGAGCGACGCCGAGAAACTCGCCCCCTTCGGCATCGACGTGCTTTACATTCCCGAGCCTGGTGAAATCTATCCCGAGGGCTTCGCCACCACGGTCTCCGTTTCCGGCGTCAGCGACGGTCTTTGCGGTGCCACCCGGCCCGGCCATTTCGACGGGGTCGCCACGGTGGTGACCAAGCTCCTGCTCCAGACTGACGCGGACCGTGCGTTCTTCGGAGAGAAGGATTACCAGCAACTGCAGGTGGTGAAGCGTCTTGCGACCGACCTTGACCTGAAGACGGAGATCGTCGGCTGCCCCACCATCCGGGAGGACGATGGCCTTGCCATGTCGTCGCGCAATCTGCGGCTCGGAGCCGGACCGCGTGAAACGGCACCGGTCATCGGCCGTGTTCTGGCAACCGCAGCGAAGGCCATCGCCCGGGGCGAAAACCCCGCGCAGGCCCTTGATACGGCAAGGGAAGCCCTGCTCTCTGCCGGCTTCGACAGCATCGATTACCTCGAACTGCGCAGCGACCCTGACCTTCAGCTGATGACAAAGGCCGACCGTCCCGCACGTCTTTTCCTGGCTGCCTGGCTGGATGGTGTCCGGCTGATCGACAATGTTGCCGTTGCAGGCCGCCAGAAAGTCGAGAGTTCGGAAGATCAACCGTTCGAGCCGGCCTGAGCGAGGCAGTCTTCACGCGGCGCCGCCCTGCAGGCTTGATCGTGCGAGGGCGGCAATCAGGTCCGTCCGCGTTACGATCCCGACAATCCTGCCCCTGTCGAGGACCGGAACCGCATCGACGTCGCCATCTGCCATCATCGGCAGGAGCACCGCGACCGGGGTCGTCGGTATCGCCCGTGGCCCGGCGACGCTCATGATGTCCAGGGCACGAACCGGCTGCGCGCGGTCCCGGTCAAGCAGGCGCCGCAACGCGGCGAGGTAGCCGTGATTAAGTCGAAGTGCATCCTCCCGCGCGCGGGCAATCAAGTGCATCTGGAAGATCACGCCAAGATAGCGCTCCTCTGACCCTGTCACGGGAAGCGCCGTGAAACGATGACGCCGGAACAGGTCGGCGACCTCGGAGAGCGGCGTGTCCGGGGCGATGGTCACGAGGTTGCGTGACATGATGTCGGTCGCGAGAAGCGGACCTGTCCGATGCGTGGCTGCCTGCATCTCGGCTGCGCCGATCAGCCGCGCGAGATCCTCGACCCCAAGGTTGAAGGACTGGCGATAGCGCCCCAGCAGGTCCGTCAGTTCGTCTTCGGAAAGCCCGATGCGATTCACCGGATCGGGATCTTCGGTGCCATGGCGGCCTGGCTCTTCGAATTGGCGGAACGGATAGCGACGGCCGGTGAGACGGGCATAAAGCGCGGCCAGGACAACCAGCAAGACGGTGCCCGCCGCGACGGGGGCAAGTGCAAACCAGAAACCCAGACGCTCGACTGCTTCCGGGCTCATTGCGGCGGTCATGGCGACGGCGCCTGCTGGCGGATGCACCGCCCGACACAGGATGGTAACCGCGATCGCCAGCCCGACCGACAGAGCGATCCGGAGCACCGGATCCGTGATCAGGAGACAGACCGCCACGCCGACCAGCGCCGCAAGGGTGTTGCCCACCACCGCCGACCACGGCTGCGCCAGCGGGCTGTTTGGCACCGCAAAAAGCAACACCGAGCTCGCGCCGAACGGGGCAATCAGGTAGAGGCCAAGCGTCAGGTCAACTGCTGGCGACAGCAGAAACAGACCCGTCACGCCAAGTCCGACCAGAGCCCCCACCCCGGCACGGATCGCCTCGACCATCGAAGTCCCGGCCACCGCCGGACCAAGAGCACGGAACAGGGATGTCATGAGAGCCGCCTCATCTGTTTTGCCTAAATTTTCAGCAAGATGTGAAAGACGCAAGCGCATCTGTCCATAGGCCCTTTGCCGGGTCCGTTTCTGACGCGCTTTCCTGCAACAGCTGTGATGACGGGCGAGTTACCGGTCCAGCGCGTCGCGCAAACGGTAGTAGTGAATGCCGAGGCTGCCGTAAATCCGGTGCAGCGCATGCAGCGGCAGCGTGCGAATGGCCGGGCTTGGCGGAATGGGAAGCGGCGTGCCCTGCGCCAGATGCGCCGCCATGGCTTTGCCAAGCGAAACCGACAGCGCGACGCCGCGACCATTGAAACCGGTCGCCGCCAGAAGCCCCGGCGCCGGCGCACAAAGCCGGATGCGGTGATCCGGGGTCATGCCGACCCGCCCGAACCAGCGGTGCGTGATCTCAAGGTCTGTGCCAAAAAGTGCTGCAATCTCTGCTTCGATCCGCGCGAATGCATCCGCGCTCTGCGGATCGGCAAAGCCGCCGCGCCCGCCCAGCATCAGGCGATTCTGCGGACCGATGCGGAAATAGGTGCCGACCCGGCGCGTCTCGGAGACCACCTCGCCGCCGGGCAGAATGCGCGCCAGTTGCGCGGCACTCAGCGGCGCGGTGGCGACCTGGAAGCTGTTTGCAGGCACCGTGGCCCGCGCGAGCCGTGGCTCAAGCGCGGCGGGCGTGTAGACATTGCTGGCAAGGATCACCTGATCTGCCGTGATCTGCGCGCCGCCGGGAAGCCGGGCCTGCCAGCCCGCGCCGCTCCGCATCAGGCCGGTTACCGCTGTCCGGGCAAAGACCCGCGCGCCCGCCGCTTCTGCAGCCTGCGCCAGCCCGCGTGCCAGCTTCAACGGATGGACCCGCCCGGCGCGCGGATCGCGCCAGCCGCCAAGGAACCCGCGCGCGCCGGTCACCTGTGCCATCGCTGCGGCGTCCAGCCAGTCAGCGGCCACGCCACGCGCCTGCCATTGCCGCATGCGCGCCTGCAAGGTGGGCAGATGCACATGGCGGTTTCCGGCCTGAATCCAACCGCCCTGCACCGCGTCGCAATCGATCCCAAGCCGCGCCACCAGCGCAAAAAGCGTGTCCGCGGTGCCACCGGCAAAGGCTGTGGCCTCGGGCCCCCAGAGCCGGTCAAGCGTGTCAGGATCATCCTTCAGCCCCGGGATCACCTGCCCGCCGTTGCGCCCCGAAGCGCCGAAACCCGGCTCCTGCGCCTCAACCAGCACGACATCCGTTCCGGCCTCGGCCAGATGCAGCGCCGCCGACAACCCCTGAAAGCCACCGCCGATGACCAGGACATCGCAGCGCAGGCTGTCATCCAGTGACGCAAAGGTTGGTGCCGCGGGGGCGGTATCGGCCCAGATGGATTGGAATGCCATGTCAGGCTCCGTTCAGACGGGGTGGGTAACGCGGCGCAGAAAATCCTGCGTCCGCGGATGCGTTGGCTTCGACAGCACCGCCTCGGCGCTGCCATGTTCGGCGATGCGCCCCTGGTCAAGAAAGATCACGCCGTCGGCAACCTCGCGCGCGAACTGGATCTCATGGGTGACGATCAGCATGGTCATGCGCTCCTGCGCCAGGTCGCGCAGAACCGACAGCACCTCGCCGACCATTTCAGGGTCAAGCGCCGAGGTCGGCTCGTCAAGCAATATGGCTTCGGGGCGCATGGCCAGCGCACGCGCGATTGCGACGCGCTGCTGCTGCCCGCCGGACAGGGCGGAGGGATAGAAATCCATCTTTTCGGCCAATCCGACGCGGCGCAGATGCTCTTCGGCGCGGGCACGCACCTCGTCGCGGTTCTCGCCCAGCACATGAATTGGACCTTCCATCACGTTCTGCAGCGCGGTCATGTGCGGGAACAGGTTGAAGCGCTGGAAAACCATGGCAACGCGCGTCCGGATCGCATGGATCGACGAGGCATGGGCGTTGACCGTCTCACCGTCGATGCTGATGCGCCCGGACTGGTAATCCTCTAGCCCGTTGACACAGCGCAACATCGTCGACTTGCCCGAGCCCGAGGCCCCGATCAGGCACATGACCTGTCCCTTGTCGACCTCGGCGTCGATGCCCTTGAGCACTTCGTGCTTGCCAAAGGATTTATGGACGTTCTCGAAACGGATCATGTCGCGGCTCCCAGCTTGAGTTCGACACGGCGCATCAGGATGTTCAGCGGGATCGTCAGGCAGAGGTACAGTGCCGCAACCATGGTAAAGACGGTCATGTTGTCGAAGGTCGACGAGGCCAGCATCTTGCCCTGCATGGTCAGTTCGGCGACCGAGATCACGGAGACCTGGCTGCTGTCCTTGAGCAGCATCACCATGTTGTTGCCATAGGGCGGCAGGGCGATGCGAAAGGCCTGCGGCAGCACGATGCGCCGCATCATCTTGCCGTGTTTCATGCCGATGGATTTCGCCGCTTCGACCTGCCCGCGATCCACCGCCTCGATCCCGCCGCGGAAGGTTTCACCGATATAGCACGAATAGGTCAAAGCCAGGCCCACCACCCCGGCCTGAAAGGCGGTCAGGTCGAGCCCGAGTTCGGGCATCACGAAATAGATGTAGAAGAGCACCACGAGGATCGGGATGCCGCGCAGGAATTCGACGATGTAGCGCGCAGGCAGGCTCAGCCAGCGGGTGCCCGAGCTGCGCATCAGCGCCCAGACCAGCCCAAGCGCCGAGGCAAGAACAAGCGACAGCAGGGTCACGGCAACGGTCTGCCACAGTCCGGTGGTGAGCAACGGCAGATATTCCTGGATCCGCTCAAAAAGGGGGGACATGGACGTCTCCTGTCAGAAAGTCATGGGCCCGGCGCGATGACCGGGCCCGAAAGATATCGCAAAGGGCTCAGAGGCCGTATTTAGCGAAGATCTCGGCCAGCTCACCGCTCTTGTCCATCTCGGCGATCGACGCGTTCACCTTTTCCAGCAGCTCTGGATTTTCCTTCGACACGGCCAGCGCGACTTCGCCCGTGCCCATGGGGGTATAGCCTTCGACCAGTTTTACCCCGAGGTTCGGGTTCTGCGCGATCTGGTAGGCGATGATCGGCTTGTCGCCGAACCCTGCCTTGATCCGGCCAAGCTGCACGTCGCGCATGATATCGACGAGGCTGTCGTAAAGTTTCACCTCGCTGAAGATCCCTTTGGCCTGAAGCTGGTCTGCAAAGGTGGTGCCGATCTGCGCGCCAACGACTTCGCCCGCGAAATCGTCAAGCTGGTAGATCCCCGCGTCGTCCGCTTTGACAAAGGCCACGTCGCCGTAGCTGTAAACCGGAGTCGAAAAATCCACGACTTCCTTGCGTTTGTCGGTGGCGAACATGCCCGCCGAAATGACGTCGATCTTGCCGGTCTGAAGCGCGGGGATCAGCGCAGAGAACTGGGTGACCGCGAAATCCGGTGTCATCTGCAGGTCTTCGGCGATGGCGGCGGCCAGGTCGACCATGGCGCCGGTCGGTTGCTGGGTGGCGGTGTCAACGAAGGTGAAGGGCACGCCGGTTGTGGTGACACCTACGGTCAGGTCTTCAGCCTGGGACTGAGCAGCGCAGAGCGCGAGCGCCCCGGCAATGGCAAGCGAACGGAGTTTCATTGGCAATCTTCCCTGTGTCTTGCGTCACGCTTGACGCCGGAGCGGGGTGACGCGGTTTAAATCCGTTCTTCACGATAATGAAGAAATATACATATGCAACCAATATTGCTGAAAACCTTCACTTGAGTGAAAAATCTGTGTTTGAGTTCGGTTTTTAATCGTTTTTTCTTCAGGAAGCGGGTAAGCAGAAGGATACTGAAGGGCAAAATCGCCCGCTTCCGTTCACCAAGATGAAGAATCGCCGATGACCTCAGCCGAAAATGAAGCAAAGCTGCTTTCCGACCCGATGAGCGGGATGGACGACACCTCTCTGGGAGAGGCGGTGCGGCAGGCGCGCAAGGGGCGCGGGCTGTCGTTGCAGATTGTGGCCGAGGGGGTCGGCATTTCGACCGGCTTGCTGAGCCAGATCGAGCGCGGCATTTCTTCGCCCTCGATCCGCAACCTCAGGGCAATCTGCGAGGTGATCGGCATTCCCTTTCTGTCGCTTTTTGCCGACGCTGACAGCGCGGACCGCGAGACGGGGATCATCGTTCGCGAAGGGCGCCGGCGTACCGTCGACTTTGGCGACAAGGGCATGGTGAAGTCCTTTTTGACCGCACATGACGACGGGGCCTTGCAGGTGATGGAGATTGTCCTCGACCCGGGCGGCAGTTCCGGGGAAGAATCCTATGCCCATGAAGGCGAGGAATGTGGCGTCGTGCTGTCCGGAAAGCTTGAGCTATGGGTCGAGGATGACCGGTTCGTGCTGGGGGAAGGCGATGCCTTCCACTTCGAAAGCCACCGTCCGCATCGCTTCCGCAATCTCGGCAATGAGCAGGGCCGCGTGCTCTGGGTGACAACGCCGCCCGTCTGGTAGGTTGCCTGCGCCCCGGCTAGGGTTTGAAGGCATGTACAGAAACTGAGGATCGGACCGCTTCCTCCTGAAGCCGATCCACCAAATGGCGGAACTGCATCAGCAAAACATATCAGCTCGACAGGACCTTCAACTCGGTCGGGCTCCAGCTGACACTCACTTGATCGCGCTCTGAAAACACCACTTGGGTGTCGGTTGCCTTGACGTCGAGCACTCTGCCGCCTTGCAGCCGGACCCGATACCGCACCGTTGATCCCAGATAGACGCTGCCGACAACCTCACCCCTCACCCCGGCAGCCTGCTCCGGTTTGCCGACGCTGATGCATTCGGGCCGGATCATGACCTCAAGGAAGTTGCCGTCCGAAGCGGTCGGTTCAACGATATCGAGATCAATACCGTCCTCGGCAGAGAGAACCATTGCCCCATTGCGCTTTTTTACGGTGCCCCGGAAAATATTGTTCGCGCCGAAGAAATTCGCGATGAACTCGTTTACCGGTTTGGTATAAATTGCGCGTGGATCGCCAACCTGTTCGATCCTCCCCGATTTGAACACCGCGATCCTGTCGGAGAGCGACATCGCCTCTTCCTGATCATGGGTGACCATGATCGTGGTGATGCCGATGGTCTTTTGAAGTTCGCGCAATTCGAACTGGAGCTCCTCGCGCAGATTCTTGTCGAGCGCGCCGAGCGGTTCGTCGAGCAGAAGGATCGACGGCTGGAACACGATGGCGCGCGCAAGGGCGACGCGCTGTTGCTGCCCGCCTGAAAGCGCTGCCGGTTTACGGGCGGCATAACCCGACAGCTTCACCCGATCGAGCGCTGTTTTCACCTGTTCGCGAATGACGCTCGCCGGCTCTCTGCGTACCCGAAGCGGAAACGCGACATTGTCGAACACGGTCATATGCGGGAAGAGTGCGTAGCTCTGAAAGACGATGCCGATATTCCGGTCCGCACTTGATACATGTGTGATGTCCGAACCACCGATCAGGATACGCCCTTCGTCAGGCGTGCCGAGGCCGGAGATCATGTTCAGCAATGTGGTCTTGCCGGAACCGCTCGGGCCCAGCAGTGTCAGAAATTCGCCCTCCGACACCGCAAGATTGATTTCGTCCAATGCGACAACGTCGCCATAGCGCTTTGTGATCGAGTTGATTTCAACGCGTGCCATCTCTTATTGCTCCTTGGTCCGCATCCGGGCTAGGCCCGGTTGTCCGCGGAAAGTCTTGCAGTGAATCGTGCCGTGACGAGCAGCAGCAGCATGCTGCCCGCGATCAGCAGGGAAGCCACCGCCGTGATTGTCGGGTCGATTTGTTGTTGAAGCTCGGTGAACATCTTTTTCGGTATCGTGACGTATGTTCCCGATACGAAGTAGGTCAGAATGACCTCATCGAAACTGATGACAAACGAGAATACCCAGGCAACGAACAGGGCTGGATAGATGTTCGGAATGACAATCGAACAGATGATCCTGGGCCACTTCGCCCCAAGTGACCGGGCGCTCTGCTCAATGCGGACGTCGAAGGCGCGGACCGCGCCACTGACCACCGTGATCACAAAGGGAATCGCCACAAGTGCATGACCAATCACCAATCCGGCAAAGCTTCCCAGCATGCCGATCTTGGCGAGTGCGAAATAGAGCGCGATCGCAGTAATGATATGCGGGATGATCATTGGCGCCATGAAGTGCGCATCCAGAAACAACGTCCCCGGGAGGCGTCCTCTTACCAGGCCATAGGCCGCCAGTGAGCCCAATGCGACCGCGATGATGCTCGAAGCCAGGGCAAGCTGAAGTGACGTCAGCATGGCCTCGACCCAGATCGGACTGCTGATGAAATGTCGATACCATCGCAGCGACAGCCCCTGCGGCGGAAACTCCAGCGTACTCGACGCGGAAAAGGACATCGGTATGGTGATCAGGATGGGCGTGCAGAGGAAAATGAAGACCAACGCACCGCAAAGCGGCACGAAAATGCGTGTCTTGCCACCGGAACCGCTCATGTGTTGGCCTCCTTTTGCTGGGACGACGACATCCCAAGCAGCTTCTTGTAGAAAAAGTAGAGAAGGACGGTGATCAGCAGCAGCGTGCTCGACAGGGCGGCAGCGAGTTGCCACTCCGAAATCACATTGATGAAGCTGTCCAGTACGGTGGCCACCATCGGCACCCGGTTCCCGCCAAGGATCGCGGGGGTTACGAAGAAACCCAGCGTCAGGATGAAGACAAGCATTGAACCGGCCGCAAGAGCAGGCAGGGTCAACGGAAAGAAGATTTGCCAGAAAACCCGCAATTCGCTTGCACCCAGCGAACGCGCAGCGGCCAGCAGGCGACCGTCCAGCCCGGACATGGCGGCGTAAAGCGGCAACACCACGATGGGAAGCAGTACGTTGACCGTCCCGATGAGGATCCCGACTTCGTTATAAATCAGCGAGACCGGCGCATTGACGATGTTCAGCTCAATCAGCGTGCGATTGATCAGCCCGTTGTTTCCCAGGATGACGATCCATGCATAGGTACGCGCGAGGATGCTGATCCAGAACGTCATGCCGACGGTGCCCAGAAAGAACATCCGCCACCGGGCCGATTGCATCGTGTAGATCCAATAGGCGAGGATATATCCAAACAGGCCGCACAGAACCGCGGTCGCGAAGGCGATCTTGAACGTGATGACAACAACGCGGAGATAGACCGGCGTCGCGAACAATTCGCGAAAGGCGCTTAACCGGTCCGCCGGATTGTCGACGCTCACCAGAAGCATGCGCAGAACCGGAAGGTCGAACGCGAAGACGACAAAGCACAGGAGCGGCAAAAGATACCCCCACCGCCCCGCTTGTTTCATGACGGCAGCCAATTCAAAGACCCAGCTTGAACTGCTGCCAGCGCTTTTCAGCTTCGGCAGCCACTTGCTGCCAGGCCTCGCGATTGGCTGTCCACTGGATCTCCGCATTGCCCGCTGTCGTCGGGAAATCGGCCAGCTTGTCCTGCGGAATGACGCCATCCAGCTGGGCGCTCGCCCCTGAGTACGGGATCATCTGCATTGCCACGGCCTCGTTCTCCGGGAGTGTTGTCTCGTGGAAGAACTTCATGGCAGCCGCCTGGCGCTCCGGCGGGGTTCCCTTTGGTACGCCCCACCACGACAGAACGAGGTAGCCTTCGTTGAAAGTGTAATCGACGTTCGGTTTACCGTAGACCCGGCCATTATAGGTCATCCCGTAGGTCACTTCCTTGTCGATGAGAAGCTGGGCGGATTGACCAGCGGAGGTCCACCAGACGGAAATTGCCGGTCTGATTTCCTTGAGCTTGTTGAAGGCCCGGTCAAGATCGAGCGGATAAAGCGCGTCCTTGGGCACCCCATCGGCAAGGAGTGCAATCGGCAGAACGATTGACGGGTCGTCGGGCAGGCTGCGCTTGCCGGGAAAATCTGCCAGGTTCCAGAAATCGGCCCAGGTCTCTGGCGCTTTTGCCTCGCTGTCCCAGGCCATCACTGCCGATGCATAAGACCAGCCGATCGCATAGTCGTCGCGCGCGCCCGGCAGGATCGGCGCGGGGTCGATTGCCTCCCAGTCAAGCGGTTCAAGCAGGCCTTCAACCTTGGCCTGCGCCAGCCAGCCGTCGGTCAGCAACATCATGTCCACGGTCGGATTGCCGGATTCGACCATGGCCTTGATCTTTCCAAGCGACGCAGGGTTCTCGCGGACAATCTTGATCCCGGTTTTGCGCTCGAACGGGTCAATATAGGCAGCTTGAACCGCCTTGCCCGAGATCCCGCCCATCTCCATGAGCCTGATCTCCGTTACGTCCTGGGCACCCGCCATGGTGGCACCGGCAGAAAACAACGCTGACGCAACGCCGAGCGCCTGCAGTCTGATGGCATCAAACATGTTCCTATCTCCTCTGGTCCAATTTTGGTTTCCGTTCATTTGCGAATGTTTCTCATCGTGGGTTCACAGCAGATCTGACGTCAGGGACCTGCCCCAAGCGACGCGCTGTACTGGGCAGGCCCTCGAGACTAGGTGATTACTGGCGTGCCGGTTCTCGTCCTTACTGACAGGTCGGCATTACCGCCCGCTCCAAGCGACAGGCGCCAGTTGTCGGCGGCGTCCTTGTCGTCAAATTCGTAGATTTCCAGGTGTTGATGCTCAGGCCGGAAGGCATTCTCCGGCGGCATCTGAACGTAGGCGCGATAGCTGAGGCAGCCATGTGGGCGCGCAGAGTCAAATGCGCCATCCTCAGGTGTAATGTCGGACTGAACCACCAGAAGCGCGGCACCCTCACCGGTGTTTCCTTCTGCATGCAACAGCCGATAATTGCCGCGGCGGCGCTCGTCCCCGAAAAGCTTGCGTATGCGCATCGTCCAGGGCGTTGCGTTCTCGACCATCTTTTGGAAACCGGCACCGGGCTCGATGGTTTCATCGACACATTCGAACATCGCCATGTAGCGCAACGGATGTGACGGATCGATAAAGCGACGGACGCTGAGGACACCATCGATTGCGGCGACTTCCGCAACGTGTTCGCCCTCGTACCAATCATGCAGTTCTTCGTCATGCCGCGGATCCACATTCATCCAGACGACAATCAACCCATCACCAGTTTTCATTCCATACTCCTCATCGTCAGACAGGCATCCAGACATTTCACTGCATGATGACCGTGCTGACGGGCCTTGAGCGTCAATGCGGAAAAACAGGGGCGTGAAATTTTCGAAGACACCAGACTTTCCGGGCTTTTCCCTGCGAAATGCTCAGGTTCCGCAGCTTCATGCGCACCACTGTAAAACCACGGCTGAAGCGGTCAAATTCCTAAAAATTATGTATTTCATCATTCAATGTTATGACGCGGGCGGTGGACTTCCGGCCGAAAAGAGCGCGTGCATACATGAATTACTGGTCTGGCTGTGCCACGCGGCACACCATGGCCAGCCATTCGAACCCCGGCGTGAAACCGAAGAGACGGCGAAATACATGTCGCCGCCTCTTGTTCAGATCATCCGCTACCGTCGGAGATCGCCTTACAGGCCGAGCTTGAACTGCTGCCAGCGTTTTTCGGCTTCGGATGCGACTTTCTGCCATTCAGCACGGTCGGCAGACCACTGCAGTTCAGCGTTGCCTGCGGTGGTCGGGAAATCCGCCCGTTTTTCTTCGGGCAGCAAGGCGTCAAGCTCGGTGCTGGCGCCGGAATAGGGCACCATCTCCATGAACACGGCCTCGTTTTCCGGCAGTGTCGTCTCGTGGAAAAACTTCATCGCGGCCAGCTTGCGCTCGGGCGAGACCCCCTTGGGGACGCCCCACCAGGACAGTTCCAGATAGGCCTGATTGAAGGTGAAATCGACATTCGGCTTGCCATAGACCCGGCCGTTGTAGGTGATGCCGTAGGACACTTCCTTATCGATAAGCAACTGGGCCGACTGCCCTGCAGAGGTCCACCAGACCGACACGGCCGGGCGGATCTCTTCAAGCTTCTTGAAGGCCCGATCAAGATCGAGCGGGTAGAGTTCATCCATCGCGACACCATCCGCAATCAATGCGATCGGAAGAACGATCGAAGGGTTGTCCGGGAGGCTTCGCTTGCCGGGGAAATCTGCCGTGTTCCAGAAATCCGCCCAGGTCTCGGGCGTCCTGGCATCCGTGTTCCAGGCCATCACCGCGGAAGCGTAGGACCAGCCAATCGCGTATTCGTCACGGGCGCCCGGCATGATCGGCGCGGGGTCGATGGCCTCCCAGTCGAGCGGTTCGAGAAGGCCCTCTTCCTTGGCCTGCGCCAGCCAGCCATCGGTCACCAGCACCATGTCCGCAGTCGGATTACCGGATTCCACCATGGCCTTGATCTTGCCAAGCGACGCCGGATTCTCACGAACAAGTTTGATATTTGTCTTCCGGACAAAAGGATCGACATAGGCAGCCTGCACCGCGTCACCGGCAATGCCGCCCATTTCCAGCAGCCGGATCTCGGTGACTTCCTCTGCACCCGCAGCGTTCGACGTCGCAAAAGCAAGCGCCGCTGCAAAACCGAGTTGACGCGTAATTCCTGAATAGGCCATTTGTATTCCCTCTTGGATCAGATTTTCATTATTTTCATTGAAGTCTTTCCAAGAACTCTATTGGCCGGTCCCGCACGGTCAAATTTCCAGACAGAATGGCGCCCATCACCGTGCCGCATGGCAACTGCAGGTTGAGGGCGTGCCGACAGGTCGTGGCACATCGATCCGCGGTCCGGAGCATCTTTCAAACCCGGCGAATTGCCTCAGTCGATGGAAATCTGGCTCGGGAACTGATGCGCCGAAACGACATCAAGACGATGAGTTAAGTCTGCAACGACGTGCATTGATCGGCCACGGTCCCTCGGACGAGAGAGCGCAGCCAGGCGCGCGCCGGATCCCGGTAGCTGCGCTTGTGCCAGGCCATCTTGTAAAGAATTTTCTCGTGATCGAAGGGAAGCGGCGCGATTTCCAGTTGCTCCGCCCCGGGCATGCTCTGCGCAAAACTCCACGGGACAGCCGCCACCAGATCGGTCTGCCTGGCAATATTGACTGCTTCTTCCGCCCGATTCACAACCAGTCGAATTTTCCGCTTGTGGCCCGCAAGGCCAAGCCAATTGTCGATGATACCGGCTTGCCGCGGGGCTTGTTTTACCAGGATGTGCTCCGCTTCTATGAAACCCTCCAGTGAAACAGGCGGGCGCAGCGTGGTATGGCCACGCCTGAACACGCAGACGTAGTTGTCAGAGAGGAGACTTTCGAGTTGCAGATCCTCTTCCACATCCGGGAACATTCCGACGGCACAGTCCAGCCCGCCCCGTTGAAGGGAATCGATCGAAGTGGGATTGGAATGCAGATGAAAGTAAAGCCGCGCCAAAGGTGCCGCTTCCGTAAAGCGCAGCGCAAGTTCCGGGGCGACGCGCGACACCAGCGTATCGGTAATCGCGACATTGAAGGTGAGGTTCGTTTGGGCCGACTGGAAATCCTGAGGCAGCGCGATGGCGCGGATCTGCTCCATCGCGCGTTGCAAATCGGGCCAGACTTCCAAAGCGCGCTCTGTCGGTGCCACGCCGCCCGGAACCTTGATAAACAACTCGTCCTTCATGATGTAGCGCAGCCGACGCAATGCGTTGGAAACGGCGGGTTGGGTCATGGAAAGTCGATGCGCTGCACGCGTGACGCTGCCCTCTGCCAGGACGGCGTACAGGACGTTCATCAGATTGAGGTCTATCCTCGTTTCCGCGCGGGGTTCGTTCACTGAGTTTCCCAAGACCTCATTGTCAATATCGCCGTTTCGCCGCAAATCTGGCGATTCAGGATCCTACGCAACTGCTTCAAGCGCCGGACAGGGCAGAAAGCTATGCGCGGCTTTGAAACATGTCCAGTGCCCGCAAATCTGTCCAGCTGCTCATTTCTTGCGCAACATAACTTCATGGATCGGGGCACCGGCAACGATGGCCTCCTGACGTTTCGCTTCGCTCCTGGCGATTTCGCGCGCATTTGCGAGCACGGATTCGGCACGCCCCAGCGGCACAAAGCAGACACCAACCTCATCAGCCAGGACAATATCGCCGGGCATAACCGATACGCCACAGATCTTGACCGGTACGTTCACACCAATTGTACGGACGCGCCATTTCCCGGTTACCGGGCTGACACTGCGTGACCAGATCGGATACTCGATCTTGCGGGAATGTGCGATGTCGCGCACAGCACCATCGACGATGGCCCCCAGCTCTCCCTGCCGTTTTGCGATACTGGCGAGGAGACCGCCCATATTGGAAATCGTGTCCACGCCCTGCAACACCAACACATCGCCTGGCTCGGCGAGGTTATGGGCCTCAACATCCGCAAGCATGGACACACCGCCCTGCACTGCCACTTCTGGTGCGTCCTCGCGCGGGACGTTGAGTACGGTCAACGCCCGACCAACCAGCCGGGCACCGGGCGTTGAAGGGTAGAGCTTGCCACCGGTGACCGCGCCGGAAATGCCGAGTTCGTCCATCGCATCGGAGGTCATGCCCGTCAAATCCGGCAAGGCGCGAAAACCCTCCAGAACTTCGCTGGCGATTCTCGGTAATGTGAAAGTTCCGAATGCTTCATGTGGAAGCCGTCCAAGTGTATGGATTTCGCGCTCTTCCGGCTGCTGATCAGGTATCATTCCAATTCCTTTGACGGTTGTCGGAGTAAAGGCCCCAGGTCCCGAGTTCGTGCCTGTAGCGCGTTCCGCCCCATGGGTTACCCAAAGAATTCAGGTTCCGGCAGGCCGGAAACCCCGGCCCGGATTGCAAAGACACCGCCCGCATCGGGCTGGGCGGCAAGGTCATCCGGGCCAAGACGCTGGGTTGCGGAGGTCACATAGAGTGTCTCCAGGTCAGCGCCTCCGAAGGCGCAACTTGTGGGCAGGGCAACGGGCAGGTCGATGACCCGGTCAATCCGCCCGTCCGGCGTATAGCGCACCACGCGGCCACCATTGTATTCCGCGTTCCACAAGAACCCCTCGGCATCGACGGTAGAACCGTCTGGCCGCCCCGGCCGGTCCCGCGTTTCAGAAAAGAGCGTCTCTTTTGAAAGCGTCCCGCTGTCGGCATCGAATTTGAACGACCTGATCTGCATCCGATATGTGTCTGCGAAATACATGGTCCGGTCGTCGGGGCTCCAGCAGATGCTGTTCGGAACGATGATGTCGCCAAGCATCTTCGTCGCCTCCCCCTGCGACCCAAAACGGTAAAGCGAGCCGGTGGGATCGCGCCGGGTATCGTTCATGGTGCCGCTCCAGAACCGGCCCCTGCGGTCGCAGCGCCCGTCGTTGAACCGGTTTTCGTGTTCGTCCGGTTCCGGATCATTGAGAAAGTCGAGCGTTCCGGTGTCAAAATCCAGCTTGTGCAGCCCTGTCTGCATGGCAACAATCAGTTTGCCGGCCCCGGCACTGCGCAGACCGATACTGCCGATGATGCTCGGCATTTCACGTTTTTCGGTGATGCCGGTCGTGGGGTCGTGACGGAAAATCATGGGGCCACGGCTGTCGACCCAATAGAGCTTTTGCTCGCGCACGCTCCAGACAGGGCTCTCTCCCAGCCGGTTGCCGTCACTAACGATGCAGTCGATCTTGGTGCTAGGCAATTGCGTCCCCGAATGTTGGTCTGAGCATGAAACAAGCTGATCGAACAAACGACGCTTTCCCGGGCAAATCTACAGTTTTGGCAGGGGCTGGCAATTTCACAGCCGTAATGTGTGATATCACGTCGGGTGATGACGGATATGCTGTACGCAAATTTGACGCGCCGGGCCCGAACTTCAAAACTGCAACTGTCAGCGGATTGGCGTGCGAGCGTTTTTCCGCGTTGCAATCACAGCAAACGGGCCTTGTGGCGTTGAGGGGTTTGACCCCTCTTGGCCCCGGGCTCCAGCAGGAACAGGGCAAATGATCAAGACACTGACCTTACTCGTTCGACGCGAAGATTGGACTCACGACGCGTTTGTAAAGTACTGGCAGGAGGTGCATGGTCCGATCGCGCGCGACGTGAAGCAGATCCGGCGCTACGTCCAGTCCGAATATCTCGATCAGGTCATTCGCCAGGACGTCGAGGAGATCAGTCTGCCTGTCGATGGCGTTGCAGAGGTCTGGTACGACAGTATCGAAAGCATGCGGGAAGCCAGGGAATCTCCGGAAGGCAAGGCGCTGCTGGCGGATGGTGCAAAATTCGTCGGACGCTCCCGCACGTTGATCCTGCGCGAACGCGAATTCATTGCCCACAGAACAGACGTCGAGAAGGTCTGACCATGAAGGAGCCGGTCGCACCCAGCCCCGATTTCGAGGCGGATTTCGACGCTTTGATGCGCCGCGCAGGTCTTGAGATCAAGCCGGAGTGGCGGGCACAGATGCTGATCGAATACGCCCAGTTGCGCATGAATGTGGCTGTCCTTCACGACATTGCCAACAGATGCCCGGCCACGCTGAACCTGCGCCAGCCGATCACATCCGGCAGGATTGAAACATGAGTTTCGCGGATCATTCGATCGCCGATCTCGGCCGACTGCTCCGACGCCAGGCGCTTTCCGCTGCCGAGTTGACCCGATGGACCCTTGAGCAGGCGGAAGCGACCAACGGGACGTTGCATGCCTTCATATCCCTTTTGCCGGAACGGGCGATGGCTGAGGCGGCGGCTGCGGACCGCGCCTTTGCATCCGGAATTGATCTTGGTCCGATGCAGGGCATCCCATATGCGGCAAAAGATCTGTTCGACGCAAAGGGCGTCGCAACGACTTGCCAGTCCAAGTTCGGGCTGGGGGCGGTTGCAGATGCCGATGCGGGCGTAATCGAGCGGCTCACCACGGGCGGCGCGGTCCTGATCGGCAAGACATCCACGTTTGAATATGCGCTTTACGGACCGGATCCGGACCTCGCGTTTCCCCTCGCACGCAATCCATGGAATCTGGAGCATTACACCGGCGGTTCCTCCAGCGGCTCGGCTGTCGCCATCGCCGCCGGGCTGGTCAGAATGGGGCTGGGCACCGACACCGGCGGTTCGATCCGCACGCCCTCCTCATGGTGCGGGACGGTTGGCTTGAAACCGACTTTTGGCCGTGTCACCCGCCGTGGCTGTTTCCCCCTGTCCGCATCGCTTGACCACTGCGGCCCCTTGGCGCGCAGCGTGTCCGACGCGGCAATTGCCCTTCAGGTGCTCGCGGGGCATGACGCTGGCGATCCTGATTGTCATGACGGACCCGTCCCGAATTACCTTGAAGGGCTGGAACGGTCGGTCGCCGGCACGCGTGTTGGCATGGCCGTGCCACTGCTGGAAACGGCTTCGGCGGAAACGCTTGCCGCGGTTGAGCGAACGGCGGACCTTCTGCGTTCCGAAGGGGCCGAGGTTTTCGAAGTCGCGACGCCGGATCTTCTTTCATTCGGTTCCGTCGTTCGGGCATTGCTGATCATCGAAGGGTATCATGTCCACGAACAACGGATGCGGGACCATATCGAGGATTTCGGGCCGCTGTCGGCGCGCCGACTGGCCCTCGCGCCCGCCTATTCTGCGCCGGATTACCTTGCCGCATTGAAAGCCCGGCGTCTCCTCGCCGAGGCCGTCTCCGGCGTCTTGCGGACCTGTGATGTCATCCTTTGCGCCACAACCCCGGGCTCTGCACCTGCCTTGACGCAGGAGGCGACGCCGTTTGATCCGGCCACTCCGTCAATGACGAACCCGCAGAATGTCATGGGCAATCCGGCGATCAGCGTCCCGGTCGGATTGGATTCAAACGGCCTGCCGCTGGCGGTGCAACTCGTGGGTCGCTTGTTTGACGAAGCAACCCTTCTTCAGGTGGCCCACACGGTCGAACGGCTGACTGGCTGGCAAAAGATCGGACTGCCGAACGTCCAACGCCAGCCCGGTCAGGGGGTGCCCGCATGAACGGAATTCACGACATGGGTGGGATGCACGGTTTCGGGGCCATTCCTGACATAGACGGACCCGAGCCCTTTCACCACGATTGGGAACGGCACGTCTTTGCCATGAACGTCGCACTTGGCGGCCTCGGCCTGTGGAACATCGACATGACCCGGGCGGAGATGGAGACGACGGCGCCGGAGGACTATCTTGCGCCGGGCGGATACTTTTACCGCTTCCTGCTCAGAATGGAACGGCAGGCACTGAAATACGAACTGGCCTCTCCCGAGGAGATTTCTTCCGGTGTCGTCAGCCAGCCGCCCCGGTCCGGATTGAGCGCAATGAAACCGGAACAAATCGCGGTCATGGCGGCAAAGGGCAGCTCCTCCATGCGCCCGACGGAAAACGAACCGCGCTTCAAGGTCGGCGACCGTGTCCGCGCGCGCCGCATCAATCCCGAAACCCATACGCGCTTGCCGCGATATGTGCGCGGATGCGAGGGCGTGATCACGCGCGTGCAGGGCAGCCACGTCTATCCGGACGACAGTTGTCACGGTGACGAAAATCCGCAGTGGCTTTATGCGGTCCGGTTCGCCGGCACGGAAATCTGGGGCAAGAACGCAGAAGCGGGGCTTGAGGTCGTCATCGACGCTTTCGAACCCTACCTCGAACCTGCCTGAGCCCCGCCATCAGGCCTGTGCAAGCCAATGCGACCGAAATTCATCAAACCAACAGGGATAACATGACTGAAGATGATCACACCGGACAGGATCACGATCATGATCATTCGCATCTGACTGAAACGGAATCACGTGTCCGGGCGCTGGAAAGCCTCTTGACGGAGAAGGGTTACATCGACCCGAAGACGCTTGAAACAATTCTTCAGACCTACGAGGAGCAGGTCGGTCCACGCAACGGCGCGAAAGTCGTGGCCCGCGCCTGGTCGGATCCTTCGTTTATGGGATGGCTGCTGCGCGACGCCACAGCGGCTATTGCATCAATGGGATACACGGGGCGGCAAGGCGAACACATCGTTGCCCTGGCCAACACATCTCGGGTGCATAACGTCGTCGTGTGCACCTTGTGTTCCTGCTATCCTTGGCCGGTGCTTGGGCTGCCGCCCTCCTGGTACAAATCCTCTGCCTATCGCGCGCGTGTCGTCATCGAGCCCCGCAAGGTCCTGGCGGAATTCGGACTCACGCTTCCTGATGACATGACGATCCGGGTTTGGGACTCGACTTCGGAAATGAGGTACATCGTTGTCCCGATGCGTCCTGCGGGCACCGATGGCTGGAGCGCGCAGGATCTGGAAAAGCTGGTCATCCGGGATTCCATGGTCGGCGTCCGGCAGGCGCTGACGCCAGCCGATGCATCGGCTGCGCGCGCAGCTGGAAAAGGGGTGCGGCATGTCTGATGATCATCTTTCGCGGGTAGCCGGATCGCCGGCAGACCGGACCGAACCCAGGACATGGGCAGCCGAGGGCAATGTCGCATTTGCCGAACCCTGGCAGGCACAGATTTTCAGCATGACGGTGGCGCTGAACGAAGCCGGCGCTTTCTCCTGGCAGGAATGGGGGGAAGTCTTCTCTGCGCAGCGGCGCCAGAGCCGGGAGGCATGCAAACCGGACACCAGCCAGACCTATTACGAGGATTGGCTGGATGCGTTGGAGACGATGGCCGAAATGCAGGCGCTCGCCTCCCGCGAGAACCAGCTTCGCTACAGGAGGGCCTGGCATAATGCGGCAGCGCGCACGAAACACGGACAGCCCATCGAATTGCAGGAGGCGGATTTCGACAAGGGCGCCGTCCACGCCGAGATCCACCAGCATCAGAACCACCGTTAAATTGAGACCCGAACAACCGGAAATATGCCATGATCCTTGACCACCGCACATACACCGTCAAACACGGCCTGATGGAAGATTACCTCATGCGTTTCGAGAGGGACGGACTGCCCGTGCAACTGCGTCACCTCGGCAACTACATCGGCTCTTTCACGTCGGATATCGGCCCGCAGAACCAGGTTGTCCATATCTGGGCTTATGAAGACATCGCCGACCGCGAAACGCGCCGCGCCGCAATGCTGGCGGATCCGGACTGGCAAACATTTGTTGTTGCCAACCGGGGCACATTCAGCGCGCAGGAAAACAAGATACTGAAACCGACATCCTTTTCGGCGCTCCGCTAATCCCCCGCGTGAAGTTGATTAAAAGATAATATCAACAGATTAGACACGCATCCCCATAAAAAAGACTACCGAGAATCTTCCCGGTAGTCTTTGTCTCCAGATATTCAGCGCCAGCTTCGCAAGCGAATGCGCGACGCTTGCCTGCCTCAATCGTCCAGGTGGCTGTCGGCGATCGTGGAAAATGCCAGTGTCTTGAACATGATGCGCAGCGGGCCGCGGTTGGCGGGCGACTGGATCATCAGCAGGGCAATCATGTCTTCGGCCGGGTCGGCGTAATAGCCGGTGCCGGCGGCGCCGCCCCAGTTGTAATCGCCTTTGCTGCCAAGGGAGGGTGCGTTGCCGTCGTCCAGACGCACACCATATCCCAGACCAAAGCCGTAGCCGGGGCCGGGCAGGTAGTACTTGCCGGGCACGATGCCCTCAAGCTGGTTCGAGGTCATCAGTTGCACGGTTTTCGGCGACAGCAGGCGCGTGCCGTTCAACTCGCCCCCGTTCAGCATCATCTGCGCGAACTTGGCATAGTCATGCACGGTGGACATCAGCCCGCCACCGCCCGACTGATTGGGCTTGCGCACGCGCGGATCAAAGATGTCCCCGGCACCCAGTTGCGCCTGATCCGGGAAGGCTTCGGCGATGCGCGGGTAATCCGCCTCGTCGTCCACGTAGAATGCGGTGTCGGTCATGCCCAGCGGTTCAAAGATCCGCGCGGTCATGAACTCTTCCAGGCTCTGGCCCGAGACGATTTCGATCACGGCCCCCAGCACGTCGGTCGAGCGCGAATATTCCCATGTGGTTCCCGGGTCATGCTCCAGCGGCAGGCTGGCCAACAGGTTGGCCTGTTCGATGCCGGTGTTCTCGGACGACCAGACATCGGCGGCGTTATAGGCATCACGCGCCGGTCCCGCGCCGAAAAACCCGTAGGTCAGCCCGGATGTGTGCCGCATCAGGTCGCTGATGGTCATCACACCCTTGGCCGGACGGGTAACAGGCTTGCCTTCGGCATCGGTCTCGCCGGTCACCACGGTCATTTCCTTGAAGGCAGGCAGATAGGTGGCCACCGGCGCCTCAAGCATCAGGCGGCCTTCTTCCACCAGCATCATCGCGGCGACGGTGGTGATCGGTTTGGTCATCGAGTAGATGCGAAAGATCGCATCCTCTGTCATCGGCGCGCCATCTGGGGTGATCTTGCCCATGGTCGACAGATGGGCGATCTGGCCGTCGCGGATCAGCATGATGACGGCACCGGGTGTCATCCCCTTGTCCACCATCGCACCGAATGTGGCGTCCATCCGCGCCACGCGCGCAGGGTCCAGACCCAACGCCGCAGCGTCGCCGCGCGGCAGGTCCTCGGCCCAGCCCGCCGTAACGCCCGCCAGGGCAAGTGTGACAGCGACCACACCTGTTCTCAAAATCTTCATGTTCATTCCTCCCATTTAGAAACTGCGAAACGCACAGGCGGTAGCCGTTCTGCCCACCGGCTCTTTCGATATTTCTCCCTCTACCGAAAGATATGCGTTGGCCTCGTCATTATGGTGAGGCCATCCTTACCCTCAAATTGGTGCCATACGTATCGAACGTCAGGCAATCGCTGCTGCAGCCTGTGGCCAAGTGACGTAGCGGCACTCCTTTACAGCAAAGTTGTCGGTGACGCGCCCGAGACGCCCATGGGCTGATCCCGCCGCGCAAGAGCGCCAAAGCCGTCGCGGGGCCAAAGCCCTAGAAAATTCATGATCAAAAATGCGGCACAGGCAGGTAAAACGCTTGCCGGACTCGCGGAAACTTCGGGGATTCTAAATAATATTCTTGATTGTATACTATTTTGTATCCAAGTTTCCCCAAGCGCGCCCAACACGCGCAATCAAAAACAGGGAGTAACACCATGAAGACTTCATTTGCTGCGGCGCTGTCGGGTACCATCGCCGCTTTGACATTCGCATTTTCCGCCGTCGCACAGGACCTGCCCGACGCGCTGGTGATCGGAACGGAAGGCGCCTATCCCCCATTCAACTTTACCGAATCCGACGGCAATGTGGCCGGGTTCGAGATTGATCTCGGCAATGCCATGTGCGCCCATATCAAGGTTGAATGCACATGGGTCACCCAGGACTGGGATGGCATCATCCCCGGCCTGCAGGCCAAGAAATACGATGCGATCATCGCCTCGCTCTACATCACCGATGAACGCCGCAAGGTCATCTCTTTTTCGGACAAGTATTACAACGTACCCTCGCGTTTCGTGGTCGCGACAGACAGCACCCTGGATATCTCGGCTGATGGCCTGTCCGGGGCCATTGTCGGCACCCAGCGCGCAACCAGCTTTGAACGCTATCTGACCGCCGAAATGCCCGATGTCGAAGTGCGGCTTTACGGCACGATGGACGAAGCCTATCTCGATCTTGCCTCGGGCCGTGTGGATGCGGTTCTGGGCGATGTGGTCGCTCTGCAGGACGGCTTCCTTGGCACGCCGGAAGGTTCGGGTTTTGAACTGCGCGGCCCGGAATTCACCAATCCTGAGTATTTCGGCTATGGCGCGGGCGTTGCGGTGCGGCAGGATGATCAGGCCATCGCTGACGCCTTTTCCGAGGCGATCAAGGCACTGCGCGAAAATGGCACCTATCAGGAAATCTCGCAGAAGTGGTTTGGCCTCGACGTTTACGGCAGCTGAACCATTGGGGCCGGGCATGACGCCCGGCCCCGTGACCCCCAACTTACCCCCGAAAGGATCACATGCCCGATTTTCAGGGATATGGCTGGCTGCTGCTGGATGGCCTGATGCTGACACTTGGCGTGGCGATTGCCTCGATGTTGGGCGCTTTGGCCCTTGGCCTGCTGGCGGCACTTGGCAAACTTTTTGCCCCGCGTGCAGGAAAGGTCCTGATCGAGGTCTATACGACCTTCGTGCGCGGTGTGCCGGAACTGGTGTTGCTGCTGCTGATCTACTACGGCCTGCCGACACTGGTGCAGAACACGGCGGCCAAGGCAGGGTACGATCTGTCGTTGTCGATCAACCCCTTTGTTGCGGGCATTGGCACGCTGACGGTGATCTACGCGGCCTTTGCCTGCGAAGTTTTTCGCGCGGCCTATCTGGCCCTGCCACCGGGGCAGCGCGAGGCCGCCTATGCGCTGGGGCTGAACCCGGTGATCACCTTCCGCAAGGTCGAACTGCCGCAGATGATGCGCTATGCGCTGCCCGGCCTCGGCAATGTCTGGATGGTGCTGGTCAAGGCCACAGCCCTGATTTCCATCATCCAGCTGCCCGAACTCATGCGCAATGCCGACATCGCGGCACGGTCCACGCGGCAGCCCTTCACCTTCTTTTTCGCGGCCTGCCTTCTGTATCTTGCGATCACCGCCATCTCGATGCTGGGTCAAGCGCGGCTTGAACGCTGGGCTGCGCGCGGCACGACCGAGGCCAGAAGCTGATGGATTTCATCCTTGCGAACCTGCCCCGATTTCTCGAAGGGGCGTGGATGACCATCCAGCTGGCCCTGTTCAGCTGCTCTTGTGGTCTGCTCATGGCGCTGCCGATCGCACTTGCGCGGCTGTCGCGCAAACGCCTGCTGAGCAGCGCCGCCACGGGCTATGTCTTTTTCTTCCGGGGCACGCCGCTGCTGGCCCAGATATTCCTGATCTACTACGGCAGCGGGCAGTTCCGCCATGAACTGGGCGCTCTGGGCCTTTGGACCTTCTTCCGCGATCCATGGTTCTGCGCCCTGCTGTCGCTGACACTGAACACCGCCGCTTACAGCTCCGAAATCCTGCGCGGTGCGATCCAGGCGATCCCGAAAGGAGAAATCGAGGCGGCCAAGGCGCTTGGCCTGAACCGGTATCTGCTGTTGCGGCTGGTGATCCTGCCCCGCGCGATCCGCATCGGCTGGCCTGCTTATACCAACGAAGTGGTCTACCAGATCCAGGCCACATCTCTTGTCTCGATCATCACGATCATGGATATCACCGGTGTGGCGCGCACCGTGGGCGCGCGCGACTTTACCTTTTTCGAAGCCTTCGGTCTGGCGGCACTGCTCTACCTTATTCTGGTATACGGGTTCATCTTTGTGGCCGGACGGATCGAAAAAAGGCTTGGCGCGCATTTGATCCGACCCGCCGCCGTCAACAAACCCAAGCTCGCAGGGAACATCAGATGAGTGAAACAATGCCGCACTCCGCTCCTGCAACGGCCCCCAAGAAACGGGGTGTTCTGCGGGAGAAAGCCTTTCTGACTCTCAAGGACGCCATTCTGAGCGGCAACCTGCAACGCGGCGAGCGGCTGTCCGAGGCGCGCCTTATCCAGGAATTTGGCATTGGCCGCACCCCGCTGCGCGAGGCGCTGAACCGTCTGGAACGCGAGGGGCTTGTCGTCAGCCAGCCCAACAGCGGCTACTCGGTCGCCAATCTGGATGTGGACGCGGTCTGCGACTTGCTGGTGGTGCGTGAAGGGCTTGACGCCATGGCCGCCGAGATTGCGACAGAAACGGCAAGCGACGAAGAATTGCAGGCTTTGGCCCGGGTCATGGATGACATCTATGCGCTGGATCAGGCCCATGAACGCACACCGGAAGTCTATGCGCGCGAACTGGAACTGGGGCTTGAGGTACATGAGGTGATCCTGGCCGCCACGCACAATGCCCCGCTGATCGAGATCACCCGCCGCGTCTACGACCAGCTGCGCCTTGCGCTCTGGGTCGAGGTGCGCTGGATCGATCAATGGACCATGGCCGTGGCCGAACACCGCGCCATCGTCGAAGCCATGCTGGACCGCGACGCCCCCCGGGCGATGGCCGCGGCGCGGGCGCATGTGCGCTCGTCGCGCGACAACATGCAGATGATCCGCGAGGTTGCGGACCTGCGCCGGTCTCGCGGCAGCCGCATCCCGATGCGCAAAGACAAGTAGAAGACGGAGCCCCCAATGCGTGACTTTCATTTCCCCGGCCGGTCGGCTGTCCATGCGATGGAGGCCATGGTGGCAACCTCGCATCCTCTGGCGACCGAAGCCGCCATGCAGGTCCTGCGCGAGGGCGGCTCAGCGATGGATGCTGCCATTGCGGGGTCGGCTGTCATGGCGGTGGTCGAGCCGCAGATGACCGGGATCGGTGGCGATTGCTTTGCGCTGGTCGCGCCGAATGGCGGTGGCGACGTGATCGCCTTTAACGGGTCCGGTCGCGCCCCTGCGGCTGCTTCGGCGGATCGTTTGCGTGAAGAAGGCTTCACCCACATCCCGGTGGATTCCATCCACGCGGTCACGCTGCCCGGCGCGATTGACGGCTGGTTCCGGTTGCACAGCCGGTTCGGGCGTCTGGACATGGCCCGTTTGCTGCAGCCTGCCATCGGTTATGCCCGAAACGGCTATCCCGTCCACGCCCGTGTCGCCCGTGACTGGCGTAAAGCCCGCACGCATCTGGCCAATCGGGACGCCGCGCGCGCGCTCTTTTTGCCCGGTGGCGATTGCCCCGCCGAGGGTATGATCCACCGCCAGGAACGTCTGGCTGAGACGCTGGAGATCATCGCAGCCAAGGGCCCGCGCGGTTTTTACGAAGGGCCTGTGGCCGAGGCGATGGTGCGCACGCTGCAAGCGCAGGGCGGCATTCATACTGCCACGGATTTCGCCGGGGTCGCGGGCGACTTTGTCACGCCGATATCAACCGACTACCGGGGACGGACCGTGCATCAGGTGCCGCCCAACAACCAAGGCCTGACCGCGCTGATGATGCTGAACCTGATGGAAGGGTTCGACCTTTCCGCCCTTACCCCCGCCAGCGCCGAGGCGCTGCATCTGGAGATCGAGACCGCGCGTCTGGCCTATGCCATGCGCGACCGGCACATCACCGACCCGGGCGACATGAAGGTAACGGTCGAGCAGATCCTGTCCAAATCCTGGGCGGATGAATTGCGCGCGCGGATCACGCCCGACCGCGCCATGACCGATATCGGCCTGCTTGGCCTCAGGACTTCGGACACCGTCTATATGACCGTGGTGGATCGCGACATGAATGCGGTCAGCTTCATCAACTCGATCTTCGACAGTTTCGGCAGCGGTATTCTCTGCCCAGAGACCGGCGTTCTGTTCCAGAACCGTGGCCATTCTTTCTCTCTCGATCCCGATCATCCCAACGTGCTCGCCCCCGGCAAGCGTCCGATGCACACGATCATGCCCGGCATGGTGACAGAACAGGGCAAGCCGGTGCTGTCCTTCGGCGTCATGGGCGGAGATTATCAGCCGCTGGGCCAGGCCCGCGTCATATCGAACCTCTTCGATCACGGGTGCGACCTGCAAGGCGTGCTGGATGCGCCGCGCGTGTTTCCCCTGGGCGATGTCGTCGAGGTCGAGCGCAGCGTGCCGGCCGAAGTGCTGCGCGGCCTTGCGGGTAAGGGCCACAGCCTGCGTCTGGCCGAAGACCCGCTTGGCGGTGCGCAGGCGATCCGGATCGACCATGCGCGCGGCACCCTCATCGGTGCCTCCGATCCCAGAAAGGATGGCTGTGTCGCTGGCTACTAGAGCCGCAAGAGGCTTTCGATGAACCCGGCCATCTAAGGAACGTCTTGCACGCCGAACTTACCAAATAAAACAAGTACTAAGTTTACGTTTGGTAAAATCTGTAATATTTCTTCTTCAAGCTTCAATTGCCATAATGGCGAGGGGTGCGGAGGAGAAGGCATGCGTGACAGCGACGAAGACAAGGACCAGGTGGGAGCAGCAGGCTCGAACAGCCCGCTCGCCGATCATGTCTATGACGAAATACTGTCGCAAATTGTCAGCGGACCCCTGGAAGTCGGCGCAAAGATGCCCTCCGAGAACGACTATTGTCGCATGCTTGGTGTGTCCCGGCCCATTGTTCGTGTCGCCCTGTCCCGGCTTGGTGCCGACGGCATTGTCGAACGCAAACGCGGCAGCGGGACTTACATCAAACGCCGCCCCTCTCAGCGGCTGGCTGACTTTGTCCAGCCCGGCGACATTGACGTGCTCCTGCAATGCCTGGAATACCGGATCGAGATCGAAGGGCTCGCTGCCGGCCTCGCAGCGCAGCGCAGGTCGGACAAACAGCTCATCGCGATCAAATCGGCATTTGACCGCCTTTCGACCGAGGCGGTTTCAGACTTCATCACACCGGAAAGCGATCTGGCCTTTCACCAATCAATTGCCGCGGCAACCGGTAACATCTTTTACATAGACACGATGCGCATGATCCAGGAGCAAACGGTGCGGCTCTTGACCGTGTCGCTCAACATGGCGCGGGACCGGAACAAGGGCAGGATCGGCCGCGTTCTGGAAGAACACAACGCAATCTACGAAGCCATCGTCACGGGTGATCCGGTGATGGCGACTGCCGCGATGCGCATTCATCTGTCGCGGTCACGGCGCAGACTGACAGCCGCGACCAAAGATTTGAACAACTGACCAACACAGCAAACGGAACCCATCCGGATACGGAACCCTCACGGGCAACGCAGGATGTACTGCGGAGAAAATCAGATGACCGGCTACAAAGAAGTCTACGAAGACTGGCGGAACGCGCCGAATGCATTCTGGCTGCGCCAGGCCGAAGCCATCGACTGGATCCAACCGCCAAAGACCGGATTGTCAAAGAACAGCGATGGCGTCCACGAATGGTTCGCCGACGCCATGGTCAACACCTGCTGGAACGCCGTCGACCGGCATGTTGAAGCGGGCAACGGCAACCGGACCGCAATCATCTATGACAGCCCGGTCACCAACACCATCGAACACATCAGTTTTGCCGATCTGCAATCCCGGACCGCGCGGCTTGCGGGTGCCCTCACGGAAAGGGGGATCACCAAGGGAGACCGCGTCGTCATTTACATGCCCATGGTCCCCGAAGCACTGGTCGCCATGCTGGCCTGTGCAAGGATCGGCGCGATTCATTCTGTCGTATTCGGCGGCTTTGCTGCAAACGAACTTGCCACGCGACTGGACGACTGCACGCCAAAGGCAGTTCTCGCGGCGTCTTGCGGAATCGAGCCGACCCATGTCGTCCACTACAAACCGCTGCTCGATCAGGCCATCGAACTTGCCGATTGCAAACCTGAATTCTGTCTCATTCTTCAGCGCGAGCAGGAACGCGCAACATTGGTCGAAGGACGTGATTTCGATTGGTTCGATGCTCAGAAAGATGCCGAACCCGCGGCCTGCGTTCCGGTCGAAGGCACACATCCGGCTTACATTCTTTACACCTCGGGAACGACCGGGAACCCCAAAGGTGTGGTACGTCCGACCGGCGGCCAGCTGGTCGCATTGTCCTGGTCGATGCGAAACATCTACAACGTGCAACCCGGTGATGTGTTCTGGGCTGCGTCGGATGTCGGTTGGGTGGTCGGGCACAGCTACATCTGCTACGGGCCGCTGATCAACGGCAGCACCACAATCCTCTATGAAGGCAAGCCCATCGGCACACCTGACGCCGGTGCATTCTGGCGGGTGATCTCCGAACATAAGGTAAAGAGTTTCTTCACGGCACCAACCGCATTTCGCGCGGTCAAACGCGCCGACCCGAGGGGTGAACTGCTGAAGGATTACGATCTGAGCGCGCTTGAACTGGTGTTTCTCGCCGGTGAACGCGCGGACCCGGCGACTGTCGAATGGGCCGAGGAAAAGACCGGCAAGCCGGTAATCGACCATTGGTGGCAGACTGAAACCAGCTGGAGCATTGCCGCCAACCCGGCCGGGATCGAACTCTTGCCGATCAAGCCCGGCTCGCCGACGGTCCCCATGCCGGGATATGAAATCGCAATTCTGGACGAGGCCGGACAAATCCTGCCGCCGGGATCTCTGGGTGCCATCGCCATCAAGCTGCCCCTGCCCCCTAGCTGCTTCACGACCGTATGGAACGCACATGAGCGGTTCGAAAAGTCTTATTTGGAGAGTTTCCCCGGCTATTACGAAACCGGCGATGCCGGCATGATCGACGACGATGGATACCTTTACATCATGGCCCGCACCGATGACGTCATCAATGTCGCGGGGCACCGCCTGTCCACCGGCGCGATCGAAGAAGTCATCGCCGATCACCCTGATGTGGCAGAATGCGCGGTGATCGGCGCTGCGGACGCATTGAAGGGCCAGATCCCCGTTGCGCTCTACTGTGTGAACGAGGGCGTGTCCCGCGACCCTTCAGAAGTCGTTTCAGAACTGGTTCAGATGGTGCGTGACAGGATCGGTCCGGTGGCCGCATTCCGGCAGGCCACACCGGTGGACCGGCTGCCAAAGACCCGTTCGGGAAAGATCCTGCGCGCCACGATGGTAAAGATTGCCGATGGCCAACCGTTCAAGGTGCCCGCAACAATCGACGATCCTGCGATCCTGGACGAGGTGACCGCCGCCCTGGCCTCGCTTGGCTATCCGCGCCTGCAAGAGGCCCCGGAACCGGATGCGGCGATCTCGTCATAGGCTTCTGCCCGGCGGTGCAAGCCGGGCTCAAAGCGGCACGGTGCGCGTGCCGGATGGTCCCTTCGTCATCCTCAGAACCCGAACAATCCCGGCACCCAGGTCGTGAGCGCAGGCACAAGGCCGATGATGATCAACAGAACCGCCTTGATCATCAGGAATGGAATGAGCTCTGCAACCAGCTTGCTGAAATTCAGCCTGACAACGCTGCACATCGCGAACAGCACGTAACCTATCGGCGGCGTGGCAAGTCCAACAGTGACATTGATGATCAGCATGATCCCCAATTGCAGGGGGTCTACTCCGACGCTGTAGGCCAGAGGCGCCACGATTGGCCCGAACAGGATCAAAGCAAGCGCAGCATCCATGAACATGCCAAGGAGGATGAACAGGCAGTTGATCAAAAGGATCAGCAACAAGGGGGATCCCTTGGCAAAATCAAAGATGAAGGCCACCTGCCCCGCCAGATCCTCAAGCGCGAAAATCCACGTCATCGACAAGGCGCCCGCGATCATGAACAAAAGCCGCGCGGCCTCGAAGGTGGTGTTCATGAAGATCTTTCCGACTTCCTTCACTGAAAGCGCCCGATAGATCAGAACCGATACAATCAGGGCGTAGACGACGGATGCCGCGGCCGCCTCTGTCGGGGTTGTCACCCCACCCACGATGCCGCCGATCAGGAAGGCGGGCATCAGGAGCGCCAGTGCCGCGTCGCGTGTCCCCTTGACGAAAGCAGGCAGCGACCGGTCGACATCCGAAAGCGGGAAGTTCCGCTTCTTGGCCTGGAACGCGATCACCAGCATGTCGGCCAGGGCCAGGATGACGCCCGGAACAAGAGCGGCAAGAAACATCCCCCCGACCGAAACATTCATGATCGCGCAGTACAGGATAATCACGCCGCTCGGCGGAATAATCGGGCCAACCAGAGACGAGGCGACGGTGACAGCAGCAGCGAAATGACGCGGATAGCCCGCTTTCTCCATGGCCAGCACCTCGATCTTGCCGAGCGCTGCAATGTCGCCCACGGCGACACCCGTCAGACCTGAAAACAACAGGCTCGCCATCACGTTCACATAGGCAAATCCGCCCCGCACGCGGCCAATCACGAGGTTGGAGAAATGCATCAACCGGTCTGCCATGCCGGATCTGCTCATCAACTCGCCAGCCAGCAGGAAGAACGGGATCGCAATCAGAATGATGTTGTCCAGACCCTCGAAGATCTTGGCAGGCAAAAGCTCGATGAAAAACGGTGTCGGGCTGGTCAGAAAATAGAGTCCGGTTGTCGCCAGCATGGCAAAGGAAATCGGTACTCCGATGAGGATCATTCCGAAAAGAACGATAAGGACGATGCCGATGGTCACTTCTGGAATTCCTTCAAATCAGAGATCATCTTGCGGGCGGAACGAACCGTCCATGACTTGATCCTGACGCGGAACCAGCTGTGCTCTTTTTCCAAACAGCGCGGCGACATCGTCGATCAGCAAGATCAGGTTGAATATCAAGATGAGCCCAAACCCGACCGTCACTGAATAGGTGGGGATGGTCATGTTTATGTTCAGACCCCAGGCGATGACGCCACTCATGCCATCCGCGAACTTGATGCCCTTGTAGGCAACGACGCCGCTGGTCGCGATCATGATCAGGCGCACCAAGATGTTTCGGATGGCCCTGACACGCGGGCCCATCAATTCGACAAAGACGAACAGGGTGATGTGATCGTCGAACAAGGCCAGGACAGCACCGCCCAACATGACCAGCCAGATCATCGCAAACCGGGTAAGCTCTTCTGACCATGGTGGCGAATAAGCGAACATGTAACGTGTGAACACAAGGCTCGCCATGACGCCCAGCATGGTCAGCAACAGCAATAGCTGAACCCATGAAATCGCGCGGCAAAACACCAGCAACGCCTTGGCCATCAGATCTCCTCCCAAATGAAAAGTGGCGGGCCACCCTGTTGTCAGGGCAGCCCGTCGGTGGTGCCTATGAACCCGACTTGGCGTTGGCGACCTCTGCAGCCTCCAGGAAACACGACAGTATTTCGGCGTCGACGTTGTCCTTGATGTACTCCATTGCCGGAGCCTGGGTCAGGTCGCGGAACTGCTGCTTTTGCTCGGGCGTGGGATCATAGATAGAGACACCCTGCGCCTCCAGATAAGCGCGGTCAGACTCTTCGGCCTTGGTCGAGATCTCCCGGTTCATGTCACGGAAATTTTCCGAGGCGGTTTGCACGATCTCCTGCAGGTCCTCGGGCAGCGAGTCCCACCAGGACTGGCTGAAGTACAAGGCACCGGGAGAATACACGTGGCCATCCATGATGATGTGCTTTTGCACCTCTTCCAGCTTTGGAATGCGAAAGATTGCAAGCGAGTTTTCCTGACCGTCCACGACACCCGTTTGCAGTGCAGTATAAAGGTCCTGCCACGGAATCGGGGTAGGCGAGGCGCCAAGCGCGTTCACGATTTCCATGTGAACCGGGTTGTTCATGGTGCGGATCTTCAATCCCTTGAGATCCTCGACCGAGGTCAGCGGCGTGTTCGCCGAATAGTTCCGATACCCGCCGTTTTCGTGCCAGACCGCCGCGCGCAATCCGCTTTTGGCAGCCAGACTGTCGGACAACATCTGTCCGCATTCACCATCCAGAACTTCATATGCCGCGGCCCTGTCATTGAAGAGATAAGGGATACCAAGCACCTGGATATTCTGGTCATAGGGCGATGCAAAACCATCGGCCCCCATGATGGCCTCGACAAGTCCGTTTGCCACCATGTTGACCACGCTGTCGGTCTTGCCCAGCTGACCGCTCCAGTACACTTGTACTTCAATGCGGCCCCCACTCTTTTCCTCGATCTCCTTTTCAAAGGCGCGAAGCGGCGTGTGGGTGAAATGCTCTTCCGCGATTTCGGTATCGCTGATCGAGAATTTCATCGTGTAATCGGCTGCAAAAGCCATGGATGCAGTCATGGCGGCGCAAGTGCTTACAGCCAGCCCTCTCAGTAGATTTTCATGTCTGATCTTCACAGTGTTTCTCCTCTTAACTTTCTGTGTTTTCTTACTTTTCGTGAATTGCGCCGGGTAAACGATCCGGCAGTACCTTGCCTGGGTTCATGATCCCCTTCGGGTCGAAAACCGCCTTGATGCCCCGCATCAGATCCAGAGCCACAGGTGATTTGAAGGCGGACATGCTCTCCAGCTTTTGAATTCCGACACCGTGTTCAGCGGAAAAGGCGCCTTGAAAGCGCATGGTCGTTTCGTCGATCACGTTGCGAACGCGGGCCATGTGTTCGGGGGATTTGTCGCCGGTACAAACAACAATGTGCAGATTGCCGTCACCCAGATGTCCGACAGTCCAGAACAACGCATCGGGGTCCATGGACCTGATGCTTTGTTCGAGGCTTGGCTCGAATTCGCCAATCAGATCCAGCGGAACGGAAACATCCGCCGCGACGACCGGGGTAAGGCCTTTTGTCAGTTCCGGCGCGGTATCGCGAAGTCGCCAGAGCGCCGCACGCTGTTGGGCGTTATGTGCGATGACCGCGTCGGTCACGACACCCGTCCCGATGCAATCGCCCAGCTCCGTGGCCAGACGTTCAATCAATGGTGTTTCGCCCTTGTCATTTGGCGTGCAATCAATTGGCGATGAGGATGCAAGTTCCACAAGAATTGCCGCGCCGGGCACCTCCGGGAACGGGAAGTTCGGCGCCTCTTGGCTGCCCAGCAATCGCTTAAGATAGCTTTCGGGCATGACTTCGAATGCTTCGAGCTGACTGCCGCAGGCCCGGCGCAACCGGCCGAGCGCCTTCAAACCGTCATCAAGGGCGTTCACGCCGATCAACGCCGTTGCATATGTCGTCGGTAGGTCGGTCAAGGTCAGCACAGCGCCCGTGATCAGGCCAAGCGTGCCCTCCGCCCCGATGAAAAGGTGCTTGAGGTCGTATCCTGTGTTGTTTTTTCGCAGCGCCACCATGTCGTCCAGAATCCGACCGTCGGGCAGAACCACTTCCAGCCCCAGGCAGAGCGCACGTGCCATGCCAAAGGCCAGCACATTCGCCCCGCCTGCATTTGTCGAAAGCGCCCCGCCGATCATCGCCGAACCATCGGCACCGAAAGCCAGGGGAAAGCGCAGGCCAAACCGCTCAACCGCGCGATTCACTTCTTCGACGATGACGCCTGCATCAACCGAGGCAGTGCGCCCCGCGGGATCGATAGCCCGGATCCGTTTCATCCGCTCCAGCGACACCATCAAACCGCCGTCGGTCTGCGTGCCTCCCACCAATCCGGTGTTACCACCGACTGGCACAACCGGGCATCCGTGCTCATTCGCCAGGCTCAGGATCGAAGACACCTCCTGCGTCGTGCCGGGCCGCACGACAGCCAGAGG